>JBBSBW010000003.1:0-203236 GCA_038250865.1 Thermoanaerobaculia bacterium | reverse complement strand
GCGCGCCGAGCCCCCGCTCGGCACCGTGGGGGCGCAACCGCCAACCGCCGCCGCGCTGGCGCTCGCCGCTCCCAGGGAGAAGCTCCTTTCCCTCTCAAGCGCCTGGGGCTTGCGGCTCGATGCCTGCCCGCCGGGCCAGGGCGCGGCTCCAGAAGACACCCCCGGCCTGGTCTACGCCGGCCGCGGCGTCCGGCCGACCTTTCGGGCGCTCTACGAAGCCTTCCAGGCCTATCCCTTCGGCGAGGACCCGCGGACCGACCTGCTGGAGCCGCTACGCGCCCGCTTCGCGGTGGCCGACCCGGCCGATCCGTGCGCCCCTTTGCGCGAGCCGCTCGCCGCGGTGCTCGCCGCGCAGATCGAGCGCTGGCCTTCGCTCGGCGAGCGGCCGGCGGGCACCGGGGCGTTCTACGACGTGGCGGTGGCGCAGCTTGCTCCCTGGCGCGAGCGGGGGATTCTGCCGGAAGACCTTGCGCGCACCGCCAAGGTGGGGGTTCCGACGATCCACTACCAGATCCTGGGCGGCAAGCTCTATCGGGATCCGGTCTGCTCGCCGCCGCAGCGCTGTCCGGGCTTCGAGCATTTCCGGATCAAGGCGGCCCCCTTGGTGCCCGACGTCGATTTCTACTTGAACCCGAACGACCGGTCGAATTCGAGCGCCACCGACCCGCTGCCGCTTTTCTCCTTCTCCAAGCTGCCGCGCACCCACGGCGACATTCTCTATCCGGTCTGGGCGTTCCCGGGTCAAAGCGCTCGGGGTCGAGGTCGCCGAGCCGGTGCCGCCGCGCGACCACTGCGCCTACCGCTATCTCCTGAACGTCGACGGCATCAGCTCCACCCACCGCCTGCGCATGATGATGGCCTGCGGCGGGCTGCTGCTCTACGTCCAGCCGGAGTGGATGGAGTTCTATTACTACAAGCTCGTCCCCTGGAAGCACTTCGTGCCGCTGTCGCTCGACCCGGCCGAGGGCCAGCGGGTGCTGGACTACCTTGTCGCCCACGACGACCTCGCCCGGCGCATCGCCGGCAACGGCAGGGAGTTCGTGGCGAAGGTGCTGACCCTCGACGAGGTCGATCGCTACTGGGTGGACCTGCTCCGGGAGTACGCGGCGCTCCAGCGCTTCAAGCCGCAGCGGGCCGCCGGCTTCGTCGCCGTGGAGACCGCCGGTGACTGAGCGGCGCGAACGTCTAGAACTGGCGGCCTGGCTGCTGTTCGCCATCTCGCTGGGCGCCATGGAAGGCGGCGTGGTGAGCGTCATGGTCAAGACGTTCTACCGCCACGCGGTCGGCCCCCTCGCCCTCGACTACTCGGTGGCGCTGCTGGTCGGCGCGCCATTGTTCGCCAGCATCGCCAGCCTGGCCTGGGCGGCGGCGGGCTGGCGGCGGCCCTCGCGGCTGCTGGTGGGGCTCCAGATGCTGTGCGCGGTCTGCCTGCTGCTGCTGGCCGCCGCCCCGCGAAACGCCGTCGGGCTCGCCATGGTGGTCACCGGCGCGGTCTCGGGGCGCCTGCTGTGGGCGGGGGTCCTCACTCTGCGCACTTCCGTGTGGCGGCAGTGCTACGACCGCGAGCGGCGCGCCATCCTGGCGGGCCGTGTGGTCTCGGTCCACTATCTGGCGGTCGCCATGACCGGCGCCCTGATGGGTTTTCTCGCCGACCGGTTGCCGGCCGCCCTGCCGGTGCTCTACCTGCTGATCGCCGGGCTCGGCCTGGCCGGCGCTCTGCTCTACCGCGCGCTCTCCCGCGCCGCCGGCTCGGAAGTCGTCCCGGAGATCGGCCCGGAGGTTGTCCCGGAAATTGGGGAGGACGAGCCGGGGAGCCGACCGGGCCGACCGGGCCGACCGCGAATCCTGCGCGCAGCCGGCGCCATCCTGCACGAGGATCGTCCCTTCCGCCGCTACCTCTCCTGGATGTTCGTGCTCGATTTCGGGGTCCAGATGGTGCCGGCGCCGTTGCTCATCTGCCTGGCGGATCGCTTTTCGCTCTCGCACATCGAGCAGGTGCTGCTGATCACCGCCCTGCCGATGGCGGTGGTGCCGCTGGCCATGCCGTTCTTCGCCCGCCGGCTCGCCCGCATGCACGTGGTCCGCTTCCGCGCCTTCCACAGTGGGTCCTACGCCGCCGCGCTCGCCTTCTCGATCGCCGGCCTGGCCCTCCGCGCCGAGCCTTGGCTATGGCTGGGGGCGGCGCTGCTCGGAGTCGCCTATGCCGGCGGCTCGCTCACCTGGCACGTGGGGCATCACGATTTCGCGCCGCCGGAAAAGGCCGCCCACTACATGGCGCTGAGCTGTTCCTTGAGCGGCCTACGCGGCTTCCTCGCGCCGGCGGCCGGCGTCAGCCTCTACCGCCTGGCCGAGCACCTGCTGCCCGGGCAGGGGCCGCTCGCCCTGCTGATCCCTTGGGGCCTCGCGGTGTGGGGAGCGCTCGGCTTCGCCGCGATGGCCCGCGAGGGGCTGCCCATGGAAGAGAAAGCCGCGCCGCCGGTCCTCGGGCTGCCGCCCTTCAAAGGAGCCCTCTCTTGATGCGCCAAGACCTCGTCAAAGTTGACGGTTCTGTAGGGCCGCCCCTACGAGGCACAACTTGCTCGCTTCATCAAGGTTCGCGTCCCGCCGGGACCCGAGCCGACCCTCAAACTGTTTGAACAAGGAGATCCGATCGTGAGAAGTAGAACGACCCTGACAGGCCTTCTAACCTGCGCCCTCTTCCTGCTGCTCGCCGGGGCCGCCACGGCCGGGAACAATAAGGTAAAGGTGTGCCACATCCCGCCGGGCAACCCCTCCAACTTCCACACCATCACCATCAGCGAGAACGCGCTGTCGGCCCATCTTGGCCACGGCGACATCGCGGGCGAGTGCGCCGCGCACTGCGGCCAGCTCTGCGACGACGGCAACGCTTGCACCATCGACGCCTGCGATGCCAACGAGAACTGCAAGAACACCCATCCGCCGGTCAACTGCGACGACGGCAATAAGTGTACGACCGACACCTGCAACCCCGCGACCGGCTGCGCGAGCGCGCCGAAGACCTGCGCGGACACCAACCTGTGTACGGTCGATTCCTGCGATCCGCTCACCGGCGCTTGCGTCTTCCCGCCGGTCGCCTGCGGGCCCGACGAGAGCTGCAACCCGGGCAACGGCAACTGCGAGTCGACCTCCACACCGTGCGACACCTTCGTGTGCGCCCACGGGACCTGCAACGACACATCGGGGAACCCCTTCTGCGTCTGCCAGCCCGGATTTACCGGCGCCCACTGCGACGTCGACATCGACGAGTGCGCCTCCGACCCGTGCGTGTTCGGGGACTGCATCGACGGGATCAACAGCTACACGTGCGTGTGCCCTCCCGGGTACACTGGCACCAACTGCGACACCAACATCAACGACTGCGCCTCCGACCCGTGCCTGAACGGGGGGACTTGCAACGACCAGGTCAACGACTACACCTGCACCTGCCCTCCCGGGTATAGCGGCACCAACTGCCAGACACCCGACGCCAGCCCGTGCGACACCTTCCTGTGCCAGAACGGGGGGGCCTGCAACGACGTATCGGGGACCCCCGCCTGCGCCTGCCAGCCCGGATTTACCGGCGCCCACTGCGAGATCCAGATCGACGAGTGCGAATCCAACCCGTGCTTGTTCGGGGACTGCATCGACTGGATCAACAGCTACACGTGCGCGTGCTTTCCCGGGTATACCGGCACCAACTGCCAGACCGACATCGACGACTGCGCCTCCGACCCGTGCCTGAACGGGGGGGCCTGCGAGGACACGGTCAACGGCTACACCTGCTCCTGCCCGCCCGGATTCACCGGCACCAACTGCGAGACCTCGGACGGCGGCTGCATTGTCGACAACATCCTCTGCTTCGCCGGAGCGAAGAAGAAGAAATAGAAGCAGAGCGCAGGAAGAATCGCCGCCGCCGGAGGAACCTCTCCGGCGGCTCTTTCGCGTCGCCGCCCTTTCTAAAGGAGCCCTGCCATGAATCGTCTCGCCATTCTGCTCCTGCCGCTCGCGCTCCAGGCGTTGACCGAAGGGGCCGCAGGGGCCGCGGGGGCCGCAATGTCCGCGACGGCCGCGGCACCGGGGAGCCCTGCGGAAATCCACCTCGCGGTCACCGCCTGCGGCGACCGGCTCGACGAGGCCCTGGTCATGCTCCAGTCGGCCGCGCGGTCGGCCGGCGGCCATCTCACCTTTCACATATTCGCCGACGACGAGCTGCGCCCCCGCTTTGCGGAACGGCTTGAGGCCTGGCCCGCGGCGGTGCGCAAGAAGATCGCCTGGAAGCTGTATCCGATCAGCTACCCGGGGGTCGAAAACGCCGAGACCTGGCGCGGCCTGTTCAAGCCTTGCGCCAGCGAGCGGCTGTTCTATCCCTATCTGATCGAAGGCACCGACCGCGTGCTCTATGTCGATACCGACATTCTGTTCCTGCGCCCGATCGACGACCTCTGGCGCCGGTTCGACCGGTTCGAGCCCGCGCAGCTCGCCGCCCTGGCGCCCGAGGGCGAGGTCGCGGCGCTTAATTGGTACAAACGCTTCGCCAAACACCCCTACGTCCAGCCGCTCGGCGTCAACTCCGGCGTCATGCTGATGGACCTCAAGAAGATGCGCGAGGCCCACTGGCGCGAGCGGATGCTCGCCTATCGAAAGCAGTACACGGAGATCCCCTGGGGCGATCAGGATCTGATCAACATTTTCTTCGCCGAGTCGCCCGAGATGCTTTCCACCTTCTCGTGCGACTGGAACTTCCGGCCCGACCACTGCACGTACGGCAGCAACTGCAAGGCCGCGGAAGAGAACGGCGTCTCGGTCGTCCACGGTAACCGCCAGACGTTTCATGGCGACAAGCAGCCGACCTTCCGGGCGCTCTACGACGCCTTCGCCGCCCACGTCTTCGATCCCGATCCGGAGGCACTGCGGCAGTCCGTCGAGAGCAACCTCGCGGCGGTGGCCGGGCTGAGCGAGTGCGGCAAGGTGAGCCCGCTGATCACGGCTGGTGTCGACGACCCCGACTTCTATGCAGACGTTGCCGCGGCACAGCTCGCGCCCTGGCGCCAGACGGGCATCCGCCGCGGGGATCTCGACCAGGCGCGCGCGCTGCCTCGGCCGCTGGTCAAGTATCAGATCCGGGCCGGGCACCTCTACCGTGACGAGAAGTGTTACATCCCGGCGCGCTGCGCGGGCATCGAGCACTTTCTCTTAGGAGTCGCGCCGGAGCTGCCGGACGTGGAGTTTCTGGTCAACGTTCAGGACTTTCCCGTCACCACAACCCGCAGCCCGCTGCCGGTCTTTTCCTTTTCCAAGATCCCGTCCGAGCACGCCGACATCCTGTATCCCGCCTGGGCGTTCTGGGAAGGCGGGCCGGCCCTTCAGGTGATTCCGGACTGGCGCTGGGATCTCACCCGCCGCGACCTGCTGGACGCCGGGGACGCCATCCCCTGGGAAAAGAAGAAACCGGCGGTCTTCTTCCGCGGCTCGCGCACCAACGAGACCCGCGACCCTTATGTCCTCTACGCGCAAAAGCATCCGGACCTCTGGGACGTCCGCTACACCCTGAACCAGTCGCAGAAGCAGACCGACTACGTGACCCAGACGCTCAAGCTCGCGCCGGCCGAGACCGTATCGCCGCGCGACCACTGCGCCTACCGCTACCTCCTGAACTTCGACGGCGTGGCCGCGAGCTTCCGCCTGAAGAACGTCCTCGCCTGCGGCGGGCTGGTCTTCTACGTCGATCCCCGGTGGGTGGAGTTCTTCTACGCCAAGCTCGTCCCCGGCGAGGACTACGTCCCGTTGAGCCTCGACCCTGACGAGGCCGCGCGCACCGTGGAATCGCTGCGCGCCGACGATGCGCGGGCGCGGAGGATCGCCAAGAACGGCCGGGATTTCATCGAAAAACACCTGACCTTGGAGCACGTCCGCCGCTACTGGCTGGATCTGCTGCGGGACTACGCGTCGCTTCAGAAGTTCGCGCCCCAGCCCGATCCGCGGCTCGTCGCCCTTTCTCCGCCGCTGTCTCCGGCAAAAGACGCGCCAGAAGACCTCCATGCGCTCTTCCTGTTCACCAACGTCGACAAGAAGCCCGACCTCCAAGCCAAGTTCTCGATCTGCATCGAATCGCTCTTCCGCCACCTCGAACTGCCGCCGGGCGCGCAGCTCACCCTGCACTTCGTCGCCGACCCGGGGAGCAAGACGTACGGGGAAAAGTTCCTCGAGAAGTACGCGCGACCGGGCGTCCATTTCGTGTTCCACGACAAGGACGAGTGGACGGCGAAAATCTTCCCCATCGTGGAAGACATGCAGAAGCATTTCAGCTCCGGCAAGGGCTCCTACTACAACGATTCGATCTTCTTCCTCTCGCTCGGCATGCACCGCCTCTTGCCGGAGATCGAGCGGATCGCGAAGCTCGATTTCGACGTCCGCTTCGAGGACAACCTCTACCTGCTCTTTGAGGAGTTCGACCGCTTCGGCAAAGACAACCTGATCGGCCTGGGGCCGGAGCTGCAGCCGGTCTACCGGCACGTGCTGTGGAAATACCGCGACGAGCATCCCGGAACCCGGCTCGGCTCGCCGCGGCCAGAGGGCTTCCAAGGATTCAATGCCGGAGCGACGCTGCTCGACCTGGGAAAGCTCCGCAAGTCCGATGTCTTCAACCACGCGCTGGAACCGCAAGCCGTCGCCGCCCTGGTCGAGAAATACCATTTCAAAGGCCACCTGGGCGACCAGGACTTCTACACCCTCCTCGCCCTGGAGCACGAAGAGCTGTTCTACAAGCTCGATTGCGCCTGGAACCGCCAGCTCTGCACCTGGTGGAAAGACAAAGGATACGAAAGCGTCTTCGACGTCTACCACCAGTGCGCAGGGCCGGTGAAGATGTACCACGGCAACTGCAGCACGCCGATCCCGGCGGGGGAGACACAGCCGTAACCGGCCCTCACCCCCGGGGACCGAGGGGGTGAGGGCTGGTGCGGCAAGCTCCGCGCGTCACAGCCTCTCGATCAAAAGCTGCCGGCTCAGGGAATGGGAGTCCCGATGGCCTCGCACCGACTGCGGATCGCCTGTACGCAACCCTCGGCTTGCTGCAGCGTGATCGCCAGGAAGAGCGGCGGCAGGTCGCGGGTGAAGCACGCACCGGTTTCGCCGTCCGTGGCGACTCCGAAACCTCCTTCTTCATCGGGCGTGGATCCGGGGATGTTCTGAATGACGGCACCCGTCGACCCGAAGAAAGAGGTAGAACACGAGAAAAAACCGGGATCGAGCTGATTCTCCGCGGTGACGCTCTGGAGCTCCGACGCTTCCCAACAAGGGCAGCACTCGCCCAGGAAATCGCCGTGGTTCAAGTGGGCCTGCACGGCGTTTTGGCTGACGCTGATGGTGTGGGAATTGGCCGGGTTGCCCGGCGGGACGTGACAGATCGCGACTTTGGCGGCCAAGGCGGGTGTGACGAGAGCGAAGAGGGTGAACAAAGTGGTACCGCACGTAACTCTGATTTTCATGATCAGGCTCCTTTCAAAGGGCCGGAACGGATACGGCGACGCTGAATCTTTGCCGCACCTGTGTATTGGTTTGCCAAATCAAGTTAGCACCCGAGTGCGGGTATGAACATCCTCTCTAGAGAGGATATTTGGGGGACCGCCTCCTCTCTAGAGAGGAGGCCGAGGCCCCAAAAAATCATCGGTAGAGAGGATGGTCAAGCGCCATCGCAGGCGCTAACGTGAGCAAAGGAAACCGAAACCCCGTGGCTCTCGCTCGAGCTGGCTCTGCCGTGCGAAATCGTCACCTGACCGAAAGGAACGAACCCCCTTGAAAAACCAGGGACTTACGCTTGCACTATTGCTGCTGCTCGGGCTCGGCCTGGCGACTTCCGCCACCGCCCAGCCGTTCGAGAAACCCGCCACCTACAAGATCTCGAACGTCTCCGACCTCAAAACCCGTAACGCCATCGCCGGCACCGGCGTGGACATCTTCGAGGTCGGCAAGGACTACGTCCTGGTCGATGCCACGAGCTCAGAGGTCAAGACCCTGGCGGGCCTGGGTCTGAAGATCGCGAGCTTCCAAATGCCGACGCCGCCCTTTGACATCTTTCCCTCGGCCGACTCGAACTATCACGACTACGCCGAGATGGTGGCCGAGCTGCAACAGGCCGCGTTCGATCATCCGGACATCGTCGCCCTGTCCAGCATCGGCCTGGCCTATGAAGGGCGCACGCTCTGGCTGGTCAAGATCTCCGACAACGTGGGTACTGACGAGGCCGAGCCCGAGGTGCTCTTCACCCATCACCAGCACGCCCGCGAGCACCTGACCGTCGAGATGGGGCTCTATACCTTGAAGATGCTCACCGACGAGTACGGCGTCGATTCCCAGATCACCAACTTGGTCGACAACCGCGAGATCTACCTGGTCTTCGACGCCAATCCGGACGGCGGCGAGTACGACATCGCGACCGGCAGCTACCGTTCCTGGCGCAAGAACCGCCAGCCGAACGCCGGCACGAGCAACGTTGGCACCGATCTGAACCGCAACTTCGGCTACAAGTGGGGTTGCTGCGGCGGCAGCAGCGGCTCGACGAGCAGCACCACCTATCGCGGGCCGTCGGCCTTCTCGGCGCCCGAGACCTCGGCGATCCGCGACTTCGTCGATAGCCGCGTGATCGGCGGCGTGCAGCAGATCACCTCCGCGATCGATTTCCACACCTACGGCGAGCTGGTGATGTGGCCCTACGGTTACACCAGCACCGACGTGCCGGCCGACATGACCCAGGACGATCACGACGTCTTCGTGACGATGGGCCAGGCGATGGCCGCCACCAACGGCTACACGGCGCAACAGCTCTTCGACCTGTACGTCACCGACGGCACGATCAACGACTGGCTCTACGGCGTCCACCGGATCTTCACCTACACCTTCGAGATGTATCCGGTCGGCTCCTCGCCCGGCTTCTATCCCGCGGACGAAGTGATCCCGACCGAGACCGCCCGCAACCGCGCCGCGGTTCTCTACCTGCTCGAACAGGCCGCCTGCCCGTACGCCGTGATCGGCAAGCAGACGCAGTATTGCAGCGCCGTGCCGGGCGCGCCGAGCAGCCTTGCCGCCACGGCGGGCAACGGCCAGGTCGCTCTCTCCTGGACGGCGGCGAGCGGCGCCACCCATCACAACGTCTATCGCGGTACGGCGAGCACCGGACCCTACACGCTGGTCCAGAGCAACGTCCTCGGGACGAGCACCACCGACACCGGCTTGACCAACGGGACCCCCTATTACTACGTCGTGACGGGGACCAACGCGCAGGGCGAGGGGGCGAATTCGAACGAGGCCTCGGCCACGCCGGTCGTTCCGCCCACCGTCGTCACCTACACCTCGGTCGCCGCCAGCGACGGCTGGGTGCTCGAATCGAGCGAGACCTCGAACGCCGGGGGCTCGATCGACGCCACCGCCAACACGACCAGCGCCCTGCGGGCGGGCGACAACAACCAGGACCGGCAGTACAAGGCGATCGTCTCGTTCGACACATCGCCGATCCCCGATGGCGCGACGATTCTTTCGGCCACCCTGCGCCTGCGCCGCGGCACGGTCTCGGGCACGAGCCCGTTTTCCACCCACGGCACCTGCTGGGTCGACGAGCAGACGGGCAGCTTCTCGGGCTCGACCACTCTCCAGACGGGCGACTTCCAGGCCACGGCCACGGTCATCCAGGCGACGAGCCTGTCCAACGCCGCCTCGAACGGAACCTGGTCGGAAGGCAACCTCAACTCTTCCGGGCTCGCCGCGATCGGCAAGACCGGCACGACGCAGTTCCGGGTCTATTTCAACCTCGACGACAACGACGACCTGGGCAACGACTACATCGGCTACTACTCGGGCGACAACTCGACCTCCGGCAACCGTCCGCAGCTCGTTGTGACGTACCAGTAAGCGGCGCCGCCGGGCTCTTCTAACCACGGGCGCCACGGACAAGAAAGGACATCCGTTCGGGGAGGTCACGTAATGCACCCGGATAGCCGCCTTGCCAAATCGGAGACGCCCCGACGGCCAGCACCCGGATAGGATCGTGGTTGGGTACTGGGGACGTCTCTACCCTCTACGCCGAGCGATCACGAGGGCGAATCGCGTTGCCGCCTCACACTGGCCCCTCTCCCCTCCGCACTCGCCCGGGAGAGGGGCGCCCCCAACGCAACCAGGTTCTCCATGCAGCCGCTGTGCTAAATTTCGGCCCATGGCGATCGACCCTTCGGTGCTCGAACAGATCTACCGCGCGAAGGAACTGCGACGGAAGGAACTGGCGCGCCGACCTTTCCACGAAAAGATCGAGATGCTCATCACGATGCAGAAACGAGCCGATGGAATCCTACGCTCGCGGGGGCTTCCGGGCCGAATCGTATGGAAGCTACCCTCGAAGTCTTGAACGACCTGGTCGCGCGCGGCATCATCGAGAAATACGCGATCGGTGGTGCCGTCGGCGCGATCTTCTGGGTCGAGCGCGTGTCGCGTCTGCTCAACGAGGCTGCCCTCGACAGGAGTGTCGTAGCGAGCCTCATCGAGCGCTTCGGCCTGGATGACTCCTGGACCCGGTTTGTCGGACGCTACCCGGAACTCACCTGATTCCTCGGCCAGCACCCGGATAGGATCGTGGTTGGGTACTGGGGACGTCTCTACATCGGGTGGAAGGCTGCCGGAGGAGAAACACGAATGAAATTTAGGTGCCCAACGGGAATCTTTCTTCTAACCCTTTTGGCCTTCGCGGCGGGGGAGTCCCGGCTGTGCGCGAAGCAGGCGGCCTGGCAGCCGTCGCCTGGTCATACGCAAGTTCCGATCTGGCCGGGGGTGGTCCCGGATGCGCGGGTTCTCGATGGACCCGAGGTTGCGGGACCGGTGGTGGACGCCAAGGGGAACCAGCATCTGGTGGGCGGCAGGCCGTGGGTCTATGTCGATAAGGTTTCGCTACCCACGATGACCGTCTACCCAGCCAAAGGGCGCAACACGGGCGCTGCCGTCATCGTGTTCCCCGGCGGCGGCTACAACGTTTTAGCCATCGACCTGGAAGGCTCGGAGGCCTGTGATTGGCTGACCTCCAAGGGGATCACGTGCGTGCTGCTGAAATACCGCGTGCCGTGCGCGAAGGTGGGGCCGTATCGGGATTGCCGGACGGCGTTACAGGACGCGCAGAGGACGGTGGGGCTGGTGCGCTCGAAGGCCGCGCAATGGCATGTCGATCCGAAAAAGATCGGCGTGCTGGGCTTTTCCGCCGGCGGTCATATGGTCGCGGCGATAAGCACCCATTTTGAAAAGCGTCTCTACCCCGCCGTGGACGCCGCCGACCAAGAGAGCTGCCGCCCGGATTTTGCGATGGCTCTCTATCCGGGACATCTCGCGGTGCCCGAGAAAGACTTCGTTCTCAACCCGGACATTCAAGTCACCCCCAATACGCCGCCCACGTTCTTGGTTCAGGCGCAAGATGATCCGGTCGATCCGATAGAAAACTCGCTCGTCTACTATGCGGCGCTCCAGAAGGCGGGCGTTCCCGCGGAGCTGCACGTGTATGTGAAAGGTGGACATGCATTCGCGCTGAGGCCGACCGAAGCGCCCATCACCGAATGGCCGAAGCTCGCCGAGCGGTGGCTGGAGACGATTGGCGTGATTCCGAAGTAGAGCCGGGCACCTCTAGATCCGCCCGAAACTTTAGGCTCACACGGGAGGTCGATATGAAGGTTGCCACCTTACGGAAATCCGCTGCGGAGACGCCCCGCCTCTTCTTGAACGATCCGCGGACGCTCAACCGCTCGCCCCCCCGCCAGCACTCTTCTCTGACCTCATCTTCTGCTGTTTGTAAAGGTGCCGCCTGCTCTCTCAGGCTTCGTAAACGGAAGCGGCTGCCGCCTCAGCCCTCACTCCCGCACGTGGTTTGAAGCGCACCGGTAGCCGCCGCCGCGGATCACGCTCATCGGCAGAGCGGGCAGCAAGGTGAGCCGGGCGCCCGCCTTGGCGTAAGCGGCGACCGCTTCCCGGTCGGTCGTAGGCAGGCCGCTGGCGAATGCTTCGGCGCGGAGATCGCCACCGCGGGTTTCGAGCACCGCGTTGTTCCAACCGATCAGGAACGTTCCGCCCTCCGGCAGCTCGTCCGCCCGGACGAGGGCGGCGAAAGGCGCGAAGAGTATCGGCAGCCGACGAACCTCCATCTTCTCGTCGGCGAGCTGGCGGGCGATCGCATCGAGAAACGCCGCGAGGCCGCGCGCGGCGGGAGTTTCGAGTCCCGATTTGAAGACGGTGGCAACGTCGACGCTGGGCGAAAAGCCGTACGCCGCTTTCGCCGCGGCGAGATCGGCGGGCGAAAGCCGGCCGAGCAGCGCCGCGCCGGCCGCGACGTCGGCCACGAAGGCGACGAGCGGCGAATCAGATTTTCCCGGCATCCGGGGCACGAGCGTCACGATCGAATCGAGATCGGTTCCCGCGCCGCCGCCGATCGCCCGCAGCAGACCGATCCGCGCCTCCAGTTCGCCGCGGTCGGGGAGCGGATGAACGAAACGCACCGGCCGGCCGTAGAGGGCGCCCAACTCGTCGGCGGCGCGCCGAGCCGCGGCGAGGTAGCGATCGATCCCGGCGGCGGTGCCGAAGGTGTCGACCGGAATCCGGGATACCCCGAGGATTTCGAGGACGCGCGGTTCGAGCGTATGGATCGAGATCCAGACCGCCTGCGGGGCGATCAACGCCTGCCCGTTGTGGAACGGCACGCCCGCCACGGTCCAAACGGGCTGCTTGAAGCGGCGGTCGAGATCCGCGGGGAGGGTCTGGATCAACGCCCGGCCGAGGTCGGCGTCCTCCTCGCGTCCGCGTTGCAGATTGGGACGGATCAGCACCGCCAGCCCGCCGTCCGCCCGGCGGGTCAAGCTCAAAGGATCGCGCGGCCAGGGGGAGTAAGGGCGTCCGAACGTCGGCAGAGTTCGCACCTCTGGTAGGGGCGCCAGCGCCTCCCGCATCGCCGGGTCGGCGAGCACCAGAATCTGTCGCTTCGGCGCCAGGGCATGCACCCCGGCGAGGAAAGCCTTCGCCTCGGCGGCCGAGAAGAAACTCGACGGCAGCGAATAGACCGACGCCGCGATCTCCCGCGTCCAGTCGTCGTCGAACCGCAGAGCGCCCGGCGCCGCCCGATCGAGATGGCGCCCCGCGCTCGACCGTGGCACGAGCCCCCAAGCGACGGCGAGCCGTTCGGTCTCGTCGAACGACAGCCCCTCCGTCACCACCTTCCGCGCGAGCGCCGCTTCGCTTCGCTCGGAAGCCGGAGCCGGAGCAGGCGTCCGAGCCGAGGCACAGCCGACGATCAAAAGGAGGAGCGCGAGGTGGGTGCGGCGCCGCATGGCACAAGCAGTTTATCCGTAGGTCATGGCCTCCCCGCCGTCATCCCGAGCGAGAGCGCTTCTCCAAGCGCTGGGAGCCCACTCAGCCGCTGGTCGTTCGGTTCGAGGACGATAGGAGCGCGAAAGCGCCGACGCCTTCCGGAAACCCGCTTGAAGCCTAAGGCGACATCTCCTTCGCGCGCCTTAGGGCGTCGATCCCTAGCCCTGTAATTCGATAGCGCTGCTTCTTGCTGCGCGGTTTTTCTGGAAGAGTCATTTCTACGAAGGAGAGCGAGAGGAGGTTTGCGAGCGACCGTTTGAAAGTGCCTGTTCGCGAGGCGTAACCCATCAGCTCAAGGAGTTCGGAAGCGCTCCGCGGTTCTGCGGTGCAAGCGTCGAGGATCTCCATTTCCACAGGGGGCACGGGATCATGGGCCAGATCATGGGCCCCGACTTGGTCCCTCTCCAGCCCCTCCACCTGCGCGCGTACTTCGGGGTTCGGCCGGCTTCATTCGCGGGCCTCCCCGTGGGGCGCACAGCCGACGGTCAACGGGAGACGCAC
The DNA here is from genome assembly GCA_038250865.1 of Thermoanaerobaculia bacterium. GTDB lineage: Bacteria > Acidobacteriota > Thermoanaerobaculia > Multivoradales > UBA5704 > DASYKS01. The sequence goes on along the minus strand of JBBSBW010000003.1, from coordinate 189,355 downwards.
AAGGTGAGTGTAGTGGCGCATGGCACAAGCAGTTTATCCGCAGGCCATGGCCTCCCCGCCGTCATCCCGAGCGAGAGCGAGGGATCCGAGGGTTGGGCGGCCTGGCCGCTTCGGTTCGAGGAAGATGAGAGCGCGGAAGCGCCGCTCTGGGCGCATTCGTTCCCAGGAACGCTAAAAATTTTCAGTGAGAGATTTTTTGGTTCTCATTTTCGACACTTTTAGATATGATCCGCGCACAGGCCGATGCGCCCGCCTTCGTGCCCTCTGGAATTGCGTTGAGATCCCGGCAGGGGCGTATGTCGCATCCCAAGTCACGCTTTACCGACCATTGGACACCTTCCAGGTGTGAGTAGGTGTAGTGTCTTCCAATCCTGGTCAGGTCATGTGACTTCCTTGGCCACGGGATCACAAGAGAAGGAGTCGAGCGATGGTTGCAATCCCTGCCGTTGAACGGTCTTCCGGCGCGTCCGCCGGGGTCGCGCCGCCGGCCGGTGACGCCGGACGCATGGACCAGGCGGTCGAAACCTATCTCCAGCGCGAGGCGCGTAGCGAGAGCCCGATGGGCGATTGGCAGGAGGGGATCTGGCGCCCCGCCCCTGTGGAGCGCCGGGCGTGCTGTGACGAAATTGCGCCCGCACCCGGCAACAAGCAGGCCCTGGAGGCGCATTGCAGGACCATTCTTCACGTCGCGGCGCTCTTCGAGGTGCCGGCCACCGATCTCAAGCGGGCGGTGCGCGCCGCCCGCGAGCAGATCCGCCGCCCCGGGGCAGAGAGGCCGAGTACGGACAGAAAGTCGCAAGCCGAGCTCTTTTTCGAAATGAGCGGCGCCACCCGGGAGGAGGCCTACGCCGCCCTTCGGACCGAGGCAGGCCGCTTCGCCTCGGTTCAGGAGAGCCTGCTTTCGATCGGCGGGGAAGGGCCGGACGCACTCGCCGCTCTGCTCGAGAGCGCCGGCGTCGGGCTAGAGCGCTATGTCCTTGCCTTGGGGTACGCCGCCGAGGTCGAGACCGCCTATCGGTTCGCCGCCTCTGCGCTGGCGAAATACCGATCGATCAAGAAAGGTGACGACTGAACGGGTGAATGGAGAGGAGCCCTGGGCCTACTCCTCGGCGAATTCGGTGGGGTCGATGAGGAGTGCTTCCAGCTCCCAGCCGGCGTATGTGGCGAACCTCGCGAGTTCCAGGAGCCGGTCCGCCCGGTCCGGAGGTTGCTGCTGGGCGCCGTTTTCGAGCAGAGCGGCGAGCGACTGGAGCTGGCAGGCCAGATCCAACCCAGCGTCGGGCGCTTCCCAGTCATCTGGATCCCACGTCTTCGACCCTTCGCTCATGCCCTGGACTCCTATACAAATGAACCTATTCGGTGCGGCACCGAGTCAAATCTCGGGGTCGTCGTCCTCGGAATGCGAGGCGGTGTCCGAGGCAGCATCGTCGTTCGCCGCCGGCCGGTCGTAGCGTAGGGAAATCCCCTCCGCCTCCGCCTGCCGACGGAACGACTCGCAACGGTCCTTCTGCTCCTCCAACTCGTCGGCCGTTTCGATCACGTAAGCGACCGCATCGCCCAGCTTTTTCAATGCCTTGTCGGCCTCTTGGAGGCGGTTGAGTGCCTGTTGCATTTGCGGCACTCCCACTGCAGCCCGCCGTATGGCCTTCAATGCCTGTTGGAGCTGGCCATAGGCGCCAACGCTCCTGCGGTATGTCTTTCGAGACTTGTAGAGCTCGTTTCTCTTCATGTGCCCGCCTTGAGTGCGGAGTCGTTGGTCTTAGGGGTTGTCGATCTTGCCCGGAACGCGGTGGCACATACGTCGTCGCTTTATGAATGTGTCTCCGATTTCTCTTTTCGGCGCATTTAAACCCTTCCCGACTCCTCCTGCAGGCTGGGAGAGTCGAGTGTAGCCACTTCCGGCGACGTTGTCACCTAATGATATATGTCACTTTCATTTTCGACCTAGGGCAGATGAGGGCGGAATCCGGAAAGGAGGGGGTGCGCACCCCCTGCCCGTCCGACCGACCTTACGGTGTTGAAACTCGCGCGGAAGCCCCCGGTCGACTGCCGCGCAATGGGCCTACTTCAGAATCAGGCCGCCGTGCCGGCGGGTGCCTCCGACTTCGTGAGGGCCGCCGTTTTGCGCACCCGGGTCCCCTCGGCGCGGATGTTGAAGCTTTCGAGCACCGGGTTGTTGAAGCCGAGGTGACCCCGGGCGACCGCCGCCAGCCGCCGCGCCGAGCGGCGCGTCTCCCGGTCGAGCTGCCGGCGCAGGACCACCGCCTCCCGCAGTTTGCCGCGCAGCATCTGGGCGTTGTCGTGCGCGGCGCGCAGGTCGGTGACCTTCTGTCGGAGATCGGTGAACGGCGGATCGATCCCCGGAATGTTGGGCACCGCCTCCTCGATGTTCTGGACGGTGATTTGCCAGTGGTTGATCTTGTCGGCATACGAGCTGTCTTTCATGGCTTGTTCTCCTTTCGTGGGCCATCAAGGCACGGTTGTGGGTTTCCTGCTGCAGGGGTTCGAATTCAGGCCGAGAGACTGACCGACCGCGCAAGCTCGAGGTCGGCGGCGGTGACTTCCGGGCCGCGTGCCGGCAGGGCGATCGTCACCACCTCGCCGCGGAGCTTGAAAACCGGGTGGCGCCGGCCGCCGGGCGCAAGCTCGGCGGTTGCGAGGGCGAGTTGCAGGAAGGCGAGCGCCTCCTTTTGGGTGGAGAAGCGAAACGCCCGCTTGAGCGTTCGCCGGTTGGTCGAGAGGGTCCAGCCGGGCAGTTGCCGGAGCTGGATCCGTTCCGCCTTGAGGCCGGCGGGGATGGGGGACGGGGGCGGAGTGGACGGGGTGGATACAGCTGTCGCACGGGAGCTCATAGAGCGCCTCCTAGGAGAAGGCCCGGAAGGGAAATCCCTCCGGGCGGCTTTAAGCCCGAGTTGAGAAAAGGGGACTGCTAGAGACCGGCCGCCAAGGGCCGGCCCGGGAAGGGAAAGGAACCTACTGCCGGGGGGGTAGAGCCGAGTGGGACGACCCTAACCCAGAGGTGTCCGAGAAAACGATACTTTTTTGGGAACTTTGTTTTTTCCCTCCGGGGATGCCCGGAAGGCGCCGTTTGAGGGGACCGGCGGAGGGGTGATCCGCTTCGTTGGGGGTACCCTAACCCAGAGGTGTCCGAGAAAACGATACCTTTTTGGGAACTTTGTTTTTTCCCTTGGAAGCGAGGCGAGCTGAGGGAATTCGAACGACCTTCGCCAAATCGTATCGTTTTCTCTGGCACCTCTGCGTTAGGGTATTCCGCGTCGAGGAGCAGCGCTCGGACTCACCCCTGGCTTGGCTCGGGCCGGCACGGGTCTCTATCGACACACCGCCGGTCCGGCCCGGTCGAGCGCCGATCGGATCGAGGCCAGCCCTGGCCCCGTTCCGCTCACCTCTGGCCCCAGCCTGCTCACCTCTGGTCGGGCCGGGATTACCACCGGCCGGGTCTCGCCCGCTGCTTGTCGGCGCCGGCCCACTGCTGGTCTGGCCGAGGCCACGACCCGTTTGGCCCGGCTGACCCACGGACCGGGCCGGACCACCCCGGGTCCCAGTCGGTCAACCAGCGGTCCCGTCGAACTCACGGCTGGGCGACGGATTCTTCGCCAGATCCTTGATCCGGCGCGGGCCCGACCCGCCGCTCGAACCGCACGGCGAGCCGCATGATCTCTCGCCGCTGCTCCGCCGCCCATTCGCACAACCGGCGGTCGACCGGATCGATCGTCGCTCCCTCAACGGAGTCCACTTGCCGCGGCTCGTCCGCCACCTCTTCCGCGAAGGCCTGGAGGTGCCGCAACTCGCGCCCCATGGCGCGCAGCTTCGCCCGGGCCACCGATTCGCCGAGAAGTTTCGGGTTGAGCGGCTGCGCGCCCGCCCCTTGGAACGGGGCATCGGCGAAGTATTCGATGATCTTGCGGACGTTGGGAACCCAACGGAGTCGCAACAGCGCCGTCTCGCGCAGCAGCCCGGCCCGCTGGCGCGCCTTGGTCATCTTCTCCAGGTGCTTCTCGATCGTCTCTTTGATCGGGCTCGCCTTTTTCTTCATGAAGCAGCTCCTGGTTGTGGAGCGGCGGCGCGCCGTGCGCGGCGCCGCATTCGAAGGAGATGGACGAACGGCCCCGGCTCGCTCTCGCCCCGGCGCAGAATCGCGGCCCAGACGCGCATTTGCAGAAGACCGCCGTCCGGAAGGGGTGTCGCCGCTTCCCGGGCCAGGTTTTCGATTCGGCCGGCGAGCGCGGGGAGCAGTTCGCCGCGGTTCAGATAGAGAAGGCTGCGGCCCAGTTCCAAGGTCGCCTCGGCGGCAGCGAGCGGATCGTTCACGTATTCGTAGGCCCAAGCGGCCCGTTCTAACTGGATCGCCGCCTCGGTGAAGTCGCCGTCTCTTGTGGCGCTCTCGCCGCGATATATGAGCATCCGGGCGAAGCGGCGGACGCTCCTGTCGTCGGGAAAGCTCGTTCGCGCCTTACCGCGAGAAGCCCGGGGCGGGGGCGAGGGGGTGCCCTCGCCGATCGTTGCGGGGATGGGGTGGGCTTCGGTTTCCGTCGAAGGAGAAAAAGGAGGGCGCGCGGCGATCCTCTCTGCCCGCGCGCCCCGGGAAATGGAGGGCCGACGCCTGCTCGAATTGCGGTTGGGGGCGTCGGCCATGCCGGGAACGGTAAGGCGCTCCGGGCCTGCCGCTGGCTCGCGAGCCTGCAGCAGGCGTCAGGGAGGGGGTCTTTTCGCAGATTCCGGCGTTGCAGCGAAATCGTCGCCGGTTGCGCCGCGGTTGCGGCCGGCGGGGCGTACCCTAGGGTGCTCTACCGCAAATTTTTGCGATTTGGGGCACCGATGGGACTGTTGGTCCGGTTGTCTCGCAGAGTATGCGCGAAGCAAGGTAAACTTTGACCCGTTCCAAAGCTGTCAGATCGCGCGCGATTCGAGGTGCGGAATCGGCATTCGGCGCTAGCCGGAATGCGAGTCGACGGCCGATGCCCTCGCCCGAAAGGACCGCCGCGCCATGCCCTCAGCGAACACCGGCCCGCCCCCTCCCCTCGGCTTCGTTCTACGCCATATGCGCGAAGAGGCCGGCTGGACGCAAGCCCAGCTGGAGGCGGCAGCCGACCTTCCAGCGACGGCGGTGTCCAAGATGGAGCGCGGAATCCGCAGCGTCAGCCGGATCGAGATCGAGGGCTACGCCCGGATCATGGGACATCCCGAAGACTGGGTGGACCGCACGCTCGCCGCCGCCGATCAGCTTCCCCGCCGCCAGCCGCCGGACGACTCTCCGACTGCGCTCTCCGAGGTGGAGAACCGGGTGGTCGAAGGTTTGGCTCTCGCCGCGTCGCGGCGGCTGGCCGGGGCGGTGCGCAAGAAGTTTGGACCGGTGCTCCAGGCGGCCCGCTGGCAAACCGACCGAAAGGCCGCGGGCAAAGTCTGGAAGCGGCTGAGCCGGGCAACGAAGGAAGATCGGATCGCGCTGGTGGTGGGCGCCTCCGAATTCCAGACCTGGGCGGTCTGCGAGCGGTTGTGCGAGGAGAGTGTTCGAGCTGCCTCGCACGACGCGGGACAAACTCGAGAAATCGCGGACTTGGCCCTATTCGTGGCGGAGAGATCACCCGGAAGTCCCAAATGGCACAACCAACTCATGGCCTACGCCTGGGCCTTCGTTGGCAATAGCTGGAAGGTATTGGGCGATCCCCGCGAGGCCGAGAAGGCGATGTCCATTTCGAGTGGGCTCTGGGTGGCCCCTGAAGGCTCCGAGCCCTCGCCTCTTGACCGGGCCATACCGCTCGCTCTGCGCGCCAGGTTGTTGATCGAAAAGTCGCAATACGACACCGCTCTATTTCTGATCGAGGAAGCACTCCCGATAGCGGGTAGCAGGCTGACTCGACTGCGATTGCTAATCGACAGAGGATCCGTTTTGCGTAGGACCGGCGCCTACGGGATGGCCCTTTCTGCTTACCAGGAAGCTTCGAAGTTGGCAACGACACTGGAAGAGAAGAGGCTGCTGTGGGCGATCACTTTCAACGAAGCACTTTGTGCCTGCGACCTGAAAGATTTTCAGGGAGCCAGTACTCGGCTGGGAATGCTCCGCCATGTAGCATTCGAACACGGTCGGGCAATTGAGATCCTTCGGCTTCGTTGGCTGGAGGCAAAAATCGCGGCAGGCCAAGGTCGGTTAGGCGAAGCAGCCACTGAGCTGGGGGAGATCTGGCAATCCTTCTCAGGGAAACGAATGTGGTTGGATGCGGCCAAAGCAGCGATAGAGCTAGCCGCTGTAGAGCTCGAACTTGGCAATAGTTCCAGAGTAAAGATCCTTGCGACAGCGTCAGCTGAAGTCTTTGCGGCGCTCGTACTGCCGGAACCACTCTTTCAAGGCGTACAGTTGTTCTGGGAGTCGGCGCGTCGGGAAGCGGCGGCGGCGGATACGGCCCGCCACCTCCTCGAGGCGCTCCAAATGAGGGGCGGCCAGCGACCTCTCAGGGCAGTCCCGCCCACTGAGCCTTAGTTACCGCAGCGTCCCCAAGGATCGATTTCGCAGCCTGTGTCACTAAGACCAGGCTTCTGGCTGCCTTCGGGTATGAGCGCCGCATTTAGAAGACAGCGCCCCCATGGTTCGAGCTCGCAGCCATTTGGCGCCGCGACCGCTCCGCAGTGTCCGGTCGGTTCGAGTTCGCAACCGTTCTCTGCCCACACGAACGAAAGGAACCCACGGAGCCTCCCAAGCAGGGCACCGGTATCGAAAGGCACGGCACCCGCCGGGGCGGCGGCGAGCGCAAGCAGGGCGACGAGCAGGCCGAGGGCGAGACGGTGGGGGGTGGCGGACATGGTGAAGCTCCTTTTCAAAAAGGAGGGTCCGAAGCAACCCCGATGGCCGTGCGGCGCCCTCCGGAGGGGTGGTTCCAGGCAAGAGTAGGCGCTGGGATCGCAAATTTTTGCGAAAACAGGCGTCAGGTACGCCCATCATAGGGAAACGGCGCGCCGTCGGCGCGGTGGAGCACACCGCTTCCAGGGGCAACTTGCGTCGCCGCGTTACGCGGCTTGAACCTGCGAAAGTCCCCCCGGAAGGAGCCGGCCTCATGGACCTCACCGCGGAACGAGACGCCATACGGTTGACCGTCATCCTGCTTCGTTGCCTCGGAGGCCGGAGTCAGCGCCAGGTCGAAAAGATCACCGGTGTAGATCAGCGGCGGTGGTCCCGCTACGAGCTGGGCCAAATCACTCCGCGCCGTTCTACGCGCGAACGGATAGCGCAGTCCCTGGGGGTTTCTCCGGCGCGACTCGATCAGCTGCTCGCGGTCCTGGTCCAGATCTGCGAAGAATCCAGGGCGAATCGAGCGCGGACCGCGCCTCCCGCGGATCTCGAATCTTCAGAAAGCGACCCCCGAGAGGCTCTCCGCAAAGCCGCTCTGGAGGTCGCCGCGGAGATCGCCGAAAGCCTCGAACCGTTGATGTTGGATTCTCTCGCCGACCTCGAAGCGGCGATCAAAACGCCAAGCCTGCCCTAATGGACAGGGCGCCCCGGCGGGGCACTACGGCTGGACGACCGGTCGGCAAAACATATCGTTTTCTCGGGCATCTGTAGGCTAAGGTGGGCCTCGTGAACGAAGCTTGACGGTTTGGGCAGCTGCGGGCTTCGCGCGGTCCACGCCTTGCCCGAGGCTGCTCGAAGAGCCCGCCAGGGGCACGAACTCCTCGCGGAGCGCCCCGATCTGATCCGCGACGCGATCGTACGGTTGCTGGAAGGGCGTGAACCGGGCCGCAGCCCGCCTGCCGGAAAGGACCCGCAGCTCCCTCACCCCGGCAGAGGCCCGAACACCTCCGCTGGGTAGCGCGTGATCGCCCCATCACCGGCTCGGGTGCCAGCCACCCGAGCCAGCGCTTCGGGAGGTGGCTAAAGTCTGTAGAGCCCACGCTTGGTTGTCTCCTGATAACATTAGCCTGAGCTGCCCAAGATTTAGGAGCACCCAAGCCAGGCAAGGGAGGAACAGTTGAGCATCGCAGAACCAGCGCCCGGTGGCGAAGAGATCGAGGGCCTCGGTGGCGACGAGGACGCGTCCTGGGGCGACTACCCGATCGACACGGTCTTGATCCGGAACGAGAATCGCACTGTCCATGATGTGTTGCGGAGGATGGAGCAGGGCTCGTTCGTGATGGATCCTGACTTTCAGCGAGATTTTATCTGGGACGAAGACAAGCAGAGCAAACTCATCGAATCTGTTTTGATGCGGATTCCACTGCCGGTTTTCTATCTAGCCGAAGACCAGCAGGGCAGGATGGTGGTGGTCGACGGCCTGCAGCGTCTTTCTACGTTCAAACGCTTTGTGGGCAACGAATTGCGGCTCAGGCTACCAAAGCAATCTGAGCTGAACAGGAAGCAGTTCAAGGACCTCTCTCCCAAGCTGCAGAACCGGGTCGAGGACTGCAACTTGATTCTCTACATTATCGATGTCAAGGTCCCAGAGCGGGCACGCTTGGACATCTTCGAACGTGTCAACGGGGGCGTCCCTCTTACACGGCAGCAGATGCGGAACTGCCTGCACATGGGGCAAGCGACCCAGTTCCTTAAGGCCGAGGCAACTACGAACCTCTTTCTCGACGCGACCGGCCATAGCCTTCAGACAGCCACGATGAGAGATCGCGAGTTCGTCAACCGTTTTTGTGCATTTCAGCTGTTGTCGCTTGAGGACTACAAGGGAGATATGGACGAGTTTCTTGCGCAGGGCTTACGGAAAATGAACAGCCTAGATCCTCGAGAATTGGAGACGCTCGCAGAGGAATTCAGAGCCGGCTTGGCAAACAATTTCGAAGTATTCGGCAGGCACGCGTTCAGGAAGCACAGCGAGAATCAGGATGGCCGGAGCGTCATCAACGCATCGCTTTGGGACGTGATGTCCACCGGATTGTCGCGCTATCCAAGTTTTCTCGTCGAGAGTCGTGCGGACGAACTGAGGAGTGCGTTCTACCCCCTGATGGGTGATCCGGAGTTCATAAAGGCGATCACCTATGGGCCGAACGATGCCAAGAAGGTCAAGTATCGATTCCAGAAAGCTTGGACATTGTTCGACGGGGTGCTGGGTGCTCACGCGGCTTGACCTCCGACACTTCAAGTGTTTCGAGCTGCTGCTGCTGCCGCTCAGCCCACTGACGCTACTGTCGGGCTCAAATGCAGCGGGTAAGTCGTCCGTGCTTCAGGCGCTTGCGCTTCTGCACCAGACCATGCGCGAGCATGAATGGTCCACACGGCTGATGCTTAACGGCGCGACCCTGCGGCTCGGGACAGTCGCAGATGTGGTAGATAAAGTTCACGGTCGTCGAAATCTTGAGATAGGGCTCTTCGATGGTGAGCTGGCCCATCATTGGGTCTTTGCCGGGGAGCGCTCTGAGATGTCGATGGCAGTGGAAAGTGTGGAAGTCGCTGGTGTCAAGGTCGAGAATCCCAGGTTACTACGTTACCTACTGCAGCCCACTTCAGACGATAGTGGCATGTCATTAGCGCGGAAGCTCCGCGGCCTTTCGATCATCACCGCCGAGAGAGTCGGACCTCGAGAGGTGTATTCGCTGGAGGACCGCCAGGGCAGTCCGGTTGTCGGTCCAACCGGCGAGCACGCGGTCAGCGTGCTGTACTGGGGGCAGGGCGAACACGTTCTTGACACTTTGGTACTCCCGGAAGTTGCTCCGACTCGTCTTCACCAAGTTGGAGAGCGAATGAGGACGTTTTTTCCAGGGTGCGGCTTGCAGCTACAGCAGGTTCCGCAAGCGAATGCCGTGACACTTGGATTGCGTACCTCTGACGATACGGATTTTCATCGCCCGATTCACGCGGGTTTTGGGTTGACCCAGATTCTTCCTATCGTCATCGCAGCGCTCTCCGCAGGTCGCGATGACCTCTTGCTGATCGAGAATCCCGAAGTTCACCTACACCCGGCTGGTCAGGTATTGATGGGGCAGTTTCTGGCAGATGTTGCCCGAGCCGGCGTTCAGGTCATTGTAGAGACCCACAGCGACCATGTCCTCAACGGGATTCGACGGTCAGTCAAGGCGGGCAAGCTCGCAGCGGATCAGGTAGCGATTCATTTCTTTCGCCCCCGGTCTGGCGATTCCTCTCAGGTAGTCAGCCCCAGCATGGACCCGTCAGGTGGTATCGACAGCTGGCCTGACGGATTCTTCGACCAATTAGACAAGGACGCGAGCCATTTCGCCGGGTGGGGAGAATGAGGTGCAGCTGTTTACCAACGAACTTTCTATTCACGGTCAGTTTTCTGACATCCCCTCATTTCGCACCGCCCTGCGGCGGGTGATGGCGATTCGCGAGATCGCGCGCAGGTTCGGCCGCCAGCTCTATTGCCATCGAAACTTCACTGACACCCAGGTAACCCGCGCCCTGAAAATGCAACAGGTGGTTCAAGCGTTCGATCACGACGAACGGCGAGCGCTGATGCAATGGCTGGCGCAGCAAGGACCGTTCTGGGAAGACACGCGAATCCACGGGCCCGAGGACTATCTCTCGTGCAACGACGGCGTTGTGACCGACTCGGCGGTTGGCGAAGCTGCATTTGGCTGCTTTCAAGGGCTCGATCAATGCCTGGTAAGTCTGGTTCCGTCCTCATGGGCGTTTGACCCTCTGCCCGTCGTCTGGGTAAGTGATTCAGGTGCAGCCCGGTCCATTGAGGTCAGGAACTATTGGGAGCCCCGCGAGGTCGAGAGTGCGCTCCAGCCGGCTCCGATGCCCCTCTCGTCGTGGTTGCAGCTGGAGGCCACTGTCGTCTCGCGGTGTCCCAGTCTCACCTTCTCGGGCGATGCTTTCGCCCAGCTTCGAGGGCATCCGTTTTCTTCGGCTGCGGCTCAAGGCATCCTTGTCCGTCTCGACACCCTGCATCGCTTCCGGTGCTGTGTGGATGCAGACGGCAAACGAACTGCCGAAGGGCAGTTGCTTTACCAAAACCACTTCACTGGCGACGGGGCATGGTTCACCGACTCCTCCAAGTCTGAGAAAGACGATTTTCGCGAGAAACTGACGTTTCGACACCCCAAAGTCCACGGCGAGCGCTTGCTCTGCGGTTGGCACGGGAAGGTGAAGACGACCCAGCTTCGTATTCATTTTTCCTGGCCGGTGCCGGCCGACCAGCCGCTCTACGTCGTCTACATTGGCCCGAAGCTCACGAAACGATAGCCCACCGCCATGAAAAAACGCTCGCGCAAATTCCTCGTCCTCTCCGCACTTCTCGCGCTCGTGATCGTCGGCCTGCTCCGCTGCGTCTCGTTCGGTCCGCCGGACACCAGCAAGGCGTTCGTCGGGCATACGCCGCCGACCTTCCATTCCTACCCGGTGCTCGGGCGCGAGATCTTCGCCGCGGAGGTGGGGCCGAAAGACGCGCCGCCGGTGCTCTACATTCACGGTTCGCCTGGCTCTTGGGACGACGCGGCGAATCTGATGACCGATCCTCGGCTCGTCGGTCGCTCACACGTCATCGCGATCGACCGGCCGGGCTTCGGCAAATCGGGGGAGGGGCAGCTCGAAACCTCGCTCGCGCGCCAGGCGGCGATGCTCGCGGGGGTGCTCGATCAGGCCGCGCCGGGGAAAAAGGCGATCGTCGTCGGCCATTCCCTCGGCGGGCCGGTCGCGGCGCGGCTCGCGATGGACCATCCGGGCTCGGTCGCGGGCCTGGTGATCGTCGCCGGCTCGATCGATCCGGCGATGGAAAAGACCACCTGGTACCAAAAAGCCGCGCGTTGGCCGATCGTCCGCTCGATTGTTCCGAAGGTGCTGATCCTGGCCAACGACGAGATCCAGCCGCTCAAAGGCGAGCTCGACAAGATGATGCCCCTCTGGGCCGGAGTCCACCTGCCGGTCGAGGTCGTCCAAGGCGACGACGACAGCCTCGTGCCGCCCGAGAACGCCGATTTCGCCGAGCGCATGCTCACCGGCGCGTCCGTTCACGTCCTGCGCGTCCCGAAACAGGGCCACCTGATCCCCTGGGAGCGCCCGGATTTGATCCGGGATGCGATCGTGCGGTTGTTGGATGGGGAGGGTAGGGGCTCCGCTCTTTGAATCGAGAGATCAGGCGCCGATGTTGACCAATTCGCCGGGCCGAACACTCTCCAAGGCGGCAAGCAATGCGGGAACGAGCGGCCGAAGATCCTGAATGCGGTTGGTGCGAGCAACGAGCACAATCACCGCGATGCCGGACGCACGGACGTTTTGCTGGAATCGAATGTTCCGATCAACGGTCACAAGGCTCTCAAAGCCGTTTTCGACCATCAGCGCAAGGAGTGCGCCGTTACGCTGGCTGGACCAGCTCATCTCGACGACGGTACGAACATCGTGCCCACCAAGCTCTCGCTTGAGCACCCGGGGCACGCACTCGTCAAGCAGCAGCCGCACGAGCCTCGGTCATTTCGCGGGCATATTCCAGGGCGGCAATCGCTTGAGCCCGGCCTACGCCGGGGAAGCTGTCGAGAAATTCGTCCAGAGAGTCACCCGCTTCGAGGTGGTCGTAGAGGGACTTCAAGGGTACCCGCGTGCCGACGAACACCGGCGTGCCGCCGAGGATTTCCGGGTCGGTATGAACAATGAGTCTCGGATCCATAGATCTGCTCCTTCGCAAGGCGCCAAGCCTGGAGTATAAATCGGGAATATGGAGCCGAGTCCCCTCTACCGCACCATAACCATCCACCCCTTCAAATACTCCCCCTCCCGGTGGGCGATCGAGATCGGGTGGTCGGGCGCGGCGGCGAGGGGTTCGAGTAGGGAGACTCTCACTCCGGCCTCGACCGCGGCGGCGAAGAGGATTTGGCGGAAGAGTTTGGTGTCCACCGCTCCGCTGCACGAGAAGGTAAAGAGCAGACCGCCCGGGGCCGTGCGTTGGAAGGCGAGGCGGTTGAGGTCCTTGTAGGCCCGGGCGGCGGCGTCGAGATCTTGGCGCTTCTTGACCAGCGGCGGCGGGTCGCAGATCACCAGGTCGTAGCGCTCGGTCCGCTCGCGTAGATCTTCGAACACGTTCGCCTTCACCCACTCCGCCCGGTCGGGCGGCTGGCTGTTCACTGCGTAGAGCCGCTGGCCGCGTTCGATCGCCTTGGGAGACGATTCGACGTGGGTTACGTGGCTTGCGCCTCCCGAGAGAGCGTAGAGGCCGAAGGCTCCCGTGTGGGCGAACAGGTCGAGCACGCTCCGCTCGGCGGCGTAGCGGGCGACCCGGCGGCGGTTCTCCCGCTGATCGCAGTAGAACCCGGTCTTCTGGCCGGCGTCCAGATCGGCGGTGAAACAGAGGCCGGACTCGAAAAACTCGACCTCGGACGGCGACTCGCCCGCGATGATTTCATCGGTGAGTGAGAGCCCTTCCCCTTTGCGTGCCGGCAGGTCGTTGACCTGGAGGATCGGCAGACCGGGGAATGCTTCGGACAGCGCGGCGTACGCTTCGGCGCGCAGGGCTTCCAATCCGGCCACGGTGATCTGGCTCACCAGCACATCCGCAAAGCGATCGACCGTCCAACCCGGTACGCCGTCCCCTTCGGCGTTTAGGACGCGGTAACCGGTGGTGTCGGGGGGAACCACGGCGCGGCGCAGCACCTGGGCTTCGGCCAGGCGCTCGGCGAAGAAGGAGCGGTCGATCGTCGCCGGCCGGTCGGCACCCAGCGGCACCGGGATCAGCCGCGCGCGAATCTGCGATTGCGGGCTGTGGAAGCCCAAGCCCAGCAGCCGGCCGTCCGAAGCAAACACCCGGGCGATCGGCGCGTCGGCCGGGCCGGAGGCCGAGGCGATCGCGCCCGAGAAAAGCCAGGGGTGGCCGTCGAGGATCGGCCTTTCCTTCCCCGGGAGCAGACGAAAACGGATCTCGGGGGGAGTTCCGAGATCCGCGGATGGAGTGGCAGGGGAGGGGGCTTCGGTCATTGGACCTCGAACGATACGCTCGCCGCGTCGAGCCCCGAAGCGCTTTGACCTTTGGTGAGATGAAGGTTCAACCGGTACTCGCCCGGTGCCAGGCCTGCCGGCTTGAAGCTCACCAGGATCGCCTCTCTGCCGTTGCCTTGCGCTTCGTGGCCAAGCAGGCGGACCTCGCCGCCCGCGACCGGTTTGCCGGCCGGATCGGTCACGCGGCCGGTGGCGTCGACCTCACCCTCGGCGAGGTGGTAGGCGACGAGCGACAGCGAGGTCGTTTGATCGGCCGTGAGGATCGGCCGCGACGCCGGCACGAACATCTGCTTTTGGACCATGAACGGGTAGGGCTCGTCCGCCTGATCGCCGCGTGGCTTCTCGCGCACCATCAGCCAGGAAGCCGGCGATTCGAGGAAGAACGGCCGGAGCAGGGCGGGGGTTGCGGGCGCGAAGCGGGGAACGTTGAGCGGCAGGACGGTGAGGCCCGAATCGCCGTTGCGGCCATTACGAACCAGGACGCGCAGCGACCAATCGCCGGGCGGCAGCTCCAGGTGGCCGTAATACTTGAGGCCATTTTGCAGCAGCTTGTCCTTCACCTTCGCGAGGTCCAACCCCAGGGTCTGGCCGAAGAAATCGCCGATCGAGCCGTCGGCCGCCAGCGCGTAGGCGTAGATTTCGGTCGGCAGCGGGCCGCTTTCGGCCGCCGCGATCAGCGAAGCGCCGTCGATCTCGACCACCACCGGCACATAGGCTTTCTCTTCCGTCGCACCCGGGAACGGCACGGCGACCAGAGAGGCGGCGAGCGGCCCTCCGGCGCGGCCGTTGGTGATCAGCTCGGCGGCATCCAGCAGATGCGCCGCGGCGTCGCGCGGGTCGAACGGTTTCGGTGCGTAGTAGCCGGCGCGGTGGCTCACCCGGGTGCCGCGGGCGGGCTTGGCCAACTCGACCCGCACCGGGTGGTACGCGCCGTCGCGCGGAATCGTCGGCTGGAACGACAGCACGTAGGTGACGCTGGTCCGATCCAGCATCTTGCCCATCGCTTCGGCGAGGTCGTTGAAGTTGCGGTATAGCTCGCCGCCGGTCTGGTCGGCCATCGCGAACAGGCCGTCCTGCCCGCTCGGGCGGGTAAACCCCTCTCCTCCCTCGCGAAGGCCGCCGATGTCGACCGCCTGGACCACGCAGTCGGAGCGGCGCAGAGCTTCGACCAGGCCTTCAAGGTCGTTGGCGCTCTTGGTGTTGCCGAAGCGGGCGTTGCTGTCCACCTTCCAGATCTCGCCCTTCTCGGCGGCGGCCTGCTGCTCGGCCCGCTCGGCCTCGTTGGTCGAGCCGAGCACGATCGAGCTGTCGAAGCCCTCGGAGAGCAGCACCACGTATTTCCGTCCCTCGACCGACGCCATGAGCTTCGCTAGATCGGAGAGCGCGCGCGTGTAATCGGTCAGTCGTTGGGCTTCGTAGCGCCGGTCGTCCTCTACGTTGCGCCGGATGTTGTCCCGGGTGTCGGAAAGGAACTCTTGGAGCGCGATGACCGCCGCGCGCTGCCTTGGGTCGTCGGGTTCGGAGGGGAGTTCGTAGGGGCTCGGTCCCGAGCCGTACTGCGTGTCGAGGATCAAGTTCAGCGGGTCGCCGCTTCGTTTCGTCAGCTCCGGCTTGCCGAGGGTCGCGATCGCCGCAGCGATCTGCTTGCGGTCGGAGGTGAAGCCGACGAGGATCTTCGGTCCGGTCGACGGCGAGTGCGTGGCGACCGCGACCACGTCGCTCGGGTAAAGACGGTCGACCACCTTCTGCACCGCCGCCCGCGCCTTGATGATCGATTTGGGCTCGGAATTCGCGAGGTCGAAGAGGATCAGGAAATGGCGCCGCGCCGCGGGCGAGAGAACCTGCGGCGGGGCGGTGGCGGCCGGCGTGGCGGCGAGGTCGATCACCTCGAAGCCGGTGATCGCCTGCTTCTTCTTCCCCTCGTAGATCACGAAGTCGCTCTGGGTAAGCCCGCGCACCGGCTGGCCGTCGCGCACCACCTGGAGGGGGATCTCGACCGCCACGACGTCGGTCCGCTCGCCGCCGAAACGCGGCTGCGTCTCGGCCGCAGTCGCGGCACTTCCCGATGCCGCGCCGAGCGCCAAAGTGAAAGTGACCAGAGCCAGCGGAAAGAAAATGGAGCGAGTCATCATTGCACCTCGAAAGGAACGTCGCCCGAGTCGAGGCCGAAGGCGTCTGCGCCGGAGGCCAGGTGAAAACTCAGGCGATATTGCCCGGGAGGAAGGCTCGCGGGCTTGAAACTCACGACCAGCGCCTCTCGATCGTCGCCCTGCGCCTCGCGGCTGAGCAGGCGGGCCTCGCCTCCCGGCACCGGCTTGCCGGCGGCATCGGTCACCCGCGCCGCGGCGGAAAGCTCGCTCGCGGCGCCCTCAGGGAGATGGTATCCGACGAGCGCGAGGGAGGCCGTCTGATCGGCGGAGAGGATCGGCTGCACCGCGGGCACGAACCTCTGTTGGTGGAGCGTGAACGGATACGGCGTGTCGGGTTGGTCGCCCCGAGGCTGTTCGCGCACCATCAGCCAGGCGTCGGGTGTGTCGAGAAAATACGGGGTGAGGAGGGTAGGCGCACCCGGCTCGAACGAGGGCACCGAGACGGTCGAGACGCGGAGCCCCGAATCGCCGGTGCGGCCGTTGCGCACCAGGACGCGCAACGACCATTGGCCCGGGGGAAGCTCCAGATGGCCGTAGTACTTGAGGCCGCTGCCGAGCAAGAGCTTGGATTTCACCTTGGAAAGATCCAACCCGAGGGTCTGGCCGAAGTAGTCGCCGATCGTTCCATCGGGGGCCAAGGCATAGGCGTAGATCTCGGTGGGCAGAGGACCGCTCTCCGTTCCGGCGAGGAGCGAAGCGCTGCCCACGGCGACCACCACCGGCACGTAGCTGATGCCGTCCGAACCGGGGTAGGGCGCGGCGACGACGGAGACATCGAGCGTTCCACCTTCGCGGCCGGTGGTGATCAGCTCGGCGGCGTCGAGCAGGTGGGCTTCGGCGTCCTTGGGATCGAACGGCTTGGGCGCGTAGTAGCCCGCACGGTGGCTGATTCGGGTGCCGCGGGCGGGTTTGGCCAGCTCGACGCGAACCGGGTGGTAGGCACCGTCGCGTAGGATCGTCGGCTGGAACGATAGGACGTAGGTGACGCTCGTCCGGTCGAGCATCTTGCCCATCGCCTCTGCCAGGTTGTTGAAGTTGCGGAACAGCTCGCCGCCGGTCTGGTCGGCCATCGCGAACAGGCCGTCCTGGCCGTTCGGTCGTTCGAAGCCCTGCCCTCCTTCGCGCACGCCGCCGATGTCAACCGCCTGAATCACGCAATCCGCGCGGCGGAATGCCTCCAGCATGGCTTCGAGGTCGTTGGCGCTCGTCGCGCTGCCGAAGCGGGTATCGCTGTCCACATTCCAGTACTGCCCCTTCTCGGCGGCGGTCTGTTGCTGTGCGCGTTCGACTTCGTCGGTCGAGCCGAGCAGCAGCGAGCTGTCGAAGCCTTCGGAGAGCAGCACGACGTACTTGCGCCCTTGGACCGAGGCCATCAACCGGCCGAGATCCTCCAGCGCTCGCGTGTAGTCCTTCAGACGCTGAATCTCGATCTGCCGGTCGTTGACCTGGCTGCGCAAGATTCTGTTTCGGATGAAGGACTCGAAGATTTCGGCGGGTTTGCCGCTGTTGGTTTCGAGGCCGCTGATCGCTTCCGAGCCGTGAGAAGAGAGGAGCACCAGCTTCAGGGGATCGCCGCTCCGCTTGAGCAACTCGGGCACTCCGAGGTTCTCGATCGCGGTCGCGATCTGTCGGCGATCGGCGGTGAACCCGAGCAGGATCTTCGGCCCGGCCGAAGGGGAGTGGCTCGCCACCGCGACCAGATCGGTCGGGTGCAGCTGGTCGACCACCTTCTGGACGGCGGCGCGTGCCTGGACGATCGATCGCGCCTCGGAGTTCGCGAGATCGAACAGGATCAAGAAATGGCGTCGTGCCGCGGGGGAAAGGACCGGTATCTTCTGCGGCAGGCCGTCGCCCGTGGCGCCCGAGGCGAGCGGAGCGGCGGGGGTGGCGGCGAGGTCGATCACCTCGAATCCGGTGATTGCCTGCTTCTTCTTCCCCTCGTAGATCACGAAGTCGCTCCGGGTGAGCCCGCGCACGGGCTCGCCGTCGCGCACCACCTGGAGGGGAATCTCGACCGCCACGACATCCGTCCGCTCGCCGCCGAAGCGCGGCGGCGAGGCCGCCCTCGCCGCGAGAGCGGGGGCGACCACGACCAGAGCGACCAGACTCACTCCCAACCCTACGAGCCGACGGTGTCGATCGCGCATGACTCCCGAGTCTCCTCGTCGCCGCGCGGCGAAGGTGCGGCGCGGCCCGCCACTTTGGGCTCTAGCGCACCGTGAAAGCCAGGCTCGTCGCCTTTACCGGGCTCGCGCCGTCGGCGCCCGTCACCTGCACCTCCATCTGGTAACCGCCCGGTTTCAAGTTGGTCGGCTTGAAGCTCGCGAGCAGCACGTCCGCGGCTCCCGCAACACCCGGCTCGCGTCCGATCAGCTTGACCTCGCCTCCGGGGACCGCCTTGCCGTCGGCACCGAGCACCTTGACGCCCAGGTGAAGGTCGCCGGCGGGGAGGTTCCAGGCGACCAGCGACATCGCGGCGTCCTGGCCGGCCGTGAGAGCCGGCTGGGCGGCCGGCACGTACGCCTGCTGCCGGGCCATGAACGGATAGGGCGCATTCTTCTGATCGCCGCGCGGCTGCTCGCGGATGATCATCCATTTGCCTTGGGGCTCGGGAAACAGCGGCGATCCGATCGTCGGCTTGCCCGCTTCTGTAGCCGGCACTTCGATCGAGGTGAGGCGCAAGCTCGACGCCCCGGTCCGGCCGTTCCTCACCAGGACGCGCAGCGAGTAGCTGCCGGGTAGGAGTTCCAGATGGCCGAAATACTTGAGGCCACCTTGCGAGAGAGGAGCTTTGACCTTCGCGAGATCGAGACCGAGGGTCTGGCCGAAGTAGTCGCCGATCGTACCGTCCTGTCCCAAGGCGTAGGCGTAGATTTCGGTCGGTAGGACATTGCCTTCGGTGCCGGCGAGCAGCGCCGGGCCGTCGACTTCGATCAGCACCGGCACGTACGCCTTGCCGCCCGTGCCGCGGAACGGCTCGGCGAGCACCGAGGCGGACAGAGCGCCCCCTTCGCGGCCGCCCATGATCGTGTCCGCGGCGTCGAGCATCCGCGAGGTCGGGTCGATTTGGTCGAACGGTTTCGGCGCGTAGTAGCCCGAGCGGGCGCTGATCTTGGTGCCGCGCGCGGGGTTTTTCAGCTCGACCTTCACCTTGCGGTAGGTGCCGTCGCGCTTGACCTCCGGCTGGAAGGTCAAAAGGTAGGTCACGCTCGTCCGTTCGAGCATTTTGCCCATCGCCTCGGAGAGGTCGTTGAAATTGCGGAACAGTTCGCCGCCGGTCTGCTGCGCCATCGCGAACAGGCCGTCCTGGCCGTTGGCGTGGCGCGCGCCGAGCTCACGCAGGCCGCCGATGTCGACCGCCTGGATCACGCAATCGGCGCGGCGGAACTCCTCGACCATTTTTTCCAGGTCGTTGCCGCTTTGGGTGCTGCCGAAGCGGGCGTCGTTGTCGACGTTCCAGATCTCGCCGTTTTCCACCGAGGTGTTGATCTTGGCGTTTTCCTCGGCGTCCGCGGTGCCGACCAGCAGCGAGCTGTCGAAGCCCTCGGAGAGAAGCACCACGTATTTACGCCCGCTGACGTTGCCCATCATCTTCGACAGGTCGGCGAGCGAGCGGGTGTAGGCGGTGAGGCGCTGGGTCTGGAGTCGGCGGTCGCTCGCCTTGTTGCGGTCGGCGTCCTCGAGCGCCTCTTCGAGGAAAGCCTCCGCGCCGCGACCGCCCGGCGACTTGACCGTGCCGCCGCCGTCGCCTCCGGCGGACTGGATGGACAGGTTGAGCGGGTCGCCGCTGCGGTCGATCAGCTCGGGGCGACCAAGGGTGTCGATCGCGAGGTCGATCTGGCGCCGGTCGGTGGTGAAGCCGAGCGTCAGCTGAGAGCCTTTCGAGGCGGAGTAGGTGGAAACCGCCACCAAGTCGCTCGGCGCGAGCTTGGTGACCACCTTCTTGGCCGCTTCGCGCGCTTTGATGATCGCCTTCGGCTCGGAGTTGGAGAGGTCGAACAGCATCAGGAAATGGCGCCGTGCCGAGCCCGCAAGGGGAATGGCGGGAGCGTCGGCCGAGGGCGCAACCGTCAGGTCGATCACCTCGAAGCCGGTGATGTCCTGCTTCTTCCGGCCGTCGGTGATCTCGAAGTCGGCGGCGGTGAGTCCGCGGACCGGCTGGCCCTCGCGAGTCACCTGAACCGGGATCTCGACCGCGACGACGTCGGTTCGCTCGCCGCTGAAACGCGGGGTCTGCTCGGCCGCGCGTGTGGTGCCCAGGGTAAGCGGGGCGGCGAGGCCGGCGCAAACGAGTACACAGAGGATTCGTTTTTTGATCGAGATCATGGCTTCCTCCGAATGAAGGCGAAGATTGTCGTCGGCGAGCAGAGCACGGATCATACCGCCCCGCGCCGGCCGATGGGATCAGCCGTGGAGCAGGCGGGACGACCGGCCCCTCTCAGCGGACGACGAACGGCAGGGAGTTGACTTCGCGCGTTCCGGTCGCCGGATCGGTGACCTCGACGGACAGGGTGTAGCCGCCGGCCGTAAGGCCGCTGGGCGAAAATGTCGCCACGAGCTTGTCGAGGCCCGGAATGCCGGTGGCGGTCCGCTCGACCAAGGTCAGGTTGCCGCCCGCGATCTTCTTGCCCTCGGCGTCCACCACCTGACCGATGACGGAAAGTTCGCCCGGGCCAAAATTGTAGCCGACCAGGTAGACCTGGGCCGCATGGTTCGAAGCGAGCGTCGGCCGGGCCGAGGGGATATACGGCTCCCCTTTGAGCGTGAACGGATAGACCACGGAACGATCGCCGTCCGCATCCTTCTGGCGCACCAGGACCCAGCTTCCGGGCGCCTCGGCGAACATCGGCGGCAGCAGCTCCGGCTCTTTGCTGCCGTAGGCCGGCACTTCGAGCGGCACCGATTGGACGCCGGTCTTGCCGGTTTCGGAATTGCGCACCAGGACGCGGACCCGGTAGCTGCCCGGGGGCAGCGACAGGTGGCCGTAATACTTGACCCCCGTCTTCTTGATCGCCTCGCGCCCGGCGCCGAGCGCCAGCCCCACCTGCTGAGTGAAAAAATCGCGCATTTGCCCTTGGGCGTCGCTCACGTAGGCGTAGATCTCGACCCCCAGGCGGTCGGAGGTCTGGCCGGCGAGCAGGCCCGCGCCGCCGATCTCGATGATCACCGGAACGTAGGCTTGGTCCGCCGCGGCGCGGAAAGGTGCCACCAGCAGATCGACCTCGAGGTCGCGACGCGGAAAGGCGCTGGCGATGCCTTCGGCGGCGAGCAGGTTCTTCTCCAGCGGATCGAGTTCGCCGAACGGCCGGGGCGCGTAGTATCCCGCGCGGTGCGACAGCCGCGCGCCGGGCGGCAGGGTTGCCTTGACCCGCAGGCGATGGTAGGCGCCGTTTTCGGATAGATCCGAGCGTTGGAAGGTCAAGAGGTAGGTCACGCTGGTGCGATCGAGCAGCGTCGTCAGTTGCTGACCCAGGTTGTTGCCGTCTTCGAACAGTTCGCCGCCGGTCTCGTTGGCGAGGTAGAACAGCCCCTCTTTGCCCGCCCCCGGGTTTCCCTGGCCGATCCCGGGGCCGATCCCGCCGCCGGTGCGCAGGCCGCCGATGTCGACCGCCTGGATTACGCAGTCCGCCCGCCGGTAGAGGTCGAGCATCCGGTTGATCTCGTTCTGCAGCTCGGTATTGCCGTAACGGTTGTCGAGGTCGGTCATCCAGGTTTGGCCGGTGGCGATCTCCTGCGCCTCCTGGATCGCGTCGTCGGTCTGGCCCGCCCCGCGGCCGAGCATCAGCCGGCTGTCGAACCCTTCGGAGAAGAAGATCACCTGCTTCCTCCCCTTCAAACTCGCCAGGCTCTTGGCCACCGAGCCGAGCGTCCGGCTGAGCGCGGTCACCCGGCTGGCGTCGAACATGCGCTGATCCTTCTGGCCCATCGCGTTGAGCGAGGCCAGGTAATCGCTGAGTGCGCCGCCGGTTTTGTCGTCGCGAAGGTTGGGAATCTGACCCTGGCCGTTGGCCGAAGCCTCGGAGGCGGAGACTTGAGCCTGGTCGACCACGAAGCGAAGCGGGTCGTAGCGCTCGCCGGCCAGGTCGGATTTGGAGCCCAGAGTATCGATGCCGCGCGCCAGCTGCGCCCGATCGGGCGTGAAGGTGACGACCAATCGGGGTCCTCGCTCCAGAGAGATCGTGGCGACCGCCGCGAGATCCGTCGGGGCGAGCGAGTGGAGGACGAAATCGCGTGCCGCCAGGCGCGCCTTCAAGATCGAGGGCACGGAGGAGAACGACAGGTCGAACAGGAGCAGAAAATGGCGGCGCGACGGCGCGTTCAACAGGTCGACGCGCGTCCGGCTTTGCTCGGCCGCGAGGACGTTCAGATCGACCACCTCGAAGCTCTCGATCGACTGCTTCTTGCCTTCGTCGTAGATCTCGAAGTCCTTGGCGGTCAGGCCACGAATCGATTGCCCGTCGCGGCCGATGACGTTGACCGGCACTTCGACGGCGACCACGCGCGAAGCCTCTTCGAACCGGTCTTTGGCGGGCGCCCTCGATGCGGCGGGTGCCTGAGCCCACGACCTGGCCGGCGCGGCCACGAGGAGGGCGAAGACCAGTACTCTTCTCAGGAGCTGTCGAAAAGATCGCATCGTGCTCTCCTTTTGGCCAGGAAACCTTAGGGCGGTTTCCCGGGCCAAAAAACGCGGGCGCTTATTTGCCGCCCACGGTGCCGCGGCCGCGATAGATCTCCGAGCCGGGATAGAAACCGTACCAGCCGAACCAGAACGCCTGATGCCCCGGCAGCCGCAGGAGTGGCTCGCGGCCCTCGGCGGTCAAACTCTCCTCCGCGATCCGCCACACCCGCTCGTCTTGATCGAGCAACTCGCCGTTTTTCCCCGAGCGGAACGTCCGATCGCCCCGGGCGAACGCGCGGACCGCGCCGCTTTCCGGATCGGCGAGCAGGACCACCGGGGAGGCGCCCACCGTGTCGTTGACGATCCGTTCGGCCAGCAGCGTCTCTACGGGATAGACCTTCGGCGGATCGCCCACGCGCAAAGCGAAGATTTCGGCCTTGGGGTCGAGCGCCGCGCTCTTTTGCCAGACCGGAAACGAGACGCCGCGACGCTGGCGATCCGCGGCGCCGGGTTGATAGTTGAAGCCGTACCGGCCGACCAGCGCCGCGTCGAGCGCGAGCGTGGTGGTTTCCGGATGGCGGGTCCGCCATTCCTTCCAGGTGGTGAGCGTGAGCGGCAGGACGGCGAGGCGGATCGGGCTCTCTGCCAGACGGCCGACCACTGGTTCGCCGGTCAGGTTGTTCCACAGGGTGAGGGTCTGGCGGTCGACCATCAGCTTGTTGCTGCGGTAGAGCAGGCCCGACGTGCCGAAGGTGTAGGGCTTGCCGCTGGGTGTCCGGGTGTCGTAGAGGATGCCCGCGCCGCACAGGGTACAATAGCTTAGGGTCACCGGGCGCCCGCCGACTCGATCGTTGAGCATCTCGTGCCAGTCGAGGATGCGCAGCGGATAGGCGCGGGCCTCGCCCTCGAGCAGCACGCCGAAGACCTTTTCGCCGTCGTGCAGATAGCCCGCCTTGGTCGCCGGAATCGCCGTCGGGTCGTCGAGCGCCGGAATCCCTTCGAAGCCGACGCCGCCCGAGACGATCTCTTCCAGGCGGATGCGGGCCGGCGCGCCGGAATAGAAGACCTTCGAGTAGGTCGGGTGGATGCGCGAGAGCAGGCTCGCCTTCCAGGTGGCGTACCCCGACTTGGGTTGCCACTCCGGGTGGGCGCCGACGATCTCCACCCAATCGAGGTAGCGCGGCGGTGCCGTCTCGCCCGAAAGGCGGGCTAGCGCCTCGAAGGCCTCGCCGCGCCGGGTCTTGGGAATGAAGAACAGCGCGTCGACCAGACCGGGGATCAGCGTGCGGTCGCCCGCCGCGATCAGCGCTTCGGCCGCCTTCTTCCTTTCGCCCGTCTGCTCCGACATCAGGCCGGAGAGGAGGGCATAGCCGCGGTCCGGGGAGAGTTCCGCGGCCCGCGCCGGGCGGGTTCCGGCCTCGTTGCCGAAGATGCCGATCAACGCGCAGATCGCGGTCAGCGCGGAGTGGAGGGGGGCGGGTCGCCGGGGCAAGGCAGGCTTCCTCGCGCGGGTCACGGAGCCTCCTTGCCCAACATGCGGGCCAACTCCTGGGCCTCGGGGTTGGTGGCATCCAGCTTGAGCGCCCGCTCCAGGTGGTGGCGCGCTTTTAGAAGATCGCCGAGCGCCACGTAGACCTTGACGAAGCCGACGTGGACCTCCGGGACCTCGCTGTCCTGGCGCAACGCCCGGGTCAGGTAGTCGAGCGCCTTCTGCTCGTTGCCGCGCGACAGGGCGACCTCTGCCTCATAGACGAAGAAAAACGGGTTCGTCGTGTTCGCCGCTTCGACCCGGGCGAGGATTTCGGTCGCCTCGGTCGACCGGCCGGTGATCTGGTACAAGCGGGCGAGGTTGGTGAGAACCAGGGTGTTTTCGGGCGAGTTGGCGAGCGCCTGATCGTAGAGTTCCTTGGCCTGGTCGTAGTTGCCTTTACGCGATTGGAGGACGCCGAGGTTGTTGAGCGCCTTGTCGAACGTCGGGGCGATCCCCGCGGCGATCGACAGGAGCCGCTCGGCTTTCACCGCGTCGCCCCCGAGCAGCGCCTCGGCGCCGAGGTTGTTGAAGTAGTGCGCGGCGGCGGTGCGGTCGTCGATCGGCTTGAATTCGCGATAGGCCTTCGGCCGGTAGGGGAGGAAGTCGTAGGTCGCAAGCTCGCCGTCCAGATACAGGCCCGCCACGATGTGCCCCTGCGAGACGACCATTCCTTCGCGCCGGTTCCACCTCTGGTAGTCGACCACCTCGACGTAGAACGGCGCGAGCCCCTGCTGGCGCGCGATCCCGACGAACAGGTTGACGAACGACAGGCAGTTGCCCTTGCGGTCGCGATAGACCTCGATCGCGTCGCGGGTTGGCTGGAGCTCGTAGTGCAGGTCGAGGCGAGAAAAGATGTAGTCGAGGATCTGGTTGATCTTGCGTCGCTGGCTCGGTAGCGGCTGGAGCTTCGCCTTCAAATCCGTGAGGATTGCCGGGGAAAGCTCGAACGGCACGGTGATGCCGGCCGCCTCGGTCGCGCCGAGGTGGGACGCATACTCCTGACGCAGGCCGGCCGCCGAGTCGAACGGTAGGTACGGGGTGCAGCCGGCGAGGGCTCCGAGGAGGGCGACGAGGACGAGGGCGCCGCGCATGATGCCCAATACCATAGCAAGGTCTGCGCCTGGAGACCCGTTTCTCGCCTCCGGGCCGAAAGCGGCGCCGAACCGCCGCCCTCGGCGGCTGCGGTTCAAAAGACCGGATCGTTTCGATCGGGTCGTTTGAATTCCGCGCCTCGCCGTTCGGCTTCCCGCCGTCCGCGGACCGGGCCGATCGGTGTCGAGAAGGTCCTTCCGATCCGCTCACCCCAGTTCGCCTGCCGCTCGTCCCACGAACCCCGAATCGGGCCGAGACGGGCACCCGCCTTGCTCTGTCGCCGGATCGTGATGGCAAACCGAGAGCCGCAACAGAAACAATTTTCCGGGCAGGAAAGGAGGGTTCGGCCAGCAGAGGGCATTTACCTTCTTCTACCGAAGTGATCCAAGTCGACCTTTCTGTGAATGAAAGGTTAGGTTAACAACCTTCTCGGAGACCAAGCGATGAAAAACTCATGCGCAGGGCGGGCTTTTGCCGTCATCCTGCTTTTTCTAATGGCCGCTGGCGGGGCGTTTGCGCAGCTCCAAAGCGGCAACCTGTTTACCAAAGTCACCGACGAGCAGGGCGCCGCGCTGCCGGGCGTGACCGTCACCGTTTCGGGTAACGGCGCGCCACAGATTCAGGTGACCAATACCCAGGGCGAAGCGCGCTTCCTCGGCCTGTCGCCGGGCAGCTACACCTTGGAGACGCAGCTCGAAGGTTTCTCGGCGCTCAACTATCCGAACGTGGTGATCAACGTCGGCCGCAACACCTCGCTCGAGCTGACCTTGACCCAAGCGTTCGAGAGCACGATCACCGTCACCACCGAAACCCCGATCCTCGATCCCAAGCGGATCTCGACCGGCAGCACCGTCTCCTCCACCGAGCTGGAGAAGATCCCGACCGCGCGCGACCCCTGGGCCGTGCTGCAAGGGACCCCGGGCGTCCTCACCGACCGGATCAACGTCGGTGGCAACGAGTCGGGCCAGCAGTCCAACTACATCGGCCCCGGCTCCGGCGGCGACCAGGCTCAGTGGTCGCTCGACGGCGTGGTGGTGACCGACATGTCGGCCACCGGTTCCTCGCCGGGCTACTACGACTTCGACGCGTTCGAAGAGATGCAGGTCACGACCGGCGGCAGCGATGCCTCGATCTCGACCGGCGGCGTGGTGCTGAACATGGTCACGAAGCGCGGCACCAACGAATGGCGCGGTTCGGGCCGGTATTTCGAAGCCGACAAAAGCAATCAGTCGGACCTGTCGTTCGACAAGGGCAATCTGGGCAAAGCCGGCCCGTACAACGGCGGCCGGGCGCAGGCGGCTTTCAAGCAGGGCAACCGGATCAACAAGATCGAGGACTACGGCGGCGAGCTGGGTGGCCCGATCGTCAAGGATCGTCTGTGGGTTTGGGGCTCCTATGCCAAGCCGAAGATCGACCTGCGCACGATCGACAACTTCAGGGATTTCTCCACCCTCGAAGACTGGAACGCGAAAGTCAACGCGCAGATCACCGCGAGCAACTCGGCGACCGCTTTTGCCTGGCAGAGCGACAAGGTGAAGCTCGGCCGCAACGCCGGCCCCTTGCGCCCGCAGGAGACCACCTGGGATCAAAGCAAGTTCGGTCCCTCGCCCACCGCGTACAAGCTCGAAGACACCAACATCTTTACCTCGAACTTCTACTTGACGGGCCTCTACTCGAAAGTGAACGGTGGCTTCCAGCTGGTCCCCGAGGGCGGCAACATCCCGCCATATCAGGATGGGGCCGGCGTCTGGCACAACAGCTTCTTCCTGGTGGAGATCGAGCGTCCGCAAGAAAACGAGAAGCTGGACGCCTCGTCCTTCTTCAATACGGGCAGCCTGTCGCACGAGCTGAAGTACGGCGTTGGATACCGCACCGCGGACCAGACGACGCTTTCCCGCACCCTGGGCGACGGCTACGAGATCGATGCCAACGGCGGTCCCGATCCGAAAACCACAGCCGATGACTCGTTCTGGGCCCTGTCCCGCGACTCGATCATCGGCGTCCAGGCCGAGTACACCAGCGCATACTTCCAAGACACCGTCTCGCTCGGCAACCTGACCGCGAACTTTGGTCTGCGTTACGACAAGCAGGGCGGCAAGAACACGGCCAAGAACGTCAAAGCCAACCCGCTGTTCTCCGACCTACTGCCGGCAATCAACTACGCCGGTCAGGAAGCCGGTTTCGAATGGGAGAGGATCGTCCCCCGGCTCGGCGTCACCTATGCCCTCGGCGCTGAGCACAAGACGTTGCTCCGCGCCAGCTACTCGGAGTACGCCGACCAGTTGGCCACCGGCAACCTCGCGTGGTTGAACCCGCTGGCGCTCCAAAGCTACGCCTACTTCTACGGCCCGCACCGCGGTGTCGGCAACACCCGTCTGCCGAACCGCTCGGACCTGTCGTTGCAGTACTTCAGCCCCA
Organism: Thermoanaerobaculia bacterium; assembly: GCA_038250865.1. GTDB lineage: Bacteria > Acidobacteriota > Thermoanaerobaculia > Multivoradales > UBA5704 > DASYKS01. The sequence goes on along the minus strand of JBBSBW010000003.1, from coordinate 161,645 downwards.
ACGTCAACCCGAACAACGGCCAGCTGTTGCAGTCCAACGCCGTGGCCTCGGACTTCAACGCCCCGATCAACCACGAGCTGCTCTTCTCGGTCGAGCACGCGCTGCTGCCGGAGTTTGTGGTCGGCTTGAACCTCACGTTCCGCAAGTACACCGACCTCGCCGAGCAGGAGCGGTTGGTGTTCGATTGCGCCGATGGCGGCACCGGTTGCGCCACCGACACGGCGAACCTCAATTCGGTCGGCCGGAAGCACGTCCGTAGCGACTACGTTCCAGCCACCCTCAACCCGCGCACCGACCCAAACGGCCGCGTGCTGCCGAACGGCGATCCGTACTCCCTCCAGATCTACCAGCTCCGTCCGGGTGTTTCGACCCGCAACGGCTTCCTGCTTGAAAATGGCGACCGCGAGCAGGATTACAAGGGCGCTTCGATTACCTTCAATAAGCGCCTGTCCAATCGCTGGATGTTCCGCGGCAACTTTACCTACTCCGACTGGAAATGGAATTCGCCGAACAGCGAGAACGAGGATCCGACCCTGGGCATCGGCGGTGCTGCCGGCCAGGCGATTCGCGATGGCGACCAGGTCATTCAGGGTTCGGGCACCGGCTCGGGCTCCAAGGGCGCGGTCTACATCAACAGCAAGTGGTCGTACAGCGTCAATGGCCTGTACCAGGTCGCTCCGGATCACGCTTGGGGCTTCAACGTGGCCGCCAACCTGACGGGCCACCAGGGCTATCCGACGATCTACTTCGAGCGCGTCGGCGGTTCGGGTCCGCAGCCGGCCCGCAACATTCCGGACGGTGCCCTGGGAATCAACATCCCGGTGACGTCGCGTCCGGACTCGTTCCGTTATGACGACACTCGCATCCTCGACCTGCGCGTGGAGAAGGAGTTCTCGTACTCGGACTTCGGCTTCACGGTAGGTGCGGACGTGTTCAACGTGACCAACCAGGCGACCGTTCTTCAGCGCAACGGCCGTCTACAGCGGGCCAACGGTGACCACGTGCTGGAAATCGTCAGCCCCCGGATCATCCGGCTCGGCGTGAAGTTCAACTTCCGCTAAACCGAACCGGTCCACTCGTTTCGAAAACCGCCGGGGGCAACCCCGGCGGTTTTTTATGGTGCCACGGCAAGGCACGGCGGAGCGAGTTCAAAAAACCGGAGAACCCCGTCCAGCGAGTTGAACGGGGTGGCAACCCGGCGGTGGAATGGCGCCTGTCCGATCGTGCTAACCTGTTGTCCTATCAAGCCCTTGGCCAGAGGACGCGACGTTTTGAAAGGCCGGCACATCGCTTGCTTGACCCGTCTTCACGATGTTAGCTAGAGTTCCCGTACCAACCAGTCACTTCCAGGCAGCCAAGGAGGTGTCACGCGGCAAGCCGAGGGCAAGTCCCTCCCGCTGACCGCGTGATCCGCACGTCCTTAACCGTCGATGGAAGCATCACAACCACCTAATGAGGGAGGTTCAACCGTATGAAGAGCACCACTTGGGGACGGATTTTCGCCGTCACCGCGCTCATGCTTCTGGTCGGAGGCACTGCCTTCGCCCAGCTGCAGAGCGGCAACTTGTTCGCCAAAGTCAGTGATGAACAGGGCGCGGCTCTGCCGGGCGTGACCGTTACCGTTTCGGGTAACGGCGCACCGCAGGTGCAGGTGACCAACGCGCAGGGCGAGGCTCGATTCCTCGGCCTGTCGCCGGGTACCTACGCATTGGAAGCGCAGCTCGAGGGCTTCTCGACGCTCAACTATCCGAACGTAGTGATCAACATCGGTCGCAACACCTCGCTCGAGCTGACGCTGTCGGCCGCAGTCGAGGACGTGATCACGGTCACCGCCGAGACTCCGTTGCTTGACCAGAAGCGGATCTCGACCGGCAACACCGTCTCCTCGACCGAGCTGGAAAAGATCCCGACCGCGCGCGACCCCTGGGCCGTTCTGCAGTCGACCCCGGGCGTCCTCACCGACCGTATCAACGTCGGCGGCAACGAGTCGGGCCAGCAGTCCAACTACATCGGCCCCGGCTCCGGCGGTGACCAGGCTCAGTGGTCGCTCGACGGCGTGGTCGTGACCGACATGTCGGCCACCGGCTCTTCGCCGGGCTACTACGACTTCGACGCGTTCGAAGAGATGCAGGTCACGACCGGCGGCAGCGATGCCTCGATCTCGACCGGCGGCGTCATCTTGAACATGGTCACCAAGCGCGGCACCAACGAGTGGCGCGGCTCGGGCCGTTATTTCCAGGCCGACAAGGGCAACCAGTCCAAGTTCGGGTTCGACAAGGGCGATCTGGGCAAAGCCGGCCCGTACAACAGCAACCGCGCGCAGGTTGCGTTCAAGCAGGGCAACCAGATCAACAAGGTCGAGGATTACGGCGGCGAGCTGGGCGGCCCGATCGTCAAGGATCGTCTGTGGGTTTGGGGCTCTTATGCCAAGCCGAAGATCGACCTCCGCACGATCAGCGGCTTCAAAGACTTCACCACCCTCGAAGACTGGAACGCCAAGGTCAACGCGCAGATCACCGCGAGCAACTCGGCGACCGCTTTCGCGTGGCAGAGCGACAAGGTGAAGCTCGGCCGTAACGCCGGTCCCCTGCGTCCGCAGGAGACCACTTGGGACCAGGGCAAGTTCGGTCCTTCCCCCACCGCCTACAAGCTCGAAGACACCAACATCTTCAGCTCGAACTTTTACCTCACGGGTCTCTACTCGAAGGTGAACGGCGGCTTCCAGCTGGTCCCCGAGGGCGGCAACGTTCCGCCGTTCAACGACGCGGCCGGTGTTTGGCACAACAGCTTCTTCCTCGCCGAGATCGCGCGTCCGCAAGAGAACGAGAAGCTCGACGCTTCGTCGTTCTTCAACACGGGCAGCGTCTCGCACGAGCTCAAGTACGGCGTCGGCTATCGCTCCGCCGATCAGACCACGCTCTCGCGTACCCAAGGGGACGGCTACGAGGTCGACAACGGCGGCGGCCCCACGGCTTCTCCGCTCGACGACTCGATCTGGGCGCTCTCCCGCGACTCGATCATCGGCGTCCAGGCCGAGTACACCAGCGCGTATTTTCAGGACACCATCTCGGTGGGCAACCTGACCGCGAACTTCGGTCTCCGTTACGACAAGCAGGGCGGCAAGAACACGGCCAAGAACGTCAAGGCCAATCCGCTGTACCCCGACCTTCTGCCGGCGATCAACTATGCCGGTGGTTCTGCCGGTTTCGAGTGGTCGACGGTCACCCCCCGCGTCGGCCTCACCTATGCCCTCGGCGCGGACCACAAGACCCTGCTGCGCGCCAGCTACTCGCGGTACGCCGACCAGTTGGCCACCGGCTTCCTGGCCTGGAACAACCCGCTCGCCCTGCAGAGCTACGCCTATTTCTACGGCCCGCAGCGCGGCGTCGGCAATACCCGTTTGCCGAACCGCTCGGACCTCTCCCTGCAGTACTTCAGCCCGAACGTCAACCCGGACAACGGCCAGCTCCTTCAGTCCAACTCGGTTGACAAGAACCTCAACGCACCGATCAACAACGAGCTTCTGTTCAGCGTCGAGCATGCGCTGTTGCCGGAGTTCGTGGTCGGTTTGAACCTCACGTTCCGCAAGTACCAGGACCTGCTCGAGCAGGAGCGTCTGGTGTTCGATTGCGCCGGGGGCCGTACCGATTGCGCCACCGACACGGCGAACCTCAACCGGGTCGGCCGCAAGCATGTCCGCAGCGACTACGTGCCGGTCAACGTCACCCCGCGCGGCGCTCCGGCAGGCCGCGTGCTGCCGAACGGTCAGCCCTATCAACTCCAGGTTTGGCAGCTCCGTCCGGGAGTTTCCTCCCGCAACGGCTTCGCCTTGGAGAACGGCGACCGCGAGCAGGATTACAAGGGCGCTTCGGTCACCTTCAACAAGCGCCTGTCCAATCGCTGGATGCTCCGCGGCAACTTCACTTTCTCTGACTGGACGAACAACAGTCCCAACAGCGAGAATGAAGATCCGACCCTGGGCCTCGGCGGTGCCGGTGGCCAGGCGATTCGCGATGGCGACCAGGTCATTCAGGGTTCGGGCACCGGCTCGGGCTCGAAAGGCCAGGTCTTCATCAACAGCAAGTGGTCGTACAGCGTCAACGGTCTCTATCAGGTGGCTCCGGATCGTGCGTGGGGCTTCAACGTGGCCGCCAATCTGACCGGCCGCCAGGGCTATCCGACGCCGTACTACGAGCGCGTCGGTGGCTCGGGTCCGCAGCGGGCTCGCAACATTCCGGACGGCCCCCTGGGCGTCAACGTGCCGGTCACGTCGCGTCCGGACTCGTTCCGGTATAAGGACACCCGTATCCTCGACTTCCGGTTGGAGAAGGAGTTCTCCTTGAAGGACTTCGGCTTCACCCTCTCTGCCGACGTATTCAACGTGACCAACGAAGCGACCGTCCTGCAGCGCAGCGCTCGCCTTCAGCGGACCAACGGTGACCACGTCCTCGAGATCATCAGCCCCCGGATCGTCCGGTTCGGCGTGAAGTTCAACTTCCGCTAAACCGGTCTGGTCCACCCGTTTCGAGAGACCGCCGGGGGCAACCCCGGCGGTTTTTTTCTGCTTGCTGCACCGATTCGATAGACTTCATCCGGTACGCCGGGGCGGTCGGTTGGATCGCATCCTGCATGAGCAGACGACGACGGTGCCGACGAGGTGCCGTCTGTGGCCGAACCAGAAGCTGGGAGGAGGCAGAAACATGCTGTGCAAGCGTTGGGTGGCGGCCGTGGCCGCAACGTGCTGGATCGCCGCTTCGCCGCTCGCCGCGCAGGAATGGGCGGGACGGGGTCGGCTGCAAGGGGAAATCAAAGACGAGCAGGGCAAGCCCGTGGTCGGAGCGCAGCTCACTTTCCGACTCGGTGACAAGGGGGTCGATCCCAAAGCTTCGGGTCCGAAACCGATCCTGACCAACGACCACGGCAAATGGTCGATCGGTGCCCTCGCGGGGGGAAACTGGGGCGTCTTGATCGAGAAGGAAGGCTATCTTCAGTCCGAAGGCACCGTGAAGGTGGATGAGTTCTCGCCCTCAAAACCAGTCAACCTTGTCCTCAAGGTGGTCCCGAAGGCGGTGATCGAGGCGGCGCAGAAGGCGAGCGTCGGCGGCATCATCGACGAGGGAGACAAGCAGTTTACCGCCGGCAAGTGGCCTGAGGCGCGCGCCGAGTACGAAAAGGCGCTGGTCGAGATCGACGCGACCAATAGGGCGAAGCTGGAGCTGCGGATCGCCAAGACCTATCTCCAGGAAAAGAACTACCCCAAGGTCGAGGAAACACTTCAGGGCGTGCTCACGATGGAGTCGACCAACATCGAGGCGATCACGATCTTGGCGGCCACTCAGTACGAGCTGAAGCAGACCGACAAGGCGATCGACACGCTCAAGGCGGCGATCGCGGTGGCTCCCGACAACGTTGCCCTATTGCAGCAGTTGGTCAATTTCCTGGTCGACGCCGGTCGTGAAGAAGAGGCGAAGACCTACATGGCGAAGCTGCCCCAGGGGACGAAAGTCGATCCGGCGAGCCTCTTGAACATCGGGATCCGCCAATATAACGACGGCAAGATCCCGGAGGCGTTCGCGAGTTTCGACCGCGTGGTGCAGGAAAATCCAGCGATGGCGGAGGCCTACTACTACCGGGGCCTGTGCAGTCTAGGTCTGTCGAAGATCGATGCCGCGAAAGCAGACTTCAAAAAGCTGCTCGAGCTTGAGCCCGACAGCTCGCACGCCGCGGACGCGCGCGAATTTCTGAAGTCGCTCTAGGGCGAGTCAGTCGAGATCTGAGAAGAACCGGGAGCCGATTCGTGCGCCGTTTCGCAGTTGTCGCGGGCGCCGGTCTCGCCCTCCTCGGGGTCGCGGCCGGCGCGGCTTGGCGTTATTTCGACGCCGGCCGCTCGGCGCGAAGAGGCCCCGGTTCTCCTTCGACCGCTCCGGGAGCGCCGGGATACCGTGCCGGTATCGCCGCCGGAGCCGATGTACTGTTGATCACGATCGACACGTTGCGCGCCGATGCGGTCGGTTTTTCCGGCAACCGCGAAGTGGCAACCCCGGTGCTCGACCGGCTCGCCGGCCAGGGGCGGGTCTTCACTTTCGCCCATGCCCACAACGTGGTGACGCTGCCGTCCCACACCAACATTCTCACCGGGCTTTACCCCTACGCGCACGGCGTCCGAGAAAACACCGGTTTCTCGCTTCCGGCGCGGGTGCCGACGCTCGCCACGATGCTCGACAAATCGGGTTATCAGACCGCGGCGTTCGTCGGCGCGTTTCCGCTGGACCGGCGGTTCGGCCTGAACCAGGGCTTCGGGGTCTACGATGACTCGTACCCGCTCGGCAGCCATCCGGACCGATTCGAGATGGTGCAGCGCCGAGGCGATCAGGTGGTGGCTCCGGCCACCTCCTGGTGGCGCGCGCACGCCGGAGCCAAACGATTTCTCTGGATTCATCTCTACGATCCGCACGCGCCCTATCAGCCTCCGGCCCCCTTTGCCGACCGATTCAAGGGGCGGCCCTACCTGGGCGAGGTGGCGGCGACCGATTCCTACCTTGCGCCGCTGCTCGAACCGTTCCTCGCGGGCAAGGAGCGGGCGGCGATCGTAGTGATGACGGCCGATCATGGCGAGGCGCTCGGCGACCATGGCGAGTTGACGCACGGCCTGTTCGCCTACGAGTCACCGCTCAACGTGCCGATGGTGCTCTGGGGAACGGGGATCGCGCCGGGGCGCGACGACCGGTCGGCGCGCCACATCGATCTGGTGCCGACGATCCTCGGTCTGCTCGGGGTGGCGGTACCCGCCTCGTTGCCCGGCCGGTCGCTGCTTCTGCCCGAGGTGTCCGGCGAGGGTCCCGGCGGCGCCAGCTATTTCGAATCGCTCTCGACCAACCTGAATCGCGGCTGGGCTCCCCTGCGCGGAGTGCTCGCCGGTCGCGACAAGTGGATCTCGCTGCCGTTGGCAGAGCTGTACGATCTGGCGGGCGATCCGAAGGAAGAGAAAAACCTGTTCCCGGCCGAGAAGAACCGGTCCACGCGGCTCGCAGGTCTGCTGCCGCCCGAGTCGGTCTGGCCCCCGCAGCGCCAGGAGGAGGCGTCGGCTGAGGAGGTCGCGCGTTTGAAGAGCCTGGGTTACATGGCCGGTACGGCGGTGCCGAAGTCCACCTACACCGCCGACGACGATCCGAAGCGCCTACTCGAAATCGACCATCAGCTTCAAGCCCTGGTCGAAAGCTACACCCGGGGCGACTTCGAGACCGCGATCCGGCTTGCGCGCCAGGTGATCGCGAAGCGGCCCACGATGTCCGAGGCGTATGAAAATCTGGCGCTGTCGCTGCGCCAGCTCGAACGGCCGGCCGAGGCGATCACCGCGCTCGAAGCCGCTCTCTCCCGCGGAGTGGACCGCGAATCGCTGCGCCGCCAGCTCGCGCTCGCCCTATCGGAGAACGGCCGCGGCGCCGAAGCAGTCGAGGTGCTTCGGCCGGTGGCGGCAAGCACCGACCCGGAGACCCAGAACGCTCTGGGCATCGCCTATGCAGATGCCGGCAAACTCCCCGAAGCGAGGGCGATGCTCGAAAAAGCTCTCCAGACCGCGCCGAGCGATCCGAAGACGCTCGAAAACCTGGGCGTGATCAAGCTCCGGCAGGGCAGACCTGAGGAGGCGCGGAAGGATCTCGAACGGGCGTTGGCGGAGAACGACCAGCTGCCGATCTCCTGGAACACGCTCGGGGTGGTGCGCTATCAGAAAGGAGACGCGCCGGGAGCTCTAGCCGCCTGGAAGAAGTCCGTCGCCCTTGATGCACGCCAGTTCGATGCCCTATTCAACATCGGCCTGGTCGCGGCGCAGGCCGGACGCCGGGCCGAGGCGATCGAAGCGCTGCGCCGGTTCGTGGCGACCGCTCCGCCGGAGCGTTTCGGTCCCGATCTCGAAAAGGCCCGCCGCTGGCTGGCGCAGGCCGGAGGATGAGGATGAGCGGAAATCGAAGCTGGCGGGGACTCGTGGTCTTGGCGCTGCTCGTCGCTTCCGGTTGCGGCGGCGGAGATTCGTCCCTCGGCACAGCGAAGAACGCTCCGGTGATCGTGGTGTCGATCGACACCCTGCGCTCGGACCGATTGCCGATTTACGGTTCGAAGCGGATCGAGACCCCGGCGATCGATGCCCTGGCAAAGGAGGGGATCGTCTACGAGCGCGCCTACAGCCAGGTCCCGCTCACCCTGCCTTCGCACACGTCGATCCTCACGGGTCAGTTTCCAGTCGATCACGGCGTGCGCGACAACACCGGTTACCTGTTCGAAGCGACCCAGCATCCGTTCCTGCCGCTGCTGCTCAAAGGGGCCGGGTATGCGACCGGCGCCGCGGTGTCGAGCTTCGTCCTGCGCGGCGAAACGGGCCTGGCCGCCGGTTTCGACTATTACGAAGGGGCGATCGACCTGCGCACGGGAGAGGCGCTTGGCCGCAGCCAACGCCCCGGGGGAGAGACCGCGGCGCTCGCGCTCGACTGGGTGAAGAAACAGGGGAGCGGACCATTCTTCCTGCTACTTCACCTCTACGAGCCCCACTCGCCCTACGAACCGGTCGAGCCGTTCCGTTCACGTTATGCCGATTCGTACGACGGCGAGATCGCGACCGCGGATTCGATCGTCGGCCGGTTCTTCGACGCCCTCAAGGAGGCCGGGATCTACGACCGCGCGACGGTGATTCTGCTCTCGGACCATGGCGAGGGCTTGGGCGACCACGGCGAGGAAGAGCACGGCATCCTGCTCTATCGCGAGGCGCTTCAGGTGCCGTTGATCCTGAAGCTGCCGAAGGGCCGCCTCGGCGGCCGGCGGGTCGCCACCCCGGTCAGCCTGGTGGACGTGGCGCCGACGGTATTGCAGCTGGCCGGAGTGGCGCTCCCAAAGGAATTGGACGGCAAGCCGCTGCCGGTCGAAACGAACGAAAAGCCCGCCGCGGGGGCGGAACGGACGATCTACGCCGAGACCTACTATCCCCGCCTCCATCTCGGCTGGAACGAGTTGACGTCGTTGATCCGCGGACCGCATCACCTGATCCAAGGTCCGGTGCCCGAGCTGTTCGACCTGACGGCCGACCCGGGGGAAAAGAACGACGTGCTCCAGAGCGAGCGCCGCGCCTACTCCGAAATGCGTGCCGCGCTGGCGAAGATCGAGCGGCCGCTCGCCAAGCCGGCCGAGGTCGACCCGGAGACCGCGCAGAAGCTCGCCGCCTTGGGCTACCTCGGCGGCACCAGTCTCTCGGACCCCGGCGCCGTCTTGCCCGATCCGAAAAGCCGGATCGCGAGCCTCGAGGATTTCGGCACGGCAATGCAGGCGGTCGCCGACCAACGCTTCGCCGAGGCGATCCCGAAGCTCACTCACCTGGTGGAGGAAAACCCGAAAATGATCGACGCCTGGGTGGGCTTGGGCGTCGCGCAGTCGCGGGTCGGCAGTCCGCGCGAAGCGCTCAAAGCGTACGAGCAGGCGATGGAGGTGACGGGAGGTTCGGCGCAGGTGGCGATCGGTGCGGCGGCCGTGCTGATCACGCTCGGTCGCTACGACGACGCGCAAAAATACGCCGAGATCGGCATGAAGAGCTCACCGTCGGCCGGGCGCGACCTGATGGCGCAGATCGCGGAGTCGAGGGGCGATCTTGCCGGTGCGGAAAAACAGGTCCGTTTGTCGCTCGCGATGGGTGGCTCGCGCATCACGCCGCTCATCTCTCTCGCTCAACTGCTCCAGAAGCAGGGGAAGACCGAAGAGGCGCTCCAAAACGCCGATCAGGCGGTCCAGGACCTCGCGCGGACCGGCGGCCAGCACGAGGGGTTGCAGGCGTTGCGCGGCGATCTGCTCGCGCGGCTCGGTCGATCGGCCGATGCCGAAGCGGCGTTCCTGGACGAGATCGGCAAGTTCCCCGGCATGCTCGTGCCCTACTGCCGGCTCGCGACGCTCTACACGGCGCAGGGCAAGGCCGCCGAAGCGGTCGCCATGCTGCGCAAGATGACCGAGACCAACAAGACCCCCGCGGCCTACGGCGAGGCGGTGCGTACCCTTCGCGTCCTCGGCGACCCAGAAAGCGCCGGCCGTCTGCTGCGCTACGCTCAATCCCAGTTTCCGGAGAGCCGCGAGCTCCGCCGGCTCTAGCCCTCCCTCGCCGGAGTGCAAAGGAGTACCTTTCCCATGAAGCGCTCGCCCCATCTCCTGTGTTCGCTGTCCGCCGCCGGTCTCCTTCTTCTGGGGCCTGCTCTCTCCGCCGCGTCGGTCCCCGCTCCCCAAACGGGGAAACCCGCCGCGGCTTCCGCCGCCCCGGTGGCTCCGACGGCCTCCCCGCTCGACAAGCCGGTGTTCGATGCGATCGATAAGTACAAGGCCGGCGATGCGCCCGGTGCGCTCGCGATTCTTGAACCGCACAAAAACGAGTTGGTCGGCCAGCCGCCGTTGCTCGCGCTGCTCGGTGCGCTCTACCTCGATTCCGGCAAGCCGCAGCCGGCGCTAGAAATCCTGGCGCCGCTCGCGGCGGCTGCCGATGCGGATGCCTCGGTGCTCTACAACGCGGGACGCACGGAGCTGGCGTTGGGGAAGATTCCCGAGGCGCGCCGCGACCTCGCCCGCTCGGTGGCGCTCGAGCCGGCCTCGCCCGCCTCGCGCGAGCTGGGATTGCTGTTCGCCCGCGAGGGCCAGGTGGTCGAGGCGTATCGGAGCCTGCGCCCCTGGGCGATCCGCAGCCCGCGCGACAGCGAAGCGCGGCTCACCGCGGCGATGCTCGCGATCCAGCTCGAACGCCCCTTCGAGGCCGAGGAGCTGCTGACCGGCCAGAAGGCGGACGACCCCGCGATCCGCTTGCTTTCGGCCAAGGTCGCGATCCAAAAAGGGGATGGTCCTGCGGCGCTGGCGCTGCTCCAGCCGATCGCCGCCAAACATCCGCCGACCATGGATTTGGAGATCCGCCGGACCCAGGCCGAGGCCTATCTGCTCGCCGACTCTCCCGCCGAGGCGCTCGCCCTGCTGCGTGGAAAGAGCGGCAACGTGCCGGCCCTCGCTCTGCTGCTCGCGCGGGCCCAACGCCAAACCAAAGATGCCGCGGGCGCGCTCGCGACACTCCAGCCGTTCGCCGACAAGCTGCCGGTCGACACGGCCAAGGTCGGCGATCCCCGTCCGGCCGCTGCGATCGCGGTCGAATACGGCCAGCTTCTCGTTGCCCAAGGCAAAGCGGCCGAGGGGCTCGGTTTCCTCGAACGGGCGACGAAGCTGAACCCGGTCTCGCCTGAGGCGTTCAAGGCGTACGGCGACGCCCTCAACGCCGCCGGCCGGCCGGCGGATGCCCAGGGTCCACTCGCCAAGGCGCAAGAGCTGGCCGCCGGCCGCGCCCAGGCGCGAGGCGAAGCGGAAAAGGCCGCGCAGGAGTTCCGCGCCTCGGTTGCCGCCTCTCCGGCCCCTCCCGCCGCTCCGGCCCAACCTGCCCAGCCGGCCTCGCCCGAAATGCAGGAGGCGATGCGCAAAATGGCCTCGGGCGATCAGGCCGGAGCGATCGCCGCGATCCACCAGCGTGTGACGAAGGCCCCCGATGACGTGGTCGCCCGAGCGCTCGAAGTCCGCCTGCTGCTCGCCGCGAAGCGCTACACCGAGGCGCTCGCCGCCGCCGATTCCGCGCTCCACCAAGCGCCCAAGAACCCCGACATGATCTACCAACACGGCGCGGTGCAGATGGCGCTCGGCCACGCGGGAGACGCCGAAATCGATTTTCGCCGGGCGATCGCCATCGACGGCAAGAACACCGCCGCGATGAGCGATCTCGCGGTCCTCTTGAGCGTCCAGAACAAGAAGGCCGAAGCCGAGCAGCTGCTCAAGCGCGTGCTGGAGATCAATCCCCACGACGCCAACGCGAAAGCGAATCTGGACCAGCTCTACCAGAAGTAGGTAAAGGGAGTTTCAACGCCGCCGCAGCTCCGCCGCCAGCGCCACTTTCGACAAGCCCGCCGCCTGAATCCTCTCGATCAGGCGGCGTACGTCGCGATACGGCAGCCGATGATCCGCCTCCACCACGATCGTCTTGGCTGAGTCCGCCGCGGCGAGATCGCCGAACGCGCGATCGAGCCGCTCCTCGGTCACCAAATGGCGGTCGATGAACACCAAGCCGTCCCTCTGAAGCGAGATCGCGATGCGCGGCGCCTCTGTCGGTAGCCGGCGTGGGTTTAGGGTCTCGGGAACCAGCACCGCCGAGCCCTTGCAGATCGTCGGCGTGATGACCATGCAGACGATAAGAAGTACGAGGCAGATATCGACCAGCGGGGTGACGTTGATGTCGCTGCGAAGCGTGTTGTGTTCGGCGGAACCGGTCGTTTTGCGAGAGATCATGGGCGGCGCCCTCCTTATGGATTGGATCGGGGATGGCGGACGGCGGTTCCCCGGCAAGGGCGTCATCGATAAAATGGTCATCATGCCGACCCACCGTAAATCGCCCCAGCCCCGCGAAGTGCGCCGCCCTCCGGGAGGTAAGGTTTCCGGTGTCAAAGCCACTCCGCGCGTCTCCAAGCATCCTCTCTTCGGTGACATCCCGCTTATGGCGCGGACCACGACGGACGGACGTGGTCAGACGGTGACCTACTACGACTACGACCACGACTACCGGCCGCCGCTTCCCCTCGGCGCGGTACGCGGTGAGCCGCGGGCTCAGCATTTTTGCCCGATGTGCCACATCCCTCGCTACTTCTATGTCGATCAGGCGCGGCGCTGTGTCTCCTGCGGTTGTGACTTTGTCTTCTCGGGGGTCGAGCAGAAGCACTGGTACGAGAATCTCAAGTTCCATTTCGATTCGGTCGCGATCCGCTGCCTCGACTGCCGCCGCAAGCTGCGTGGCGAGAAAGCCTTGCTCAATGCGATCCAGCGGTCGCGAGCGGCATTTGCCGAGCGGCCGACCGATCCGAAGGCCACCCTTGCGGTCGCCGAGGCGATCGTCCGCCTACAGGAGCACGCCGGACACGGCAACTTGAACGAGGCAATCTCGCAGGCCCGCAAAGCCGCCAAGCTCGGGGAGGCGGCCAAACTTCCCGGCTTCGAAGCTCTTTGCCGCTTCTGGGAAGCCAAGGCGCAAGCGCTTGCCGGCCGACCGCTACGGGCGGAGCCGCTCTTCCGCGAGGCGCTCGGCAGCCTTCCGGCGAGCAAACAAGGGATCGCGCTGCGGGCCGAGGCGGTCTGGCATCTCGACCCGACGCGGAACGCGGAGTAGATCAGCCGATCGCGAACCCCGCCATCCGCGCCCGCACCTCTTCCGGAAAGGCGAGGGGAATGGGCGTGCCGGTTGCCAGGTCGCAATGGACCAAGCGCGCCTCCGCGACGAGCATCGGCTTGCCCGCAGGAGGCTCGGCGCGGATTTCGAGCAATACGGACGACTTGCCGATTTCGCGGACGCCCAGGCTCCAGGCGATCTCTTCGCCCATCCGGCCGGGCGCGGTGAAGTCGATCGCCAGGCGCACGATCGGGATGCCGCGTTTGAGCTCGCCGTGCAGGCGCGGAAACCCGTAGTCGAGCCCGTCGCGAAACCAATCTTCGACCAGGTCGTTGATCAGACCGCAGAGCCGCGGATAAAAGGCGATGCCCGCCGGGTCGCAATCGGCGAAACGGAGCGGGCGGCGGACGATGAATCGGCGCGAGGGGGGATCGTTGGGTTCGGGCATGGGATGCAAGAATCTCACGCCGTTCGTCCATTCGGACCCCGGGGCGTTCACGTTAGGATGACGCCATGAATTGGACCGACCAAAAAGTCCTCGTCACCGGAGGCACGGGCTTCATCGGCGGAAGTCTCGCGGAGCGCCTAGCGTCGGCCGGAGCGAAGGTGCGGGCGATCGTTCGGCGGAAAGAGGACTCTCCCTGGCTGGCGAACGTCGAGCAGATGGAAGGGGATTTCACCGATCCGGAGGCGGCCCGCCGCGTGTGCGAGGGTCAATCGATCGTGATTCACGCCGCCGCTTCGATCGGCGGCGATCGGGACGAGCAGCGGCGGGTGAACGCCGCAGGCACCGCGGGTCTTGCAGCTGCGGCTCGGTTGGCAGGGTGCCGGCGGTTCGTCCACATCTCGACCATCTCGGTCTACGACTGGGAAGCGGCCCGCGAAGTCGATCCGGGCCTGGCCCCCGCCGCCGAGTTCGACGAGACGACGCCGCTCAAAGGGGGCGACGGCACCTTTGCCCACTCTCCCGCCGGCACCCCCTGGTATGGCATCACCAAGGCGGAGGCCGAGAAGGCTCTCGAACGCGAGATGGCTCTGGGCTTGCCGGCCACGATCTTCCGGCTCGGCGCGGTGCTCGGCGCACACCCGAGCTCCTACTGGGCGGTGAAGATTCCGACCGCTGTTCGCGCCGGCAAAGTCCCTCTGGTCGCCGACGGCATCGGCCCTCTCCCCTGGACCCATATCGAGAACCTCGGTCACGCGATCGATCTCGCGGTCGAAAATCCCGTGGCGGTCGGTCGCGCCTATAACGTGGTGGACGGTCACGTCACGATGGGCCGCTACGTCGAAGACGTCCGAGCTTGGTTTCCCGACGCCCTCCCCGCGCCGCGCAAGGACGCCCCCAAGGGAGGGACTTTCGCCGAGCGCTGTTCGGGCGAGCGCATCCGCCGCGAGCTGGGCTACGCCCCGATCCGCTCCTACGAAGACGGAATGGCCGAGGCCGCGGCCTGGTGGCGGGCGCGGGAGTAGCTAACGCCGCCGGATCGTGCCGTGAAATTTCTGCGGCAGCGGCACCGCAGAGAGCACCATGCTCATCGCTTCGGGGTCGTCGACCTCAAGCCGGTACCTCCGGCAGAGCAGATCGCACAGAAAAATCAATTGAGCGGTGCCCAGGGCGGCGCCGATACATGAAGTCGGCGCCCAGCCGAACGGCACGTAATGGCTGCCGTTGGACGGTCCATTCGGTGCCCCAGGGAGCCAGCGGTCGGGATCGAACCGGTCGGGCTCGCGCCAGAGCCGCGGATCGTGGTGGGTCATGTAGGTGCTGACGAAGAAGCGCTCTCCCGGCTCGAGCTTTTCGGACCCGAGATGGATCGGGCAGCGCGCCGAGCGGGTGAGGAGGAGCGGCGGGCTCCACATCCGGAGGATCTCTTTGACGAATCGATAGGTCTCCGGTGCGACCCGGGTAGGTGCCGAGTAAAGCTGGTCGCTGGGGATCGCCGCAAGCTCCTTGCCGAGGCGTTCCGCCCATTCGGGGCGGCGGACCAGCTCGAACGCGAGGCAGACCGCGGCGGCGCCCGGCGGCCCGGCGATCGCCGTCAGCACGGTGGTCACGGCATCGACCGCTCGATCCATGCCCAGCGAGGGGAGCAGATCGACGATCGGGTCGGTCATGTCGAGGCGCCGGGCTCTTTTTTTCTTTGCCCGGCCCCGCAACTCGCAACGCACGACCAGGCCGGCGCCGATCTGAACCGAATAGGCGCGGAGCGTCTTGGCGAACGTATCGGGTGCCGGCTCGACGGTCAGCAGGCGGGTGAGCTTGTAGGTCTGGTCCCGCTCGATGCGCTCTACGTCGCGTGGGATCAGTCCCGAGATGACGACGGGCAGCAGCGCGCGGGTGACGATTTCTTGGATCGCCCAGACGAGATCCAGCGGGCGGCCGATCCGCTCGTCGAGCGCCCGACTCATCCGCTCGACCAAAGCGGCGTGGGGCTCGGGTTCCGCCAGGCGGCGCAGCGGCGCGATCCAGGCGGCGCGGACCTCCTTCCAATTCACCGCCACGCTCTTCTTGCGGCGCAGGAGATCGACCAGGCGGTCGGGCAGGGTCAGATCGGCGAAATTTAGGGCGTTGATCTGCTGCGCGGCCTCGGGCTCGAACACGCCGAGCTCTCCGCGATCGGCCCGGAACACACCGCTGCCGGCTGCGCTCTTGGTGCGCAGCTCCTCAAGGATACCTGCTTCGACGATCTCGAGGTCCATGCCTTCCCCTGGGTCGAAGGGGAGAGGGCGGAGCCCTCTCCCCGTTGGACGGATCAGACGTGATGGTAGTAATACCAGCGATAGATAGAATCCCTACGCCGGATCGACAGCGCCGTCATCACGGCCTGAGCGATTTTCGCCATATTGATCACCTCCTTTCGGTGAAATGTTCGACGGCCTTTTGGCCTCGAGACGCAGCGCGAAGCGGGGCGGCGCGAGGGCGGGGCCGACGAAGGGTCGGTCGTCGAGGGGGTGGACGGAGAGGTCGTAACCGTCCAGCAAAATGCGCAGAAAATCTTCGACCAGCTGGAGCGAGAGCGAGGCGGCGGCGCACGTGTGGGGTCCCCAGCCGAAGGGAATCCAGGCCTGCGGGTCGGGGGAGTCACCCCAGCGTTCGGGGAGGAAACGGTTCGGTTCCGGCCAATGTCGCGGATGGCGATGCACGAGATAAGGGCAGGCGACCACGTGGTCCGCGGGAGTGACCTCCACCCCCGCCACGTTGTGCGCCTGGAGCGGCCGGCGCGCGAGAAACCAGGCGATCGGCCAGAGCCGCAGCGCCTCGCGCACGATCCAACTCGGCTCGCGCGCCGCTTCTGGATGCGTGCCGAGAAGGCGGATCGACCAGCCGAGAGTAAATCCGACCGAGCCCGCGATCGCAAAGACGAACGACAGGAAGACCTCCGCCAGATCCGCCGTTTCGGCGGACGGCCCTGAAGCCGTCGCCACCACGTCGAGCAGGTCCGCGGGGTGCTCGGAGCCGCGCTTTCGCCGCGCCTCGATCGCGCCGCTCAGCTCGCGCGCCACCCGGCGGCGGAACCGGAAGCGGCTCCACCACGAATAGCGTTTCGGAGCGCCCGCGAGGACCGCGCGCTCAACGATCCCATCGACCGTCTCCCGTAGCGGCTGGGGGCTATCCGGCGCGACCAGCGCCGCCGCGAGGTGGCGATAGACCAAGCGGTTTCCGGCGTCGGGCCACAAACTTTCAGGCGCCAGGCCGGAGAGGCTCGCCGCGATCTCTTCGGTTCGATTTTCAAGATAGGGGCGCAACAGCGCGCGGGTCGCGCGGCCGATCGCCACCTGCGCTTCCCGGGGGCCGAACGAACCGCGGCGGGTGAAAAAGAAGTCGGAATGATCCTGATACAAGCCGCCGTCGTTGGCCAGGACGGCCCGTGCCGCGGCCGGTTCCGCGATGCACAGTTGGCGACCGGGCAACCAGAACGCATCGCCTTGCGCGGGAAACGAGCGCTCCAGATATCCCAGAGGATCGCGGCGAAAATCGAGGCTCGGTGCGGCGCCAGGCATCCGCAGGCTCCTCCTCCAGATGGATGGTAGGAATCGCGAAGCTTCCGCGACCCTGTATCTCTAGAATGGTGTCGGTGAGAAGTTTTGCGTGACAAGCGGAGGATTTTTGGCCGGGAGAGCTTTGGCTTAGAAGGCCCAAAGGGCCGCCTCCCGTCAGCCCAGGCCAACGGCCTGAGTTCGCGTGGTTTCGCGGGCGGCTGTTCTTCGTCTCCTCTTTTCGCCGTGGTAATCTCCGCGCCATGAGCAATCCACGCGTATTCTTCGACATTGAAGCCGACGGCGCGCCCCTGGGCCGCATCGTCATGGAACTGGCGGCCGACGTCGTTCCGAAAACCGCCGAAAACTTCCGCGCTCTCTGCACCGGCGAGCCGGGTTTCGGATTCCAGGGCAGCACGTTTCACCGCGTCATCCCGAACTTCATGTGCCAGGGCGGCGACTTCACCAACCACAACGGCACGGGCGGCAAATCGATCTACGGCGCCAAGTTCGCGGACGAGAACTTCCAGCTCAAGCACACCGGACCGGGAATCCTCTCGATGGCCAACGCCGGGCCGAACACCAACGGCTCGCAGTTCTTCCTGACCACCGCCAAGACCGCCTGGCTCGACGGCAAGCACGTCGTTTTCGGCCAGGTCACCGAGGGGCTGGACGTGGTCAAAAAAGTCGAGTCCTATGGCAGCCAGGACGGACGAACGAGCAAGAAGATCGTCGTCGCGAAGTCCGGCCAGCTCGACTGAGGGGTAGAGGAGACTCCTCGGTGACATGGACTGACCCGGTCGCCGAGGAAGTCAGGAAAATCCGGGAGGAACACGCGGCCGGATCGAACCACCCATGAAACGAGACTCCTGGCTGCTTCTCACCGCGTTGATACTGGTTTCCTGCCGCGGAGGCGTGAAACCGACGGTGCAGGAATCCATCGACACCCTCCCCACCCCCAAGCTGACGTTGAGCAGGACGCAGGGAAGCAACCGGTACGCCGAGGTCAAGTGTGGGCTTCAAGACAAGGCCGGCAACCTCTGGTTCGGCACAACCGGAGAAGGCGTGTATCGCTTCAATGGAAAAAGCTTCACTCAGTACACAATTCAGGAGGGGCTCGCCAGCAACACGGTTTGGTCCCTCTTGGAAGACAGGCAGGGGAGAATTTGGTTCGGGACGGACTCCGGACTATCTCGGTATGACGGGAAAAGCATCAGTAGCGTTCCGATCTCGTCCGCCCCGGGGTGGCCCGTACTCAACATGTACTCCCCAAACGATGCCTTTACCGGAAAGGCTGCCGTGTGGAGCCTGCTGGAGGACAAGAGAGGAACGATCTGGATCGGCACGAGCGAGGGCGTGCTGTGCCACAAGGACGGAGTCATCTTTCCATTCTTGGGGCAGGCCATGGTTCAGAATCCGACTGGACTGCACCTTAAAATGGTAGATGACATCCTCGAAGACCGGCAAGGAAACATCTGGTTTGCCTCCGGGATGCCTCCAGGGATGGAAGGCCTGTGCCGCTTCGATGGAACCTCCATCCAACCGTTCAATCCCGGCGGAGCGAAGTGGATTCGAACCGTGAAAGAGGATTCCCGAGGGGTCCTTTGGGTGGGCACCCGAAACCAGGGGGTATGGCTTTACGATGGAAAAGCGTTCTCCCGTCAGACAGAACCCCTTGAGCTCGGCGAACCCCTGCTGGTGGATCGATCGGGGAACATCTGGTTCAGCGGCGTGGAAGACGACAACGGCTTTGAAAGCAAGACGGGTATATGGCGCTACGACGGCAAGGTTTTCCGCAACTTCTCCACGGCAGAAGGCATGGGCAATTACTTTGCCTGGTGCGCGGTCGAGGACCGGGACGGCAACATCTGGGTGGGCACCCGAAATACGGGCTTGTACCGTTTCGATGGAAAATCGTTCACACGCCTTTCGGAATAAGCGGGTCGTAAGCACCTTCCAGCAGCACTCAGCCCTTTTGATGGCGGGCGCGGGACCGCCTGGCTCGACGGCAAGCACGTCGTCTTCGTCTGCACTTGCTGCTCGGCGAGGCGGAGGAACCCATCCTTCCGCCGCCTGATCTAAACTCGCCGGATGATCCTGCGCCCGTTACGCTCCTCCTGCGTTCCCTTCGCCCTCAGGGCTTCGCTCCTGCTCGGGCTGATCTTCCTCCCCATCGCCGCCCGCGGAAACGCGCAGCCGGCTCCGGCACCCGGCGGTTCGCGCCTTTCCGCATCCGGAATCGCGGCGCTCGCCGAAATCGACCGCCTGGCGGAGAAGGAGCAGAAGGTGCAGACGGCGTACGACCGGGCGGTCGCCCTGCTCGCCAAGGCCCGGAAGGCGGGGAACGAACCGCTCGCCACCCGGGCGTTGATCAAGGCGGTCAAGATGAAGATCGGCCTGGGCGGCTACGAGACCGCCGTGCGCTTCCTGCGCGAGCAGCCATCGCCGAAGCGGCAGGAAGAGCGCGCGGTGCTCGATCTCACCTACGGCGCGGCGTTGGTGACCTACCTCAATGCCCAATCCTGGGAGATCAACCATCGCGAACGGGTGACCGGCACTGAGAAGGTCGACCTGGCGGCCTGGACGCACGATCAGATCGCCGCGGAGGCGGTCGCCGCCTATGCCCGCGCTTGGGGCGCGCGGCAGGCGCTGGGTGTCCTGCCGGTCGCCGCGTGGAAGGATTTCCTTACCGCGAACGACTACCCGGCGGGCGTGCGCGGAACGCTGCGCGACGCGATCTCCTACCTGTTCGCCGAGCTGCTCGCCGACACCTCGCTCTGGTCTCCTACGGAAGTAAACGGCACCTGGCGGCTCGATCGGGCGGCGCTGGTGGCCGACTCGCCGCCCGCCGTCAAGCTGGACGACCCTGCGGTCCATCCGTTTTCAAAACTCGTCGCGGTGCTCGCCGATCTCGAAGCCTGGCATCGGCGCGGCGGACGGAAAGCCGCGGAGCTGGAGGCGTGGCTGGTGCGGATCCGCCATCTCTCCAGCTCGTTGGACGGAACGGTCGATCGCGCGTTCCTGACCGATCAGCTCGCGACGCGGCTTGCCGATCCGGTGCGCGGCTACCGCTCGGTTTCCTGGTGGGCTTGGGGCCAGGCGGCGCTCTCCCAACGGGTGCGGCAGGAGGAGCGGCCGGACGCATTGATCGATGCCCGGAAGATCGCACTCGAAGGCTTTAAGGCATATCCCGGCTCGCCCGGCGGAGCGGCCTGCCGGCGGATCGTGCGCGAGATCGAGGCGCCCGACTTCTCCGTCGAAGCGATGGCGAGCGACGGGCCGAAGAGGCGGTCGATCCAAGTGCGGCACAAGAACCTGCCCGCGCTCTACTTCCACGCTTACCGGCTGGATCTCGCCGCCTGGTTCGAGCAGGGCGGCGCGCTGCCGTTGGGGGAAGACGCCGAAGAGGCCCAGCCTTCCGAGAAGCTGCTCGGCAGAACACCCGACGAGACTTGGAGCGTGGCCCTCCCGGCGACTCCGGACTTTTCCAGCCATTTGACCTATGTGACGCCGCCGCTCGTCCGGCCCGGGGCCTACGCGATCCTGATTTCGGCGCGCGAGGATTTTCGGCCGAAGGGCAATCGCCTGCTCCATGTGCGCCTGGTCGTCGGCGACCTGGTGCTCGCCAACCGAGGGGTGGAAAACGGCAAGCTGGCCGTCCTCGCGCTCGACGGGGCGAGCGGCGGGGCGATGGCCGGGGCGGAGGTGCGCCTCTATCGTCGGGGGGAATCGGCGGACGAGTCCGTGCGGGTCGCAACCCTGACCACCGGGGCCGATGGCTTCGTCCGCTTGCCGGAGCCGGGCGCCGAGCTCGCGCAGTCCAAAGCGGGAGAAACCTCCGATCCCGAGCGCAATCCCGGAATCACGCGGGAGTATTTCCTCATCGGGCGAAAAGGCGAGTCGGTGGCCTACTCCGATCTCGGCTGGATGGTTCCCGACACGCCGGAAACCGAAGCGTCGCAGAGTCTGGTGTTCACCGATCGCGCGGTCTATCGGCCGGGGCAGAAGGTGCTCTGGAAGGTGCTCGCCTATCGCGGACGGAGCGGCGACGAGCCGCGTCTTCTGCCCGCCGCCGAGGTGAAGGTCACCCTCACCGATCCGGTGGGGGAAGAGGCCGGTTCCGCTACGGTTACGACTAACGCCTACGGTACGGCGTCCGGCGAGTTGGCGATCCCCTCCGGCCGGACGCTCGGCGCCTGGTCGCTTGCGGTCTCTTTTGGCACCGAGGGGGGCGGAGGGGCTTCGATCCAAGTCGAGGAATACAAGCGGCCGACGTTCGAGGTCGTGTTCGACCCGCCGACTGCGGAGACCCCGCCACTGCGCCTCAATCGTCCGGCCAAGCTCACCGGCACGGCGCGTTACCTGTTCGGGTTGCCGGTGACCGGAGGCGCGGCCACCTGGCAGGTGACGCGCGAGCCGGTCTATCCCTACTGGTGGGGCTATTGGGGTTGGCGGCCTCCGGCGAGCACCGGCGAGAGGGTGGCGGCGGGGGAGGCGAAGATCGGCGCGGACGGCACCTTTATCATCGCGTTCACCCCGGAGGCCGACGAGCGGCTGGCGCGCGATGTGAGCTACCGCTTCCGGATCAGCGCCGCGGTGACCGACGAAGGGGGCGAGACCCGCGAAGCGGAGCGTTCGGTCCGCGTCGGTTTCGTCGCGATCGAGGCGACGTTGCAAACCGACCGGGCGTTCTTCGAAACCGGACCTTCGGCGGAACCGAACGAAATCACTGTGGAGCGTCGCGATCTCGATGGCGCTCCGCGCGCCGGGCGCGGCTCGTGGCGGCTGGTCACGCTGGTTCGGCCCGACCGGCCGCTGCTGCCGAGCGAAGAGCCGATCGTTTCACCGCAGGTCGCTCCGACACCGGGAGCCGCCGAGCAGCCGATCGTCACGCCCGGCGATCGCCTTCGCCCGCGCTGGGAGACCTACGGCGGGTTCGAGCGGACCCTCCGCGGTTGGGCGGCTGGGCCGGAAATCGCCCGCGGCGAGGTGATTCACGGCGAGGACGGGCGCGCGACGATCGAGCTGCCGGCTCTCGATGCCGGGGCCTATCGGCTGCTCTACGAGACGGTCGACGACTTCGGCGCCCACGCCGAGGCGCAGGGCGAATGGCTCGTAGTCGATCCGGCCGGCTCGGAAAAGGGCGCTCCGTCTCCCGCACCTCTGCCGATCGCAGCTCTGCTCGCGATCGAGAAAACCACGGTCCACGTGGGGGAGACCGCGCAGCTCTTGGTCCATTCCGGCTTCCCCGGCCAAGAGTTGATCCTCGAAACCTATCAATCGGGCCGGTTGCGCGAGCGGCGCCGTCTGGTGGCGGGGGACCGGCCGATCCGGGTCGCCCTCCCCATCGGCAAGCCCGATCGTGGCGGGCTGTTCGTCCGTCTCTTCACCCTGCGCGATTTTCAGAGCCTCGAATCGTCGCTCACCATCGAGGTCCCGTGGGATGACCGCGAGCTCTCCGTCGAGCTGTCGAGTTTCCGCGACAAGATTCGCCCCGGCACGAAGGAGTCGTGGAAGGTCGTGGTGCGCGAGCCGGCGCCCGCCGATTCGAAACTCGCGTCCGGAGACGACAGCCGTGCTCCGGTCGCGGCGGCCGAGCTGCTGGCCTCAATGTACGACCGCTCGCTCGACGCGTTCGCTCCGTACGATCCCCCTTCGGCGCTTCGGCTGTTTCCTCGGCGCACCGCGGAGCCGGCCGGCGCCCGGTTGAGCTTGGGGGCAACCGGTGCCGAATTCCTGACCCATGACGACCTCGTGAAGCTACCCGACTCGGTGGGATTCCAGGAGGATTCGCTGCTCCAGGTGGGGCCCTACTCTCTGGGCGGTCCCGGGTGGCGCGGGAGCGGCCGATTCTTCGGAATGCGCGGCGGCGTCGTCCCCAGTCCACAACTGGAGGCCGCGCCCATGGCGTTGAGGGTCACGTTGGTCACGAAGCGCGAAACCGATGAGTCGAAGCTCCAGGCGCCTCCTCCGCCCCCTCCTCCGCCTCCGGCAGCTCTGGTCCCGCTCCGTTCGAACTTCGCAGAAACGGCGTTCTGGCAGCCGCATCTGCTCACCGGCGCCGACGGCTCGGCGGCAATCGAATTCACCGTGCCCGATTCGCTCACCTCGTGGAGTGTCTGGGTCCACGCGATTGGTCGTGATTTCCGGGTCGGCTCGGTCCATGCGGAGACCCGAAGCGCCAAGAGCCTGATGGTCCGGCCCTACCTGCCGCGCTTCCTGCGCGAGGGCGACCAGGCCGAGATCCGCGCTGTGGTCAACAACGCTGGAGAAACCCCGCTCTCGGGCGAAGTCCGCCTGGAGCTGGTGGACGCGGCGACGCAAGAAGATCGCCTCGCCGCCTTCGGCCTCGCGCCGACGGCGGCCATTCTGCCGTTCACGGTCGAGCCGGGCGGAGGTGCCACGGTGGTTTTTCCGCTCACCGTGCCGAAGAGCGTGGGCGAGGTCGAATTCCGCGTCACCGCGCGGTCGTCCGACGGTCCCGAAGGCGCTCTTTCCGACGGTGAGCTGCGCGCGCTGCCGATCCTGCCGAGCCGCCTGCACCTCGCGCAGTCGCGCTTCGCCGCCCTGCGAGGGAACGAAACCCGAACGCTCGAATTCGCCGATCTCGGCGTAGCCGATCCGACCCGCGCCTCCGAACAGTTGGTGGTGACGCTCGACGCCCAGCTGTTCTACGGCGTGCTCGATGCCCTGCCCTACTTGATCGACTATCCGTACGAATGCACCGAGCAGACGCTCAACCGATTCCTCTCGACCGGCATCGTGCGCAGCCTGTTCGATCGCTACCCGGCCGTGGCCGACATGGCCGCCCAGATGGCGACGCGCGAAACCGCCACCGAGGCGTGGAGCGCCGACGATCCGAACCGCAAGATGCTGCTCGAAGAAACCCCTTGGCTCGCGGTGTCCAAAGGGGGACGCGATGGGCGCGAAGGAGACGACCACGATTTGATCCGCGTGCTCGATCCGAAAATCGCCGAAGCCCAAAGAAACACTTCGCTCGCCAAGCTCAAAGACGCTCAGCTCGAAAGCGGCGCCTTCCCCTGGTGGCCGGGCGGCCCGGCGTCGGACTACATGACGATCTATCTTCTCGCCGGCTTCGCCCGAGCGACGGAATTCGGCGTCGAGGTGCCGCAGGATCTGGTTCAGAACGGCTGGAGATACCTCGGCCAACGCTACCGAACCGAGTGGTCGGCCGAGATCGCGAAGAAGAAAGACGGCTGCTGCGTCGAGCTGCTCACCCTGCTCAATTACGTCGCCTCCGCCTATCCCGATCCGAGTTGGATGGCCGGAGCGCTCGACCCCGCCGACCGCACGAAGATCGCCGACTTCAGCTTTGCTCGCTGGCGGGAGCATTCACCCTATTTGAAGGGGCTGCTCGCTCTCACCCTCCACCGCATGGGCCGCGAGGCCGACGCCAAGCTGGTGTTCGACAGCGTCATGGATTCGGCCCGCACCACGCGCGACGAGGGGACCTTCTGGCAACCGGAACCGAGCGCCTGGCTCTGGTACCAGGACACGGTCGAAAGCCACGCATTCGCCCTGCGCACCCTCTTAGAGCTGAATCCCAAAGATCCGCGCCTTCCCGGCCTGGTGCAATGGATCTTTCTGCAAAAGAAACTCGGCCACTGGCAGAGCACCCGGGCCACCGCCGAAGTGCTCTACTCGCTCGCCACGTACCTTAAGAAAGTCGATCAACTGGGAGCCCGCGAGGCCGCAACCGTCGCGGTGGCCGGTGTTCCCCAAGGCACGACGCACTTCGTCTTCGAGCCTGATCGCTTCACCGGAAAGCACAACCAAATCGTCATCCCCGGCAAAGACGTAGATGCCGCGATCGCCGCTTCACCAACAGGCGGCCAGGTGACCGTCACCCAAGAAACCCCCGGCCTCATGTTCGCCTCCGCCACCTGGCACTTCGCGACCGACCAGCTACCGGCCCAAGCGAGCGGCGATCTGTTCCACGTCGAACGCCACTACTTCCGCCGCCACCGCGGCGGAGCCGAAACCACCCTCGAACCGCTCGCCGCAGGGGCGACTCTCCAAGTCGGCGACGAAATCGAAGTCCAACTCAACGTAAGCAGCCGAGCCCCGGCCGAATACGTCCACCTTCGAGACCCCCGAGCCGCCGGCTTCGAACCGGGAGTCGTCCATTCCGGCTATGCCTACGATCTCGGCCTGGGCCGCTACGAAGAAACCCGCGACGCCGCCACCGACTTCTTCTTCGAATATCTCCCGTCCGGCACCTACACCCTCAAATACCGCCTGAGGGCCAACGTCGCCGGAACCTTCCGCGTCGGCCCGGCGACGTTGCAGAGCCTGTATGCCCCTGAGTTTGTGGCGTACTCGGCGGGGGCGGTGGTTCGGGTGGCGGGGGAGTGAGAATGGGTAGGTCGGGCCTCTTGCGGAATTCGGAGCCTGCGTCCGTCTCCCTGGAGGAATGCCTTCCCTAGGCGCCCCTCCCCGCCCCTCCGTGCTAGCTTCTTGGCCATCGTCGCCAGACTGTCGCCGAGGAGAGTTGGTCGTGAAGCCTTGGGTGCGCTCTTCCCCGCATTTCCTCGCCGTGCGCGCCATGCTGGCCGGCTCGGCCCTAGCCATCGCGACGTTCGGTTTCTGGCCGATTTTGCGAGCTTTCGGTTCACCGGAGAGTCCGGCGACCCGTCGGCACAAGGAGATTCTCCAAGCCTTCGGGGACTCTCGTTTCCTGGTGCCTCGCCTCAGCGGCGAACCTTACGGCGCTCTTAGGCCGACTCCCGGCAGAACGCTGGGAAAACTGCTCACACAGGAGTGGAGGTCGAAGGAGCCAGGGGGCGAAGGGACGGATCTGGTGTTGGCAAGGGCCGCCCAGACGCTCTTGGTCGGCTGTCCCCGAGGAGCGGTTCGCCGCCTCGAACGAGCCGTGGCCTCCAATGCGGCGGATTCCCGCTTGTGGAACGATCTCGCCGCGGCGCATCTGGTGGCGGCGGAAGCGGAGCGCCGTCCCGCCTCCCCTCAGTTCCGAAAATGCCCGGGGGGCTCGGAAGGCGGATTGGACGAGCTCGACGCGCTGGAAGCGGCCAGCCGTTCGCTCGCTCTCGCGCCCTCGCCGGAAGCGCGGTTCAACCGAGCGCTCGCCCTGGAAGCGCTCCATCTCGACGGCCAGGCCGCAGTCGCCTGGGAGGAGGTCGAGGCGCTCGATCCGGATCGGGAGTGGGCGGCCGAAGCTTCAGAACGGCGAACGGCGCTCTCCCAGGAGACCCGCACGCCGCCGGTTGAGAAAGGGCTCGAAGCCGCGGCGCTCCGGGGCGATGCCCAGGCGGCGGCGAAACTGGCGAGGGTCGATCCGCAGCGTGCCCGTGGGCTTGCCGGGCGCGACCTCCTCTGGGCCTGGGGCCGATCCGTCGTGGCCGGGCGCTTGAGAGAGGCGGATCGACATCTGGCTGCGGCGACGGCGCTCGCCGCCCCCCTTGCCACCCAGGGCGATTCCTTCGCGGTCGAAGCCGTAGCGATCCTCCACGGGGCCGACGTCGCCCGGCGGGAGAGGGCGGCTCGGGGCTTGAGCGAGTTCGCCGATGCCTTTCCCGTCTATCGAGCCTTCGACAACGAGCGGGCGATCTCGATGTTCGCGCTCGCGCAGAAAGACCTTGCCGCCGCGGGTCTGCCGCAAGCGCTCGAAGTCGAGCTTTATCGCGCCGCGGCAGAGAACAACGCCGGCCGGCCGAAAGAGGCGTCAGATCGCATCGACGCGGTCGAGGGACTTCTCAGGGGCCGAGATGAACCGGGACTCTCGGCACTCGCCGGGTGGATTCGCGCGGTGATCGCAGGGCGCGACGGTCGGCCGTACGACCAGGCCGAAGCCTACCGCCTCAGTCGCGAACTCTACGCCCGGCTCGGGGAGATCGATCGATGCGCCACGGCCGACAGCCTGCTCGCCCAGACGCTGGAAAAGCTCGGCCGCCGCAGGGAAGCTTGGCGCACCTACCTGAGCGCGGTGGCGGTGGCACCCCGCGTTCGCGATCCCTACCTTCGCCGGACGATTTGGGGTCAGCTCGCTTATTTTTCCCAGGCGAACGGTCACTTCCGGAGCGGGCTCGCGTTCCAAGAGGAGATGCAGCGAGCGGCCGCCGAGCAGGGCGATCCGAACGCGGTCAACGAGGCGCTGCTCTTGCGCGCGGCGCTTCATGCGGCGCTGGGCGATTCGACCGGAGCCGGAGCGGATCTCGCCCAGGTCCGGCGGAAGGTTCCTTCGATCGAGGACCCCGGCGACCAGGCCCGGACGCAAGCCGATCTGTTTCGGATCGAGGGGACTCTCGACATCGAACGGACGCCGACGGAAGCCGTTGCGAAGCTCAATCGAGCGGTGGACCATTATGCGAAAACGGGGCAAGGGGTGCTCGAAGGCGCGACGCGGGCGGTCCGCTCCCGGGCGCACGTCGCAGCCGGGAATCTCGCAGGAGCCGAGGCGGATCTCGCGGCCCTGGTCGCCTACGCCGAACGAGGTGGCAAAGGGTGGCTCGACGGAGCGGGAGACGAGGATCGCTACACCTTCGGCCGAGAGACCCGGCGCGCGTTTTCCGAGATGGTCCGCTTTCAAGCGGTAGAGGCGCGTCGGCCCTGGCGAGCTTTTGCCTACGCGGAGACGGCCCGCGAGCTGCTGGCTCCCCACCCTCCGTCCCGCGCCGGCCACCCTGACGCCGGCAGCCTGTATCAGCCGCCGGCTCTCGGAGCGCTTCGCACCGCGCTGCCGGCCGACACGGTCCTGGTGGAATTCGCCGTCTTCGACGATCGAATCCTCTCCTGGTGGGTCGCTCCCGAAGGAGTGGCGAGCTTCACGACGAGGGCCTCGCGGGAAAGTCTCACCCGCCTCGTCGAGAGTCTTGATCCAACCAAAGGAACCTCGACCGACGAGGCCTGGAAGGAAACCTCGGCCCGCCTGTTCGACCTCCTGCTCCGGCCCTACTACGCAAGGCTCGGCCCGGAGCGGACGCTCGTAGTCGTGCCCGACGGTCCCTTGGGGCAGGTGCCCTGGTCCGGCCTCCGCGATCGGAACCGTGACCGTTACGTGGTCGAGGATCGGGCGGTGTTGGTGAACCCGAGCGCAAGCTTCTACCTCCGAGCCCTGGCGCGATCCAGAGAGCTTGATTCCAAAGGCCCGACACGAATCCTCGTCGTCGGCGATCCGGCATTCGATTCCAAAGAGTGGCCACGATTCACCCGCCTGCCCGCCGCCCGCCAAGAAGCCGCCGAAATCGGAGCGCTCTACGGCTCGAACGCGACGGTTCTGACAGGAGAGCAAGCGACTTGGGACGCCTTCCGCAATGCGGCCCGGGATGCCGACGTGATCCATCTCGGAATGCACGCCTCGCTCGATCCGGTCGATCCGTTCCGCTCCTTCCTCCTCTTCGCCGACCCGGGAGCCCGCGGAGCGCGTACCCTGCGAGATTTCGCGGCGCTAGATCTGCCGAAGACGCGGCTCGCCATTCTCGCGGCATGCGAGAGCGGGGGTGAGAATTCTGAAGGGGAGGGAGTGGTGGGTTTGGCGCGACCTTTCTTAGCTGCCGGGGTGCCGACGGTGGTGGGGAGTCTGTGGCCCGTGGGGGATCGATGGGGGCAAGAATTTGCGTTCAAGATTCATCGAGCATTGTTCGGAAAGGAGGAGGGGCTGTTCGCTCGCCAGGACCTAGGCGCACTGAGGCTACAGGTGCGACGGATGTCGGCTCGGTCAGGAATTTTGATCCTCGGTACTAGCTCTTGAAAGGCCCTAAAGTGAGACGAATCCTTGAAGTAGTGATCAGCGGAGCTTGCTCTATCGTTCCCGACACGCCCTTCTTTGAACTGGACGCACAAGGTGATTGGCACGAAGGAACGCCCAGTGAAGTTTCGGTATTCCTGCCAGATCTAACCTCTCCCAATCTTGCCTCGTGGGGCGACAAGAGCCCGAAAGTATTCAGGGCTCATCATGTACCAGTTGCCATTTTTCCGATGTCTAGACTTTCTCGTAAGCATAGCTCTATGCCGGTGAGCGCTGTATTTACCGATCGAAAATCGAAACAGTCATGGGGTGTCATTGTCCTGAAAGCGGTTCAGGTCCGAATCGGACATCAGTTTAAATATGACCAAGGGCTAACCTTTGAGCGCGATAAGTATGCCTCCCCTATGCCAGAGCCAAGCCAGGAAAAGTCTTTATGGTGGGTGCCGCGAATGCGCGAACTGGTTTCGGCAGCGGATTCACTGGCGCGGAAAGGTCTCAAGCTGAATAATTGGCCAGATCTTAGAAGCGAGAAAATTCGAGGAGCTCTCTACCTGAGCGGCGGTCATGCCAGTGTAAGTGATTTCAATCGAGATGTTAAGAATGAGCCGCAACCTTGGGATTTTGATCAGGTGGCGTGGGTTAATGGAAAGTATGTCCCCGCGGGAAACCCTGTATGGAAGAAGTCTATCGGAAATGAAATTAAGTTTGCAGTACAATTAACAGAGCGGTTTGTGGACATCAATTTTCATGACCTTGAGAACGTCTATCAGACGATTCGCCTTAAGGTCCCTTGTTTCGGGGACCCCCTGCAATTGCATATCGCAAATGTTGAACCGGAGGTAGCCGCTGCTTTCTTGGAAGGGCCACTGAGCGACATTGAAGACAAGAATCCGGGAGATCCGGACTTTGAAGGCCACTACAGTGTCACGGTATCGAGGAAGCATGGTCCCGTACCAATTAGGGCCGGAAATCAGACAGGAGACGGCGCGAGGCCTTGTTCGCCGACGATCTTTCAAGGATTCTCGTCATGAGCATGGTTAGTGACATTGTCGAGGAAATTTGCTGTCGCCTCAGTTGTTACCATCTAACAGGAACAGGTGAGTGCGAGGGGAAGATCAACGCATTCTCGCCCGATCCTTCGGCCGCCCGAAAAGCGCTTGATTGTCAGTTTCCACAAGTTTCTTGGGATGGAATGGCGATTGGATCTGCGAGTTTTCATGCACTTGGATTATTGGCTCCTGATCGGGAGACCTCTTCCGGGCGAGAAGTGGCCGTTGTTCCGATCAATGCACTGGCCGGAGCAAAGATCAATGGGGGAACCCTTGGGTGTCTGGTAGAGGAGGCCAAGGACGTATTCGTTTTGGGCGCCCAACACGTAATCCCGCCTGGTGTTTCAGTGTTGTCAAGTGGTATCAAAATTTGTACTCGAGTGGACGTTGTCGGCGGCCTCGGAATCCCCAGGCCGATGGACTGCGCCAAGGGCGCATTGGACTTGGCAACAGCGAAGCCGTTGTCAGACGTCCGTTGCAATGGAAGAAAATTTGAGAAGTGGAAGGTACCTCCAAGATATAAAGACCCTGTTTCACAATGTGGCGCTCAGACAAGTTCCCAGGGAGGAGAAATTGAATGCGCGGCCTTTCATTGCATGGAAGTAGGGTATATGAATAAAACATTAACTACGGTGAAATTCTACGATACGATTCTCATAAGGAATACTGGACGCGGTCAGTTCGCGGAAATAGGAGATTCTGGGTCAATAGTCTTTAGGACACCAGAGATCGGCGCCAAGAATCTTGAAGCTCTGGAAGCTCTGGGCATGATCTTCGCCGAATCGAGCGACGGCCAGTATTTTCTGGCGACACGAATGGACAATATCTTTACCGAACTTGGCAATGGCTTTGATTTTTACGCGTGATTTCGATCCGTTATCGTACCTCGGAGACACGAGGACTGGCGAATGCGTTATCGGGTCAATTGGTTCGAGGACTTCGACCGTCAAATTTTCGTCATAACTTGTGTCTCCCCGCCATGCCACGCCGGTGACTGCTGGAGGCGGTCGGTCTGGTCGGCAAATCTCTGGGCTCGCTTGGTTGGTTGAAACGCGCTCGCCTCAACCGATATTCATCGTCGTCTTCCGCGTGGCCACGCTCCAGCGCCCGCCTTTTTTGATCATCTTCCAGCTCTCTACCGAGCGGCCGGGGCTTGCGGGGAGGAGACCCCAAGTCCCAGAGTCGAGTCGGGTGTGGACTTCGAACATCAAGCGGTTGGAGCCCGACCGAGCGACCGCGTACAGGACGGTAGAGGGCGGCCACTGCGCGCGGCTGGCGCCGAAAGCCCGGTCGAGATCCTGCGCGGAACCCACTCGAAGATCGGAGCCCTTCTCCGCTATCCAGACGTATGCGGGCTCTTCCCGATCGAATTCCTCGAAGCGGGCTAGGATCGGACGACGTACACTTGGCGCGTATGCAAGGTCGCGTCGAACTCGTCATCAAAGCCCTGGAAGATGCCCAGGTCCGCTACCTGATCGTCGGTGGTGTCGCCGTCGTGCTCCACGGCCACCTCCGGGCGACGCTAGACCTCGATCTGGTGATCCACCTGGAGCGAGAGAATCTTGAACGGGCTCTGGCGGCCCTGGCCGACCTGGGCTTCGAGCCTCAAGCTCCCGTCCCTTTGGCCCTGTTTGCCGATCCCGAACGCCGTCGATCTTGGGTTCGGGAGAAGAACATGACGGTCTTTTCCCTGTGGAACCCCAAACTCCAGGGCTTCGCGGTCGACCTCTTTGTCGAGGAGCCATTCGATTTCGAAGCCGTGTTTGCGCGGGCGGTGCAGGTCGATCTGCCGACGACCCAGGCCGGGTGGTTGCAATCGCCGACCTGCTGGCGATGAAGAAGAGCAGGGCGAGGGCACAAGACCTGCTCGATATGGAGTCGCTTGGATCGCTCAGGCGCGATAACTGATCCGGAGACTCACCTATGGGCGATCCGAAAAATACCTCCCAGCCTCCTGATCCGGATCTGTCCGGCTGGGACTTCGCTGGCGCTAGGCGTCACCACCTGGAGATGGGGCTCCGCAGGACTCCCGCGGAGCGGTTGCAGTGGCTGGAAGAGACCGTTGAGGAGATGCGGGGCCTTCAGGGGCTCGCCAAGGGCCGGGCGATTCGCGGCGGGTAAGGGCGCATTCTCACGTGACCTTGATTCGTCATGAGGACGACGATCACCTAACAGGTGAAGCCTCCTCCGGAAGCGCGCGATTTATCGTGCGAGACCCGCTACCGTCTACGCAGGTCCCGCACCGTCTAAACAAAACGCAGGCCATTGCCGAGGAGGTTCATCCCCGCCGGTCCTGGAAATCCAGGGTCGGGCGGACTGTTTAGTCGCAGGGATAATTGATCGAGGGCCAATAGCACTCGACGCAGAAACTTTGATTGCGGGGGCCGGTAGGCTCGCTGCCACCATGAACCCGATCCAAGGGGTCGACGGAGAGAAGGATTGTGACGGTCTCCTTCGACAGGCGCAGCTTGCTCGAACGCTTTTTCATTGGGGTCTCCTTGGACCTTCAGGTCCGGACGGCTTCAACCTATGGGGTGCTCTGGCTCAACGGAATCGAGCCGTCCGCCAGGCCGCGACGCCGTTCGGGCTCTACCTCTATGACTCGTGGCCGTTCTTCCGCCGGGACTTCGCGACGCCGGCGGTGCCGCAAGCGTAAGAAAGGGCGTCGGGTGTCGGACTGACGTATCGAGACGGTCGGCCGACGATCACCCTGTTGGAGGAGATCGTGATGCGCGTCAAATTATGGATTCTCGCCTTCGTGCTGGCCGGGCCGGCTTTTGCTGTTTCGCCGGATCGGGTCGGGGACCCCCCGGCGACGGCGGCCGCATTGGGCTCCGATCCCAGGGGATTCGTCAGTCTGGGCGGGCGGGCACTGTTCTTTTCGGATACGGGTTTCTGGGCGAGCGACGGCTCGGCGGCGGGTACGGTCAAACTGACGGACGAGCGCCTGGATAGGTTCCTCGCGGTCGGGACGGACTTCGCTTACCTCGTCGCGGACAGCCCCAGCCCTGATCAATACAGGCTCTGGGTGACCGACGGCACGCCCGGCGGGACGTTTCCGCTCGTCGGGACCGACCTTCCCTTCTCGATTCACCTGGGTTCTCCGGCCTTTTTGTTGCCCGGCACCAAGCGCCTCTTCTTCGTCGCCGACGACGATCAACATGGGGCCGAGCTCTGGACCAGCGACGGCTCGCCCGAGGGAACCCGCATCGTGGCGGATTTGTTGCCTGGGGACGAAGGCTCGAATCCGTTCGCGTTTACCAGCTTTCGCCACCGGATCTTCTTCGTTGCGGAAGGCCCGCTGGGGCGTTCGCTCTGGTCGATGGACGAGGCGGGAGCGAGAGTGAGGTTGGTCAAAGATCCGGAGCCTCTGACGCGTCAGCTCGCCTCTCCCTATTTTCTTACCGTAGTCGGCCGCGACCTGTTTTTCTTCTACACCTCGACCGGCGGCACCTTCCTGTGGAAAAGCGACGGCACCGGACCGGGAACCGTCCCTCTGGCGAAGCTCCTTCCGGCGACCCTCCCGGCCGTTGGGGTGCTGAGCCGTGTCGCCCAGCTCGATCGACTCTTCTTCGTGCTGCTCGAAGGAGGCCGATACAGACTCTGGACCTCCAATGGCACCCCCGCCGGAACTCGAAGGTTGGCCCTGGCCGGGCAGGCGCAAGCCTCCGCCACGTTTCCTCCTCAGATCCCCGGCAAGCCGCTGCTCTTCGCGGCGGCCGAGCCGGTCCATGGCTTCGAGCTTTGGGTCTCGAACGGAACCCAGGCTGGGACCCGCCTGCTGAAAGATGTCTTTCCGGGTTCCGGCTCCGGATATACCTCTTTCAATCCAGTTTTCTTTGGCGATCACGTCTTCTTCATCGGGAAGACCCCCGCTCGCGGCGAAGAGGTTTGGATCACCGACGCCACGGAGGAAGGAACCCGGTTGGTCCAAGACATCTGCCCCGGGAGGTGCGACAGCAGGGCGACCTCCTTCGCCTCGGCCGGGGGAAAGCTCTACTTCTTTGCTCGGGACAACGCGCACGGCGTCCAGCTCTGGCGGACCGACGGTACGGCGGCCGGCACCTTACGCCTTTCGGATTTTCCTCCGTTTCCCTTCGACGAGGTCCTCTCAGGCGCGGCGGCGGGCTCCGTCTTGCTTTTCCGTGGCTACGATCTCACCCACGGCCTGGAGCTTTGGAGAAGCCGGGGGACGCCGCCGACCACTCGATTTCTCGCCGAGACTCGACTCGACGGCTCTCTCCGGTAGCTCCATTCTCGAGAAGAACTCTGTCGCCGAAGGTCACCAACGTAGGGCTCTAAACAGCGGGGCCGCCCCGTACCGCCGGGACGGCCCCGCACTGCTTTTCGTTCGAACCGCCTTCGATCAGAAATCGAACGCCACGGTGACCAGGAACTCCCGCGGCTTCTGATAGTCGTCTTCGCTGGTGATCCGGCCGAAGCCGGTGCAGCTCTTCGAGGGCTTGTCGTTCGGGCCGCAGTTGCCGACCGGCTGCCAGGGCAGGACGTTGCCCGCCGCATCGCGGCCGGACCGGCCGGAGGTCTGGAACTCGACCAGGGCGTGATTGTTGGTGACGTTGGCGACGCTGACTTTAAGGAACGTCCGGAAATCCTTGATCAGCGGCAGGTCATACCGGACCGAAGTTCCGAGGCTCCACCAATCGTCGAAGCGGAACGCGCCGCGGCGGCTGAAGTAGTGGACGTACGTTCCGTTGTCGGTCAGGTACGCCGGGTCGTCGAGATAGGGCACGTTGGCGGTTCGGCTGTACGCCATGCCGGATTCGTAGAGAAGTGCTCCACCGACGGTGAGCGCGCCGCGGCGCTGCCAGTCGAAACGGTAGGTGGCGAGCGCGTTCAACCGATGGGGAATGTCCTCGGCGAGCGTGCCCTCCGGGTTGGTCGCCGTCGGATCGGTCGAGCGGGCGTAGTTGCCGATCGGCGAGCCGGAAGCCGGGGTGTTCTCTCCCTCGCCCTCGTAGTTGCCCCGCAGCCGGGAGTAGGTGTAGTTGCCGACGAACTGCAGGCGAGAATTCGGCCGGTAGCTCCAGACCGCTGTGAGCCCCTGATATTTCCGGTTTGCGAGTTGGTTGTTGGCCCAGACGATGCTGTCGACGGTGGCGAAATTCGGTGTGCCGTCGGGACCCGGGACCGTGGTGACGTTGCCGCTCGGGCAGGGCTGGTCAAAACTCAGGCCGAAATCGCAGACCCCGCCGACGAAATCGTCGAGCAGGTTTTTGTAGCGCCGGTTGACGTAAGTGAGCACGATGGAACCGGTGTTGCCCGGCAGGGCGTGGCGCAACGAAAGGTTGATGTCCTCGGCGTACGGCGCCTCAATGTTGTGCGCGAGGTAGGTGGTCGGAAACTTGGGGCTGATGAAGCTGGTGACGATCGGCCAATTCGCGTCGTTGCGCAAAGCGGCCTGCACTTGGTCGGCGGTCGCGTTGGTCAGGTCGGGGCCGAGGTAGAACGTCTCGATCCGAGGCGCTGCGGAAACCCCCGTGACACTGTTGGCGACGCTGTCGTTGAACCGGCTGGAGTACTTGCCGTAGGTCGCCTGGATCTGCCACGTGTCGGTCAAGCTGTAGGTGACGCCGAGCCGCGGCGAGATGTCGGAGAACGACAGGTTGAACTGCGCGAGCGGGCCGGTGCCTTTGTATTTGTCGTAACGGACGCCGAGGTCGAAGCGGAATTTCGACAGGTTGATCGTGTCCTGCAGATAGGCCGCCGTGTTCTTGAGCGTTTGGTCGCCGCCGAGCGGCAGAGCTTCCCAGCGCAGCGCGGCTTGGTTCAGCAGGTTGAAGCGGGGTTCGCCGTTGACCGTGCCGGCCGCGAAGTCAGGATTCAGGGCGAGCAGGTTGAATCCCGTCGAAGACTGGCGGTTTTCGCCGCCGGTGAGCGACTTGACGTACTGGACGCCCCCTTCGATCGTGTGGGCGCCGTACCGACCGCCGTTGAGAACGTGGGTAAGCGAGAGCGCCGCGGTGTCGTTGTCGCGCCGGCTGGGGTCGTTCACGTCCCACCAATGGTTGTGGAACACCTGGAAGTTGGTGAGATCGATGAACGGGTCGCCCTTGGCGGGATCGCCGCCGGCCGAGATCCCAACCCTTTTCCGGGTCGCCTGGAAGTCGGCGAAGGTGTTTGCGGTGAACACCCCCTGGTAGCCCAGCGTATCGGTCTTGCGCGGGTCGAGCCGCGTACCGACCGCCCGGCCGTCGCCCGCCGGAAGACCTTCGTAGTTGGTGGTCGAAGAATCGAAATCCAGATGCGAGAGATCGATCAGATGACTCGCGTTGATCGAGGCCTTGATCTTGCCCTGCCAGCGCTTCTCGTCGCTCGATTCGGCGAAGCTCTCGCCGGTGAATTCAGCCGTCTTGTTCTCGCTGGTGGTCGGAATCTTCCGGCCGCCGGCAAAGAACCAGAGCCGATCCTTGATCAGGTAGCCGCCGAGGGTCGCTTGATAGGTCGGGTTCAGGTGGCTGCTCTGGGTCTCGCCGAAAGGTGTCTGGGAGTTCCACGACTGCTTGTTCAGCTCGCCGCGCAACGTCCCCTTGAACGTGTTTCCGCCCGACTTGGTGATCGCGTTGATCACCCCTCCCTGGAAGCGGCCGTAGCGCGCCGAAACTCCGGAGGTGAGCACCTGCACCTCCTCGATCGCATCCTCCAGATAGAGCGTGGGCGAATTGCCGAAGTAGGGGTCCGAGATTTCCGCTCCGTCCAGCAGCACGACGGTGTCGAACGACGGCGCGCCCGCGATCGAGATCGTGTCGGTGGTGGGGCCGTGCGCGATGTTCGGCGACAGCTCGGCCACCTTATCGATCCGGCGGTCGTTGAGCGGCAGCGCGTCGACCTGCTTTTCGTAGGTGAAGGTCGCGCCGCCGGTCGTCGTTTCAAGGGCGCTCGCCGCGCCATAGACGTTCACCGTATCGGTCACCGCCTCGCCGGGAGAGAGCGTAACGTCGAGCGGCAAAGTTTCGCCGACGCTCAAGCCGAGCGAATAGACGGCGGGCTGGAAGCCGGACTTGCTGACCAGCACGCTATAGGAGCCGACGGGCAGGAGGGAGAGCCGGTACTCCCCATCCGCGCCGGTTTCGGCCTTGCGTTCGAGCGACAGGGCCTCGGCGGTCGCGACGACTTCGACCCCGGCGATGGCTTGGCCCGTGTCGTCCACGACCTTGCCGGAAATCGTTCCGGTCGTCTGGGATTGCCCGAGCAGCAGGGCGGGAGCTCCAAGAACAGCGAACAGCCACAGCAATCCACGTTTCATATTGCCTCCTCGGGAGAGCGATGGCGAAAGCCTCGCCGGGCGGATACCGCTCTCGGGTTGACAGATGGTGGGCTGGAACGGTTACGCAGAATCGGATCGCGGAGCGTTGCCGGTCCTCCTTCCTCGTGAAACTGGGCCTGCCTCGAAGTTCTGGGGGAATAGTAGACCTTCGGATGCTTGGTTGGCTCCCTCGAAGGGATAAAAGGCCGCGCCGAAGGGGCGACGGCGCAAATCGGTGCGAGAAGGCGGTCGACAGGAACGCGGGACCGCCGTGCCGAGTCCCTGCACCGGTCGGCGGCTTCCGCCAACCGCTGGGCGGGATCCGCGCTCCGCCGGATGGCTTCCGCGAACCGCCGGGCGGGATCCGCGCACCGCCGGATGGCTTCCGCGAACCGCCGGGCGGGTTCCGCGCACCGCCGGATGGCTTCCGCGAACTGCCGGGCGGGTTCCGCGCACCGCCGGATGGCTTCCGCGAACTGCCGGGCGGGTTCCGCGCACCGCCGGATGGCTTCCGCGAACTTCCGGGCGGGTTCCGCGAATCGCTGGATGGCTTCCGCGAACTGCCGGGCGGGTTCCGCCCACCGCTTCCGGCGTGTTGCGAGGCGGTTCCGCGACTCCGTCCACCGCTCGCGGAGCCCTGCAAAGTGGTCTTGGGATGCCGTCCACCGCTTGCGGGATGCTGGGAAGCGGTCTCCGCTATCCGACGGCCGTTTGTGGCCTGCGG
Source organism: Thermoanaerobaculia bacterium (assembly GCA_038250865.1). GTDB lineage: Bacteria > Acidobacteriota > Thermoanaerobaculia > Multivoradales > UBA5704 > DASYKS01. Next base: position 123,701 of record JBBSBW010000003.1, on the reverse strand, counting down.
GAGACGCCCCGACGGCCAGCACCCGGTTCTGTCGTGGTTGGGTACTGGAGCGTCTCTACGCCCTTGGCATTAGGATTGTGAGGATTGGGAGGCGGTTAAGCCAACATTAGCTTCTGGAGCGCTCCACGAAGCGACCATCCATTGGGCCGGCGAGCTGCGCTAAGCTGGGGATGCACCTGGCGCTCATAGATCTCGTTGCCTCGACGGGCGAACTCTTCCTTGCTGTAGCGAGGGTGGGGGGCGGCGTTCATCGGATGATTTTACGACACTCGTCGTCGAGACGGCATTACGGCCATGAAACCGGCCGGCATTGACACTCTCTTCTAGGCTCTGCTAACTTCCCGTCCCCGGTAGCAAGAAGCGCAGCCGAGGACATTTCAGGCCCGTAGCTCAGTTGGTTAGAGCGCTACGTTGACATCGTAGAGGTCAGCGGTTCAAGTCCGCTCGGGCCTACCAATAGCCTCTAGCGGCACCTAGTAGGACCCGTCGCGGGAGCGAGGATCGGAAGGAGATCGGTATCGACGTCAGGGAGAGAGACAGCGCCGGTTCGGCCCGTAATTTGCGGTTCGCCGGTGAAGCTTGCACCCCGAAAGATGCCGAAATCCCGACCCTCGGAAAGTTCATGACCGGGCGCTTAGCTCAGCTGGTTAGAGCGCTACCTTCACACGGTAGAGGTCGACGGTTCGAGTCCGTCAGCGCCTACCACCCTGTCAACTCGTGAGCTTGTGAGTACCGCGGTCCGCGGAGCTTCGGCTCCTAGTGGGGGCACGGAAATTCTCCGTTTGACGCTGCCCGATGGGGCGGTGCGCGAGGTCGTGCCCGGCACGACGGCGCTCGAAGTGGCGCTACAAATCGGCCCGCGGCTCGGCCGCGACGCGATCGGCGCGGAGCTGGACGGCCGGAAGATCGACCTGCGCGAGCCGATTCTCGCCGACGCGAAATTCCGCATCTTCACCTCGAAGAGCCCGGAAGCCGGCGAGTTCATTCGCCATAGCGCCGAGCACGTGCTCGCCGATGCGGTGAAGCGGCTGTTCCCGCAAGTCGAGATCGACGTCGGCCGGAAAGACCACAGCGAGAAGTTCCAGTACGACTTCCGGATCGACCACGCTTTTTCGCCCGATGATCTGGAGCGGATCGAGGCCGAGATGCGAAGGATCGTCGCGGAGTCGGGCGATGTCGCCTTCGAGCGAAGCGAGATCTCGCGCGAGGAAGCCGCCGAGAAGTTTGCCGCGATGGGCGAGCGCCTGAAGGTCGAGCGGCTGAAGGACATTCCCGCGGGCGACCGGATCACGCTCTACAAGCACGGCGGCGCCAACGGCTTTACCGATCTCTGTCGCGGCCCGCACGTCCAGCGGCTGGCGCAGATCGGCGCGATCAAATTGCTCGAAGCCTCCGGCGTCTATTGGAAGGGCGACGAAAAAGGCGAGAAGCTGCAACGGATCTACGGTACCGCGTTCGGATCGCAGGCCCAGCTGGACGCCCACCTGGCGCTTCAGGAAGAGGCGCGGGCGCGCGACCATCGGCGCATCGGGCCGGAGCTCGACCTGTTCAGCTTCAACGCCCTGGCTCCTGCGATGCCGTTCTTCCATCCGAAGGGCGCGTTCGTCTACAACAAGCTGATCGACTACGTGCGCGAGCTGTACGTCCGCTACGGCTACGGCGAGGTGCTCACGCCCCAGATCCTCGATCTGGAGCTGTGGAAGACCTCCGGCCATTACGCCAACTACGCCGACGCAATGTTCTTCGTCGAGGTGGACGAGCGGGAGTTCGCGGTCAAGCCGATGAACTGCCCGACCCACTGCTTGATCTACGCGACCAAGATGCGGTCGTACCGCGACCTGCCGATCCGCTATGCCGATTTTGGCCGGCTGCACCGCTACGAGCGGAGCGGCGTCACCTCGGGTCTGTTGCGGGTCCGGTCGTTCTGCCAGGACGACGGCCACATCTTCTGCACCGAAGAGCAGATCGAGGCCGAGGTGCTGTCGCTGGGCAAAATGATCCTGGAGCTTTACTCGACGTTCGGTTTCGACGAGGTCGACATCGAGCTGTCGACCCGGCCGGCCAAATCGATCGGCACGGACGAGCTTTGGAATCGTGCGGAAGCGGCGCTCGCCGCGGCGCTCGACAAGGCGGGTCTCGTCTACAAGGTCAATCCGGGCGACGGCGCGTTCTACGGACCGAAGATCGACTTTCACGTGCGCGACGCGATCGGCCGAAGCTGGCAGCTCGGCACGATCCAGCTCGATTACCAGATGCCCGTGCGGTTCGGTTTGAGCTACGTGGGCGCGGACGGGGCGGAGCATTCGCCGGTGATGATTCACCGCGCCATGTTCGGCTCGGTCGAGCGCTTTTTCGGCATTCTGATCGAGCAGACCTCGGGAGCGTTTCCGGTCTGGCTCGCGCCGGTCCAGGGGGTCGTCCTGCCGATCTCGGAAAAGTTCGCGGAGTATGCGGAAGAGGTCCGCGCGGCTCTGGCCGCCGCGGGCATCCGGGCCGAGGTGGACGACCGGAACGAAAAACTAGGCTATAAAATTCGCGAAGCGCAACTTCAGAAGGTGCCCTACATGCTGGTGGTCGGCGCTCGCGAGCAGGAGGAGCGGACCGTTTCGGTCCGTCGCCGCGCCGGGGCCGATCTCGGCGCGCTGAGCATCGACGACTTCGCCGCGCGGGTGAGCGTTCAAGTCGCGGCGCGCAGCCGGGAGCTTTGAGGCACCCTGTAGGGCAGGAAGGCGGACCGCCGCACCGGGCTGCGGTCCGATCGGTCGCTTGCGACCGAAAGGAAAGGTGAGTTAGCCATCGACAAGACCGCGAGAGTCAACGAGCGAATCCGCGTCCGCGAGGTCCGGCTGATCGACGCCGAAGGGGGGCAGGTCGGCATCGTGCCGATCGAGGACGCTCTGCGGCGGGCGAAAGAGGCCCTCCTCGACCTGGTGGAGGTGGCGGGGGAGGCCAAGCCCCCGGTATGCCGGATCATGGATTTCGGCAAGTTCCTCTACCAGCAGAAAAAGAAGACGCACGAGTCGAGGAAGAAGCAGAAGATCATCCACGTCAAGGAAGTCAAGTTCCGGCCGAACATCGACGACCACGACTACGACTTCAAGCTGAAGAACGCGATTCGTTTCCTCGACGATGGCGACAAGGTCAAGGCGACGGTCCAGTTTCGCGGCCGCGAGATGGCTCGCACCGACCTCGGTTTCAAGCTGATCCAGCGCCTGGCGGCCGACATCGGCGAGCACGGCAACCTGGAAGGCAACCCCGAGATGGCGGGCAACCGGATGCACGCGATCTTCGGCGGACCGAAAAACCAGCCGAAGAAGGTTTGAGCTGGACGTAGAGGCGGATCGGGAATCGAGTTGCACGGCGACCTCGCGGTCGTCTGTGCTAGAATCTTGCGTCTTTTGCCGCAGAGGCGGCACAAGTGATTCAATAGAGATGCAGACCTAGGAAGCATACCCAGGAAAAAGGAGAAGCCCTTGCCCAAGCAGAAGACCCACAAGGGCGCCGCCAAGCGGTTCAAAATCACCGGGACCGGCAAAGTGATGCGCCACCAGGCGGAAGTTCGCCACGGTTTGACCCAGAAGTCTCAGAAACGGAAGCGGAAGCTGGGCAAAGCAGTTGAGTGCTCGCCTGCGTTCTCGGCGATCCTCAGGTCGATGCTTCACCGGTAGAGCCCTTCGCGACACGAGAGACAAGACGAAACCAGCCCGGCATCCGGTGGGACGAACCTGTCCATCGGCGCCGTCGGTCGATCCGGCCCGCATAACGGGCTCGCGGACGACCCTGACCGCTCCCCGAGACGCTCGGCGAGCAGAAACGAGGTTCTGTAGATGCGCGTCAAACGCGGTACCAAGCGGGTCCAGCGCCGCAAAAAGATTCTCAAGCTGGCCAAGGGCTATTACGGCACCAAGTCGAAGGCCCACCGGATCGCCAAACTGGCGGTCGACAAATCTCTCAACTATGCCTATCGCGACCGCCGGCAGCGCAAGCGCCAAATGCGCGCGCTCTGGATCGTGCGAATCAACGCCGCGGCGCGCATTCACGGTCTCTCCTATAGTCGTCTGATCGCCGGTTTGAAGGCCGTCGGCTCGACGCTCGACCGCAAGGTGCTCGCCGATCTCGCCGTGGTCGATCCGGCCGGATTCGGCAAGCTGGCCGAAGCCGCCAAGGAGGCGCTCACCCCTCCCGGTCACGGCGCGTCCGCTTCAGGAGCCTGAGGTGTCCACCGCGGGCGACCCGACCGGAGCCCCGGAGTCCGCGGGCGCCCCGACCGCCCCGACCACCCCGGAAAATCTCGCCTCGGAGTTTCGTAGCGCCCTCGCGGCGGTCGAAGATCGACCGTCGTGGGAGGCGCTGCGCCTGCGTTGGACCGGCAAGAAGCAAGGCGTCCTCCGGTCGCTCCTGGAGGCGATCGGCAAGATCGCGCCGGCTGAGCGAAAGGCCTATGGCGAGCAGGTCAACCGCCTGAAGGTTCAGGTGGAGACCGGCCTCGCCGCCAAAGAGACCGAGTTGCTGGAGCGGGAGCGCGAGGCCGCCCTGCGCTCCGCCGCGATCGACGTGACGCTCCCCGGCCGACGGCCGATGCTCGGCAGTCTCCATCCGGTCACCCGGGTGATGCGCGAGATGGAGCAGATCTTCGCCGAGCTGGGCTACAGCGTCGCCGAAGGGCCGGAGATCGAGGACGACTTCCACAACTTCACGGCGCTCAATTTTCCCCTCGACCATCCGGCGCGCGACACGCAGGACACCTTCTTCGTCGATGGCGGTCTGCTGCTGCGCACCCACACGTCGCCGGTGCAGATCCGGACGATGTTGTCGAGGAAGCCGCCGATCCGTGTGATCTGCCCCGGCCGGGTCTATCGCTGCGACAACGACCTGCGGCACTCGCCGATGTTTCATCAGATCGAATGCTTGGCGGTGGCCGAAGGGATCACGTTCTCTGATTTGAAGGGGACCCTGCTGGCGTTCGTCCGCCGGCTGTTCTCGGCCGACACGGGAGTGCGCCTGCGGCCCAGCCATTTTCCCTTCACCGAGCCTTCGGCGGAGGTGGACATCACCTGCGTGTTCTGCCGCGGCAAGGGGTGCGAAACCTGTTCGGGGAGCGGCTGGATGGAAATCCTCGGCTCCGGCATGGTCGATCCGAGAGTGCTCGAAGGGTGCGGCATCGACCCTGAGATCTACACCGGTTTCGCCTTTGGCATGGGCGTCGATCGGGTGGCGATGCTCCGCTACGGCATTCCCAACATCCGCGTGCTGTTCGACAACGACGAGCGCCTGCTTCGCCAGGTGAGCCGCTGATGCGTTTCTCCTGCGAGTGGCTGGCCCGTTACGTCGATCTGCCGGATCCGATCGAGCTGTCGCTTCAGCTCACCTCGGCGGGCTTGGCGGTCGAGCAGATCGAAGCCCACGGAACCGACACGATTTTAGATGTCGAAGTGACCACCAACCGGCCGGACGCGATGTGCCACTTCGGTCTGGCGCGCGAGATCGCGACGATCCTCGACCGGCCGCTGCGCATGCCGGAGGTGGCTCCGGATTCCGGCGGGGCGAGCGGTGTGAGCGGGGAAGCGAGCGCCGATTTGATCTCGGTCGAGATCGCCGCCCCCGACCTCTGTCCGCGTTTCGTCGGCCGGGTGATGCGTGGCGTAAAGATTGGCCCGAGCCCGGATTGGCTGCGCCGCGCTTTGGAATCGATCGGCCACCGCTCGATCAACAACGTGGTCGACGTCACGAACTTCGTCCTTTGGGAGCTCGGCCAGCCGCTCCACGCCTACGATCTCGCCAAGCTCAAGGGAGCCAAGCTCATCGTCCGGCGGGCGCAGGCGCGCGAGCGGATCAAAACGCTCGACGGGGCGGAGCGGGCGCTCGATCCTGAGCTTCTGGTGATCGCCGACGCCGAAGTGCCGGTGGGGGTGGCCGGTGTGATGGGCGGGTTCGATAGCGAGGTGACCGCCTCGACCGTCGACCTGTTGATCGAAGCGGCCCATTTCGACCGCGCGGCGGTCCGCCGGGCAAGCCGGGTGCTCAATTTGAAAACCGACGCGAGCCATCGCTTCGAGCGCGGCGCCGATCTCGAAGCGTGCCGCGTCGCGGTCGATCGCGCGGCGTATCTGATCGCCCAAATGGCCGGGGGAGAGGTGCTCGCCGGAGCGGTGGACGTGCGACCCGGCCGTCGCCTGCCGCGCCGCGGCCGGCTGGATCATGGCAAGCTCGAAGCGTTTGCCGGTGCGCGGATCGCGCCCGAGTCGGTCGAGCGGTGGCTCAAGGGATTGGGTTTTGCGCCCCGGCCGGCGGGTGCCGAGTCGGGCGACGGAGACGCGTGGGAGGTTCAGGTCCCCTCGTGGCGCCATTTCGATTTCGCGCCGAAGGCGGCAGATACATCGGCCGAGGTCGACGCCCGCTTCGAAGAGGTCTATCCGGCCGATCTGTACGAGGAGATCCTGCGCCTCCATGGCTTCGACCCGGTGGCGCCGACGTTGCCCGCCCTTTCCGGAGCCGATGCGCCGAAGAACCCGATCCTCGCGCGCCGCGCCCGGATTCAAGACGGGCTCGCCGCCTGCGGCCTGGCCGAAACGGTCCAATATTCGTTCATCGATCCGCAGGACGAAGCCAAGCTGCCGCTGCTCGCCCCCGAAGGATTGGCGGTGCCGCTGGTCAATCCGCTCTCCGAGCGGCTCGCGGTCATGCGCCGGTCGTTGCTGCCCGGACTGGTCGAGACCGCCCGCTTCAACAAGCGCCGCGGCGCCGCTGCGGTGCGCCTGTTCGAGGTTGCGCGGGTGTTCTATCGCCAACCCGGTCAAGCGGTAGGCGACGGCTCTTTGCCGCTCCAGCCCGAACGGATCGGAATCGTGGTCGGCGGCCGGGTCGGGACCCCGTGGGAACATCAGGTGGATCTCGATTTCTTCGATCTCAAGGGTGCGATCGAGTGTGTGGCGACCGAGTTCGGCGTGGGGTTCTCCTTCCGCGCCGCCGCACCGCGCGGTCTGGTGCCGGGCCTGGCGGCGGAGATCCTGCTCGGGGATCGGGTGATCGGAGTGATCGGCCGCCTCGCGGGGGAGGACGGCTACCCGCTGTTCGTCGCCGAGCTTGAAGCCGATGCGCTGCAACCGGAGCCCGAAGGGTTCTTGACGCGCGGCGGAGCGGCGGATGAAAAAAGCGCCGCGGACGCTTCGGCCGCGGTCGCCGGTCTCGCCGTGGAGGCTCCTTCGCGTTATCCGGGAGTGGCGGCGGATGCCACGGTCACCCATGCGCTATCGGTCACCTGGGAAGAGATCTCGGCGGCGGTCGCCGATCTCGCTCCAGCCGATCTGGTGTCCTACGGCCTCAAGGATCGCTACCGAGGCCAGGGCGTGCCCGAAGGTGCGGTCAACACGACTCTCTATTTCCTCTACAACGCGGGCGATCGGTCGTTGACCCAGTCGGAAGTCAACGAACGGCAGACGGCGCTCGTCCGCGCGCTCGAAAGCCGATTCGGCTGGAAAGGATGACCCCGACCGTGAAGGCCCCCGAGATCGATTTCATGGATGCGCTGGAAGCGAAGATTCACGAGGCCTCGGAACGCCTGCGCGCCCTGCGCAGCGAAAACCGAGCCCTGGCTCAGAAAGTCGCCGACCTTGAAGCACAGATCGCGGAGCGGGGCGAAGAGGCCGCAGTGATCGATATGGCCGGCGCCGCCAACGAGGCGAACGAAGAATGGCGGCTGGAGCGCGACGCGATCCGCCAACGCGTTGAGTCGTTGGCCAGCCGGTTGGAGGAGTTGTTGGAGGAAGGGGAGGAGTAACGCCTCAAGGGGGGCAAGAGCTTACCGCCGTGGCATAGACACTTGGGCGTAGAATGGTGTCTATGGCCGAAGCCCTTGCCAAGCCGCGCGGAGGCGGCGGTGCTGAGGCGAGAGATCGCGGAGTCTAAAGCCGCCAAGTGCGGTCTCGGACGTTCTACGCGGCGGTGAGTGCGCGAATCGAAAGCAAGCGCTGGCCCAGGCTGGCTTCGGCGATCGTCAGATCGTAGCGGGCTTGGAGATTCAACCAATACTGCGGCGACTGGTCGAAGGCGCGGCCGAGGAGCAACGCCAGTTCAGCCGTCAAAGGGCGGGTGCCATTGACGAAGTGGGAAATACGCATCGGCGATACACCGAGGGTGCGGGCAAGGGCCGCCTGGGAGATTCCCAGCTCGCTCAACGATTCGGCCAGGAATTCACCGGGATGAATGGCGCGAAGGCTCTTCTGGGGCATCGCGGGGCTCTCCTTAGTGGTAGGCGATGATTTCAACTTCGAACGCGTCGCCTCACCCCCCGATCGACATGAAGCTCGCCAGGTTCCCGCTGTTGCCTTGCAGCAGCAGGTGCTCCGCCGGTTTCTCTTCCAACACCCGCAGGATCTCCTCTTCCAACGCGCGCTCAGGATTCGGCTCGTCGAGCAGGTGGCGGAGCGGGTGGTTCTTCTCGTCGAAGAGGCAGAGCCGCAGCTCTCCTCGGGAGGTGAGCCTCAGCCGGTTGCAGTCGGCGCAGAAGGTATGGGAGAGCGGGGTGATGAAGCCGACCTCTCCCTTTGCGCCCGCGAAGCGGAAGGCCTCGGCCGGCCCGGTGCGCGGCCGGTCGGATGTGACCTCTTCGAGCGGCCCCCAGCGCTGTTCGAGCCGGGTGCGTACGGTGTTGCAGTTGAGGTGGCCGACGACCAGAGAGCGGTTCGCCGGGGTGGGCATCATTTCGATGAAACGGACACAGAGCGGCCGGTCGATGGTCAGCTCGGCCAGGCGCTCGATCTCTTCGAGCTTGCCGTCGGCGAGCAGGACGGCGTTCAGCTTGACCGGGGCGAGCCCCGCTTCGAGGGCGGCTTCGATCCCTCTCCAGACCTGTTGCAGCTGGCCCCGGCGGGCGATGCGGGCGAACTCTTCTGGGTCGAGCGTATCGAGACTGACGTTCACCCGATCGAGGCCCGCCGCCTTGAGCGCTGGCGCCAGGCGTTCGAGTTCGGTGCCGTTGGTCGAGAGCGACAGGTCTTCGACCCCCGGGAGCGCCTTGATCCGGGCCACGATCTCCAGCAGGTCTTTCCTCACCAGGGGCTCGCCGCCGGTCAGGCGAACGCGCCGGATGCCCAGGCGGACGAGGGTGCCGACGAGGGTCTCGATCTCTGGGGGGGAGAGGAAATCGCGGTCGCCGAAGGGAAACTCGGCGTCCTCGGGCAGGCAGTAGACGCAACGCAGATTGCAGCGGTCGGTCACCGAGACCCGCAGATAGGTGAGCCGACGGCCGAAGGAGTCGACCAGCCGGCTCGGAGGTTCGCCCGTCGCGCCCGACGCTGTGGCCGCAAGGCCCCCGGTACGGACGAACGCCGACAGGCCGGCCGAGGCCGTGTCCACCTCGGGCTTCGTCGCGCCAATCTGGTAGAGCTGCTCCATTTGTGTCGTCCGCCTGTCTCGTGGCCCGGCCGAAAAAGCAATGGCCGGACGGCGGGAGCGGAGCGCTCCAGCGGACCGGCCCACCTTTCCGAACACGGGAGGCGACCGGGTTTCCCCGGCCACCCTATGCTGCTTTTGGGCGGCTCGGCCTCCCGCCGTTGTCTCCGGGGAGGGTTGGCCGAGCTCGGAGGGCCGAACTCATATTATGCTGCGCGCGCGCCTCGTCGCCACCCTCGTCCTTGATTCGGATCGGCCCTGTTCTTAGAATGGCGCCGACCCCCGGTTTCCTCAGCCACGTAAACGTCAGACTCGCGAATCGATAATGCCCGATGATCACCGGCTATAACACGGACGTCCGGCACAACGACACCGTGTTTCACGTCCAGACGGAGGACAAAGGGGCCGCGAACCCTCAGATCGAGAGCCTCGTCTACGTGAGCGGCCAGGTTCTGGTGAGCAAGAAGGCGAGTTACGCGACCCTGCTCGCCGAAGGGCACGGCGAGAAGGCGATCATGGCGGTGATGGATCAGCAGCACCGGACGATGATCGCCGCGATCCGCCACGGCAAGTTGGACGAAAAGTGGGCGGCCATGGTCGCCGCCCGCGGCGGCAACACCTCCGTCAAGGTGCCGATCATCCGGCCGACGCGCGTGGAGGAGGAGCGGTTCGACCGCGCGGAGGAAACCCGCACCGGCCCTGTCCGCGGCGATACCACGGTGGCGCCGGAGCGCAGCCTCGACCAGGTGATCCTCGAATACCTGACCCACGAAGCGGACCAGGAGCAGCTGGTGGTGACTCTCGAAGGGGAGCGCGATCTGACGATCGGCCAGGCGGCGAGCCTGATGCTCCGGGCCAGCTCCAGCAAAAGCGGCCAGCCGGTCACCGGCGCCCAGGTGATCGTCAAGATGATCTCGACGGTCTCCGAGCCGCGAATGCTCGCGATGGGGCAGAGCGACGATCTAGGCATGGTGGCTCTGCGGTTCGAGATACCAGCGCTCGGCCGCGGCACGGCGGCGCTGATCGTCTCGGCGATCTCCTCGATCGGCCGGGCCGAACTCAAACACCTCTTGTAGACGATGGAAATCGAGATCGTCATGAACGGCGAGGCCCGAGCCGTCGCGGCAGGCGAGACACTGATCGACCTGCTCGCGTCGCTCGGCCGCGATCCGCGCACGGTGGCGATCGAACGAAACGGCCGGATCGTGCCGCGCGGCGAGTACGGCGAAGCCCCCCTTGCGGCCGGCGATCGGATCGAGATCGTCCACTTCGTCCAAGGAGGGTGAAGGTTTTCGATTTCGCGTCCGTCTAAGCACCTCGAAAGCGCTCCGCACACCGCGTGGCGTTGCGATTGCGAGGCAGAGATGGCCGCAAAACTGAAGTTGATCAAGAAATTCGGACTGACTCCTCCGTCAGGGCGGCGAGCCGCCGCCCTTGCACCAGCAGCCCCGCCTGCCGTCGTTGCGACCTTGGATCTTTCGGTGACCAAGTCCGGCGGCCCGGTCGCTACCTCGATCGAGGTCGGTTCTTCCGGTTCTGACGATCAGCGGTTCACGGACCAGCAGCTCAAGTCGGGCCCCGTCGCAGCGACTCTCCTCAAGGGAAACACCTACACGGTCGTTTGGCAAGGCGCCTTCGTCCATCCGGGTTCGGCTACCCTGGCGGTATTGGCCACCGACAGCAAGGGCAATGTATTCCTCAATAAGAAGGTCGCGGTGAAGAACCCGCCGGACGGGCCGACCTTTACCCGCGTGGTGATCTGATGAGCGCTCGCCCGACGTTTTTCTCCGTCGTCCGGCTGCTCGCCCTGATCGTTCTGCTAGGGGTTCCAGCGAGTCCCGGATCTGCGGAAGACCAAAACCCGTGCGCCTCCCCCAAAGGCACCTACAACGAGTACTCCGAAGCGCTGGTTACGAGCGCGCCCGGGACCTTGAAGCTCGACGCCGAAAAGGAGGTATCGGACGAACTCGCGTCGCGTGCGACCGCCGACGGTCTTGCGGGAGGGCGCCTCGACCTGCTTCGCCGCGCCTTCGTTGCCCTCGATCTTGGCCAGGTCAAGGACGAAGAGGGCCAACTGGTGTTCAACTTCAACCCCGACGCCCTGCATCTCGAGACGTTCGGCCAGTTCTCGCCGCGCGTCATTGTGCATCAGCCAACCCTGTACGGTGCCCTCGACAAGAAGATCGACACGTTCGACGAGGCCGTGCGCCAGGGCCGACGGGACGCCTTGAAGAAAGACCTCGGCGACCTGGACGACGTCGAGGTTCAGGTGCGCTGGACCCCCAAGTCTCAGGAGCCCGCGACCGATCTGCAGGAAGTGGCGAGCCAGTTCTACGATTCGGTTGAAAAGCAGGAGATCGCCAAGCCGCTCGCTGTGGCCAAAGGAGAGATTCTCGCTGCCTTGGGACTCCCTCCGGAGACCCTGGACGAGCTCTTGATCACGGATATCTGCGGCAACGAGCAGGCGAAGGAAATCCTGCTCGACCTTCCGAATCGAGTACCTCGCGATGTGAACACTGAACTCGAGAAAAGGCTCAACAAGACCCTTTTCTTCGCCCTTGCCGACCTGATTGACGGCGAGCCGAGGCTCACCTTCAATGGCACGACCCGCAGGCGTTCCGGCGCCGCAGGTCCGGACGAATTGAAGCTCAATGCCACCTGGCAGAGGGGTTGGATCTCGTACCGGGGCGCCAAGAAGTTCGCTCAAGCCAAGTTCGGGTCGAAAGACATCACCGTGGATAGCGTCGGCGAGTATTTCAAGGAGAACGGCCGCCTCGAAGGGGCGCTTCCCCTTTTCTCCTTGTCCGCCGACTATACGGAGATGAGCACCTTCCACGTGGCGATTCCCGGCGTGGCCGACGAATTTCGCCAAGACAGCGCCCACAAGTTCTCCGGCAAAGCCAACGCCGGCCGGTACTTCGGCGGCGGCAGGGATCGGCGCCTTGAGCTCGCGGCGAGCTATGACGACGTGACCGACGATCCGACCCTCAACGATCGCTGGCTGTTCACGCTCAGCTGGGTCGAGCAGCTGAGCCCCAAGCTCGCCCAGGCGGTGGGGGGCAGCGAATTCGTAGCGACGTTGATCTACGCCAACAAAGCGGAGTTTCGAGGAGATGTCGACAAGGACTTCGGCCTGCGGGCCGGTCTCAAATGGTCCTTGGGCAAGAAAGAGGACCTGAAGGCGGCGAAGTAGACACCGGACCGGCGTTCTCTTCCGTTACGAACGCCGGTCCGCCCTTCCTCAGGAACCGCCGGTCGAGCGCCTGGAATATGCATCCTCGCGCAGCGGTTCTCCTCCCCCGCGCGGTCGGTCTCTCGTGACGACTCGGGCGTAAGGGTTGCTTCCGACCCCCGCAGTGCATAAAATCTCCTCGACGGGCCGATAGCTCAACTGGCAGAGCAGCAGACTCTTAATCTGCGGGTTGAAGGTTCGATTCCTTCTCGGCTCACCACCCCTTTTCTGCCGACATCTTTTCCGGGTATCCTGCTTCCCTCGTAAGCCCCCTCGCGAAAGTGGCGGAATTGGTATACGCGCTAGACTTAGGATCTAGTCCCGAGAGATCGGGTTGGGGGTTCGAGTCCCCTCTTTCGCACTCTCGCCGCGGGATCTGTCGTACGGCGTTTTCCGGAGCCCTTCCTGGAGTCCAAGATCGATGAGCGTGGTCCTATCGGTAGAGGACGTCGGTCCTTGCCGCAAACAGTTGACGATCGAAATCCCCGCACCGGCGGTCGAGGCCGAGTCGGCCCGGGTGCTGCGCGAGTACGGCGCGAAGGCAAAAATCCCCGGATTCCGCCAGGGCAAAGTGCCCTCCGGCGTCGTGAGGCGCCATTTCGGTAAAGAGATCGATCAAGAGGTGATCGAGCGCCTGGTGCCCCGCTATTGGCGGCAAGCCCAGGCCGAAGCCGAGCTGGAGCCTTTGATGTCGCCCGACGTCGATTCGGTCGACGACGCCAAGCCCGGCGAGCCGATGAAGTTCACCGCCACGGTCGAGGTCCGGCCGAAGATTGCGCTCGGCAGCCTATCGGGCTTCGACCTGCCGGATCCTCCCACCGAGCCGGCGCCGATTGAAGTCGAAGAGGCGCTCGACGACCTGCGCAAGCGGGTTGCGGAGTGGCGCGACGTCGATCGCCCCGCGGTGCGCGGCGACCTCGCGGTCGGCAAGATCTTCGAGCGCTTCCCAGCGGAAGATCGCGAGAGCGAAGGCAACCCGTTCGAGGTGGAGATCGGCGACCCGAGAGTCTGGGAAGAGCTGACGCTCGCCCTCACCGGCCTCACCGCCGGGCGCGAAGGGCGCTTCGAGCGGAAAGATCCGCCGCCGGCCCCCGGAGAAGGATCGCCCGAAGGGACCGAGGCGCCGTTGCGCCACTTCCGGATCGCGGTGGACGCCGTTCGAGAGCGCGATCTGCCCGCTTTGGATGACGAGTTCGCCAAGAAGATGAGCGCTTCGTTCGAAAACGTCGCCGCCTTGACCGAGGCGATCACGGTGCGCATCCGCAACGAAAAGACCCAGAACCGCCGCGAGCTGCGCGAACGTACCTTGCTCGATCAGCTGCGCGAGCGGCATCCGTCCGAGCTGCCGGCGGGCGTGGTCCGGCGCGAGACCGAGACTCTGCTACGCGATTACGCCGAAAACATGGCGCGCAGCGGAGTCGATGTCGAAAAAGCCGAAATCGATTGGCACCGCTTGGGGCACGACATGCAGCCGCTGGCCGAAAAGCGGGTTCACGCCCGCCTGGTGCTCGACACGGTGGCCGACGCCGAAAAAATCGCCGTCACCGAGTCGGAGTTCGAAACGGCGCTCGCCACCCTCGCCCGCGCCCAAGGCGCCTCGACCCCCGCGCTCCGCAAGGCGCTCGACGCCGACGGGCGGCTTCAGGCGCTGCGCCAGCAGCTGCGTCGCGACAAGACGATCCGCCACCTGCTCGGCGACGAGCTGCCGCCGGCTGAGAAGTAGCAGAGAAGTAGCAGAGAAGTAGCCGAGACGTAAGGAGAGCCCGATGCTGATTCCGATGGTCCTTGAACAGACGAACCGCGGCGAGCGGTCGTACGACATCTTCTCCCGCCTGCTCAAAGACAACATCATCTTTCTCGGCCGTCCGATCGACGACGATCTGGCGAGCCTGCTGATCGCGCAGATGTTGTTCCTCGAAGCGGAAAACCCCGAGAAGGACATTTCGATCTACATCAATTCGCCGGGCGGCTCGGTCTCCGCCGGGCTCGCGGTCTACGACACGATGCAGTACATCAAGCCCGACGTCGCGACCTATTGCGTCGGCCAGGCGGCGTCGATGGCCGCGGTTCTGCTCGCCGCTGGCGCCAAGGGAAAGCGGACGCTGCTGCCCAATTCTCGCGTGCTCATCCACCAGCCCTGGCTTCAGGGGCTCGGAGGCCAGCAGTCCGACATCGAAATCCACGCCCGGGACCTGCTGCAGATGCGCGGCCGGCTGGACGAGATTCTGGCGTTTCATACCGGCAGGAACAAAGAGGACGTCCACCACGACACCGAACGGGATCGCATCCTCTCCGCCGACGAAGCCGTCGCCTACGGAATCGTCGATCGGGTGATGGTCAAGCGGCGCAACTAGGGTGAAATAGCGCTGCCGAATCAGCGTGTTGTACCAGGCAAGATCGCGGCTTCCGCGGAGGTTCGTTCGAGTTGACAGGGCCGGGGATCGCTCCTAGCATGACTTCATCGTCCCTGATCTTCGCACCGGCCGCACTGGAGAAGAAATGCCGAAGAAAGAAAGCGGCGACGAGGTCCTAAGGTGCTCGTTCTGCAATAAGAGCCAGCGTGAGGTCAAAAAACTCATCGCCGGCCCGACGGTTTTCATCTGTGACGAGTGTGTCGACATCTGCATCGACATCATCGCGGAAGACCGGATGCTCGAACAGCAACAGGACACCTCGCTGCCGAAGCCGAAGGAGGTCAAGGCGCTCCTCGACGAGTACGTGATCGGCCAGGAGACCGCGAAGAAGAAGCTCGCGGTCGCGGTCTACAACCACTACAAGCGGATCGACTTCGCGGAGAAGGCGCCGCACGGCGAAGTCGAGCTGTCGAAGTCGAACATCATGCTGATCGGTCCGACCGGGACCGGCAAGACCCTGCTCGCGCAGACCCTTGCGCGGCTCCTGTCCGTGCCGTTCACGATCGCCGACGCGACGACCCTCACCGAAGCCGGTTACGTCGGCGAGGATGTCGAAAACATCATCCTCAAGCTCTACCAGGCCTCCGGCAGCGACAAAGAGAAGACCCAGCGCGGCATCGTCTACATCGACGAGGTCGACAAGATCTGTCGGAAGAGCGACAACCCCTCGATCACCCGCGACGTCTCGGGCGAGGGCGTCCAGCAGGCCTTGCTCAAAATCCTCGAAGGGACGCAGTGCAACGTGCCGCCGCAAGGGGGCCGGAAGCATCCGCACCAGGAATTCCTGCAAATCGATACGACCAACATTCTGTTCATCTGCGGCGGCGCGTTCGTCGGGTTGGACGATGTGATCGAGCGGCGGCTGAACCAGAAGTCGCTTGGCTTCGGCGCCGACATCCGGAGCAAGAAAGAGCGCTCGAAGGGCGAGATCCTGGAGCAGGTGCTGCCCGAAGATCTGATCCGCTACGGCCTGATCCCCGAGTTCGTCGGCCGCCTGCCGGTGGTCGCAACCCTGGAGCAACTCGACGAGGAGGCGCTGGTGCGCATCCTCAGGGAGCCGAAGAACAGCCTGATCAAGCAGTATCAGACGATGTTCGAGTTCGAGGGCGTCGAGCTCAAGTTCACCGACGAGGCGATCGTCGCGATCGCTCGCGAAGCGCTAACCCGCAACGTGGGCGCCCGAGGTTTGCGGATCATTCTCGAAGACCTGATGCTCGACCTGATGTATACGGTCCCATCGCAGCGAGATATCAAACAGTGCGTGATCAACGAGGAAGTCGTCGCGAGTCGAATTCAGCCGATCATGCTCTATAAGAAGGCGGGCTAACCCGGTAGATCCGGGTTGGCGCGCGGAAGCGAGGACCGATGGCCGCATCCTTTATCGACAAAAAACGGGAAATCCTGCCGCTCGTCCCTTTGCGGGACATGGTGGTCTTTCCCCACATGATGGCGCCGTTCATCGTCGGGCGCGAAAGTTCCGTCCGGGCGCTCGAACAGAGCCTCGGCACGGCGCAGAAGCGAATCTTCCTGGTCGCGCAGAAGGATCCGAAGATCGACGAGCCGCTGCGCGACGACGTCTTCGAGCTGGGCGTGATCGCGACGGTGATCCAGAACCTGAAGCTGCCCAACGGCAACGTCAAGGTGATGGTCGAAGGCGTGCAGCGCGGCAAGGTGGTCGAGGTGATCGACCGCGACGGTGCGCTGAACGTCGACGTCGAGACCTACGAGGTCAACTTCCCGATCTCGGAAGAGCTGCAGGTCTACATGAACAAAGTCCTCCAGGCCTTCGAGCAGTACGCCAAGATGTCGCACCACCTGGCGTTCGAAGGGCTGATGTCGACCTTGAAGGTCGATAACGCCGACCATTTTGCCGACACCTTGGCCGCCCATTTGATGGTGTCGACCGCCGACAAACAGTCGCTGTTAGAGCTGCTCAATCCGTACGAGCGCCTCCAGCGGCTGCACGACCTGCTCGATGTCGAGATCGAAAAGATCAACATCGACAAAAGGATCAACGTCAAGGTCAAGAAGCAGATGGAGAAGGCGCAGAAAGAGTACTACCTGAACGAGAAGATCAAGGCGATCCACCAGGAGCTGGGCCGCAAGGACGAGCGCGGCGACGAGCTCCAGGAGCTGAAAGACAAGATCGAGAAGGCCGGACTGCCGAAAGAAGTGCGCGAAAAGGCCGATCAGGAGCTGAAACGGCTGGAGGCGATGCCGCCGGTCTCCGCCGAGGCGACGGTCTCGCGCAACTACATCGATTGGCTGGTCGGCGTGCCTTGGAAGAAGAAGAGCAAAGAGGTGAAAGACCTCCTGCTCGCCGACAAGGTGTTGAACGAGGACCACTACGGCCTGGACAAGATCAAGGACCGGATCTTGGAATTCCTTGCCGTGCGCCAGCTGGTCGGCCAGACCAAGAGCTCGATCATCTGCTTCGTCGGCCCTCCGGGCGTCGGCAAGTCTTCGCTCGCCAAATCGATCGCCCGGGCGACCGGCCGCAAGTTCGTCCGCCTGTCGCTCGGCGGCGTGCGGGACGAAGCGGAGGTCCGCGGTCACCGCCGGACCTACATCGGCGCCTTCCCGGGCCAGATCATCCAGATGATGAAGAAGGCGGGGACGATCAACCCGGTCTTCCTGCTCGACGAAGTCGACAAGATGTCGATGGACTTCCGTGGCGATCCGTCCGCGGCGCTGCTCGAAGTCCTCGACCCGGAGCAGAACGACGCGTTCATGGATCACTACCTCGACGTCGACTACGACCTGTCCAAGGTGATGTTCATCGCGACCGCCAACGTCGCCCACACCATCCCGCCGCCGTTGCGCGACCGGATGGAGGTGATTCAGCTCTCCGGCTACACCCTGAACGAGAAGCTCAAGATCGCCGAGCAGTTCCTGGTGCCGAAGCAGCTGTCGAACCACGGCCTGTCGAAGGACAAGGTGGTCTTCGAATCGGAGGCGATCCGCGTCTTGATCGAGAGCTTCACCCGCGAAGCGGGCGTCCGCAGCTTGGAGCGCGAAATCGCTTCGATCTGCCGGAAGATCGCCCGCCGGGTGGTCCAGGAAGGCGCCAAGATCGAGGTCCGCGTGACTCCGGAATCGGTGGTCGAATACCTGGGCAAGCTCAAGTTCCGCTCACGGCGGAAAAACGAGCTGTCCGAAATCGGCGTGGCGACCGGCCTGGCCTGGACCGAAGTCGGCGGCGAGCTGCTCGAAACCGAAGTGGGTCTGATGCCCGGCAAAGGCAAGCTCACCTTGACCGGCAAGCTCGGCGACGTGATGCAGGAATCCGCCCGCGCGGCGGTCTCCTACCTGCGCGCCCGGGCCGAGCTGCTCGGCATCGAGCCGGATTTCAACGAGAAACTCGATGTCCACCTGCACGTGCCCGAGGGGGCGATCCCGAAAGACGGACCGTCCGCCGGCATTACGATGGCGACGGCGCTGGTCTCGGCGCTCACCAAAACGGCGGTGCGCAAAGACGTGGCGATGACCGGAGAAATCACGCTGCGCGGCAAGGTCTTGCCGGTCGGCGGGATCAAGGATAAGGTTCTGGCCGCCTACCGCGGTGGAATCCGAGAGATCATTCTGCCCAAGGAAAACGAGAAGGACCTCGACGAGATCCCCCAAGAGGTGCGTGACGAGATGGAGTTCCACCTCGTGGAGTCGATGGACGAGGTTCTGCGCTTGGCGATCGACGGTCCGGTGATCCCGTTGGTCAAGGGCGGCGAACCGCTGGTCGACGCGCCGATCGCGCCGGATTCCATGGCACACTAGTTGCTTCGGAGTCCTTTCGGCTGAAAGCCGAGACGGACTCGTCAATAACGCCGGCCGACCGCCGTGAGAGAGCGGTCCAGCGGGCGCCCTACTAAGCTCTGCTTCCCTCGACCCGTGGAGTTGGGGTTTCTCCCAACTCCCACGCGGTCCGGTACGGTGACCTAAAACTTGAAAATCGAAAAGGCGGAGTTCGTTCGCGCCGGGCATCGCACGGAGGACTTCGTACGCGATGGGCGCCCGGAGTTCGCGTTCGTGGGGCGCTCGAACGTCGGAAAGTCGAGCCTGTTGAACCGGCTCCTCGGACGCCGAGGGCTCGCGCGCATCAGCTCGACGCCCGGCCGGACGCGTGCGATCAATTACTTCTTGATCAACGAGCGCGTCTATTTCGTCGACTTGCCGGGCTACGGATATGCCAAGGCGGGGCGTGCGGATCGGGCCGAGTGGGCAGCGTTGGTCGACGGTTATCTGCGCTGCGAGGTGCCGCGGCGGACGGTGCTGCTGTTGATCGACGGCAAGGTCGGCGCAACTCCGCTCGACCAACAGGCGTATCGGTATCTGACCGAGATGGAGGTGGCGACAGTGATCGTCGCGACCAAGATCGATCAGGTGAAGAGAGGCAAAAGGCAGGCGCAGCTGGATGAAATTCGGCGGACGTTGGGCGCCGCCGAGGAAGCCCAGATCCTTCCCGTCTCCGCGGAGTCGGGCGACGGAATTCCGGCTCTCTGGAGCACGCTGGATTCTCGGGGCTAGAAGACAACCATCTCCGGTCGTTCATCCGGTCTTTGCCGGAGTTGGCCGAAAACAAGAGCACAACGCAATTTACGAGGAACGTCATGGCCAAGCCCCCCACCCCCACGGAAAAGATCGTCTCGTCCGACGCTGCTCTCGACATCCGCACCCTGAAGGACATGAACATCGCCGAGCTGACCCAGATCGGCAAGGATCTCGGCGTCGAGGGCGCAACCGGCATGCGCAAACAGGAGCTGATCTTCAAGATCCTCCAGGCGCAGACCGAAAAGAGCGGTCTGATCTTCGCCGAAGGGGTCTTGGAGTGCCTGCCGGACGGCTTCGGGTTCCTCCGGGCGCCGGAATACAACTACCTGCCGGGGCCGGACGACATCTACGTCAGCCCGAGCCAGATTCGGCGCTTCGATCTGCGCACTGGCGACACCGTCTCCGGCCAGGTCCGGCAGCCGAAAGAGGGCGAGCGCTACTTCGCCCTGATCAAAGTCGAAGCGGTCAACTTCGAGCACCCCGAGATCGCCCGCAACAAGATCTTCTTCGACAACCTGACGCCGCTCTACCCGCAGGAACGGCTGAAGCTCGAAGTCCCGGGTGACATGGCCTCCCGCGTGATGGATCTCACCACCCCGATGGGCAAGGGCCAGCGCGCGCTGATCGTCGCTCCGCCTCGTACGGGTAAGACCATGCTGCTCCAGTCGATCGCCCACTCGGTTGAGAAGAACCACCCCGAGGTGGTGCTGATCGTCCTGCTGATCGACGAGCGCCCCGAAGAAGTCACCGACATGCAGCGCAGCGTCAACGGCGAGGTGGTCTCCTCGACCTTCGACGAGCCGGCGACCCGCCACGTGCAGGTGGCCGAGATGGTGATCGAAAAAGCCAAGCGCTTGATCGAGCACAAGAAAGACGTAGTGATCCTGCTCGACTCGATCACCCGTCTGGCGCGCGCCTACAACACCGTACAGCCGCCGTCGGGCAAGGTGCTCTCGGGCGGTATCGACGCCAACGCGCTCCACCGTCCGAAGCGCTTCTTCGGCGCGGCGCGAAACATCGAAGAGGGCGGCTCGCTCACGATCATCGCGACCGCGCTGGTCGACACCGGCAGCCGGATGGACGACGTGATCTTCGAAGAGTTCAAAGGCACCGGCAACTGCGAGATCCACCTCGACCGGAAACTGGTCGAAAAGCGGGTCTTCCCGGCGATCGACATCAACAAGTCGGGCACCCGGAAAGAAGAGCTGCTGATGCCCGAGTCCGAGCTGCACCGGGTCTGGGTGCTGCGCAAGGTGCTGAACCCGCTGTCCACCGTCGAAAGCATGGAGCTGCTGCTCGACAAGCTGTCGAAGACCCGGAGCAACCAGGACTTCCTGAACGCGATGTCGAAGTAAGAAGGGAAGGGGAGGGGTCGTGCCCAAGCTGCGCGTCGGCATCGTCAACTACCTGAACAGCAAGCCGTTGGCTTGGGGGTTCATGAAGGGGCATCACGCCGATCTCTTCGTGCCGAGCTTTCATCCGCCGGCCCAGGTGGCCCGGCTGCTCGCCGAAGGCTCGCTCGATATCGGCCTGATCCCCTCGATCGAGGTCCAGCGAATTCCGCGCCTCAAGATCCTGCCCGACCTGTGCGTCGCCGCGACCCACGAGGTCAAAAGCGTCCTGCTGGTCGCCAAAGGGCCGATCGAAGAGGTGCGCCGCCTGGCGCTCGACCAGAACAGCCGTACCTCGGCCGGGCTGGTGCGCATCCTGCTCGCCGAGCGCTGGGGTATCCGGCCCGAAACCGTGCCGCAGCGGCCGGACATCGACCGGATGATGGCCGACGCCGACGCCGCATTGATCATCGGCGACCCGGCGCTCAAGGTGGACCGAGAGCGTTATGTCGTCTACGACCTCGCGGCCGAATGGCGCGCGCTCACCGGCCTGCCGTTCGTCTTCGCGGTCTGGGCGGTGCGCCCCGAGGTCGAGTTCACCGATCTGCCGTTCTATTTCAAGAGCAGTCTGCGCTACGGCCTCTCCTCGCTCGACATCCTGGTCCGGGAAGCCTCGGCGGAGCTCGACCTCGATACCGCGGACGTGCGCTCCTACCTGACGGAATCTTTAAGCTTCTTCCTCCGCGAAGATGAGATCGCAGGGCTGGAGGAGTACTACCGCCGCGCCCACGCCCACGGCCTGATCCTGGAGCCCCGGCCGCTCGAATTCTGGGAGTAGGGGCGCAGCATGCTGCGCCCCTACCCTCACCGTGCCGGGACGAACCGTTCCCGGGCCAGCGCCCGTAACTCTTCCAGCTCCTCGGCCCGAGTCCGCGAAAGCGGCAAAGTGGCTGCCAGATCGGCGCTCAAGCCTTCCGTGGTCAGGCGGTCGCCTTTCCCGTCCAAGAGGCCGTAGAGGGCGGCAACCACTGCCTAGCGAATCGAGGTCGTTCGCCGTTGCGACCACGAACACCGGTTCGCGGTGCTCCTGCAGCCAGGTGAGAAAACTGCCGAACAGGCGCCGGCCGAGGCCCGCGTCGGCTTCGCCGTCTCCTGGGGCGAACGCCTTTTCGATCTCGTCGATCCAGAGGACGATCGGCGCCTGGGCTTCGGTCGTCTCCAAGGCGCGGCGGAAGTTCTTTTCGGTCTCGCCGACGAATTTGTCGAATAAGCGCGATGGGTCGAGCCGCGCGAGCGGCAAGCCCCAGGAGCGGGCGATGGTCTTGGCGGTAAGGCTCTTGCCGCACCCCTGGACTCCCACCAGCAGCAGGCCGCGGGGGGCCGGCAGACCCAGCTCTCTCGCCTTGGCGCCGAATCCCGCGTGGTGTACTCGCAGCCAATCCTTGAGCCGGGCGCAGCCCGCCAAATCGGCGATCTCGCCGCCGACCTCGCAGAGATCGAGCACTCCGGTCTGCTCGATTTCCTCCCGGCGGGCGGCGAGGATCAGCGGCAGGTCCTGCGCATGGAGAACACCGTCGTGGAGGGTCGCCCGGGCGACCAGCCGGCGGATCTCAGCGAGCGTCAGGCCGCGCAGCGCCTGGACCATCCGATCCAGCTGTTCGCCCGGCAGATCGAAACGCAGCGGCCGGGTGCCGCGGAGAGAACGGAACGTCTCGATGATGGTTGCGCGGATCTCATCCGAATCCGGCCATTCCAAGCGGTAACGGGCGGCCACCCGCCGCAGCTCCTGCGGCAGGTCGATCGAGGGGGCGGATAGGACGAGGGTCTTCCAACGGCCCGGCGATTCCTCGGCCAATTCGCGCAGCGCGCGCACCACCGCTGGAATTTGGAGATAGGGATGGAAATCTTGGAGCAGAACGATCGCCGGCCAAGCGATGCCGCGGATAGCCGCCAGCACCGCGAGCGGCTCGCAGGCATCGGGCGAAGAAGGCCGGGCGCCTTCGCAGATCAGCCCGCCCGAGACCGACCAGGTATAGAAGGAAAACCCGATCGAGCGCGCCGACTGGGCGAGCCGCTCGCGCAGGCGCTCCTCGTCGTACGTCTCGACGTAGAGGATCGGATAGCGCGATTGAAGGAGGAGAGAAAGGTCTTCCAACGTGGGAGCGAGTTTAGGGGACCGATCGTCAACCTGGCAAGGAGAAGCCTCTCGGGCGGAATTCTTTGCCTCTCCTTACCGCGAGAGTTGCCGCTCAATCTGTATTTGGCGGGTGTTTCACGGGCGTTTCCCCCGCAATCACCCCCGGGAATTCGATCTGGCATGTCGGTTGCTCTTTAGGCCGTGCAGACGAAACACTCTCGGAGATCCGAGAGTTCCTATGTGGAGGTGGGCAAATGAAAACCAATCGAATCCTTCTGAGCCTTTCGCTCGTTGCCGCGTTCGGTTTCGCTGGATGCCAGAAAAAGGAAGCTGAACCCGATGCATCGGAAGTCACTCCGGCTGTCACCGAGAGCGAAGTTCCGGGCGTCACCAGTCAGAGCGATCTCTCCCCGGCCGCCGCGGAGTCGCGCGTCGACGACGTGACGACGGGTCACTCTCTGGCTGCCGACGGTTCGATCGACAGCGCCCAGGTGGGTGACGATTTCGCACCCGGCGAGATGGTTCACATCGCAATGAAGGTCGGCGACACGCCTGCCGGTTCGGCGATTAAGGTCGTCTGGTACGGCCCCGGCGACAAGCGGATCAACGATGAGACGAAGACCGTCGCCACCGGCGATGTCTACTTGAACTTTTCGGCCGACACCAAGGGCTGGGCCAAGGGCGACTACAAGGCCGAGATCTGGATCGGCGACGAGAACGTGAATACCGAGAGGTTCCAGGTCGTCGACGCCGCTAACGCGGGTCGCTGACCTGACCGAGCACACCAGGACATGGAGGTCTTCTCCCGCCGGGCGTCGCGTTTGACGACGCGGCCCCGGCCCTTTTTATTTCTCGACCCTTAGAAAGGATCGATCATGAGCAAGGAATTCCGCGATCTGTTCGTCGCCGAGCTGCGCGACGTCTACAGCGCCGAGAACCAGATCTTGAAGGCGCTGCCGAAGATGGTGAAGGCGGCCCACAACAATGAGCTGAAGAAAGCCTTCTCCGACCATTTGGCCGCGAGCAAGGTGCACGTCGAGCGCTTGAATGGCATCTTCGAGTCGTTCGGCCTGTCCAAGAAGGGAAAGTTGTGCAAAGGAATGGAGGGACTTCTCGCGGAGGGTGCGGAGGTCATCGCAGAGGATCTGCCGGGTGCTGTCAAGGACGCCGCCCTGATCGCCGCGGCCCAGCGGGTCGAGCACTACGAGATGGCGGCCTATGGCTGTCTGCGGGCGTTTGCCAAGGCCCTGGGCGAGATGGAGACCGCGCGCGTCCTTCAAGCCACCCTGGACGAAGAGGGCGATGCGGATCGGCTGCTGTCGCAGATCGCCGAATTCGCGGTCAATCTCGAAGCGGCCGACTTCAACGGCTAGCCGTCAGCGAGTCGCCGGAGCCTTCGGTTTGCTCGCCTTCTTTCGGGGAACCCGGAAATGAAGAGGCTCCTCTTCGGTAAGCGGCAGCCCCTGCGCGTTCAAGACTCGCACGTAGACCGAGTAGGGATGCTTATCGTCGATTTTTCCCGCCAAGCTTTGCGGCAGGCGAAGGTCGTAACGAAACTTGCTGATCGCAAACGGCCCTTCGGGCACATTCTGCGCCTTTCCGGCCGGAATTCCGATCACCGCGAGCGGCAGGTCGGCGCGGATTCGCGACTGCCGGAGTTCGATTCGCACCCGGTGATCGGGGGCGAAGTGAAGGTCGCTGAACAGCGAAAGATAAAACTGCGTCGGTACCAGGATGGTCGGGTTCTGGGGGCTCGGTTCGACGACGAACATCCGGCCGGCGAGCAGGCGCGGCGCAGAAGAGCGAAGGCTGTCGATGTCGCGCGCCTGGGCGGCGGTTTCGATGGTCGAGCCTTCGAGCCGTTCGGGCGAGCCGTTGGTCGGACCGGGCACGGTGCCGACCGGAGCGGCTTCCGGTTCGGCGGCGAGCGAGCCCAGGCGCGAGATCGGCGAGTTCCCGCGGACGACGCGCAGGGGCCGGGGCATCTCGTCGGTCCAGATCTCGGCGGCGACGCTCCCGCCGTCCTCCGTCCCCGAAGGCGACGCAGCTCCCGCGGCGAGGACCAACCGTTCGAGGATCGGATAATCCTCGCGTCGGAGCGAGTTTCTCGTCCATCCCCGGCCGTCGATGTCGCCGCGCGCGGTGCGATAGCGAACGTCGTCGAACCAGGCGACGAACCGTTCGGCCGAGGCCAGGCGGCGTCGGTCGGTGCGGTCGTGTTGGGTCTTCCAAAGCGCGCGTTGTCCGGCGGTGAGCCAGGCTTCGGACAAGTCGGCGCCCAGAACGGCTTGACCGACCGTGCGCCAGATCGCTTCGGAATGCATCCCCAGCAGGCGGGCCAGAGCCGGTCCGCGGGCCCCCGCGGTGAACGAGGCGACGACGCCGACGGCCTCGGTTCCAAACAGCTCGGGGGGCGGTTCGGGGTTGCCCGGAAGGGCGCGCCAGAAGCTCGCGATCTGACGGCGCGGTGCGACGCCGGCCCGACGGTCGCTCATCGTCGTCCGGACCTCGATCGCCCGCGGCTGGGCCGGTTCCGTCCCTTGCGGATGGGTCGCCTGGAGCGTCAGCACCGAGGACGATCCCTGATCGCGGCGCTTCCCGAGGTTCCTGACTTTCAAGCTGGTGCGTCGACCTTGCGTCGCTTCGCGCACGGTCTGATCGCCGATCTTGACGTCCTGCACCACCGCGAGGCTTTGCCGCTTGGTGCGGAACCAGGACGGGAAGCGGGCGAGAAGGTTGAGGTCGCGCCGATCTCCGGAACGCAGTTCCGCGGAAAGGATCTCGACGCCGCGCCCTTTGGCCGCCGCGTCGATCGGGGACTTGAGGCGCACCCGGTTCTTGGTGCCCAGCAAGTCGTCGAGCGCCGCGCGCCCTTCCGGAAGCCCAAGATCGAAGCGATAGACCAGGTCGGCGACCCGGAAGCGGCTGCTGTCGCGACGATCCTGCAGGAAAGTGTAGCCATAGCGCAGGAACAGCAGGCGGATCTCGGGCCGAATCTTGATCGGCGTGATCTCCTGGCCTTTGGCGGCGATCGTTCGGATGCGCACCAGCACGTGGTCGTCGGCCTGCTCGATCACCGTGGTCTCGCGGATCAGCCGGTAGAAGTACTCGTAGCTTGCCCGGAGGCCGATCTCGTGCGCCGAAAGGCGCAGCGGCGAGATGCCGACGAACGCCGTATAGGTAGCGCCGTCGCCCGGCTGGAGGCGCGTGTCGGCCGAGGTGAACAGGTCGGCCTTGAGCGGAAAGCCGAGATCGACCCAGAGCGTCATCGGCTCGACGAAGCCCTCGAAGTAGAGCGCGCCTTTTTCGGTGTCCTCAAAGCCGATGTTGATTTCGGTCGCCAGGGCGTCGAGCAGCCCGAGCAAGGTTCGCCCAAAGCGCGGCAGGATGTGCTTGCGGAACCGGGCGTCCTTCTTGTCCCAGTAGCCGGCCAGCTCGGCGCGCAGGTTCTCCCGGCTTGTGGTGCGCGAGAACTCCGCGCCGAGCTTGCGCGGTTCTTGCGTTTCCGCGGCGGTGAGGACGAAGCCCGATTCGGCGTGCAGGCCGACGCCGATCGTCGCATTCGAATCCGGCAGGTAATCGACGTCGAGCGAGGTCTTGGCGCGCGCCGAGTTGACCGTCTGAAACCAAGAAAGCTCGTGATCCCCGACCGTGCTGCCGGCCGGCAGCTGGAGATGTTTGTCGAGCACACGGCGCGAGTAGGTGATCGAGGCGTCGACCTTGGTGGCCGACCAGGTGTGGCCGAACGAGACGTCGAAGTCGCCCAACTCTTGGAACAGGTCGCCGCTCCGCGCTTCGCGGAACAGCTCGTTGTCGAAGAACTCGCCCGCCCCTTCGACCGGCGCGCCGGAAAACGAACCGATGCGGCGCCAATCCGCCTGGGGCGCGGGCTCGTCGTCTTGGGCGATCGAACCCGCCGGGTACAACAGCGCGAGAGAGGCGAGGGCGAGCGACGCCCACAGGCGGCGACGCTTAGGCTCCGGGAAGAGTCGTGGACGGCGATCGATTCGCATGGCTGGGCCGATGATATCCCTCGAAAGGCCACGAAAGAGAAGCGGCGATCGGGTGCCTCAAACATCGGAAATTGCTGCGCACGAAACCGATCGGCCGGCAGCAGGTTTTGCCGGAAATCGCCCTCCGTGGAGCGTGGGGTAGCATCGAGATTCGATCGGAACAGCCCGTGACAGAGCCACTCGCGATCCCCGAACCCCCTGCTCTGCGCCGGCCTGGGCGCCGCTTTCGCAAGGTACTGATCGCGATGTGCGCGATCGTCGGCCTATTGGGCGCCAATCAGCTGTACGTTCGCGCCGCGGCGCGCTGGCTCGGCTCGCCGGATCTCTCCGCCCGGCTCAACCGGCGGCCCGACCGTTTCCGCATCTCGTGGCGCGAAGCGAGAAGCTCTTTTCCCGGATTCTTGATCGTCCACGACCTCGAATTGGCCGGGCGCACCCGGCGGACCCGGTGGAGCCTTCACGCCGATGAGGTCCAAGGCGCCTTGAGCCTGCCGTCGCTTACCCGCCGCCGGCTGGAGTTTCACGACCTGGTGGCCTCGGGTGTCGCGATCCGCGTCGCCCGCATCCTGCCGACGGGCGCCGCCCCGATCGACGGTCAGCCGGCGATTGTGCCGGCCTTCCCTCAGAGCCCCGAGCAGTTCGAGGCGACGCTCGCAGCCGCGCCCAAGGGTCCGCGCTGGACGATCGATCTCTCCTCGGTCTCGCTCAATCGAATCCGCGAGCTCTGGCTTGAACGGTGGCGGCTCGCCGGGTCGATGAAGGCCCACGGCGGGCTGCGCCTTCATTTGGGGCAGGACGCGGAGGTCTTGATGACCCGGCTCGATCTGCTGGACGCCGGCTTCTCGGTGGTCGGCCGGCCGGCCGGCTCCCACCTGCACGGTTCGGTGACGGCATTTACCTCTCCCTACTCGCCGCGCCGCGAGCGGGGTTGGCAGGCGGTCCGGCACGTCTCCGGCGAGCTGCGTCTGGAAGGCCGGCTCCACTCGCTCGAATTCCTGCTCGGTTTGATGCCGCGTCTGCCTTGGCTCGCGATCGAAGGGGGAGAGGGGACCTTCCGCACCCGCTTGCTGCTCGACAAGGGCAAGCTCGGCCGGGGCAGCGAGGCGGAGATCGCGACCCAAAAAGCGAGCGTCGACTTTCTCGATTACCAGGCCCGCGGCAAGGCGGCTTTGTCCTGGCGGGTCGATCGCGACCGGATGTCGGGCCAAGCCGATCTTTCCCGCTGCGAGATCCGGCGCGACGGCGCATCGGCACCCTATGCCCGGGCGCCCGCGCTGCGCCTCTCGTTCACCTCGAAGGACCTCACGATGGACGGCCGGCTCGACGACTATTCGGGCGTCGCCGACCTGCCGCGCGCCGAGGTGCCGGACCTGCGCTACTACAACGCCTACCTGCCGGCGGGCTCGGGCCTCGCGCTCACCGGGGGCCGGGGGGTCTTGAACACCCGCGTGACGATCGATTCTTCCGGCCGGATGCGCGGCCGGATTGTGCTTTCGGCCTCCGATGTCGCGGCGACCGTCCGAGGGCTCGCTCTACGCGGCCGGTGCGGCATCACGGTGGCTCTCGCGAGCCAGGACCTCAAGAGCCGCCGCTTCGTCCTCGACGGCAGCAGGGCGCGCTGCGAGGGGGTCGAGATTCGCGATCCCGAATCGCCGGGGCGCGAGCCTTCACTGCGGGATTGGTGGGCGACCGGCACGGTGGGCGACGGTGTCGTGGCGCCGGGCGCGGAGCACTTTCTTTCCCTCGGCGCCAAGGTCGAGGCGCGCGACGCCCTGCCGATCTTCGCCCTGTTCGGCGACCGCCCGGGCGCCAAGCTCGCCTCGCACTTTTTCCGCGGCAAAGGGGTTGCCGCCACCGGCCGGGTCGACCTGTCGAGCGCCGCCTGGACGGCGGCGGGCCTCGGGTCCGCCGGCCCCCGGCTCACCGCGGAGGCCCGGCTGTCGGGACGGCAAGGACAGATCCAAGGCGCGCTGCTCGCAGGCATCGGCCGCCGCCAGATCGGCATCGAGCTGGCGGGGCATGATCGTAAAATTCACCTGCGCGGCGCCGAGGCTTGGTTTTCGGGCGCCGCCGCGGCGAAACCCGGCCCAGGAAAGCGTAAATGAACCGACGCCACCCCCGCCTCGGCTTGTTTCTCGGCCTGGTGCTGCCGATCGTCGTCGTGGTTCTTCGCCGCTCTTTCGAGCAGGACCCCGAGCTGACCCCTTTCCTCCACAACGGAATCCTGGTGATCGTCGCCGCCTGGGTTGGAGGTTTGTGGCCCGGACTGCTGGCGACCGCGAGCCACGTCATCGGGGTCGGAATCTGGATCATGCCGCCCTCGGCGGCGACTTGGGGCGGTTTCGCCCTGGTCTTCCTGCAAGGCGCGCTGCTCGCCTGTTTCGGCGAGGCGCGGCTGCGGGCGGTCTCCCGCTGGGAGCAGCTTCGGAGCGACCTCGAAAGGCGGGTGGCGGAGCGGACAGAAGCGCTTGGGGCCTCGAACGTCCGCCTGAACCAAGAGGCCGCCGAACGGGAGCGGGCGATCGGCGAACTGACCGCTGCGGGCCGCCAGCTTCAGGCGAGCAACCGTGAGCTGGAGACTTTCGCCTCGGTCGCGTCGCACGACCTGCAGGAGCCGCTGCGCAAGATCCGCACGTTCTCCGACCGGCTGATGCAGCGCCACTCCGAGAAGCTCGACCCGGAAGGGCGCGACTATCTCGCCCGATCGGCGAACGCCGCGGAGCGGATGACCCAGCTGATCGAGGATCTATTGTCTTACTCCCGGGTGACCACCCACGGTAGGCCTTTGCTGCCGGTCGATCTCTCGGAGATCCTCACGGGCGTCCTTTCGGACCTGGAAACCCGGATCGCCGATTCGGGCGCCGAGGTTCATGTCGAGCTCTTGCCCCAGATCGAGGCGGACGCGGCGCAAATGCGCCAACTGCTCCAGAATCTGATCGTCAACGCGCTCAAGTTCGTCGCGCCGGGGCAAACTCCGGAGGTCTGGGTTTCCGGCCGGATCGAGGAGGGGAGCGATACGCCACTCTGCCATCTGGAGGTCGCCGATCATGGGATTGGGATCGAGGAACGGCATCGTGACAAGATCTTCGAGATGTTCCAGCGCCTTCACGGCCGCGAGGCTTACGAGGGAACGGGCATCGGTCTCGCGATTTGCCGCAAGATCGCCTTACGACATGGCGGCGAGATCCACGTCGCCGACCGCCCGGGCGGGGGTTCGCTCTTCGTCGTAAACTTGCCCGGAAAAAGAAAAACGGTTCCCGTTGAGGTCGCTTCCCATGTCCCGAGTCCCTCTTGAAGCTACGAACTGGTTCGGCATCGTTTCGACGCCCTGACGAAGTGGCAGGGCAAGAAGCCGGCTGAGAATGGAGACCCTGCGCATCCTTTTGGTCGAAGACGACGAAGACGACTTCGTCGTCACTCGCGACCTCCTGGCCGAGATTCCGGACCTGGACGCCGCGCTCGATTGGGTTCGCGACACTGACGTGGGTCTCGAACGCGTCCGTTCCGGCCGGTTCGACCTTTGCCTGGTCGACCACAACCTCGGGTCCCGCACCGGGGTGGAATTCGTCCGCGCCCTTAAGCAGGGGTCCGGGGCGCCGCCCGCGATCCTGCTCACCGGAAATGCCTCGCGCGAGGTCGACCTCGCGGGGATGGCGGCCGGTGCCTCGGACTTCCTGGAGAAAGCGGGGCTCACCTCGGCGCTGCTCGACCGCTCGATCCGCTACACGGTCCAGAAGCAGCGGGCGGCCGAGGTGCTGGTCGATCTCGCGGTGGAGCGTGCGGCGCGCGCCTCGGCCGAAGAGGCCAACCGCGCCAAGGACATGTTTCTCGCCCGGTTGAGCCACGAGCTGCGGACTCCGATGGGGCCGATCCTCGGCATCTCCTCGCTGCTGGAGGTCGACGAGACGCTGCCGGCGGAGGTCCGCGAGCAGCTCCACGTCGTGCGCAGGAACGCCGAGCTTGAAGCCCGGTTGATCGACGATCTACTCGACCTGACCCGAATCAACCGCGGCACGTTCGCCCTGAACTGCGAGATCGTCGACCTCGAAACTCTGGTCAGGGAAGCGATCGAAACCGCCGCCGGAGCGACGCTCTCGACCGGCCGCCTGCGTTTGAACCTGGATCTGACCGTGGAAGATTCGCGGGTCTGGGGCGATCCGATCCGGCTTACCCAGGCGCTGTGCAACCTGTTGACGAACGCGGTCCGCTACACCCCGCAAGGCGGGACGATCACCGTCAGCTCCCGGCACCAGGAACCGGCAGGGATCGTGATCGAGGTGCACGATACCGGGCGCGGTTTCGACCCGGCGGACCTGCCGCGGCTGTTCGAGGCTTTCGAGCGCGCCGGCATGCCGGAAGGGGGAGGCTTGGGTCTCGGACTCTGGATCGCGCGGTCGATCATCGACGACCACGGCGGCGTCCTTTCGGCGCACAGCGAGGGGGTGGGCAGCGGCGCCTCGTTCTTCGTCTACCTCTCGACCGTCCTGCCCGCCGGAGCGGCCGCCCCGCCGCCAGAGGAGCCGGCTCGCAAACAAGGGGGCCCCGCGGATCGACCGCTGCACATTCTGTTGGTCGAAGACCATCTGGACACCGCCTTTGCGCTCTCCCATCTTCTGAGACGCCTGGGGCACAAGGTCACCCACACCGACAACCCGGAGACGGCGCTTCTGGCCGCCGCCGCCGCGTCCGATCCGCCGATCGATTTCGTGGTCAGCGATCTCTGGCTGCGCTCGGGCAGCGGTCTCGATCTAATGCCCGAGCTCGCCCGGCGCTACGGCCTTTCCGGCATCGCGATCTCGGGTCTCGGCGGCGACGGGGCGATCGCGCGCAGCCGGGCCGCGGGATTTTCCCGCCATCTGACCAAGCCGATCACCTTCGCGACCCTGCGCGATGCGATCGCCGAGTTCGCCACGGCCCCGACCTAGACCCGATTGGCACCGCGCTTGCTCTCTCTGTCCTTCCTACGCGGAAACGGAGAGACACAGCGCAATGATCGAACACCGACGCATTTCAAGATTCCTCTCCGGCGGCCTGATCGCCGGATTCTGTTGGGCCGTCGGCCTTCCCCTCCACGCCGCGACGGCCAAACCCGCCCAGGCTTCGGCCCTGCTCGAAGCCCAGGTCTGGCTCGATCGGCTGGGTATTTCGCCGGGCGAGATCGACGGAGTGGCGGGCAAGAACTCGACCAAGGCGATCGCCGAGTTCCAGCGCCGGGTCCATCGCCGGGCGCCCAACGGCCAGCTCGATGGGCCGACCCGCCGCCGACTGAAGCGCAGCGCGAATGCTCCGGCTCTCGCGCTCCACACGATCACCGAGCAGGAGGCGGCCGGACCGTTCGTCGCCGTTCCGCACGATCCCGCCGAACAGGCGAAGCTCGACAAGATGGGCTACGCATCGCTCAAAGAGGCGCTCGGCGAGCAGTTTCACGCCAGCCCCGAGTTGCTCGCCAAGCTCAACCCGGGCGCCAAATTCGTCGCCGGTGAGAGCTTGCGCGTCCCCAACATCCTGCCCCCTCCGGCGCCGTCGGCCCCGGTCGATCCAAAGGCCAAGGGGACCCCCGCGGCACCCGCACCGCCGGAGAACCCGGCCGCCATCGTCAAGGTCGTCGTCTCCAAGGCGGGCCACGACATGAGGGGTGTGAACGCCCAAGGGGCGACAGTATTTTACGCCCCCGCCTCCTCTGGCAGCGAGCACGACCCGCTGCCGATCGGCTCGTGGAAGGTCGTCTCGGTTTCGCCCAATCCCGTCTTCCATTACAACCCGGACCTGTTCTGGGACGCCGAGCCTACCCAGGAAGAGGCGATCCTGCCGGCCGGCCCGAACAATCCCGTGGGGGTCGGTTGGGTCGGCCTCTCTAAGGAGCATTACGGCATGCACGGCTCGCCGTCGCCAGGGGCGATCGGTCACACGGAATCGCACGGCTGCGTTCGCCTGACCAATTGGGACGCGATGCGCCTGATGGCGGGCGTCACCGTCGGCACGCCGGTCGAGTTCGTCGAGTGAAAGAGGGTTATTTCGCCGCGAGCGCCAGATAGGGAAAGGGATCGACCGCCTGGCCCTCCCACCAATGCTTCTCGGGGGTCAGGCGAAAGATCTGAAAATGCAGGTGCGGGGTCTCGGGGGGAGCGTTGCCCGTAGTGCCGACGTACCCGATCAGCTCGCCCCGCTTCAATTCCTGGCCGGCGACCAGCCCCGGAGCGTAGGCGTCCAAGTGGGCGTAATAGTAGGCATAGGTCCGGGTTGGGTCGAACTGATAGGCGGTGGTACCGCCCTTCTGACTGTAGAACAGCTTCTCGACCTTGCCGTCGTCGACCGCGAGGACCGGCGTGTTGCGCGGCGCCAGGATGTCGATCCCCTCGTGTTTTCGGGTGCCATCGCGCATCTCGTCGAACGAATCGCGCAGATCGGTGGCTTTCACCCCTGCGACCGGAATCGCCAGCCGGCGCTGCCCGCCGGGGGTGGGCAGCGTAGTGCCTAGGGAAAGGACCGGCAGGGCCGGAACGGCCGCCGGAGGAACCGCGGGCGCCAGATCCGACGGGACGCCGGGCGATGCCGGGGCGGTATTGGCGGGCGCCTGATTTGCAAGGTTGGGCACGGCGTCCTGCGTTGAAGAGCTAGGGACCCCTCGCGGCGAGGGGACTTCCGGGGTTGACGGAGGGGCGGAGCTGCCGGGCACTGTGCCGCCAGAGACGGGCGTCGCCCCCGACAGCCGGAAGGTCAGGCCTTTGCGGGCCACCAGATAAAGAACGGTGCCCGCTCCGAGCAGGAAGCCCGTCAGCAGAGCGGCCAAAATTGCCGAGACCTGCGGCGGGATCTTCCGTTTGGTACCGTGCGCCGCTTGCGCTTCGGGCGGAGTCGATTCAGGGTTCATTCAAGGGTCTCCTCATAGCGGATCGTATAGCCATCACTCCGGGGATTGCCCGGTCAGTAGGGAGAGAGAGCAAGATGAGTGCCCCCACGCCCTCGCCGACGTCGTTTGGCGATGCAGAAGACCGAGGAAACGACGACGACGCGTCGATCCTATCGGCGCATTTTCGAGCCCTGCGCCGCCTGCATTCTTCGATCGAGCACCTGCTGCACAGCCCGCTCAATTCAATCGGCCTCAACCTGGAGCTCCTCTCGGTCGAGATCGGCGACCTGGCGAAAAACTCCCAGGACGGCGAATCCGACGATCTCGCGCGGTACGAGGCGGTCTCCGCTGTCCAGAAGGCGTTGCGCGCGGGGTACGCCCGATTGGTCGGCAGCACCGAGACGATCTACGAAGTGGTCCTGCCGGGGTCCGAGCGCGTCGAGGAGATCGATCTGGCCCGGCTCGCCCGCCGGGCCGCCGGCCTTGGCGAGACCGAGTCGGTGCTTCTGCGCGCCGCTTGGCATACCGCCATCGCCCCCGTTCCGATCACCGTGCGGTCGCGACGCGACCTTCTGCTCCCCGCAGTGCTCACGGTCGTCACCACGGCCTTGGAGCATGCCGGAGCTGAATCTAAGATCACCTTTTCGCTGACCGCCGGCCCGGACGCGGTGGAAATCGAAGCCGTGGTCGAGCCGGGGCGACCGGCCACGGCGCCTGGGAATACCGGGGAAAGTCGAATAGGTTTGGACCTGCTCGCCCGCCGTTTGGGTGGCGCTTGCCGGGAAAGTGCGGACGAGCGCTCTTTTCGGATACATTTGTCTCTACCTAGAGTCTTCGGAGCCGCTGCATGCTGACCGCGTTGATCGTGGAAGATGACGAGATTTCCGCTCGCGCCCTTGAGTCTTTGCTCAAGGAAGAGGGATTCGTGCCCTACACCGTTTCGACGCTCGCCGCGGCGCGCAAGCGCATGGCCGAGCAAACGCCGACTCTGGCGCTGGTCGACATGGTGCTGCCCGACGGCAACGGCCTCGACCTGGCCAAGTCGCTCGGCGAGCTGGCGCCCGAGTCGTCGTTCGTCCTGATCACCGGTTTCGCCTCGGTCGAAACCGCGATCGAGGCGCTGCGCTGCGGGGTTGCGGACTATCTGACCAAGCCGATCGACCTCGGCCGGCTGAAGCTGGTCTTCGCCCACATGCGCCGAGAGCGCGAGCTGAACGAAGAGATCGGCGCCCTCCGGAGCGAGCTGCTGGGTCTGGGCCGCTTCGAAGGCATGGTCGGCGCGTCGCAGGCGATGCAGCAGATTTTCGAGCTGATCCGCAAAGTGGCACCCACCCAGGCGTCGGTTCTGATCCTGGGCGAAAGCGGCACCGGCAAAGAGCTGGTCGCCGAGGCGATCCACCGCCGGAGCAAGCGGCGCAGCCAGCCGTTCGTCGCGGTCAACTGCGGGGCGATTTCGCCTCAGCTGATTGAGAGCGAGCTGTTTGGCCACGAGCGGGGGAGCTTCACGGGCGCCGAGCGGCAGCACCGCGGCTTCTTCGAGCGGGCCTCGGGCGGCACCCTGTTCTTCGACGAAGTGTCGGAAATGCCGCCGGAGCTGCAGGTCAAGCTCCTCCGTGTGCTCGAAACCGGTCTGGTCGTGCGGGTCGGCGGCGATCGGCCCGTCCCCGTCGACCTGCGGGTGATGGCCGCCTCCAACCGCGATCTGGAGCAGGCGGTGGGCGAGGGCAAGTTCCGGCAGGACCTGCTCTATCGGCTGAAGGTGTTTCCGATTTCCCTGCCGCCGCTGCGCCAGCGGGTGGAAGACGTCGACGCGATCGCCGAAAGCTTCCTCGCCGAGCATAACCGGCGCGAGGGGCGCCAACAGCGCTTCGGTGCCGCGGCGCTCGCCGCCCTGCGTGCCTACCCCTGGCCGGGCAACGTGCGCGAGCTGAAAAACGTCGTCTACCGCGCGGCGATCCTCGCCGACGACGAGATCGGCGTGGGCGACCTGCCGCAGGAGATCCACGGCGGCCAGTGGCCGGAAGAGCCGGGCGGCGCCCTGCGCTTCGCCCCCGGAACGCCGGTCGCGGTGGTCCAGAAGCGTCTGGTGCTCGCCACCCTCGAAAGCCTGGAGGGCGACCGCACCCGCACCGCCGAGGCGCTCGGGATCAGCATCCGCACGCTCTACAACTGGCTCAAGGAATACCAGGCCGAGGACGGCGGCGAAACGATCGCCGAACCGGCAGGGAGCCCGGCCGAAGGGGCGTAACCGGCGGTTGCCGCCCCCGGCTGTTCTCGGTAAAGTGCCCCGCATGAGCTTTGAACCGTCCGGACGCCCCGTTTCCACCATCCTCGAAGACGCTTTGGCCGGCCGCCGCATCTCGGCCGGCGATGCCCATACGCTGCTGCTCGAAGGCGACCTGCTGGACTTGGGAGAGGCCGCCAACGTTGTCCGCAACCGGTGGAACGACCGGCAAGTCGCCACCTACAACGTGGACCGCAACATCAACTACACCAACATTTGCGTCTACAAGTGCCGGTTCTGCGCGTTCTACCGCGCGCCCGGGGACCCGGAAGGGTATCTCCTGTCGAACGAAGAGATCGGCAAGAAGATCGAAGAGACGATCGCCTTAAACGGCACCGGCATCCTGATGCAGGGGGGCGTCCACCCGGATCTGCCGCTCTCCTACTACGAGGACCTGCTGCGGTATCTCAAAGAGCGCTACCCCAGCGTCCACCTCCACGCCTTTTCGCCTCCCGAGGTGAAGTTCATCGCCAAGAAGGAGCGGATGAGCTTTTACGACGTGATCGCGCGCTTGAAGGCCGCTGGCCTCCAGTCGATCCCCGGCGGCGGCGCCGAGATCCTCTCGGACCAGATCCGCAAGGATGTCCTCGCCTACCCGAAATGCTCGTCGGACGAGTGGATCGACATCATGCGCCAGGCCCACGCGAACGGCCTGCGCACCTCGGCGACCATGATGTACGGCATGGGCGAAACGCTCGAAGCACGCATCGAGCATCTTCAGCGTATCCGCGACCTCCAGGACGAGACGGGAGGCTTCACCGCCTTCATCTCCTGGACCTTCCAGCACGAGCACACCGACATGCCGGAAACGCCCGAGACCTACGCCGAAGAGTACCTGCGCACTCTGGCGGTCACCCGGCTGTTCTTCGACAACGTCGTCCACCTGCAGACCAGCTGGGTCACCCAAGGCAAAAAGATCGGCCAGCTCGCCCTCTCCTTCGGAGCCGACGACATGGGCTCGATCATGATCGAAGAAAACGTCGTCTCCTCCGCCGGAACCGCCTTCCGCATGAGCCAAGACGAAATGGAGCACCTGATCGAATCGGGCGGCTATATCCCGAAACAGCGCACCAACCTCTACGAGCGAATCGTCACCCGAGAGGACACGGCGGATCTGGCGAAGCAGTACCGGCATGCGTTGACGCCGGCCAACCGGGATTTGGTGTCCGGCGCCGTGGCCTCGGGCGCGTTGTTGCCGGTGGTGAGCTAGCTCCGGCGGTGCCTTGGCTTGAGCCGCAAACGCCCCTCTCCGGCCGCCTCACCAGAGGCGTTATCCGGGACGGCTGCGTCACCTGTCAGGAGCAAAGTGACTCAGGCCGGCCACGGCTTCGGCACGGCCCCGGTCTTCCTCGCCTCGATCAGCACGATTCTTGGCGCTGTTTTATTCCTCCGCTTCGGCTACGCCGTCGCGCACGTCGGAATGATCGGTGCGCTGATGATCGTGGTGCTGGGTCATATGGTGACGCTCCCGACCGCGCTCGCGATCTCGGAGATCGCCACCAACCGCCGGGTCGAAGGCGGCGGCGAATACTTCATCATTTCGCGCTCGTTCGGGCGGACGATCGGCGCTACGATCGGCATCGGCCTCTACCTTTCGCAGGCGATCTCGGTGGCGTTTTACATGATCGCGTTCGCCGAAGCCTTTCGGCCGCTAGAGCCCTTGCTCGCGACCTGGACCGGCCTCGCATTCGATCCGCGGCTCGTCTCCCTCCCGGTCTCGGGTTTATTGATCCTGCTTGTGCTCAGCCGCGGCGCGGACATCGGGGTGAAGGCGCTCTGGGGCATCGTGGCCGTCTTGGGTCTGTCGCTCGCCCTGTTCTTTGCCGGGGGGCCGATCGCCCAAGCTGCTCCGGGGCGGTCCGTGATCCTCCACGGCATTCAAGGGGGCGACTCCTTCATGCTGGTGTTCGCGATCGTCTTTCCCGCGTTCACCGGCATGACGGCGGGCGTCGGGCTTTCGGGCGATTTAAAGAACCCTCGCCGTTCGATCCCGCTCGGCGTGCTTTCGGCCACTCTGGTCGGCCTCGTGATGTACGCCGCGGTGGTGATCAAACTCGCGCTATCCGCCCCCGGTGACCTGCTCGCGACCGACCCGTTGATCATGTCCAAGATCGCGCTGTGGGGTCCGATCATTCCGATCGGTCTCGGCTGCGCGGCGCTCTCCTCCGCGATCGGCTCGATCCTGGTGGCCCCGCGGACGCTTCAGGCCCTGGGTGGCGATCATGTGCTGCCGAGCAGGCCGCTGAATCGTTTTCTCGCCTCCGGCCGCGGCGGCACCAACGAGCCGAGGAACGCCACTCTGGTGACCGCGGTGGTGGCACTGGTGACGATCGCCGGGGGCTCGATCGATTTCGTCGCCCGCATCGTGTCGATGTTCTTCATGGTGACCTACGGCTCGCTCTGCGCGATCAGCTTTCTAGAACATTTTGCAAGTCGCCCGAGCTATCGGCCAAGCTTCCGCTCGCGCTGGTACTTGAGCCTGCTCGGAGCCCTGCTTTGCCTGTTGTTGATGTTCCAGATGGACCCTGCCTTTGCGCTTCTGTCAATCCTGATGATGATCGGGATCTACACCGGCTTGCGCGCGAGCAAGGGGTGGCAGGGCGATCTCGCCGAGATCTTCCGCGGCGTGATGACCCAGACCACGCGGTTTTTCCAAATCCAGCTGCAGCGCAGCGCGTCGAGCGCCGCGGCCGGCGAGTGGCGTCCCAACGTGATCGCGGTGAGCGACCACACGTTCGAGCGCTCCGCCCCGCTCCAGCTACTGACTTGGATCTGCCGGCGCCAGGGGCTCGGTACCTATCTCCACCTGATCCACGGCCGGCTCGACCAGGAGACCTTCCGCCAAAGCGAGCTGCTGGTGCCGCGTCTCGTCGAGCTGACCTTGGCCCGGGACAGCGCCCTGGTGGTCGATACGATCGTTTCCCCTTCGCTCCGAACGGCCCTTGCCCAGGCGTTCCAGATGCCGAGCGTCACGGGCAAGGAGCACAACACGACACTGTTTGAGTTCGTCGCGAACGATGGCGACGAGCTGCTCGACGAGCTGCGCGATGGCTGCAACCTCGCCTGGGACTCCCATATCAGCCCGCTGGTGCTCCGCCACGGCGAGCGCTTCTTCGGGAGTCGGCGCAACGTTCATGTCTGGCTCACGTGGCACGACTACGACAACGCGCCGCTGATGATCCTGCTCGCCTATATTCTTCTCGGCCATCCGGATTGGAGCGAGGCGGAGATCCACATCTTCGCGGCCTTCCCCCAGGCCGATGTCGCCGAGCAGCGCAAACGCCTGATCGACCTGATTGAGACGGGCCGTTTGCCGATCAGCACGAAGAACCTGCGCATCATTCCCACCGACGAAGCGGTCGACTTCGACCGCCTGGTGGCCAGCCTCTCGGCCAACGCGGATCTCGTTTTCCTCGGCTTCATTCGCGACCGCCTGGAGGGCAAGGGCAGCGCCCTCTTGCGCCGCCACCCGGCACTTGCCGACGTGCTGTTCGTCTCGGCGACCGAGAGAATCCTTATCGAGTAAAGGCACACGCTCTTTTGCCGTTGCGGGGGAAAGGGGCTCAAAGGTGGCGGTCGGCGAAGACGGTATACTCGCCAGACGATACCGGGTGCCAAGAGCGCACTTTGGACAGTTCCAAGGAGGTCCCATGAACCACCCCGAACGAAGAATTCTCCGCCTCTTCGCCACCTTGGCGGCGACGACGTTGATCGCGGCGAGCACCGGATGGGCGGCACAGACCCCTGAGTCGGCGCCCGAACCTCCGGCCGCCGCTCCCGCGCCGCATGCGGTCCCTCAGGTCACCGGCACCATCGTTAAGATCACGACTTCGCGAATCGACCTCAAGCTCAAGGATGGGAAGACTCAAAAGGTCGCCATCAACGACGGCACGCAACGGCTTGTGGAATTGGAAAAAGGCGTCGAGGTGACCGTCGAATACCGACGCAAGATCAGCGCTTTCATCATCGCCGAGCGGATCCTCGCGGCCGACGCCAAAGTCACGGAACCGGTGCCGGCCCCCGTCCTCAAGACCGCGATGGCGACCGGCGAGATTCTGTCCGCGACCAACGCGTCTCTCGTGCTGCACACCGAAGAAGGGGACGTCACGTTCTACCTCGTCCCCACCACCGAAATCCTGGTCCAGCCCCTCGTCCCCGAACTGCGGGTCACCGTTGAATATCGAGAGAACAACGACCAGGCCAAAGTGGCGGTAAAAATCCTCGCCGCCGCGGCCGCGGAACCGACAGACGTTCCCGGCGACGTCGAGCCGCCGCCCAACCGGTAGCCGGCCCGGGGGGCAGCAGCTAAACAGGTCTAGGGTCCGAGAGGCTCGTCCAGGCAAATACTGCAGGAGTTGCCGCTGCACCCGGTGGCGATGGTGGCGCAGCCCTCGGTTGTTGCGCCGACCACCAAATCCAAGGGTTTCACCGTCTCCTTCGACAGCACCAGCTTCTTGGTCTGCTTCTTCATCGCGTTCTCCAGTTGAGTAAGCTCTGCTGATTCTACGCTTTCGGTCTCAATAGGGCCAAACAACGGCCGGGAGAGGATTGCCCCCTCTCCCGGCCAGGAACGCCGGATCAGGCTTCGGCGTTCACGGACTGCCCTTCACTCGTCTTGGCTTCCGCCAGTGCTTTGGCTTTCGCCTTCGCCGACGGCGCCTTCTTGTGGAAGTCCTGGGGCCGGATGCCGAGCTTCATCAGGTCCGGATTCTTGAGTCCCAGGTAGGCCTGAAGGTGGGCTTTCAGGCGGGTCGCGTCCTCAGAGACCTTGCGAAGCAGATCCTGGCGCCGCTTCGCCAGGGAGTGTGATCACGCGCCGGGGTCGAAGATCTCTGGCATACCCGACAGTCGTTTCTTGGGCTCGCCTCGACGCGGCGCCTCTCGGCGGTGACGGAAGAAGAAGACCGCCTCTGCCGGGCTCTCGAAACCGTGGCGGAAGGAATAGCTCAAATGATCGCCGACCTGGACCGCCAACTCGGCCCACCGCCGCCGGAGTTCCCGTTCGACGCCACGCGGCGGCCGACGAACTGAGCCTCCGGGAGGCCCGCCTTCGCAGCAGGAAAAAGCCCCCTCTACTCCCAAGGAATGTCCGGCATCCGTAGCCGCTCGACCTCGCGCCGTTCGATCACGCTCTGCTGGAGAATCTCCTCGACATCGTCGAGGGTGACGCCTCGGTACCAGAGGTTCAAGGGCCAGACCGCGACGGTGATGCCTTGGCTGCAATGTTTGAGGCAGCCGGTGCGCACGACCATCACCCGGTCGCGGATGCCCAGCTCTTTGACCCGGTCTTTGAAGCGGTGGTAGACGGCGAGCGCGCCCTTCGGGGCACAGCTCGGTTTGGGACTTTCTTCCGGGCGTTCGTTCAGGCAGACAAGGATCTGGATCTCGGGGTGCGGCATGGGGTGAGCCTAGATGCGGAGCGGCCGCGAAGCAAACCGCAGTAAGATCCCGGCCACTTTTCCATGATTCGATTTCTCGTCAACCCGTCGTCGGGACGAGGCGCGGGGGCTCGGCACCTCGATCGCCTGCGGATCCTCGCCTCCAAGTACGGCGCGGGGCTCGCCGTGTCGCGCACGGCGTCCGATCTGCCGATGCAGGCCTACCGGGCGGCTGAGGATGGAGTGGAGCGGTTGATCGTGGTGGGCGGCGACGGCACGATGCACTTCGCGCTCCAAGGGCTGGCGGGCTCGGACTGCGCCCTGGGGGTCGTCCCGCTCGGCAGCGGCAACGACCTCGCGGGAAGTTTGGGCGTGCCGGCCAAGCTCGACGAGGCGGTCGAGCGGGCGATCACGGGGCCGATC
Source organism: Thermoanaerobaculia bacterium (assembly GCA_038250865.1). Classification (GTDB taxonomy): domain Bacteria; phylum Acidobacteriota; class Thermoanaerobaculia; order Multivoradales; family UBA5704; genus DASYKS01. The sequence goes on along the minus strand of JBBSBW010000003.1, from coordinate 81,704 downwards.
CGGAAGATCGACCTGATCCGGGTCGGGCCGATGTACAGCGTGAGCTACCTCGGTGTCGGTTTCGACAGCGAGGTCACCCGGACGGCGAACCAGGTCAAGCATCTGCGCGGGCCGCTGATCTACGCCTGGTCGGTGATCAAGACGCTCGCCACCTTTAAGCCGCCCCACCTGCGGGTGGAGCATGACGGCGGAGTGTTCGAAGGGAAGGCGATGTTTGCGGTCGCCGCCAACCTGCCCCGCTTCGGCGGCGGCATGCGGATCGCGCCCGAGGCTTCGATCGACGACGGCCTGCTCGACCTGGTGATCGTGCGCGAGATTTCGAAAGTCAACCTGCTGCGGGTCTTCCCCAAGGTCTACTCCGGCAAGCACGCGAGCCACCCGGCGGTCGAGATCCTCCGCACCCGCCGCGCGGTGCTGTCGATCGACCGTTCGATGTACCTCTACGGCGGCGGCGAGCCGGTCCGCCCGATGGCCCCCGGCGACCGGGTGGAACTGGAGGTCTTGCCCGGGGCGCTGGCGGTGGTGGGGTAGGAATGAAATCCCCAATTCGCTTGTTCCACGACCAGCACCCCCGGTGGGGAGTAGCCACCCGGATCTTCTCGAAGAGCGATCTTCGAGCGCTTCGGGGCCAACGGTCGTCAACACGGAGTGTTCGAACCGAAGCTCCCGGCCGTTTGCGAGCGCTTAGAGGACAGGCCGAAGCGCTGCGGCGAGACCACCACGACACGAAAACCTTCGTGCCGTGGCGTCTCGCGTGAAAGACCCCACGGCCGATCTTTAGGAGATCGGCACCATGTTCGACACCCCCCTCTGGCTTTGGGTCGGCTTCAATGCCGCGGTTCTCGCGATGCTCGCGCTCGACCTCGGCGTCTTCCATCGGAAAGCGCACGCGGTTTCGGTCAAGGAGGCCGCCATCTGGAGCGGCGTCTGGATCGGCCTGTCGCTCTTGTTCAACGTCTGGATCTGGCACACCCGAGGGCCGCAGGCCGGGCTCGAATTCTTCACCGGCTATCTGATCGAGAAGTCGCTCTCGATCGACAACATCTTCGTCATCGCCCTGATCTTCAGCTACTTCCGGGTGCCCGAGAAGTTCCAGCACCGGGTGCTGTTCTGGGGCATCCTCGGCGCGCTCGTCCTGCGCGCGATCTTCATTTTCGCGGGCGCGGCGCTGATCGACCGGTTCCACTGGATCATTTACGTCTTCGGCGCCTTCCTAATCGTCACCGGGGTGAAGATGGCGTTTTCCGGCGACCAGGAGATCCACCCGGAAAAGAACCCTCTGCTCCGCCTGGCCCGCCGGTTAGTGCCAGTCACCCCGGACTACCGGGGAAAGAGCTTCTTCGTCCGCGAAAACGGCAAGCGGTTCGCGACGCCCCTGTTTCTGGTGCTGCTGCTGGTCGAGAGCACCGATCTGATTTTCGCGGTCGATTCGATACCGGCGATCTTCGCAGTTACCCGCGATCCGTTCCTGGTCTACACCTCGAACGTCTGCGCGATCCTGGGGCTGCGCTCGCTCTACTTCGTGCTCGCCGGGGTGATGGGGAAGTTCGTCTATTTAAAGCTCGGCCTGGCGGCGGTTCTCTCCTTCGTCGGGATCAAGATGACCCTGGTCGACCTGTGGAAGATTCCGACACCGCTGTCGCTCGGGGTGATCGCGGGCGTTTTGACCCTCTCGATCGTCGCCTCTCTGATCAAAGACCGTCGAGACGGGCCGGGCGTGCGAGAATCCGGAGGAAATGTCGCGAATCCACCACCTGTCTGACACCCTGATCTCGCAGATCGCCGCGGGCGAGGTGGTCGAGCGCCCTGCCTCGGTGGTCAAAGAGCTGGTCGAAAACGCCCTGGACGCTCGCGCGACCGAGATCCGGGTCGAACTTGAAGCGGGGGGCAAGCAGCGGATCACGATCGCCGACGACGGCTGCGGCATGGACCGCGACGACGCGCTGCTCGCGTTCGATCGCCATGCGACGAGCAAGATCGGCAGCTTTGAGGATCTGGAACGGGTGGGGACGCTCGGCTTCCGCGGCGAGGCGTTGGCGACCATCGGCGCCGTCTCGCGGGTGGTGCTCACCACCGCGGAGCGGCCGGGCGAAGGGACGCGGGTGGCGATCGAAGGGGGGAGGGTGACGGCGGCCGAGCCGTTCGCCCGCACCCGCGGCACGACGATCGAAGTCCGTTCGCTGTTCTGGAACGTGCCGGCCCGGCGGAAGTTTTTAAAGACCGCGGACACCGAGCTTCGCCGTGCGCTGGAGACGGTGCAGGGGTATGCGCTCGCCCGGCCCGACGTCCGGTTTACCGTGCTTCACGAGGGGCGGGCGCTGCTCGACGCGCTGGCGGGAGTGGCGGGGCAGGAGGCGGAATCGTCGATGGCAGGCGCCGCGCGGCGGATCGGCCAGATCTTCGGCGAGCCGTTCGCGCGCCAACTTGCGGAGATTCCGGCCGTGCCGCTGATGGATGGCGTCGGCGGCCGTGACGGCGAGGTGATCTCGGGGTTGATCGGCACCCCGGCCACCGCGCGGGGCCGCCGCCATTTCATCTTCGTCAACCGGCGCCTGCTGCGCGACCGGGCGATCCTCGCGACGTTTTACCGCGCGGTGCGCGAAGAGTGGCGGCACGAGGATTTTCCCGCTCTTTTCCTCTTTCTCGACGTGCCGCCCGGGGAGGTCGACGTGAACGTCCACCCGCAGAAGGCGGAGGTGCGATTCCGCGATCCCGGATTCCTCGGCCGGGTGGAACGTGCGCTTCGCCGCGGTCTCGAACGGGCTCGCGGGGAAGAGGCGGCGCCCTTGCGGGAACTCTCCCCGTCGGCTTCGTCGCCCTCCGGTCCAGCGCTCGGGACGTTCTCCTGGCAAGGGCTCGGCGGCCGGATGCCGTACGGCTCATCGGGGACCTCCGGCTCTCCTGGATCCGAGATCGCCGAACGGCCGAGGGCTTCGGAGCTGTGGACGCCCTCGCCGCAGGGGCAGTCGGGCTCGCCGAACCCGGACGAATCGCGCTTGGCGACGGCGGCCTATGCCCCGATCGCGGAACGGGCCGCCGTGCCGCTTTCGGGCCGCAGCGGCGAACGCCGGCCGTTCCGCCTGATGGGCCAATACAAGGGGACGCTGATCCTGCTCGAAGGGCCGGAAGGGCTCTACCTGATCGACCAGCACGTCGCGCACGAGCGGATTCTGTTCGAGCGCCTGCGCCGCTCGCTTGCCGCGACCAGCCGGTCGGCCCAGCACCTGGTCCATCCGATCCTGCTGGAACTGTCGGCCGCGGAGCGCCTGCGCCTCCTGGAGCTGGCCCCGGCGCTGGAGAAAGCCGGTTTCGGAATCGTCGAGCTGTCCGGCGCGGAGGTGGGGCTCACCTCGCTCCCCGCCGTCCTGTCGGCGGACGAAGGAGAAAAACTCCTCCGCGCGCTCGCCTCGTCGGCGATCGGCGGCGGAGAGCTTGAAGGCTCAGAAGGCGCCGAAATCCTCGCCCGCCAGATCCTCGACGCGCTGGCGGCGACGCTCTCCTGCAAAGCGGCGATCAAAATGCATCACCCGCTCGCCCCGCTCGAAATGGAAGTCCTGGTCGCCGAGCTGTTCGCCGCCGAAAACCCCTACGCCTGTCCCCACGGCCGGCCGATCGTGTTGCAAATGACCGATTCGGATCTCGAACGGCGGTTCGGACGGCGGTAGAGCCTGCTAGCATTACCGGACAATGTTCGGCCGACGCCCCTCCGTGCCTCTCGAAGAGCGCCTCAATTACCGGTTCAACCGACCCGAGCTGCTCAAGCTCGCCTTGACCCATCGTTCCGCCGCGAACGAGCATGGGGTCGAGCGGCATTACGAGCGGTTGGAGTTTCTGGGCGATGCGGTGCTGGGTTTGATCGCCGCGTCCTGGCTGTATGCCCGCAATCCGACTTTGCCGGAGGGGCAGCTCTCGAAGCTCAAGGCCCAGCTGGTGAGCCGGTCGACGCTCGCCCCCCATGCGGAGCGGCTGGCGCTCGGGCCGGAGCTGGAGCTGGGGATCGGGGAGGAGCGCTCCGGCGGCCGGACCAAGGCGTCGCTGCTCGCCAATTCGCTGGAGGCGGTGTTCGGCGCGATCTATCTGGACGGCGGGCTGGATGCGGCGCGGGCGGCGATCGAGACCATGCTCGAAACCGCGTCGACCACCGGGGCGCCGCTGCTCTCCGTGGACGCCAAGACCCGCTTGCAGGAAGTTTCGCAGGCGAACGGCGGGGAGCTGCCCGAATATCGGATGGTGGGGCAGAAGGGGCCGGACCACGACAAAATCTACGAGGTCGAGGTTTGGGTCTCCGGGGTGAACGCCGGTCGGGGCGAGGGTTCGAGCAAAAAGGCCGCGGAGCAAAAGGCCGCGGCGGATGCGCTCGAACGGATGGGCCGGTAGGGCTGGCCCCCTACAAAACTCGAAACGCCCGCCGCACGGCCGCGCGTTGCTCGTAGTCTGGATCTTCGAAGCGCGCCGCCAGCTCTTCGCTCGTCGGCAGGATCATCGTCATCGGGCGCCAGACGAACGGCTTGGCCGTGAGGGTGTCGATCACCTGCCCGTCGGAGACGAGCCGGGTCGCCTCGGTGAGCGGCAGGTTCGCGAGCGACGCCTCCAGGCTCGCGATCCGCGCCTCGTCGTCCGGGTCGAGGAAACGCAGCAGGCGCCGGCCCTTGGCGGCCAGGTGGTAGTACGAGGGGACGAACGAGATCCCTTCGAGTTGGAGCCGGTCGCAGGCGGCAACCATCAGCGCCATCACCTCGGCGAGCAGGCCGAGCCCCGGATGCTGTTGCCCGGGGAGGCCGGTTGTGCCGGGCGGGAAACTCGCGCGCGGGTCTTGGAGCAGCAGCCATTCGAGGTGGAGCAGCGGCACGCCGGGCAGCAGGCGGCGGTCGATGCGGGCGCGGATCTCCATCAGCAGGTCGCGCTTCGTTGAATCGCCGTACAGGCGCGCGGTGTCGCCCACGGGCTGGCCGAGGTCGAGTTCGATCGTCGGCCGATCGTAGCCCCGGGCGCGCAGGCGTTCGAGCAGTCCGGCCCGTTCGAGCGCCAGCTCGACGCCGGAGCGCGAGTAGAAGCCGAGGAAGCGGCTCGGTCTGCCGAGGCCGGTGCCGGGCGCCGGGGCGAGGTCGTCTGCGGTAAGGCCCCAATCGTCCAGCGGGTCGATCTCATTCGGCGGCACCGCGGGCCGCTGCCGGTCCGGTTCGTCTTCCGCCGTCAGCTGGTGCGTCGAGAGGGTGCTCGCGAGCGCGCGGAAGCGGGACAGGAGCGCCTCTTCCGAGCTGGGCGGCTCGATCTCCCGGCCGCTCGCGAGCCAGGCGAGGAATCGCGCCGGGTAGCGCCACGCCCCTTTGCCGTAGCCGCCGGCGAGGACGATCGCGATCCGCGGCGGTGCCTTCAGGGCGCCGAGCCGCTCGATCACGAACCGGTCGCGCGCGAGCATTCCTTCCGGGGTGATTCGCCAGTCGCCGATCGCGTCGCCGGCCGCCGGGTCGGCGCCCGCAAGGTAAATCGCGAGATCCGGCGCGAACGACTCGGCGACCGGCGGCAGATTCTCCCGGATCGCCGCAAGGTACCCCTCATCCTCCACCCCGGTGCCCAGCTCGACCACGGTCGCGTTCTCCGCCTCCGGTGCGGTGGTCAGGTTGTGAATCGACAGCGTATGGGTGCCCGGATCGCCCGCGAGGATCGAGCGGGTGCCGTCGCCGTCGTGCAGGTCGAGATCGACCACCAGGATCTTCCCCTCGTAACCGCGGGAGCGGAGCGAGGCGATCGAAGCCGCGACGTCGTTGAACGCGCAGAACCGCTCCCCCCGATCACGGAACGCGTGATGAAAGCCGCCGCCCAGGTTGACCGCCGGCCGGCCCGGACCGCCCGACGAACGCTTAACGCCGCCGCCCGGCGGTGCGGGTCCGAGCGCCAGCTCCAACGCAAGCCGGGTGCCGCCGGCCATCGTGCGCTGCGCTTCGAGGAACGCCTCAGCGAGGTTGTCCGGCGGGGCAAAGCCTAGGATCGGCACCAGCGCGTTCGGCCGGCCGAGCGCTTCGAGGTAGTCGTCGGAGTGGACCCGCCGCAGATCGTGAAACGACATCGGCTCGGGGCGCAGGACATCGTCGCTCTCGATCAATCCTTCGGCCGCGAGAAACCCGAGGATGCGCTCGCCGCGCCGCGCATCGTGACCGATGCCCGAAAGATCGAGCGCGTAGCGCGGCTCGTAGACCACTTGGAGCGCCGAGCCCGCGAAGCGGCGCGACAGGCGCCGCAGCGCGCGCCGCAGCGGGCCGGCCGGTGGGGAGGGCATGGTGGGTAGGATAGCCTGCCCCGGTACGGTTACGACCCAGGCATCATCGAACGGCACAGGGGCGATGGCGGGCGCACGCTGGCTTGCGCCGACTCGTTCCACTTCATGGCCGCGGCCCCAAAGTTCGTTCTCCAGCTCTTGAAGTTCGCTCGTGAGCGCCGAGATCTCGCCCCTACTCCGCCGGCTCCCCCAACAACGCGAAGAACTCGTGCTCCTTTTCCTTGAGCATCTCCGCCGTTTTCGCCTCCATCACCAACCGTAGGAACGGCTCAGTGTTGCTGGGCCGTACGTTGGCCCACCAGTCGGGGTAGGAGATTGTGATGCCGTCCAGGTAGTCGATCGTGGCGTCCTTATACTTTTCGGCGAGCTGGGCGATCATGCCGGCTTTGTCTTCGACTTCGAAGTTGATCTCCGGGCTCTTGGCGTAGCGGTGGAGCGGGGCGACCAGCTCGGAGAGCGGCTTGCCCGTCGAACGGAGGAGGTTGAAGACTTCGATCACCGCGAGCAGCGGGCAGTCGGCGTGGAAATGATCGCGGAAGTAATAGTGGCCGGCGAGCTCGCCGCCGAAGATGCCGTTCTTTTCGCGCAGGGTGGCCTTCATGAACGAGTGGCCGACCCGCTCGCGGACCGGGACTCCGCCGTGCTCCGTGATGTATTCGCCCGTGGCGCGCGAGGAGCGCAGGTCGTAGATCACCGCCTTGCCCGGCTCGCGATCGAGGAGGGCACCTGCGATGAGTGCCGTCGCCAGATCGCTGCCGATCGCCTCGCCGTTTTCGTCGATGAACGCCGCGCGGTCCGAATCGCCGTCGAACGCGATCCCCAGATCGGCTTTGTGTTCATGCACCAGTTTTTGGAGATCGACCAGGTTCTCGGCTTTGAGGGGATTCGCCTCGTGGTTCGGGAACGTGCCGTCCAGCTCGAAATAGAGCGGGATCATCTCGATGCCACAGGCTTCGAGGATCGGCCGTTCGATCACCACCATGCCGTTGCCCGCGTCGACCGCGACCTTGAGTTTCTTTTTGCCTTCGTCCCGGAGGAAAGAGAGGACGTGCGTTTTGTAGGCCTCCGCCACGTCGCCTTTCGTCCGCGTGCCGCGCACCGCGGCTTCGGGCAGATCCTCTTCGGCGATCTTCCTTTCCATCAGCGCGATGCCGCCTTCGCCCGAGACCGGTAGCGCGCCGTGGCGGCTGAATTTGAAGCCGTTGTATTTCGCCGGATTGTGACTCGCGGTGACCTGGACCCCGCCGGCCGTCTTGTGGTGTCCGATCGCGAAATAGTTCATCGGCGTGGTGGCCATTCCGATGTCGAGCACGTCGAGCCCCGCGGCGAGCAGGCCGTCGATCAACGCCTCGGCGAGCCCCGGGCTATGCGAGCGCATGTCGCGGCTCACCACCACCGTATGCCCAAGCGCGCGGTCCTCCGCGTCGAGCACGTGCTGAAACGCGAGGCCGATCTGCCGCGCGATGGTAACGTTTACCTGATCGGGGACCGTGCCCCGGACGTCGTATGCCTTGAAGATTCCGGCCATGGTCGGCTCCTGGAAGTGTTGGGGGTCAGCGCCCGATCTTTTCAATCGCGAACGCGAAGTCGTGCCCTTCGATCGGCGCTTCGGCCAATCCCTCGGTATCGCCCGCCTCGGTGGCCCCGACGAACTCGACCCCGAGCGTCTCGCCCAAGATCCAGTCGCGATGGGTGGCGATCGCCGTGGCGAGCGGCTCGGCCGCCCGGAACCGGATGCGGATTCGGTCGGCGTAATCGAGGTGTTGCTCTTTCCGCGCGGTCTGGATGCGGCTCACCACCTCGCGCGCCCAGCCTTCGGCGAGCAACTCGGGGGTGACGTGGGTGTCGAGGGCGACCAGCAACTCGCGGTCGCCTTGGGTGGCCGTCCCCTCGCGCTCGACCAGGCGAATCTCCACCTCTTCGGTGACCAGCTCGATCGGTTCGCCGGCGAGATCGATCGTCAGCTTGCCGGTCGCTTCCAGCTGTTCGAGCAGCGCCTCGCCCGAAGCCGCTTCGAGAGCGGCTTTGATCTCCGGCATCCGTTTGCCAAATCGCTTGCCGAGCTTCGGGAAGATCGGCCGGACGTCGGCGTGGACGTACTCCTTCCGATCCGCGGCCCATCGCACCTCTTTGACGTTCAGCTCGTCGCGCAGAATGTCGAGGTAGGGGGCGACCGCCGCGGCGAGGGTCGAATCCGCGGCGACCAGGGTGACGGCGGCGAGCGGTTGGCGGGTCTTGAGCGAATGGACGTTCCGCGCCGCATGGCCGAGCCGGACGATTCGCTGCACGGTCGCCATGCCGGTTTCGAGCGCGGCATCGGCCCGGCCCGCCGGAGTGTCGGATTGCAAAGCAGGCCAATCTTCGAGGTGAACGCTCGCCTGGGCATCCGGATTCTGGCTCCGGACCAAATGGCGGTGGAGAACCTCGGCGATGAAAGGTACGAACGGCGCGAGCACGCGGGAAAGGGTCGTCAGAACCTCGTAGAGCGCCTGATAGGCCGAGTGCTTGTCGGCGTCCGAGCCGCCCGCGTCGGCCGACCAGAAACGGCCGCGGCTGCGGCGGATGTACCAATTCGTCAGATCGTCGACGAACGCCTCGATTGTCCGGGTGGCCTCGGTGAGGTCGTAGCCGTCGAGCCTCGCGGTTACCTCTTCGGTCACCCGGTCGAGCCGCAGCAACACCCAGCGGTCGAGCGCCGGGCGCTCGGCGAACGGCGTTTCGATCCCTGGGGTTCTCGGACGCCAGCCGTCGAGATTGGCGTAGATGGTGAAGAACGAGACGGCGTTCCAGAGCGGCAGCAGGAACTTCTGCGCCGCTTCGCGGACCAGCTTGGCGGAGAAGCGCGAGGGGACCTCCGGGTTGTTGACGCAGAAATACCAGCGCATGGCATCCGCGCCGGTCTCGGCGATCACCGCCATCGGCTCGACCACGTTGCCCAGCCGCTTCGACATCTTCCGCCCCTGCTCGTCGTTTACGTGGCCGAGCACGATGCAGTTTTTGTAGGCGACCTGGCCGAACAGCAAGGTTCCCAGCGCGTGGAGGGTGTAGAACCAGCCGCGCGTCTGATCGACCGCCTCGGAGATGAAATCGGCCGGGAAACCGACTCCCTTTTCGGGATCGAAGAGAACGCTTCCGTCGTCCGCCGTCACCGGCTCGCCCATGTAGTGGTGCTGGGCGAACGGCATCGCGCCCGAGTCGAACCAGGCGTCGATCACCTCGGTGACCCGGCGCATCGTGCCGGTTCCGCACTTCTCGCAGCCCCAGGAGAGGTCGTCGAGATACGGCCGGTGCGGATCGAACTGCCCGCGGTCGTAAACATCTTGAGGGAGATCGCGGCCCGCGGCTTCAAACAGCGCCTTGTACGAGCCGGCGACCCAGGTGTGGGCGCATTTGTCTCCATTTTGGTCCCCGTCGCAGCGCCAGACGGGGAGCGGAGTGCCCCAATAGCGGCGCCGCGAGAGCGCCCAATCGACCACGTTTTCGAGCCAGTTGCCGAAGCGCCCTTGGCCCACGTGCTCCGGGTGCCAGGCGATCGTGCGGTTCAGGCCGACCAAGTCGTCCTTCTTTTGCGTCGTGCGAATGAACCAGCTGGTGGTGGCGTAGTAGAGCAGCGGCCGGTCGCAGCGCCAGCAGAACGGGTAGTTGTGCTTGTAGCGGTCGGAGTGGAGCATCAGGCCGCGGCGCTTCAGATCCTGAATGATCTTCGGATCGGCGTCCTTGAACCAGAGCCCGGCGAACTCCCCGGCGGCCGGAACCATCTTCCCCTCGCCGTCGACGGTCAGCCAGAGCGGCAGGCCGTAGCGCTGGCCGGTCTTGTAGTCGTCCTCGCCGAACGGTGGCGCGGTGTGGACCAAGCCGGTGCCTTCGGTCGAAGTGACGTAGTTACCGAGGACCACCCGCCCGGGAACCTCCGGATCGACAAAGGTAAACAGCCGCTCGTAGGTCATGCCTTCGAGCGCTTTGCCGTGGAACCGGGCCAGCGCGGGCTGCTCGCGCAGGTCGAGTTGCTTGCGGTGGCCGTCGATCTCGGCTGCGAGCGGTACCGCGGTGCCGAGCCCTTCGCCGATGATCAGGCGCTCTCCGGGCTTGCCCGGGTTGTCGATCAATTTGTAGAGCAAATCGGGATGCACCGCGACGCCGGCATTGGCGAGCGTGGTCCACGGCGTGGTGGTCCAGCCGACCAGGCCGACGCCGGACAGATCGACCTCGGCGCCGTTTTCGTCGTTCGCCTTCATTCCGGCGTGGAGGCGGAACAGCGTCCAGATCGACGGGTCCTCGGCCTCTTTGTAGTTCTGCGCCACCTCATGGCTCGACAGGGTGGTGCCGCAGCGGGCGCAATAGGGCTGGATCTTGTACCCCTCGACCAGGAGACCCTGATCCCAGAGCTTGCCCAGCGACCACCAGACCGACTCGATGTACTCGTTCTTGTAGGTCCAATAGGCGTGGTCGAGATCGCACCAGTAGCCGACCCGCTCGGTCATCGCCCGCCACTGCCGCTCATAGGTCATCACACTGTCGAGGCACGCCTGGTTGAACGCGGCGATACCATAGGCCTCGATCTGCTGCTTGCCGGAGAAACCGAGCCGCTTTTCGACCTCGATATCGACCGCCAGACCGTGGGTGTCCCAGCCGGCCTTCCGCGACACCTTGTAACCGCGCATCGTCCGGAAGCGGGGGAAGAGGTCCTTCACCACCCGGGTGACCACATGGCCGACGTGCGGCACGTTGTTCGCCGTGGGGGGGCCCTCATAGAACACGAAGGCGCCCTCGGGGGCCGGGCGCTTGAGGGTCTGCTCAAAAATCCGGTTCGCCTTCCACTCCGCCAACACCTCCAGTTCGAGGGTGGGGAAGGGGTAGCCGCCGGGCAGGTCGGGAAATCGGGAGTCGCTCATGGGTCTCGGGGGTGCCTGTCTATAGGTTGTGGTCCGGATCGTTTCCGGAAGGGAGCCCCGTATTGTACCCGGGCTCTAGAACTCGAACCAGGAATCCCGTCCCGATCCCCGATGTTCAAAGAAGGGGGCGCGTATAATCCCCTATGAGCACAACCGCTATGGCCGTCCGACCGATCCTCCGCCTGGGGCATCCGGCACTTCGCGTGCCGGCGAAAGCCGTGGACGCTTCGCATGTCGGGCGGGGGGAGATGCAGGACCTGATCGACGACATGATCGAGACCATGCGCGCCGAGTCGGGGGTGGGGCTGGCGGCGCCGCAGGTGGGCGAGGATCTTCAGCTGTTCGTCTACGAACGGCATGTGGACGTAGAGGGGTCCGATCCGGCCTATCCGGACATTCCGCTTCGGGTGGTGATCAACCCGATGGTCGCACCGACCTCCCACGAGATGGTCTACGACTGGGAGGGGTGCTTGTCGATCCCCGACCTTCGCGGCCTGGTGCCGCGGCACTACAGCGTCAGGGTGCGTGGCCTCGACCGGGCGGGGCGGCCGACGGATTTCATCGCCGCGGGCTTCGAGGCGCGGATCATCCAGCACGAGTTTGACCATCTGAACGGCGTCGTCTTCCTCGACCGGATGCGCGATCTGCGTTCGCTCAGTTTTACCGACGAGTGGAGCCGTTTCCTGGTGAACTCGCGGCAAGAGGGCGAGCGGGAAGAGGTCGCCGCCCTCGGCTGACCGGCCTTCCCCGGCCGGCAGGACAGACCCGTCAGGGTCCTTCGTTTCAATACTTTGGCGCGCGAGATCGTCATCGCCTGGGCCGGCCGGCACCAGCGCTCGGCTTGGGAGGATCTGTGCGCCGACTACCGCAAGCGGATCGAGCGGTCCCTGCCGGTGCGCGATCTGGCGATCCGCGCCCGGGTGAGCGCCGAAGATCCGCAACGCCGCCGGGCGGAGGGGCAGGCGCTGCTCGCGGCGCTACCGGATCCCTGTTGGGTCGTGGCGCTCGATTCGCGCGGCACGGTGATCTCCTCCGAGACGCTCGCGGAAGAATTGGCGCGTTTGAAAAGGGAGTGGCCGCACCCGGTGGCGTTCCTGCTGGGCTCCGATCTGGGCCTCGACCGGGAAGTGCTCGACGCCGCAAGGAAGGTGATCGCGTTCGGGCCGATGACCCTGTCGCACGAGCTGGCTCGGCTGGTGCTTTACGAGCAGCTTTACCGGGGCCTCTCGATCGCGGCCGGAATCGGTTATCATCGCGCGCCTTCAAACGGCTGAAGTGGAGCTGGAAAGGAGAGGGTAGTGCCTAAGACTCAGAAGACCCAGGCGGTTGCGCAGGCGCCGAGCGACGAATTCGGCCCCATGCGGGATCGGCTTCTCCATCAAAAGAACGAGATGACCAAGCTGTATCGGGCGGACCTTCAAGCGGGGCAGGAAGCCGCCGACGACGGAACCGACGACATCGTGGACCGGGCGAACAACGCCTACAACCGCGAGCTGAATTTTTCCCTGTCGGACTCCGAGCGCCTCCTGCTGCTCCAGATCGAAGAGGCCCTGCGCCGCGTCGACGATGGCAGTTACGGTCGCTGTGCGAGTTGCGGCAACCCGATCGCCCTGCCTCGGTTGGAGGCGGTGCCTTGGGCGCGGTACTGCATCGATTGCCAGGAGCTGGCGGAAAAAGGCCTGCTCGGCGACTCGGATTAAAGCTTTGACGTCTGGGACTCTTGCTGAGAGTTCCAGACAACCTTCCCGCCTGTAGAGTCCCAGGAAGATGCCCATTACGGTCGATCGATTGCTCGCGAACCTCGAATCGGGGACTCCGCCCGGCGTGGTTCTGGTGATCGGCGACCTCACGCTCGCCGAGGCCGGCGCGCAGCGGATTGCCGACCGGCTCGCCGAGGCTGTCGGCTGCACGGTAGAAACGCACCGCCATCCCCCCTCGCTCGAACCGATCCTGGCCGATCTGCGCACCTTTTCCCTGTTCGCTGCGGGAAAGGTCGCGCTGGTGATCGATACGGCGGTGCTCGCCGACCGGAGCTTGGCGGCCGCTTTGATCGACGACGTGCGGGATGTCCTACCGTTTGCGGGCGGCGACCGGAACCTCTCCGGCAAAGAGCGCCAGGCGGCGGCCCGGCTGCTTCAGGCGCTGCGGCTGTTCGACGTCGATCCGTATGCGGGTGCCGCCGCGGATCGGATCTCCGATCTGCCGGATTGGGCGCTCGAAGGGGCGAGCGGTCGGCGCAAAGCGAAAAAAGGGAACGACGAGCTGCAAGCCGGGCTCGCGGCACTGCTCGAAGCCGCCCGCCGTGAGGATCTTCAAGGATGGGCCGAAGGGAGCGCCGCGGCGCTTGCGCAGGTGATCCGCGCGGGGCTGCCGCCCGGCCACGCGCTGGTGCTCGCCGAGCGTGCGGTGGCCGAAGGGCACCCGATCCTCGATTCGCTCGAAGAGCGGAAAGCCATCGTCCGGCTGGCCGAGATCGAATCCGAGCGCGGCGGCTGGCAGGGGCTCGACACCCTAGCCGCCGAGCTGGCGCGCCAGACCGGGGTGGGAATCGCGAGCGACGCGATGGCCGAGCTGGCGCGCCGGACGTTGCGGCAAGGGGAGAAGCGGAAAGACGGGGGGGCTGCGGAGGCCGAGTCGTCGTCGCGCCTCGCGGGCGAGTACCGAAAGCTCGCGAACCTAGCCGGAGCCGGCGGGCGGATCGACCGGCGGATGGTCGAGGCGAACATCGAGGACCGCGGGGAAGAGGATGTCTGGCAGATCCTCGACGCGATCGGCGGCGGCCGGGCGGGAGAGGCGCTCGACCGGTTGTCGCGGCTGCTCGCTTCGGCGGAAGAGCCGATCGCCGCCCGGTTGTCGTTCTTCGGGCTGCTCGCGGCCTATTGCCGCCAGTTGACCGCTGTGGCGGGGTTGCTGCGGATCTCTGGCCTTCCGGCCGGCGAGACGAACTATCCACGCTTCAAAGACAAGCTGGCCCCGGCGCTTCAGAAGGAACTGCCCGGCGGCGCGAAGAATCCCCTGGCAGGTCTTCACCCCTTCCGGTTGCACAAGGCGTATCTCGCCGCCTCCCGCCTGCCGTTGGCGCTCGCCTCACGGCTACCGGCCGAGGTGCTCGACACCGAAACCCAGATCAAGGGCGAAAGCCGCGACCCAGACGTAGCGCTCGGTCGGCTGGTGGCGCTGCTCGCGGGGACTTCCTCTTCGTCCTCTGGGCGCGCCGGCCGATCGGGATCCTCAGCCGCGGCCGGGTACCCCGGTCGGAAAGCCTAACTCCAGCTTCAGCCGCCGGAAGGTCGAGAGCAGCTCACTGCGCTCCGCATCGCCCAGGTAGTCGCGCCGTCCGAACAGCTTGCGGTAGCGGGCGGCGAGCTGGGGAAACTCCTGTTCGATCCACGGGATGAACCGCGCGCGGGCCGCGGGCTTCAAATAGACCGCGCCGCCGTGGACGTTGCTCGCCCCTGCGTCTTTCGCCGCTTCGAGCAGGGGGCGAAGCTGGTCTTCGCCGTCGTTCAAGCCGGGCATAATCGGCATGCAGAAGACGTCGGTTTCGATCCCCGCCGCGGCGAGCCGCCGCACGGTGCGCAGGCGCGCCCTGGGATCGGGGGCGTAGGGCTCCATTTTTCGGGCGAGCTGGGGATCGACGGTGGTGATCGTGCAGTGAACCGAGATCGAGTGCCGCGCGTCCAGCTCGGTCAAAAGGTCGAGATCGCGCAGGACGAGCGGCGACTTGGTGGTGATCGACAGTTGGAGACCTTCGACCCGGGTGAAGATTTCAAGCAGCGAGCGGGTCACCCGATGATGGCGCTCGGCGGGCTGGTAGGGGTCGGTGGCGGTGCCGATCGCGATCGGCTGCCCCTGGAGGGCTGCCTTGCGCAGCTTCTTGAGCAGCGACTCGGCTGCGCCTTCCTTGATGAAGATCTTCCGCTCGAAGTCTTCCCACTTCCCCAGATCGAAGAAATCGTGGGTGTAGCGGGCGTAGCAATAGGTGCAGCCGAACTCGCAGCCCCGATAGGGGTTCACCGTCCAGGTGAACGGCATCCGCTTCGCGGTGCAGCGGTTCAGGATCTCGCGGATCGGGAGGCCGAAATACTCGACTCCGGCGCGGCTGCGGAACGCTTCGGCGTCTGGATCGGGACGGCCGACGGGCGGATAGGTGGGGAAGAGCGGAAGGAGCGCTTGAACCGACATACGCTCTGTTTACGCTCATTTTTACGCCCTGTCAAGGGTTTTTGCGCTGGACTTACGCCTCTACTCCCCCAGATCGAAAAGCGAGCGGGGCTCGGGGGTCTTGGCTTCGGCTGGTTCGGCCGGTTTCGCCTCCGCGCGGTGCGCGGCGAGAATCGAGCCCAGGCTCGCGAGCGTTGTGGGGGGCTCGCGCCGGGCACTTGGAGGGGGCGGAGGACCGAACCGATTGGGATCCGGCGACGGGGCGCTCGGCGAATTCGATGGGGCTGATGAGGCTGCCTGGGTTGCGTTGGGGTCGACGGGCGCGGGTTCCGGTCCGGGCAGATACATGTATCGGCCGAGCCCGCGCAGGAACGGCAGGCCGGGCTGGCTTTCGCGGGCGTTTCGGAGCTGGTTGAGCTTCGAGTCGAGGTCGTCGATGAAATGGAGGGCGACCGCTTCGACCGTCATCGGCTCGACCGGCGAGGCGTATTCCTTCTTCCCCTGGTGCGACAGGATCAGATGCTCCAGGTGAAGCTGCAGGTCGGCGGGGAAGTCGGGGATCGCGGCGCAGCGGTCGCGCAGCAGATCGCGGCCGATCACCACGTGACCGATCAGGCGGCCGACCAGCGTGTAGTCGTTCGCCGGCATCGCCCCCAGCTCGTAGAGCTTGCCCAGGTCGTGGAACAGAACGCCGATCAGCAGCAGGTCGCGGTCCAGCTCTTTCCAGTGCCCGGCGACCGCGACGGCGAACTCGGCCATCGAGACCACGTGCTCCAGCAAACCCCCGCGGTAGGCGTGGTGCATCCCCTTGGCCGCCGGGTGCTCGCGCAACGCGGCGCCGTAGATCTCCATCGTCTCGCTCGCGAGGCGGCGCAGGACCGGCCGCTCCACCTGCTCGGTCATCAGGAAGGTCAGACGCCGCCAGAGGTCGCCGATGTCCTCGCGCGTGGACGGCACCAGCAGCGACTCGTCGAAACCGTGCTTGTGATCCTCGTCCGTCGTCTCGCGGCATTCGTCGATCGAGAGCTGGAGCTGTTCCTTGTAGAGCTTGACCAAGCCGCGGAACGCGATGAAGCGATGGACCTCGAACTGGCCTTGCATGGCCGGGCTGTCGGCCCAAATTTTCGCCGCCATCGAACCCGAGGCGTCCGCCACCTCCAGGTCCATGAACGACTTGCCGTTCTTGTCCTGGCGCAGCTCTTTCTTGGTCAGGAGGGCAAACCCCTGGACGGTGTCGCCCGACTGCCAGGAGCGCACGGGAAGATTTTTCTTGGCTGCCACGGCGGAGAAACATACCATGCCGAATCGGCCGGTTCGGTCACAGCCCTCGCCCGGGCTGACGCGGTCCGTCGTTGCCGAAATCTGAGCGGGAGTGAACGCATGAAGCTGGCACCGACAGTGCATTCCGAAAGAGCAATGCGTCTCCTAGCGCGTTGGGCGTTGTTAGGGCTCGTCGCCGGTTCCTCCCTTCCGGCGGCGGCCCAACCCCCTCTCGATCCCCTCACCCTTCCCGAAGATCAGCGGGCCTTCCTCCAGGACGGTCCCGCGCTGCTGATGCCGCGCGCCGACCGCGATCGTTTCGCCGATCTCGACCCGGCAGCGCGCGCGGACCTGATCCGGGACTTTCTCGCCGATCCCGATCCTTCGACCCCGAACAACGAGCTGACCGACGCGATCGAACGGCGGCAGCGCCTGGCGCTCTCCGAGTATCCGACGCCGCTCGACATCCGATCGCAGCTGATTTTTCTCAACGGCAAGCCGGAAAAGCGAATCGTCATCGACTGCGCCTTCGCGTTCCGGCCGATCGAGATCTGGGTCTACGGCACGACAGACGGCTCTGGAGCGGGCGGAACGGTCGGAGCGACCGCCAAGGACGTCAAGGCGAAGCCAGAGGATCCCGGGACGGCCGCGGACCCCGAAACGAACGACGCGGAGGTTTACCTCAAAAAAGACGAGCTCAAGGGCCGCATCGTCGTCTACCAGCCGGCGGTCGGCGAACCCTGGCGCGCTTGGCGTCCGATCGACGGCAAGCGGGGGCTCTATTCCGACGAGATGGAATTCTGGCTCGGCGAGTGGGAGGCGTTTAAAGGCCGCTCCTCGGTCAAGCGGTTCGATCTCCAGGTCTGCAAGCAGGCGCCGCTGGTCGATCGCGCGACGGGGATTGCCGGGCTCACGGGCTTGGACAAGGGGCGCTACAAAGCGAAAAATCCGGACGGCACCGTCCCCCGCTATCTCCAAGGCTATGCTGAACGTCCCTGGCCCTGGGGGCGCGGAACGAAGCCGGAGAATCTCCTCGATCCGCCGACCGATCGGCTCGCCTGGAGCCTCGCCGTGGCCGCCGCAGATACGACGCCGGTACCGCCGAAACTCGCGCTCGCCGGGCTCGACATCGATTTTCCGCGCCTGGACGGTCAGCGGATGATCGTTCGCGCCGTCCTGCGCCTGAACCCGCAAGCCGAGCTGCAATCGGTGGTGGACGGCAATCGCACGATCTACAAGCTGACCGCCGCGGGCGTGGTCGAGCTGGCCGGCCGGCCGTTCTCGGACCTGCGGGTCCGGTTCCGCGCGCCGATCAGCAACGGCACCGATCCGCTGTCGCTGGCTCTCGAAACCCCGCTCCGCACCGGCCAGACCTACCTGCTGCGCCTGCACCTCAAGGACGACACGGGCGGCGGCGAAGTGAGCGTGGTGCGGACTGTGACCGTGCCGTCCGAACCGGTCGACCGGCTCGGCAGCCTGCTTCCCGTCAACGGCGAAATTCCACCGCCGCCGATCGCGGCCGACGCGGTCCTCCTGGTTCCGCCGGCCGACGAGGTAGCTCTCGGGCTCTGGCGCGCCGAGGCGCTGGTCGCCGGGGCGCGGATCGTGAAAGTCGTGTTCAAGGTGGATGGAGAACAGCAACTGATCCGCACCCGTCCGCCCTACGAGGCGGAGCTGCGGCTTTCCGCCTCGCCTAAAGAGCAGACGATTCGGGCCGAGGGCTTCGACGCGGCGGGCGTTCTCGTCGCCTCGGATCAATTCGTGATCAATCGGGCGCGCGGAGCGTTCGTGATCAACATCCTCGAACCGAAGGACCATGCCAAAGTCCCGCCGGGGTCGTTTTCCGCCTCGGCCGAGGTGATACCCCCCGAGGGCCGTAAGATCGAATCGGTCGAGTTCAAGCTCGATGACCAATCGGTCACCACGCTCGCCAAACCCCCTTGGCAGACGAAGGTCGTGCTGGCCAAAGGCGGAGATCTCGCCTATCTGACGGTGGTTGCGACGCTCGACGACGGCACCCACGCGGAAGGGGTCCGGCTGCTCAACGCGCCGGACGACTTCACCGAGGTGAACGTCGATCTGATCGAGGTGTTCGCCGCGGTCACCGACGGCAGCAATCAAATCGTCGAAGGGCTCACGGAAGGCGATTTCACCCTGACCGAAAACGGCCGTCCGCAGACGATCCAGAAATTCGAGCCGGTGGGCAACCTGCCGCTGATCCTCGGCCTCACGCTCGACACCTCGGGCTCGATGGAAAGCTCGCTCTCCGAAGCGGAAAGCGCCGCCGCCGGCTTTCTCGACCGGCTGGTCAAACCGAAGGACCGCGTTTTCGCCGTCGCGTTCTCCGGCCGGCCCAACCTGCTGATCTCGCCCACCGACGACCTGGGAGCCGTACGCGCCGCGCTCGAAGGGCAGCGCGCGCTCGGCAACACGGCGCTCCACGATGCGCTGGTCTCATCGCTGTTCTATTTCCGAGGTCAACGCGGCCAGAAGGCGCTGGTCCTCTTGAGCGACGGTGACGACACGGACTCGAAGCTCAATTGGAAAGACACTCTGGAGTACGCCAAAAGGAGCGGCGTCGCGGTCTACGCGATCGGCCTCAAAGTCGGCCGGCTCGACATCTCGATCCGCGGCAAGCTCAACCAGCTCGCGGAAGAAACCGGCGGCCGGGCCTTCTACATCGACAAAGCCTCCGACCTGGGCAACGCCTACGCCGAGATCGAAAAAGAGCTGCGGAACCGTTATCTCCTCGCCTACCCCTCGGACCAAGACGTCGGCCGCGAAGGCTTCCGGAAGATCGAAGTCGAGGTGAAGAAACGCGGCCTCAAAGCCCGGGTGGCGCGGGGGTATTACCCGTAGCGAGCTGGACGAGCCTTGGTCCTGGGATCCAAAGGGCGGGGCCGAGCGGCGCCGCCCCTTGCCCGACACTCGTTCAGATCAGATGCAATCGCACTCGGTCTGATGGGCAGAGGCAAATTCACATCCCCAGCAGACCGTCTGGCACGAGTTGGTGCAGGCCTCAATGCTGTCCGGACAGCAACTTGATCCTAGGACGTGGGTTACGCCGCCCACGGCTCTATCCAGGCGCGCCCGGTCGAGTTGAGCGAGGGTCTCCCGATGGAGGGTGAGCTTGTTCTTTCGTTTCATCGTGTTTCTCCCGATATCCCTGGCAATGGATCGAAGTCGCAGCGTAGACTGGCGCGCGACGCGGAGGAAGGCGTAGCAGCAAGCCTCCCTTAGATCTCAGTGAAAATGACGGGCGCAACGGGACAGAGTGGGCTCGGATCGCTTTTCGCCCTTCGGCTGGTAGAATGACCCCCCAGGGCGGTCTCCGCCCTGCCCCCATTCAGCCGCTACGACACGGCCGGAGGCCTCGGACTTGAGGCTTTTTCACCCGATCCGGCCCGAGGAACCCCTGAACATGGCACGACGGATCAACAACCGGTTGTTCTACTTCACCATTGAGGACGAGGGCATTCTGGCCGAGGCCTTTGCCCAGTTCCAGCACGAAATCTATGCGATCACCTACAAGGTGATGGGCAGCGAGGACGTTTTCGTCGCGACCAGCGAGACGCGGGACGCGATGGACCGCCACGACATTCCGTACAACCTGCTCGCGGAGGAGGACGGCGGTAAGCTCGGCGTGTTCCATTCCCCGCTGTCGCGCGAGGAGTTGGCCGACTACGAGGACGCGCTGCGCGCCTTGACGCTCGCCACCCGCTCGATCGGCATGGCTTGTGTCGGGATCAACGGCGAGTCGAACCTCGGTTTCGACCTCACGCCGGATGGCGCGAAGAGCTATACCTACTTCACGGCGCCGGCCGGCCATACCTTCATCTGGCGGACCTTCAAGGAGCGCCAAGAGGCGATCGACTTCCTGTCGCAGCTGACGATCGGCGAGAAGAAGGCGGTCGAGTGGGCGGAATCGCTGCCGCTCGCGTCGGTCAAAGAGCTCAAGTCCTACCATTGAGCCGCCGAGCTTTCCGAACCGACCGCTCGTAAGGCTCGATGACTCTTCCCCTGTTCGACAGCCCCGAGCCGACCTATAGCGTCTCGCTGCTCTGCGGCGAGATCCGCGACATGCTGAATCAGGCATTCGGAGCGGTCTGGGTCGCGGGCGAGGCGCAGCGGGTGAAGCTCTCGACCCGCGGCCATCTCTATTTCGAGCTGATCGAAAAAGGGAAGAGCGACGACATCGTCGGCCGATTGGAAGCGGTGATCTGGAAGACCGACCTTCTGCGCCTTCGCCGCGTGCTCGGGGCGACCGGTCAGGAGATCGCCGACGGCGTCATGCTCCGCTGCCGGGCGGCGATCGATTTCTACGCCCCAGGCGGGCGGCTCCAACTGAGCGTCAAAGACGTCGATCCGGTCTTTTCGCTCGGCCATCTGGAACGGCGGCGCCGCGAGACGCTCGCGGGGCTCGAAGCCGCGGGGCTGCTCGAACAGAACCGCGCGCTGCCGCTGTCCGACTTACCGCTTCGACTTGCGCTGATCACCTCGGACGGCAGCGCCGCGTACCATGACTTCGTCTCAGGCCTCACCGAGAGCGGCTACGGCTTTCAGGTCCTGTTCTTCCACGCGGCGGTTCAGGGTAAAGATGCCGAGCGCGAGATCGTCTCCGCCCTCCGTGCGTTGGCCGGGCTCGACCTGGATGCCGTGGTGCTGATCCGCGGCGGCGGTTCGCGCTCGGACCTCGCCGTGTTCGACGGCCGGGCGGTGGCCGAAGCGGTGGCCCGTTCGCCATTTCCGGTGCTCTCCGGCCTCGGCCACGAGATCGACCAATCGATTGCCGATCTGGTCGCGCATACGGCGCTTAAGACCCCCACCAAGGTCGCGGAGTTCCTGATCGAGCGAATCGCCCGCCAGGAGCAGCGTCTGATCGATGCGGAACGCCGGTTGATCCGCGAAGCTGAAGAGCCGCTTCGCCGCGCGCGAGAGAGCATCGGCCGGGCGGAGCGGGGGATCGCGCTCGGCAAGATGCGCCTCGCCGCCGCCTCTCGCCGTTTGGACGAGATCGCGCGGACGCTCGCCGGCTTCGCCCGTGGCGTGCTCCGGGTGGCCGGCCGGCGCCGCCGCGCGGCGGAGACCGCGCTCGTCCAGGCCGTCCCGGTCCGATTGGCCCGCGCCGAAGCGCGCCGCGGGGCGATCGCAGAACGCACCGTCTCAGGCGCCAAAGGCCGGCTGCGCGAGGTGACCGCGCGGCTTGCCGGGCTCGAACGCCTCTGCCTAAGCCTCGGCCCGGAACGGACGCTCGAACGGGGCTTCGGCATCACCCGAGACGCCGCGGGCCGCCTGGTGCGCGATCCGGCCCAAGTGTCTCCCGGAACCATCCTTTCCACCCGACTCGCCCGCGGTACGCTGGTCAGCCGCGCGGAGGAACCATGAGCCAGCCCGAAGAGAAAATCCCAGATGCTCCGACCTCAGAGGCCGGCGAGCCCTTGAGCTTCCGCGTCGCGATGGAAGAGCTGGAAGCGATCCTCGAACGGATTGAAGGAGAAGAAATCGACGTCGACGAGCTGGCTGCCGAGCTGCGCCGCGCCACCCAGCTCCTGGAGCTATGCCGCGGCAAGATCCGCAAGGCGGAGGTCGAGGTCACTCAGATTGTGCAGAGTTTGGAGGGGGAGGGGGAGTAGGCGTAGCGGCACCCGGAGAAATTGAATCTTTCCCCTGCGCGGCAATCCGATCCGCAGGGGGTAGAGACGCCCCAGTACCCAACCACAACAGAACCGGGTCCACCGCCGTCGGGGCGTCTCCGATAGCGGCGCGAATGACCGGTAGGTGGAACCACCGCCCGGAACGCACTTGGCTGCCACCGCCCGCGTGTCGTCCGCCGGTCTTCGCGGTTGGTGTGTTCGCCCCGCGAGGAGACGCCCCGACGGCCAGCACCCGGATAGGATTGTGGTTGGGTACTGGGGCGTCTCTACCCGCCTGCGGGCGTTTTCGTGTTGGGCCTCAGCGCATCGATTTCTTCCTCGACCCCGGCCCGCGGAGGCCAACTCTCCGATCCAAGAGCGATTCTCCGCGAGACCTCTGCTTGCTCGGCTCGATGGGAGCGGCGGTGCCTGGGCTCGCCAGGCGCCCCGT
Organism: Thermoanaerobaculia bacterium; assembly: GCA_038250865.1. Classification (GTDB taxonomy): domain Bacteria; phylum Acidobacteriota; class Thermoanaerobaculia; order Multivoradales; family UBA5704; genus DASYKS01. The sequence goes on along the minus strand of JBBSBW010000003.1, from coordinate 59,027 downwards.
CGAAGCCAAAGGCCACCGCGAGGTCCGCCCGTGCGGTTGCGGGATTGCCGGCTTCCGGCTAGCCTTCTTGCTGGCTGCGCGGTCCACTTGTCGCCGCGGGTTCAACAGTTGTCACTCCCAGATCCTGGGTCGGAGGTTCGTCATGCAGCTCACCGCGGTTCTGACCCACGCCGAAGAAGGCGGTTTCATCGCTCTCAACCCCGAAACGGGCACGACGACCGAGGGGGAGTCGATCGAAGAGGCTCTGGAGAATCTGAGGGAAGCCACCACTCTCTATTTGCAGGAGTTTCCCCTGGCCATCTCTCTGCCGCCGCTGGTCACTTCCTTCTTCGTCCCTGCCCCGGCGCCGGCCCATGCCTAAACTGCCGCATCTCTCCGGGGCGCGGATTGTGCGCGTCTTGGAAGGTTTGGGATTTGGCAGGGTCCGCCAGAGCGGCAGCCACATCGTCCTGCGCCGAGGGCACTCGGGGTGTGTCGTACCGGATCACAAAGAGGTGAAGATGGGCACCCTCGCGGGCTTGCTTCGACAGGCCGGCGTTTCGGTCGAGGAGTTTCTTGCCGAGTTGAATCGCGGCTGACCCATTAGGGTTTGAACGAGATCCTCCGCTGTCGGGGCGTGGCCATCGGCAGGACGCTTGTCATTGTAGGTCGAATTGCGCCGTACGTACGCCTCAGGTACTCTGTGCGTACTGGGGAGCGCCGAGGAGCAAGCGATGATCAAAAAGCTGACAACCAGCGGAAACAGCCTCGCCCTGGTCCTGGATCGTCCCCTCCTGGAGGCGACCGGCGTCGACGCTTCCACTCCGCTCGAAATCTCGACCAGCGGCGATGTGATCGTGATTTCGCCGGTGCGTGGCGCGGAGCGAACCGCCAAGCTCAAGGCCGGTGTGGAGGCAATGCACCGTCGGTACGCGGGTGTCTTCGCCCGGCTCGCCGAATGAGCCCCACCTTCCTGACGTTGGACGAAGTGCTGGCCCTGCACGCGGATCAGATCAGCCGGTACGGGGGGACGGGCGGCCTGCGCGACGTAGGGCTCCTGTCGTCGGCGCTGGGGGCTCCGGAGGCCACCTTTGACGGCGAGTACCTCCACCCGACGCTCTTCGAGATGGCCGCCGCCTATCTCTTTCACCTCGCCAAGAATCACCCTTTCCTTGATGGCAACAAGCGAGTGGCCCTGGCCGCCGCCCTCGCCTTCCTGTGGCTCAATGGCTACGAGGTCGTCGCGGATCCGGAGGCTCTGGGAGACCTGGTGCTGGCCGTAGCGACCGGGGATGCCAGTAAGGCTGAGATCGCTACTTTCTTCCGGCGGCATGGGGTTGCGATCGATCTCGGAGAGGCGAGCCAGTAGGCGATTCAGCTCGATGTTTCGCTGGGTGCCGTGGAGCCCGTAAAAGGACCTGCCCATGACTTCGAATCCTGCGACAAGACTCTGGCGTTTCTGCGCCCTGCGACGGAGTTGCCGGACTTCTTCTGCTGCAAGCCAGAAGGGCGAAGTCGAGGTTACTCAGATCGTTCAGAGTCTGGAGGGGGAGGGAGAGTAGCGGCTTCGAAGTCGCCCAGGATGCGCTGCCAGATCTCCTCGGTTCCTAGAGCCTCTGACCAGCGGGAGAGGTAGTCGCGATCGAGATCCGTCGTCACGCGGAGGACGCCGGCGATGTCGCGAAGATGCTTTTCAGAGCCCCCCTCCCGGTAGAACTCCATTTTTTTGAGGATGACGTCTTCGGGCGAGGCAAATCGGACTTTGGTGCCAGGTGAGGTCGAGATCAGTCGGACGCGCGCCATGCGTGCGCGATTGAACGGCGTGTCGGACCAAATCATGATGTCGACTTTCAAGCCGGAAGCCGGATGGATGACGTTGAATTGACTCCGCTTACGGAGTGCCTGCTCGACAGCCTCGTCGCTCCAGTAAAACTCCGGCGAGGGGAAGGCCCCATGAAGCTCTCTCGCCGTGGCTGCGGTTAAAGCCGCGACGACATCAACATCGTTGGTGAGGCGAGGTTCCCCATAGACCACAGTCGCCATCGAGCCGGTGACGAGATAGGGAACTCCGAGTCTCTCGAACTGACCCGTGACATGGAGCAGGAGCTCATCCTGATCCAAGAGCGATTCTCCGCGAGACCTCGGCTTGAATCTGCTCGGTGGACCAGTCCGGATGCTCAGCGGTCAGATGGCTCGTCAGTATCCGGCGCGCGGACAGAAACATCCGGTTCGCGACCTGAAGCCGTTCGGCTCCAGACATTGCCCGGAGGAACGGAAGCATCTCGTCGTCGATCGTCTCGATCTTCTTGGGAAACGGTCTGGGCATGGCTCGATCGTATGCCAACGGGGCTATTTAGCCACAATTTACGGGTCAGGCATTTCAGTTTCCTAGCGTCTGGGTGGAAACCGGAGGGTAGAGCCAGGCTTCGGTTCGCTCGCTTCGCTCGGGGTGCTCTGGGGTAAAACATTGAAATGCCGCTTGGCGGAAATCCAGGCCTCCTCGAGGGCGGGCAGATCGTCGAGGGAGATGTCCTTTGGAAGCCGGAGAAGTCCCATTCGACCATTGCCGAGCACCATGGGCACCTCACCGAATTCACTGCCTTCTTGAGGAATTTGGTCCGCGTCTGGCGTGGAGGCGGCTGGGACGACTTCGTCCTGGGAAGCAATCAAGCGCCCATCCACCGCCAGCACTCCCGCGAAAACAGCCGATCGCCAGAAGACGGCTGCCGCCTCCGTGCTGGCCTTGGCGGTGATGTCAAGATCTTTTAGGGTCGAGGAGAGATCTTTGGGAAGCCGGCCGGCGGACCGAAATCGCTCCAAGATTCTGCGAAACAGAGGTGGGTTCTCGAGGCACACGGAGAGCGCAGATCGAAATTCGGGATCTCCCTCCGCCAGCCGCTGAACGCGTAAGCCCAGCGGACTCAAGCCGTAGAGGCTGCCGCGCTGATTGAGCAAACCGTATTGCAGTAATGCTGCGACCTTCCTGGCGGCCCCCCCGCTTACTTCAGCAGTGTGGCCCAGGCAAAAGAAGATGGCGGGGCGATCGTGCTCGCCGATTCCAAGGCCGGCCAGTTCCTGCCGGAGAATCCGATAGGCGACGGCCAAATCGAAGATCGGGTACGAGTGGCTTCGCTCTCTCATGTCGGCAATCCGCGGCTAAATAGCAGCCAGCAGAATATTGAGGCGGTTACCTCGAAGTCAAGATTTAGCTTGACACGGTAGCCTAGTCTAGCCAAAAATCAGCTAACTGGGAGCTTGTAGCCAGCCAAACTGACGGCGTTGAGGAATTGCCATTTAGGGGAGGTGATGGTGATGTCCTGGTCGTGGGGGGGGAAAAGCAACGGGGGGGCCGATCCCGGGTACAGCTCCAAAGAAGCAGCGCGTGCGCAATCGATTTCCGCGACGGCCCTGCTGGGCGTGGCCTTGTCTTGCGGTTGGTATCTCTTCACTCACGGTGGGACAGGTACCGTATTTAAATTTTCCTACACGAAGGCGGAGGGGTGGGTGTTCGATTTCTCGGCATCCGGCATCCAGATTCTCTTGGCGGTGGCGATTCTCGTTTGTCTCGGTCAAGCCAAGGCGTCGTTCGATAGCGCTAGAAGCCATCGCACTCGTTCCGTCGCCTTGGAGGGTCGGCTCGATCATTTGGATCCGAGGGAGGCTCTGCAACTGTTTGAGCTGGGGCCTCCTCCGTTCGAGGCGGCCGCGTCTAAGCCTGAAGAGATGCCTGCGCGCTCTCGGCAATTGCCCCTGCCGTATCCCCGGAGAGTTCCAACTGAGGCGAGCTGACTAAACCCCCGGCCCGGCCCCCTCGTGCGATGATGTGCTCCCGGCCTGCCCATGGATAAGAAAAGCCTCACCGAAGCGGACATTCGGACGAAGTTCATCACGCCCGCGCTGGTTGGTCCCGACGGCGGCAAGTGGGACGTGATGACGCAGATCCGTGAGGAGGTCTTCTTCACCAAGGGGCGGGTGATCGTCCGCGGCAAGGCCGTCCATCGGGGCGAGCGGAAGAAGGCCGATTACATCCTGTCGTACAAGCCGAACCTGCCGCTCGCGGTGGTCGAGGCGAAGGACAACTCCCACGCGGTGGGCGCCGGGATGCAGCAGGCGCTCGACTATGCCGAGATCCTCGACCTGCCTTTCGCCTACAGCTCGAACGGCGATGCGTTTTTGGAGCACGACCGGACGGCGACCGGCGGTACGGTCGTCCGCGAGATCCCGCTCGACCGGTTCCCGAGCCCCGAGGAGCTTTGGGCGCGCTACCGCGCGTGGAAGGGGTACACCGGCCCCCAGGAAGCCGTCGTCACCCAGGACTACTACGACGACGGCTCGGGCAAGGCGCCGCGCTACTACCAGCAGGTGGCGATCCAGCGGACGGTCGATGCGATCGCCCGCGGCCAGAACCGCATTCTGCTGGTGATGGCGACCGGCACGGGCAAGACCTACACGGCGTTCCAGATCATCTGGCGGCTCTGGAAGGCCAAGGCGAAGAAGCGCATCCTCTTCCTGGTCGATCGCGACAATCTCGCCGCTCAGACGAAGGTGAACGACTTCAAGCCGTTTGGCACGGCGATGACGCGGATTGCGAACCGCACGGTGGACAAGTCCTACGAGATCTACCTCTGCCTCTACCAGGCGGTCACCGGCAGCGAGGACGAGAAGAACATCTACAAGCAGTTCTCCCCCGAATTTTTCGACCTGGTGATCGTGGACGAGTGCCACCGGGGAAGCGCCGCCGAGGATTCCGCGTGGCGTGAGGTGCTCGAATACTTCGGCGCCGCCGCCCAGATCGGCCTGACCGCGACGCCGAAGGAGACGGAAGAGGTCTCGAACATCGAATATTTCGGCGAGCCGATCTACACCTACTCGCTGCGCCAGGGGCTCTCGGACGGCTTCCTCGCGCCCTACAAGGTGGTGCGCATCGGCCTCGACAAGGATCTCGACGGCTGGCGGCCGGAGGTGGGGCAGACCGACCGCTACGGCCATCTGATCGAGGACCGCGAGTACAACGTCCGCGACTTCGACCGGAACCTGATCTTGAAACAGCGCACCAAGCTGGTGGCAGAGAAGATCACGGAATTCCTGAAGGAAACCCACCGCTACCACAAGACGATCGTCTTCTGCGAAGACATCGACCACGCGGAACGAATGCGTGAGGCGCTGGTCAATGCCAACTCCGATCTCGCTGCGGCCAACCCCAAATATGTGGTGCGGATTACGGGCGACATCGTGGAGAAGAAGGGCCTGATCGAGAAATTCATCGATCCAGAAGAGGATTACCCGGTCATCGCCACGACCTCGAGGCTCATGAGTACGGGGGTCGATGCCCAGACCTGCCATTTGATCGTGCTCGACCGCCGCATCAACTCGCCGACCGAGTTCAAGCAGATCATCGGCCGGGGCACCCGCATCCGCGAGGACTACGACAAGCTGTACTTCACGATCATGGATTTTCGACAGGCGACCGCGCAGTTCGCCGATCCGGATTTCGACGGCGACCCGGTTCAGATCTACGAGCCGAAGCCGGGCGACTCGCCGGTTCCGCCGGACGAGGAGCCGGAGGAGGGGGAGGAGCCGCCTTCGCCGGAAACCCCCGGCGCCTGGCCGCCGGAAGGTGAATTCCCCGACGGCGAAGTCCCCGGTGGCCACTTCCCCGACGGCGAGCTGCCGCCCGGTGTCCGGCCCAAGAAGTACTACGTGGACGACGTGGAGGTCCGGGTCGCCACCGAGCGGGTTCAGTTCCTGGACGAATCGGGCCGGTTGATCACCGAGTCGTTGAAGGACTTTTCGCGCCGGAAGCTCCGCGCCGCCTACGCCTCGCTCGACGCCTTTTTGAACGAGTGGAACGAAGCGGAAAAGAAGCAGGCGGTCCTCGAAGAGTTGGCCGCGCAGGGGGTTTTCTTCGACGAGCTGGCCGACCTGGTGGGGCGCGACTACGACCCGTTCGACCTGGTCTGTCACGTCGCGTTCGACCGGCCGCCGCTGACCCGAAAGGAACGGGCCGAGCGGGTACAGAAGCGCGACGTCTTCGGCCGCTACGGCGACAAGGCGCGGGAGGTCCTTTCCGCCCTGCTCCAGAAATACGCCGACAGCGGCATCCAGAGTGTGGAGTCGTTCGATATCTTGAAGGTCGACCCGCTCCCGGTCTTCGGCACGCCGGTTGAAATCCTCAAACTCTTCGGCGGCAAGACGGCGTACCTCGGAGCCCTCCGCCATCTCGAAACCGCCCTCTACCAGGAAGCCGCCTAACCGATGCCGAACGTTTCGAATCTGGTCAAATCGATCCAAGACATCATGCGCAAGGACGCCGGAACCTACGGCGACGCGCAGCGGCTGGAGCAGATGGGTTGGCTGTTTTTCCTGAAGATCTTCGACGACCGCGAGCAGGAGATGGATCTTCTTCGCGACCGGTACAAGTCGCCGCTGCCGAAGGCTCTGCGCTGGTCGAATTGGGCGGCGGACGACGAGGGGATCACGGGCGACGCGCTGCTCGATTTCGTCAACTTGCACCTGCTGCCGGGTCTCAAAGCCTTGAAGGCCGTCGGCGATCCGATGGCCGATCTGATCCGCAGGGTGTTCGAGGACGCGAACAATTACATGAAGAACGGCACGTTGCTGCGCCAGGTGATCAACAAGATCAACGGCATCGATTTCAACGCGTCGGACGACCGCCATCTGTTTGGCGACATCTACGAGAAGCTGCTCAAGGATCTCCAGTCGGCCGGCAACGCGGGCGAGTTCTACACGCCGCGGGCGGTGACGCAGTTCATCGTGGAGCAGGTCAATCCCCGCCTCGGCGAAAAGATTCTCGATCCGGCCTGCGGCACCGGTGGCTTTCTGGTCTCGGCGATCGAACACCTGCGGAAGCAGGCGAAGAAGGCGGCGGACGAAGCGAAAATCCAGACCGGTTTCGCCGGCATCGAGAAGAAGCACCTGCCGCACATCCTGTGCATGACGAATCTCCTGCTGCACGGGATCGACGTGCCTTCGACGGTCCGCCACGACAATACGCTCGCCCGGCCGCTGCGCGACTGGTCGCCTCAGGATCGGGTGGACGTGGTGGTGACGAACCCTCCGTTCGGCGGCATGGAGGAGGACGGCATCGAGTCGAACTTCCCGGCCGAGTATCGCACGCGCGAGACGGCGGATCTGTTTCTCGTCCTGCTGATGAAGATTTTGAAACCGGGCGGTCGCGCGGGGCTGGTTTTGCCGGACGGTACTCTCTTCGGCGAGGGCGTCAAAACGCGGATCAAGGAAGCGCTCCTCCGGGACTGCAATCTGCACACGATCGTCCGGCTGCCGAACGGGGTGTTTGCGCCCTATACGGGCATCCGCACGAATCTCCTGTTTTTCACCAAGGGTCCTGCCACCCGCGAGGTCTGGTATTACGAGCATCCCTATCCGCCGGGGGCGAAGAGCTACAACAAGGGCAAGCCGATCCGCATCGAGGAGTTCCAGGCGGAGCGCGACTGGTGGGGCTCGGAGAAGGACGGCTTCCAGTCGCGCGTCGAAACGGAGCGGGCCTGGCGCGTCTCGATCGACCAGATCAAGGCGGGCAATTACAACCTCGACCTCAAGAACCCCCACAACGCGGACACCGGTCCGGGCGACGTGGATCACCTCCTGCCTCAATACGAGAAGCTGCTCGCCCAGATCGCGGAGACGCGGAACGCGTTGAAGGCGCAGTTGATGGAAGCGCTTTCGCGGTGAGGGCGGCGAAGGAAAAAGCGCTGGAAGGTCTGGCGCCTGCGGCCCGGCGGTTCTTCGAGAAGTTCGAGTTGTTTGTGGAGGCTCCGGGGGCGGTGGGGCGGTTGCGGGAGTTGGTGTTGCAGCTTGCTGTGCAAGGCAGGCTTCTCACTCAGGAATCTACGGATGAGCCCGCGGCTGAATTGCTTGTTCAGCTAAAAGAGTTCAAGCTCGCAAACCTTCTCGAAGGAAGGAGTGGGCGAAGCAAGGAGACGCCGACAGAGGGACAGGTTGAGGTCGGCGATCTTCCTTCCGGTTGGTCAGCTACAACAATCGGCGAGGTCCTTTTCGTGATTCGTGGCGCCTCGCCTCGTCCGAAGGGTGATCCTCTCTATTTCTCGGAACACCGGACACCATTTCACTGGGTCAAAATCTCTGACATCCGGAAACACGGCCAAGACGGTCGCCTCATGGATACGGACGAGTTTCTGACTGAAGCCGGGATGCGGAAGTCGGTCCTCCTTCCCAAAGGTACGCTTGTCTTGACCAACAGCGCAACCATTGGTGTCCCCATCGTGCTGGGCATTGAGGGTTGCTGTATCCACGACGGATACCTGGCATTCCCAAAGTTCCCAGAGAAACTCCTGAGTCAGAAGTTTTTTGTCTATCTGTTTCATACCCTGAAGAAACATGCTGAGCGAAATGCTCGCGGCCTCGCGCAACTCAACCTTAATACTGAATTAGTCCGCTCATTCCCTTTTGGACTCCCACCCCTCGCAGAGCAGAAGCGGATCGTGGCGAAGGTGGATGAGTTGATGGCCTTGTGCGATCGGCTGGAGGCGCAGCAGCAGGAGCGGGAGTCGCGCCACGCCGCGCTCGCCCGGGCTTCGCTGGCGCGGTTTGAGGAGGCGCCCACTTCGGCGAACCTCAACTTCTTGTTCCACCGGTCTTACGCCATCGATCCGGCGGATCTGCGGCGGGCGATTCTTTCGTTGGCGGTTCGGGGGAAGCTGGTGGCGCAGGATCCGAGCGATGAGCCTGCGGCCCGTTTGCTGTCACGAATTGGTAGGCACCGCGAAAAGCTGATCGGTGGGAATTCCTTCAGGAAACCTAAGGAATGCCGCGAGTACAAAGCGGAAGAAGCTCCATACTGCATCCCAGAGTTTTGGGCGTGGACGATGCTGGGAGCAATTACAGATATAGGAACAGGGAGTACACCTTCGAGGACAGTCCCAAGCTACTGGGCTGGAGGATCGATCGCTTGGATTACCAGTGGTTCGACATCGAGTACTCCGATCACTGAAGGCGATGAGTTCATTACCCCTGAGGCGGCCAAGGCTCACCGATTGAGAGTGTATGAACCGGGGACGTTGCTCGTCGCGCTTTACGGCCAAGGGAAAACACGAGGTCAAGTTGCTGTATTGTCTATTTCCGCAACGGTGAACCAAGCCTGTGCTGCTATTTGTGCGCTTAAAGGAATTCCTCCAATGCAGGACTATCTCCTGCTGCTGCTTCAGAAGCAATACGATGAAATGCGTTCGAAATCGGCAGGAGGCGCCCAGCCGAACCTGAATGTACAGAAGATCAAAGAGCTATTTGTGCCCCTCCCGCCCCTCGCCGAGCAACGCCGAATCGTGGCGAAGGTCGATCAGCTGATGGCCCTGGTGAATCAGCTGGAAGCGCAGCTCGCCGCCTCACGCGCTGTGGCTGCAAATCTGCTGGAAGCTCTGGTGGCAGAGCTGACCGCCGCCCCAGGGGACTGAAACGCCCCCGAGCGATCACCAGATGGGCCGGCGCGTTCCCCGGAAACTCGTCGGCGCCCGCGTAGCACCGCCGGCCAGCTCCTCCTGCCCGCTGGGCGACCTCACGAGACCGCTGGCTGAACCGCCCACCCCGCCGCGCGACCGCGACCCACCGCTGGGCGGGCGCCGGAACCCGCCGTTGCGACGCGACCGAGCGGTCGTCGAACGTTCCGACCCGCCGGCCGGGCGCCCCGAGGGACCGGGCCGACGCACGCGAGCGCTGGGCAAAGCGCGTGCACCGCCGGGCGGCGTTCGCGCACCGAGGCTCGGGGTGGCAGCACCGGTCGCCGGCATCGGCCCTCCGGAGCTGCGCGTCGAGGCGCCGGGGCTCGGTTGTCGGCCGAGCGGTGTTTTGTGTCTCCTCACCGGTGCCAGGGATTGCCTGCCCGGTACTTCGCGCTGCCATCCCGGTCGTCGGCGTTGCCCCGGCGGGGCGGCGCGTTCACCTGGCAGCTCCCGGCGTCGGCCCAGCGGGGCGGCGCGTTCACCTGGCAGCTCCCGGCATCGCCTGGCGGTTCCAGGCGTCGGCCGAGCGGTGCCGCGCGTTCGCCTGGCGGTTTGCGGCGATCGCGGGCCGCCTTTCGGCGTTCGCCGGGTGCCGAACCGGGTTTCGGAGGCGGAAATTCGGGTCTCCGTTACACCAGAAGCCGTTTCGTTTCAAGGCGAAAAGATGGCCGAAAAACGGCCATCTTTCCGCCTGGAACAGATTTTTTAGTGGCCATAGGGTTCGTTTCGCGATGAACACGAACCCGCCGCTCCCCCAAACCGCCGCTGCGCCTCAGGCGCTCGTGCCGCACTGTCCGGCTTCCGTTTCCGGAAGCGGAGGCGACGCGTTCCTCGCGATGGGCCGTACCCGTCCTGCCGGAATTCTCCGGTCGGGCCACCCCAAAGGAGGTGCTCGCCGGTGGGCCGCTCCGGAGCGGGAGAGGAGAAGTCGGGGCCTCTCGTGCCTCCGGCCGGCCCGCCGACCGCAAGTTCGCGGGGACGCTATTCCGGCGCCCTCTGTCTATAAGGAGAAACATCGTGAGGACCATCAATTCCTATTCCGATCAGGTGGACATGTGGCAGAGCCTGGTCAACAACATCGAGGGGATGCTTCCCGAAATCCCCGGTGCGGAAGTGCCGTTCGCGGAGCTGAAAGTGAAGGTCGAGGCGCTGCGCGCGGCGCACGACGGCATCTTGACGATGCGCGGCCGGCAGTTCGATGCCGTGCGTCAGCGCCGGGTCCTGTCGTCCGAGGCGCGTCGGGCGGTCCGTCGCATCTCGGCGATCGCCCGGGGACAACTCGGTTTCGACAACCCGATCCTCGAAACCTTCGGGGTGCGTTGGGAAGATCCCAATCGCCGTATCCGGAAAGAAGGGGTTCCGACGAAGGCCTTGCCTACGGCGTGATCCTGAGGAAGGGCTCGCCGTGCGCACCGCTTTCGCGCACGGCTGGCCCGCCGATCGTCGTCTCTACGTCAGGCTCCGGGGGGTGGAACTCTCCGCTCCACCCTCGTTTCTCTGGAAGGGAGGGTTTGACACGAACGAGCATAATTTCGCCAATTTTGTCCTTGACTTCCGGGTATGCCTAAGGCAGTATCCTGGAAGAGACATTAATGAGCGTGATTCGGCGCCGTTAAGTTTCCTAAAGACTGCCCGTCATGCCGCAAAGGGTCCCACTATGGCGCCCGCGGGGGCAGGAGGAGTTTCCCGCCATGGCCAAGGTCGTCAAGGTCGTATTGCCCGAGTGGCTCTTGAAATGGATCGGTGACATTTCGGATTCCGAAGAAACCACCCTCTCCGAGTTCCTCCGCCGGTCCGCGGCGGACCGCTGCGAGCGTCGGGACCTGGAAGGGTCGTCGAGGATGCCGAGGCCGCTTCTCCTCGCGACGCGAAACGCTCGACGAGCCTGCCCCCAGGGCAAGCTGCGAAAGATCTCCGAAGCCCTCGACCGGGCCACGGAAACCGTCGGCGAGATTCGCGCCCCGGAGCCCATTCGCGGCCGGCTCAACAGCGCGCTCCAGGATCTCGAGATCCTGACCGACCTTCTGTTCAACCAGGAATTCTTTCTCCTTGGCATCCCCGCGAACGACAACGAGCCTTGAAAGGGCCGGTGGGGGAGGGATGAAGCGCGAGCCCACGGGGTCAGCATTTTTCAGCTGCAATTGGCATGGATACTGCGTCCTTTGGACGCCAGGGTCAAGGGCATTCCCCCGGATTCCTCGCTCTCGCTCGGAATGACGGGTCCTAAAGAGACTGGGGTGCAGGCACCCCCGTCGATTGACACACCGCGGCATCGATCCTACGATCTGATTCGATTTATGCCGCGAAGCGGCATTTCGAGACTTCCGGAGGATCGCCTGTGTCCATTCCACTTGCTTCTAACGACGTTCCTGAAGATAAGGCCACTCCGGGCCGATTGATCGTCGAAGACGGTCTCGCCTGGCTGGTGTTGGATGAGCCGGGCAAGAAGGTGAATGTCTTGTCGTCGCGGGCGATGACCTGGCTGGGCGAGCAGATCGGCCGGCTGCGCGACGATCCTCCCGCGGGTCTGGTGATTCTCTCGGGCAAGCCGGATTCGTTCGTGGTCGGGGCCGACCTCGAAGAGCTGGCGACTCTGGAAGACTCGGAATCCGTGGTCGCGCTGCTGCAAAAGGGTCACGAGCTGATCGGCCGGCTGGTCGAGCTGCCGTTTCCCACCGTCGCCGCGATCCATGGCTCCTGCCTTGGGGGAGGGTTGGAGCTGGCGCTCGCGTGCAAATTCCGGGTGGCGACTGAAAGCTCGAAGACCAAGCTGGGCCTGCCCGAAGTGCAGCTTGGATTGATCCCGGGGCTCGGCGGCACGCAGCGATTGCCGCGGCTGATCGGCGTGCCCGCCGCCCTCGATCTGATTCTCACCGGCCGCCAGCTCGATGCGCGGCGGGCGCAGAAGCTCGGGCTGGTTGACGAGATCTGCCATCCGACCGATCTGCGCGCGGCGGCCGAGAAGCTCGCACGCGCCTCCGGGATTCTGCGGCTCGGGATCGAAAAGCGGCGCGGTCGGGGCCAGGGCTTCGCTGCGCGGGCCGCGGGCCTGTTGGCGAAAATCCCCTTCGCGGCCGATTCGCTGGTCTACGGCAAGGCGCGCGCCGGGGTGATCAAAAAGACTGCCGGCCACTACCCTGCGCCGCTCGTGGCGATCGACATCGTGCGCGAAGGGATGCGGCGGCCGTTGCCCCGGGCGCTCGATCTCGAAGCCGGGGCGTTCGCCGAGCTGGTGGTCTCCGAGGTGGCGAAAAGCCTTATCGGCCTGTTCTTCTTAAAGACCCGCGGCGAAGCGCGCGCCGCGGCGATCGCGAAAGGCGCTCTGCCGGTCGAGACGATCGGCGTGCTGGGTGCCGGGTTCATGGGCTCCGGTGTCGCGCAGCTCGCGGCCGAGAAGGGGTACCGGGTGGTGCTCAAGGATCAGAACCCGGCGGCGGTCGGTCGGGGCTTGGGTTTCTGCCGCGAGCGTTTTCGCGAGCGGGTTACCCGGCGGCGGATGACCGAGCCCGAAATGCGCCAGGCGATGGGCCGGATTCAAGGCACGGTGGACGATCGGCCGTTCGCGCGGGTCGATCTGGTGATCGAAGCCGTGTTTGAGGATCTGGAGGTCAAGCGCAAGGTCGTCCAGGCGGTCGAGGCGGTGGCGCCGGAACGGATGATCTTTGCGTCCAACACGTCAACCCTGCCGATCGCCCAGATCGCCGCCACCAGCTCGCGGCCGGAGCGGGTGGTGGGGATGCATTTCTTCAGCCCCGTGCACAAGATGCCGCTGCTCGAAGTGATCCGCCATCCGGGTACGTCGGACGCGGCGCTCGCGACCGCGGTTGCGGTCGGCCGAAAGCTGGGCAAGACCCTGATCGTGGTCGCCGACGGTCCGGGGTTTTATACCAGCCGCATCCTGGCGACGTTTTTGAACGAGGCGGCCTGGCTGCTGGTCGAGGGAGCGTCGATCGAACAGGTGGATGCGGCGCTCTCCGACTGGGGATTTCCGGTGGGGCCGTTCGCCCTGCTCGACGAGGTGGGCCTGGACGTCGCGGCGCACGCGGGTAAGACGATGGCCGAGGCGTTCTCCGACCGGATCGAGACGCCGGAGGTGTTCGCCAAGATGCTCGCCGACGGCCGGCTCGGCCGGAAGGCGGGTAAGGGTTTCTACACCTACGGCAAGGGACCGAAGAAGGTGGACCCGGCCGTCTACGACCTGCTCGGCTGGCGGCGGAAGGAGATTCCGACCGCGGAGATCACCGAACGCTGCGTGCTCCAGATGCTCAACGAGGCGGTCCGGTGCCTGGAGGAAGGCATTCTCGCGAGCCCGGAGGACGGCGACATCGGGGCGATCTTCGGTCTCGGTTTCCCGCCGTTCCGCGGCGGCCTGTTCCGCACCGCCGACCGGTGGGGCGCGGGGGTCACGGTCGGCTTGCTGGAAGGGCTGGCCGCGCGCCATGGGCGCCGGTTCGCCCCGTCCGCGCGCCTGATCGAGATGGCCGAGCGGGGGGAGCGGTTCTACGCGATGTAGACTGAAGGTCGGCTCATGTTGCTGCCTGCGACCCTCTTCGTCGTCTTCTCCCTGCTCTCCGTGGTGGGGGCGTATCTCGTCGGCCGGCCGAAGAGCTTGAAGCTGGCTCTGGTCCTCGCGTTCTTCACCCTGCTGTTTTTCGCCGGTCTCGCCGTGGGCCTGATCGCGCTGTTCCGGACGGCTCCGAATGTCTGAGCCGGGCGATTTTTCGGAGGGGCCGGAGGGGCCGGATTGGGAGGTCCAACACCTCCAGATCATCGAAACGTTCGCCAATCCGTGGGAGGCCGAGCTGGCGCGCGCCCGCCTGGAGGGCGAGGGTCTCCACGCGGTGGTCGCCGACCTGCACCTGATCGGGATGGATTGGATGCTGTCGAGCGCGATCGGCGGCGTGAAGCTCAAAGTGCCGATCGAGGAGGTCGAGCGGGCCAAGGAGCTGCTCGGCAAACCATCTCCGATTTCCGAGCTGCGCCTGGTCACGGCCGAAGATGAAACACAAGCCCGCTGCCCGTCCTGCCGGAGCGAGGATCTCTACCGCCAAAGCTGGTCGCGCGAAGGGTTCTTCCTCGGCGCGATATTCCTCGGTTTCCCGTTCCCCGTTCTGCGCCGACGCTGGGTCTGCCGCAACTGCGGCGCGGTCTGGAAGCGCGCCCAATTGACCCCCCCAATTCGGCCCGTCTCGACCGCCGATGAGGACGCCGAAGCCGACGCCCAAGCGGCGATGGGGGAGGGGGGCGGGAAACCGGGGTAAAGGGCGTCTACCCGGGCAACACGCGGCGCTCGTGACGGGCGCCGAAGAAGGGCCGGCCGGCGGCGAGGCGGAACAGCGTGCGCGAGGCGAGGTAGATTTCCTTGCGGCTCATCTTGCTCTTTTCGTGGACCCGGTTGTCGAAGCGGATCGGCACTTCGTGGAGGCGATAGCCGAGCCGTTGGGCGTAATAGGACATTTCGAGCAGATAGGAATAGCCGTTCGAGCGGATGTCGCGCCGGTCGAGGTCGGCGAGCAGTTCGCGGCGGTAGCAGCGGAATCCGGCGGTGGCGTCCTTGAGGGTGAGGCCGAGCAGAAGGCGGGCTCCGGCATTGGCGGTCTTCGAGAGCGCGCGGCGCGCGGCCGAGCAGTGTTGGGTGCCGCCTCCCGCCACGTAGCGGCTGCCGACCACCAGGTCGGCCTCCTCGCTCGCCGCGAGCAGCACGGGGATCGATTCGGGCGCGTGGGAGAGATCGGCGTCCATCGACAGCAGCCGGTCGTACCCTTCCGCGAGCAGCTGGCGAAAAGCGGTCCGATAGGCGGTGCCGAGGCCGAGCTTGCCCGGGCGGTGCAGAACGCGTAGGTTGGGGATCTCTGCCCGCATCGATTCGAGCAGTTGCCCGGTGCCGTCCGGGGAGTTGTCGTCGACGAAGAAAAGATCGAGCGGCATCGAGAGGTAGCCTGTGCCATCCGGAGCCCTGAGCGCGGCCAGGCGGCCGATCAGGGGGGCGATGTTGTCTCGCTCGTTGTAGGTCGGAATGACGACGACGGCACGCATGGCGATGGCGGGAACGGATGGCCTCAGAAGAAGGGTTCGGGGAAGGCTTGGGCAACGATCCGAGCCGTAGGATCATACCATTGAGGAGAAAACGCTTGAACGAGTCACCGGGGAGCGACGGAGCCATGGAGCTGGACGGCGCGGAAGTGGTGCGCGGGGGGCCGGGTTGGCGCACGGTGCTCGCCGCAGCGGGGCTCTATCTCGGGGTCCTGGTCGCGATCGGGTTTCGGGTGTTCGGCCGCTTCGGCAGCGTCCTGCCCGCCACCCTGGCCGATCCGCTCCAACACCTGTGGATTCTCCGTTGGTACGAGAGCTGCCTGAAAGCTGGGCGGCTGCCGTACCTTGCGCCCGACGTGATGTTTCCGGTCGGCGCGCCGCTTGGGTTGTTCTCGCCGCTGCATCTTCAGGCGCTGATCTGGAACCTCGTGGGCTGGGCGCTCCCCACCGACTTCGCCCGCTACAACCTGCTCTGGGCACTCGGTTTTCTGATCACCGCGGCGGGCGGCTTCTACCTCTCGTGGCGGCTGCTGCGCGACCGCACCGCCGCGGTGTTCGGCGGTCTGCTCTGCCTGCTCGCGACCCCTGTGACGCTTCACGCTCTCGGCCACCTGGAGCTGATCTACGTCGGCGTGCTCGGATTTTTTCTGCTCGGCTGGACCGAATTCGTCGAGCGGCCGCGCGGTCGCTCGCTCGGTGTGGCGGTCGGTACCTACGTGCTGGTCTCGGCGAGCGCGGCCTATTTTGCGGTCATGGCGACTATCCCCGCCGCCCTGTTCGTGATCTGGAGCGGGGCGCGCGCCCTCCGTACCGGGTTCTGGGCCTGGCTGCGCGCCCGCATGGTCTGGCTGCTCGTGTTCGCCGGGATCGCGGCCGTGGCGCTCGCGATCCTGTTTTCGAGCCAGCTCTGGGCGAAGAGCCACGGCTTCCAGGGCCAGCGGGGGCGGATCGAGTTCGCCCGCTACTGGGCACCTCTCTGGGGCTACTTCATGCCCACCCCGCAACAGGCATTGGAGCCGCTCCTCCCCTGGCATCCGTATCGGGACGCCGAATTCGGCCAGACCGGCACGGAGCGCTCGTCCTATCTTGGGATCGTGCCGCTGCTCCTGATGGCGTACGCCGCGTCGCGCAAGGCGAAGTTCGCCAACTCAGGGTTCTTCTGGGCGGCGTTTGCCCTGTCGGTCGTGCTCTCGCTCGGGGCGTTTCGTCCTTACCATCTGGAGCCGGTTTGGCTACCCGCCGACTGGCTCTGGCGGATCTTCCCGCCGATGCGCGACCTGCGCGTTCCGGCGCGATTCAACCTGTTCGCCGCGGTGCTGGGCTCGCTGCTTGCGGCGGCCGGCCTTTCGCGCCTGCTGCGGAAGATCGAGCGGCCGCGGCTCCGGCAGATCGTGATCGTCGGAGCCTTCGCGGCGACCCTGCTCGATTTGGCGCCGTCGGCCTATCCGGGAGTCGTGCCGCCGCCGATGCCCGATCTCTATCGCCGGATTGTCGCGCGCGACCCCAAGGCGACGTTTCACGAGGCGCCGTTCTTCGGCACCCGCGGGTTGTTTCTGCCGTCTGCGACCGCCTATTGGCAGCTCGATCACCGGGGCCGGACCAGCGGCGGCTACAGCGGGATGATCAACGCGGCGCTCGAAGAGAAGGTGGGATTCCCCTCGCCGTTCTTCGCTCGTAACCTGTCGTTTCCCAGCTATCTCGCCGAGCCGGAGCATCAGTTCTTCGACGTCGTGCGGGCCGACGCCCACGACTACGTTTGGGCGTTTCTCCACTACAACGGCTTTCGCTACGCGGTGGTCTATACCGATCCGGCCTATTTCTCCGATTTGCGCGGCAGCGTCGAGGCCCTTCCTCCGCTGCTCGCGTCGGCCGAGATCGATCGCGATTCCGCGGCGATCGCCTACGCGGCGGATCGCCTGCCGCTGCCGAAACGGGCGGTCCTGGTGCCCGCCGAGGGACTGCGCAACCGCCAACCCTGGAGGGGCCGGTGGGCCGCGCGGATGGGACGGCATGCGACGTTTGCCCTCTATAACCCGACGCCCGAGGTACCGATCGTCTTTCGCCTGGGGGCGACCAGCTTCATCGCGTCGCACTCGGCGCGGGTGACCCTCTATCGGTCCGAAGCGCGGGGCGTCGGCGGTGCTCCGGTCGCCGCCTCGCCGTCGGGCGGAGAGGTCGTGATCCAACTGCGCGCCAACCCGGTCTTCTATCGCTGGTTCACGAGCGACGCCTTCCTCGCCCCCAAAGGCTGGAGCGAGATTCGGATCGACGCCGCGGACGAGACGCCGCAGGATCCGGAGCGCGCCCAGTGGGGGACCGACCGGTTGCCGATCAGCCTGCTGATCGCCGCGGTCGAAATCGTCGGACCCGACGAGGCGCCCAGTCCGGACCGGCCGGCTGAGCGCCTCTTGGCGCCGGAAGAGTCGATCAAGCGCTGACCCGAAGCCTCAGACCGCGGCCAGCAGCTCGGTATTTTCCGGAGTCTGCGGGGTCTCCGCGGTCCGCCCGGCCGGCTCGACCCGCTTCTTGCCGAGTTGCGCCGCGAGGTCGGCAAAGCCTTTGAACGTGAGGCTCTGGGCGCCGTCCGAGAGCGCGTGGTCGGGATCGGGATGGACCTCGACGATGATCCCTTGGGCTCCCGCCGCGAGCCCGGCGTGGGTGAGCGCCGGGACGATCGACCGCAGGCCGGCGGCATGGCTCGGATCGACGATGACCGGCAGGTGGGTCCGCTCGCGCACGATCGCCACTGCGTTCAGGTCGAGAGTGTGACGGGTCGCCCGTTCGAACGTCCGGATGCCCCGTTCGCACAGGACGACCTGGTTGTTGCCGTGGGCGAGAATGTACTCCGCCGCGTGCAGCCATTCGTCGATCGTGGCGCCCGCGCCGCGCTTCAGCATTACGGGCTTGCCACTTCGGCCGGCCGCGCGCAGCAGCGCGAAGTTCTGCATGTTGCGCGCGCCGATTTGGAGCATGTCGGCATAGCGCGAGACGAGAGGCACCTCTTCCCAGCTCATCACTTCAGTCACCACCGGCAGGCCGGAGATCCGGCGCGCCTCGGCGAGGATTTTCAAACCGCGCACGCCGAGCCCTTGGAAATCGTAGGGCGAGGTGCGCGGCTTGAACGCGCCGCCGCGGAGCATGTCGGCCCCAGCCGCCGCGACCGCGCGGGCGGTGTCGAGCAGCATCTCCTCGCTTTCCACCGAGCAAGGACCGGCGATCAGGATCGGAGTGCCGCCGCCGATTTCGAGCGAGCCGATGCGGACGATCGAATCCTCGGCTTGGTAGCGCCGATCGAACAGCGGGAAGGCCGGTTTCGGCCGATGGTTCGGTCCCGAGCCGGTCGCTCCGTGCGCGGCGGCATCAAGGCCCGAGGAGGCCGGCCCCTGCCAGGCGAGATAGCTGCCAAGCACGACGAGCTGATTGGCCAGCGCCTCGATCGCCTCGATCGCCTCGGCCACCAACGGCTCGCGCGCCGCGCCTTGGATGTCGATATAGAACCGATAGGTCCAGGGGGCCGAGCGCTCCGGCCGCGATTGGAGCGCGGTCAGGTTGATGCCGCGGGTCGCGAACGCCTGGAGCACGGCGGCGAGCATGCCCGGCCGATGGTCGGTCCAGACCACCAACGAGGTCTTCCGCGGCCGGTCGTCGAGCACCTCGGGCTGGGGATCGCGGGTGAAGGTGAGGAAACGGGTCTGGTTGGTCGGGTCGTCCTCGATCCGGTCTTCGAGCACCTTCAAGCCGTACAGCTCGGCGGCCAGCAGCGAGCCGATCGCCGCCTCGGAGGGATCGGCGTCACGCGCCACGATCTCGGCTCCGCCCGCCGTGTCCCATTCGCTCACCCGCTGCACTCCGGGCAGGTTCTTGCTCAGCCAGATGCGGCATTGATCGAGGGCGACGGGATGCGAAAGGACGCGGCGAATCTGCGTCACCGTAGCACCTGGAACACCGAGCAGCGCATGCTGGACCGGCAGCAAAATCTCCCGGTCGAGGTGGAGCGCGTGATCGCGGAACGCCTGCTGCAAAATGTCTTCGGTGGTTTCGACCAATCCGACCAGAGAGTTTTCAAACGGCAGGCAGCCGGCGTCCGCCTTGCCGTCGCGAACCGCTTCGACCACGTCCACCACCGTGCGGAGGGGGAGCAGCTCCAAATCGGGCCACTGTTTGCGGGCCGCGGCTTCGCTGAATGATCCGCGCGTACCCTGAATCGCTACTCGCATCCGATCTCTCCTCGGCTGGCCTGATGGTAAATCAGCGCCAAAAACAAAAGCGCCCCGCCGTTTCCGGCGGGGCGCTTTCAGGTTCGGTCTCGTGGGAACTAGTCCTTTAGCCGAACGCGGAAGCCCCCGCGCGACGATACGTAAAGGAATAGTGCCAACGTGACGTGATCATGGGACGGGGAGTATTGGGGGGACTCGGGCGCCAAGTCAAGCGTCGAATCGGGGCGCCCTTTCGGAACCTGCGAAGGTCAGATGATAAAATCCGCCGGACTCAACAGAGGACGTGATCGCCGCGGCCTGAAAAAAGGAAACCTGATGCGCAAAGTGATCGTCTTGCTGCTCGTGGTCGGTGCGGCCGCCGCGGGCTATTTCTATTGGCAGCGAAGGCCCGCGCCAACCGAGCTGGTGCTCGCCGGTTCGCTCGAGGCGCGAACGGTCGAAGTGGGCTCGCTGGTCGGCGGCCGGATTTCGCGGGTGCTGGTCGACGAAGGGGCGCGGGTTCAGGCGGGTCAGGTGTTGATCGAGCTCGAAGGCGATCTGTTGGAGTTCCAAATCGGCGAGCAGAAGGCGTCGATTGCCGAGGCGCAGGCGAACCTCGCGAAGACCACCCAAGGGCCCAGGAACGAAGAGGTCCGGCGCGCCGAGATCGATTGGCAGGCGGCGAAAACCGACCGCGAACGCTTCGAATCGCTGTGGAAATCCGGCGTGATCGCCAAACGCGATTTCGACACCGCGGCGGTGCGCGAAGCCAATACCTTGGAGACCCTACGCCAGGCGCAGCGCGGCGGCCGAACCGAAGACCGCTCGGCCGGGCTCGCCGCGGTCGATCGGTTGGAGCAGCAGTTGGGCTACCTCGAACGGCAGAAGCAGGAGCTGGCGATCGTGGCGCCCGCGGCCGGCGTGGTCGAAGCGCTCGACCTGCGCCCGGGCGATCTGATCAATCCCAACCAGGCGGCGTTGACACTGCTGGAAGACGGCCAGCTCTGGGTGCGGGTCTACGTCCCCGAGCCTGATTTGGGGCTGGTGCACGTCGGCCAGCAGATCGGGGTATCGATCGACAGTTTTCCCGATCGGACCTTCCGTGGCAAGGTGGTCGAGATCCGCGATCAGGGCGAATACACGCCAAGGAACCTGCAGACGCTCGACCAGCGGAGCGACCTGGTCTTCGGCACCAAGATCGAAGTGGAGCCCGCGCCCGAGCTGAAGGCCGGGATGACCGCGATCGCGAAGCTGCCGCTCCCGCCGAATGTTGCCAAGACGAAAGCCAGGAAATGACCTCCGTGATGCCCGCCGCGAAAACCGCACCGGGCAAAGAAACGCCGGTCTCGGAATTCGGCATTGAGGCCGATCACGTGACCCGCGATTTCGGCAAGGTGCGCGCGCTCGACGACGTCTCCCTGCGGGTGAAGCGGGGGGATATCTACGGCCTGCTCGGCCCGAACGGCTCGGGCAAGTCGACTCTGATCCGCATCCTCTGTGGCCTGCTCGCGCCGTCTCAAGGCAAGGCCGCGGTCGACGGTCTCGACGTGGTGCAACACGGCGAGGAGATCCGCCGCCGGATCGGTTACGTGCCGCAGAAGTTTTCGCTTTACACCGACCTGTCGGTCGCCGAGAACCTCGATTTCTTCGGTTCGGTCTACGGTCTGGTTGGAGCCGAGAAACGCGAACGGCGCGACTGGGCGGTGGGCCTGACGGGTATCGGCCCCTATCTCGATCGCCTCGCCGGTCAGCTCTCGGGCGGCTGGAAGCAACGGTTGTCGCTCGCCGCCGCGGTGATGCACGGGCCACGGGTTCTCTTTCTCGACGAGCCGACCGCCGGCATCGATCCGGTCGCCCGGCGCGAGCTGTGGAACCTTCTGTTCGACCTCGCCGCCTCGGGCGTCACGCTACTGGTCACCACCCATTACATGGACGAGGCCGAGCGTTGCGGCACGGTCGGCTATCTCTACCTGTCGCACATGCTGGTCGAGGGCAAGCCCGACGATCTGGTCGATCTGCCCGAGGTGACGCCCGAAGGGATGCGCCGGGTCGAGGTCGAATGCGTCCATGGGGCGGCGGCGGTGATGGGGCTCGCCCGCGAGCGGCCGTACGTGGATGAAGTCACGATCTTCGGCAACGCGCTCCACCTTCTGGTCAAAGGCGACGTGACCGACGAGGAAATCGCCGCGGACCTCTCGGAAAGGGCGGGAGCCGGAGTGCGCATCCGGCCGATCGCGGCGTCGCTCGAAGACGTGTTCGTCCGCCTGACGCGGCTCCAGGTGGGGCTGGGAGAGAAGAAACTGGCGGAGCAGGAGGCGGAGAAGGCCAAGGCCGGCAAGCGGAGGAACGGTCGGTGAGGGGCTTCGGCGCAATTCTCAAGAAGGAGTTTCTTCAGATGCTGCGCGACGTGGGGACGCTCCGCTTCGCGATCATGGTGCCGGTCTTTCAGCTCGTCCTCTTCGGTCTGATCGACACCAACGTCCGCCGCGTACCGACGGTGGTCTTCGACCAGAGCCGCACCCAGGAGAGCCGCGCGCTGCTCGACGAGTTCACCAATACCAGCTACTTTCTGGTGACCCGCTTCGTCGAGTCGCGCGCCGACCTGCGCGAGGAGATTGTCGCCGCGCACGCTCAGGTGGGGATCGAAATCCCCCCCGACTACGCCCGTCGCCGGCTCAGTGGCAAACCCGCGGACGTGCTGGTGCTGATCGACGGTTCGGATTCGAGCATCTCGGCTCAAGCGCTCGGTGCGGCGAACGGTGTGGCCCTCTCGCGTTCGCTCGAAGAGATCCGCAAGCGGGCGGGAGGCACGGGGCTGCCGATCGGGGTGCGGCCGACCCTTCTGTTCAATCCGGATTCGCGGAGCGCGAACCTGCTGATTCCCGGCCTGGTGGCGATCCTCCTGACCTTCTCGGGCACCCTCCTCGCGTCGTTCGCGATCGTCCGCGAGCGAGAGCGGGGCACGCTCGAACAGTTGATGGTGACCCCCGCCACCCCGGTCGCCGTGGTGCTCGGCAAGCTTCTGCCCTACCTGCTGCTCGCGTTCGTTCAGCTGCTCCTGATCCTGGTCCTCATGACCACGGTGTTCGGCGTGCCGATCCACGGCAGCATTCCGCTTCTGCTGGGGCTCGCGACGATCTACCTGTTCGCCCTCCTGTCGCTCGGCCTGCTCGTCTCGTCGCGCGCCAAGACCCAAATGGAAGCCGTACAGCTCGCCCAGATGCTGCTGCTTCCTTCGATCATGCTTTCGGGCTATATCTTTCCCCTCTCTTCGCTGCCGACCGTTCTGCGCTACGTCGCGCAGATCCTCCCCGCCACCCACTTCATCGCCATCTCGCGCGGCATCATTATCCGCGGAGCCTCGTTCTCCGACCTCTGGGAGCACGTGGCCGCCCTGCTCGCGATCGCGGTGGTTTTGGTTGCCGCTAGCGCCCGGGCGTTCCGGAAGACGGTGGAGTAGGCGGGGCGCGGTATGCTTTGCCTGAAGGTCGTCGGCCTCTGCTTTGCCCCCCTCTCCCTTTGGGAGAGGGGCCGGGGGTGAGGGCTGATCCGACACCCAACTACCCATCAAGGAGTCTCTCGCATGGCGTACGGACAGTCGAAAGCGGCGCGTTGGCCCCGCCGAATCTTGGTGCTGCTGGTGGTGGCGATCGCGTTCTTCGGCGGGTTGTCGTTCTGGTCGGGCAGCGCGCCCGGGGTGGAGCTGATTCCGAAGCTCAAGGGGATCGGCAAGCGCACGCCGATCGAGGTGAAGATCGACGACGTCTCCCACGTCCAGAGGGTACGGATCGAAGTGGTCCAGGGGGCGGACAAGATCGCGGTCACCGAGAAGGAGTACATCCCCTCGCCGAACTGGGCGTTCTGGCGCGGTCGGCGGCCCGAGACGTTTACCGTGGACATCGGTCGCGACACCGTAAAGGGTCTGCGGGCGGGCGACGCGATCGTCCGCGCGACGGCGGAACGGGCCGGTAACCTGATTCGCACCGCGGATCCGACGATCGCAGAGGTGAAGCTGCCGGTCCGGCTCTCGCCCCCGGTGCTCTCGCTCCTTTCGACCCAGCACTACACGGCCCAAGGGGGCTGCGAGGTCGTGGTCTACCAGGTAAGCCAGAGCGAGCGTGACGGAGTGAGCGTCGGCTCCTGGTGGTTCCCGGGCTTTCCGCTTCCCGGGGCGCCCGACGCCCGCACCCACTTCGCCCTGTTCGCCGTGCCCTACGACCATCCGACCGCCGACGGGGTCCGCCTGGTCGCGACCGACGAAGTGGGCAACGAATCGAGCCAATCCTTCGTCGATCAGTTCAAGGCGAAGCCGATCCACACGGACACGATCCCCTTGGACGACGCGTTCCTCGGTCGCGTGGTTCCGGCGATCCTCGCGGAGTCGCCCGAGGTGAGCGACCAGGGCGACCTGTTGAAGAGCTATCTGGAGATCAACCGCAACCTGCGGAAGAAGAACGCGGAGGCGCTCAAGGATCTGGCGACGAAGAGCGAGCCGAAATTCCTCTGGAGCGAGCCGTTCGTCCCGATGAAGAACGCCAAGATCACCGCCGCCTTCGCCGACCGCCGTACCTACATGTACCAGAGCAAGCCGGTCGATCAACAGGACCACCTGGGCTTCGACATGGCCTCCGTCGAGCACGATGTGATCCTCGCCTCCAACCGCGGCAAGGTCGCACTCGCCCGCTCCTTCGGGATCTACGGCAACGCGATCGTCATCGACCACGGGTACGGCCTGATGAGCCTCTACGGCCATCTCTCCCAGATCGAAGTGAAAGAAGGCCAGATGGTCGAGCGCAACCAAGAAATCGGCCGCTCCGGAAAAACCGGCCTCGCCGGCGGCGACCACCTCCACTTCACCCTCCTCCTCCAAGGCCTCCCCGTCAACCCGGTCGAATGGTGGGACCCCCACTGGATCCGCGACCGGATTGTGAGGAAGTTGGGAGCGGCGCTGCCGTTTGTGGGGTAGGGGAGGTGGGGCGGCTGCGGCGAATATC
This sequence comes from Thermoanaerobaculia bacterium, assembly GCA_038250865.1. Taxonomy (GTDB): domain Bacteria; phylum Acidobacteriota; class Thermoanaerobaculia; order Multivoradales; family UBA5704; genus DASYKS01. The sequence goes on along the minus strand of JBBSBW010000003.1, from coordinate 34,328 downwards.
AACAGATCAAAAGTTGAGGGCTCGCGAGCCTTAGGTGCACCTCGCTGACTAGTGCGTCCAAATCACGAATGGGAAAACTGGCTTCCTCTTTGGCTCTGAAACAAATTTCCAAGGCTTCTCGAAGCTTGTCCCCACGATGATCAGGGAACCGCGCAAGAACCCGCGCCAGATTGAAGAGGAGTACGGCATGATGTTCATTCGTAACAAGCGCTTGGCGCGCCTCTCGCTCGCCCTGATCCAAGTGCCCGTTTTCCGTGAGCAATAGGCCAAGCCAGGAGCGTGCCCATGCGTTCTCTGGCTGTAGGCTGCAGGCTTGGCGGAGGTGGTTTTCAGCTTCGTTGAGATCGCGATCTGCCAGATGCAATGCACGACCCAGGTTAGCAAATCCAACAGGGCTCAATGGACCTTCCTCAAGGGCCGAACGATAAGTATCGATAGCCTCGGACAGTCTCTTGGCCTGAAAGTAAGCGTAGGAAAGCCGCTCGGTTCGTTCGCGTCGATCTGTCGGGTCTGTTTCCAGCGCCAAGTTGCGACGCATATGGATGACGGCACCATTCCAGTCCTTACCGGCGGTGCGACGCTTCTCCATTGCCAGGTGATACTCAGCGAGCTGGTGTGTGCCTAAGAGCAGCTGTCTTGACCACCCCCTGAGGGTTTTAAGCTCTCCCTTGAGGAAGTCGAGGACGGGCAAGCTCAGGTCTCTTAGGATTGCACGACTTCGCTCCAGAAAATACAGAGCGCCTTCCGGATCTCCATATTCGCGTTTCAACCAGCCCAAGCTGTTGAGCACCATCGCCTCGCCGTGCCGGTCGTTGAGTACTGACCTAATCTCCAGACTTTTCGCGAAGGCGGCGTGCGCCTCGTCGAGCCGTCCGAGATCTCGCAGGACGCCGCCCAAGCTGTTGAGCACCATCGCCTCGCCGCGCCGGTCGTTGAGGGTCGATCCAATCTCAAGACTTTTCGCGAAGGCGGCGTGCGCCTCGTCGAGATGACCCAATGCGAGATGACGCTTCCCCTGTTGCAGGAGAAGAACAGCCCCTATCCAGTTTTGGGCTTTGGGGTCCAGTCGTTCACTAACTCGCTCCAAGAAGGCGATGTGCCAGTGACCAAGGGCTGCCTGCTCAACAAGCCGAGAGAGTCCCTGCAATAGCGGTAGGTCGACCCTGCCTGATTCAGCAAAATACTCCAGGCCGTGGCGAAGATCCTCCTGGTCCGCCATGATTTCAGAAAGCTCGCCCCTCTCTCGCAACAGGTTTGCCATCGCCTCAGCATGGCGGGTGCGAGCAGCAGGTGCTAGGCCCCATTGGTCTGCTAAGTGCCAGGCATATTCGTGAACCAAAGGGTGAAATCGAAAACGGGCGGTCGTTTGATCGACCTCCAGTAAACTCAGGCGCGCGAGGCGGCCGATTAAAGGCATGGGATCCGGTTGATTCACAGCCGCCGCGGCCGCACGGGCGCCGAATCCCTTGGCGGTGCAGACGCTGAGGCACGCGAAGGCGTGGGGCTCGTCCTCGCTCAAGCCCTCAAGACTCAGATCAAACAGCCGCACCAGATTCAAATCGGCTTCGCCAGGCACGTTCAGCGCTTCGACCCGAGTGGGGGAGTGCAGGCGGGTAAGGAAACGATCGACTCGGCCACGAACGATCGGGTCGTCGCCGACGCGCTGCGATCCTATTCGTAATGCCAACGGAAGGTCCCGGAGCGCGTTGGCCAGCGCGTCGACATCCTTTGGTGTGTCGGTGCCAGTCCCCAGCGCGGAGCGTAAATAAGCAATGGACTCGTCCCGTGGCAGTCGCTCCACGGCCACTCTGAATTCCGCAGGTACTGCAAATTTGGCGAGGACATCCCGGTCGCGACAGGTGATCAGCATTGACGCTCGACCGCCGGGGCGGATCTGTTTGAGAGTGTTGGCATGCTCCAAGTTGTCGAGCAGGATGAGACAACGCAGGTGAGCGAAGCGAGTTTGGGCGATCTGGTGCGGGGGAAATCCCTGCTCCTCGCTTGTGAGCGGCTCCCCGAGTGCGATGGCCAACTGAGTAAGGGCATCGAAGGAATTATCCACGTCGCGCAGGTCTACACCAAAGACACCATCGGGAAAGCGGTCGAGGTTCAATCGGGCGAAATGTATTGCCAATCCAGATTTGCCGACGCCGGGCGATCCGTAGAGTCCCATGATTCGTCCGGCCGCAGGGGCCTCGTCGTCGACCAGGGCCTTGGTTAAGCGCTCCATCACGCCTTCCCGGCCAACGAAGCCCTCGGTATTGATAGGGGGTAGGACGCAGCGGGGGGGAGGGAGGGCCGCGAGACCGAGGAGGTCGAGAGCAGAGGCAAGGTCAGGTTCGGCAAGCCAATCTGCGAGGGTCTTTCCGGTGAGAATCTTTAGCGTGGTTCCGTAGGTCTGTTGGCACCAGTTGCACAGGTCGGTCTGCGTAGCGGAAGGGAAGTCCGTCTCGCAGAAGTAGTAGATGAATTTTGGCTTCGGTCCTTTGGTGTGGATTGTTTCTACATCACCGCGGATTTTGCCCGGGGGATCGCTACGGCCTAGGGTGCAGGCGCCGACGAAGGAGTCGTCCGGCTTTAGCCCGTCTTCCTGCCCTTTCGAACCCACCAGGTGGGGGATATGGCCCGGCACATTCTCGAAGTCGCGCCCCTTGTCTCCGTGTCCGGCAACAAAACTGGACGAATTGATGTTGAGGTGGAAGCGGCGGCGGGCAATCTCTGCGCAGACCTGTTCGAAGAGGGTCTCGCCGTTCTCGGATTGAAGGCTGCTAAGGCGGTCTCTGATGCGGTTCCGGAGGATTGCATTCATGGCTTTTTCCTCAGAATTTTTGAGTGTCAATGTGCTTAATAGGATTTTGCGGTGTGCTCAGCCACGCTCCATCTCGCGCTGCAAGTCGTCGAAGTCCACCACGAACGCATCCACCTCTTCGCGGGCCAGGACCATCAGGAAATCGGTGCGGTCCAGGCCTGCGACTTGAGCGGCCTTCTCTTGCGAGATCTGGCCGCGCTGATACAAGCGGATTGCCGCGGCGAGACGCTCGGGGAACTCGGATAGGCGAGACTCAAAGACGGCCATATCCCAGCCAGTCCGGCAAGTTCTCTTCGCACCACTTGCGGTAGTCGGCGGTCGTGTCGAAGGCGCGAAACGGCTCGTCGTCGAGCACCGGCTTGTAGGTGTGGATAAAGGCGTAGCGAAAGCGGGTTCGCAGTGGCCGCCGGGCGGCGGCTTCGAATTCGGCCAGCCACTCCGCCGGAATGTCCGCGGCTTTTTGCACGGTGGGTTCAGGCGCGCTCATGAACAGCCTCCTCGCCGTCGGGCACTTCGCCTTCAAACGCCTTCAGATACATCTCATCCATCGCGATCTCACAACCCAGTGCCGGCAAAACCAGCCGCTCGCCCGGTCCTAGGGTTCGGAGCAGCCAGGCGCCGCCCGTTTGGCGGTGAGTTCGTGGCGCTGCTCAGCCTCGCGCTCGAAGGCTAGATAGTCGAGGGCGGAGACCCGCGGTTTGGCTAGGGCTTCGGCCATGGGGGCATTCTACGCCGGGTTCCAGCGGACGGCGCTTCCGGAGCACCCCAGGTGTGGGACGCCAATGGTATCCTCCATGCATGAAACTCGCCGTGACGCTCGAACGAGACGAAACTGGAATGTTGGTTGCCGAGTGCCCGGCTATTCCCGGGTGCGTCAGTCAAGGCCGAACCGAAGCAGAGGCCCTGGCCAACATTCATGAAGCGATTCTTGGTTGCCTCGAAGTGCGCGCCGAACAAGGCCTGCCGTTGACCGTGCGGACTGTCGAGGTTGAGGTCGCAGTTGCCTGAATTACCAGTCGTTTCCGGCTGGGAGGCGCGGCGAGTTTTTGAGAAGCGGGGCTGGATCTTTCAGCGGCAGGTCGGAAGTCACATGATTCTTACCCGAAAGGGGACCATCGTGTCGCTCTCTGTCCCCGATCATCGCGAACTAGCGCCTGGTACACTGCGAAAGTTGATTCGGCTGGCGGGCCTGACTGTCGAAGAGTTCAAAGTGTCGCTCCGGTAGTTGCCGGCAATCCTGGCACCACCTGGAAGATCGGCCTCGCTCGGCGTCCAAGAAGGCCAGAGGGTCGAGCGCGACCAAGAGATCGGCCGCTCCGGAAAAACCGGCCTCGCCGGCGGCGACCACCTCCACTTCACGCTGCTACTTCAAGGTCTGCCCGTGAATCCGGTGGAGTGGTGGGACGCTCACTGGATCCGCGATCGGATCGTCCGGAAGCTCGGGACGGCGCTGCCGTTTACGGGGTAGGGGAAAACGTTGACGGCCAACGTGCTCACCGGGGTGCGCACTCCTTCCACTGGAAATCAGGACCTGACTTGCTGGCGCAGCCAGTACTCTCGGAACGAGCGCAGGCGCGGTAAAGATTCGAAATCCTTGGCGCGGCCGGTTGCTTGCTTGCTGGCGATGATGTCGTCGGGGTGGCAAACGAAGAACCCTTCAACCTCGACGTGCCGGCGCCAGGCGTCTGCGAAGTGCTCAATACCATCCGGAGCGAAGACCAAGTCGAGGTCGAAGGGCCCGTTCTTGAACTGCACGAAATCCTTGCCCCGTTCGACTTGGGCCGCCTGCTCGTCGTCGAACTCGAATCCTAGCTCTCGCAAGGCGGCCACGATGGCCCGGCCATTGTCTGGGCTCTTTTCTACGAAAAGGTCGGCGTCCTGAGTTGTATCGGGGAAGCCGAGCAGAATGGCGCCTGACTTGCCTATGAAGAGATAACGCACGCCGTGGCGGGCGAACGCGTCACGGATTTCCTCGGCCTGCCGGTATTCAAAGACGCCCATATCCCAGCCAGTCCGGTAAGTTCTCTTCGCACCACTTGCGGTAGTCGGCGGTCGTGTCGAAGGCGCGAAACGGCTCGTCGTCGAGCACCGGCTTGTAGGTGTGGATGAAGGCGTAGCGAAAGCGGGTGCGCAGTGGCCTACGGGCGGCGGCTTCGAATTCGGCCAGCCAGTCCGCCGGAATGTCCGAGGCTTTTTGCACGATAGGTTCAGGCGCGCTCATGAACAATCTCCCCGTCGTTTGGTATCTCGCCTTCGAGCACCTTGAAATAAATCTCGTCCACCGCGATCTCGCAACTCAGGGCCGGCAGAACCAGCCTCTCGCCGGGCCCCAGAATTCGGAGCAGCCAGGCGCCGTCCGCCTGCCGGTGGAAGTGCTCTACCGCCACGGATTTCTGAGAAACCAAGACGTATTCTTGGAGCGCCGCGATCGAGCGGTACGCCGCGAATTTTTCTCCGCGACCGTAGCCCTCGGTCGAATCCGAGAGCACCTCGAAGAGCGCGATCGGGTTGAGCAAGGTATCCCGGCGCCGGTCGTCAAAAATGGGGCTACCGCAAACTACCGTCGCGTCCGCATAGGTGTAGAGGTCGCCTGCTTTTACTCGCAGGTCGGGCGAGCAGACGGTGCAGGGGCGCTCCCGGAGGGCCGCCCGCAGTTCGGCCCCTAGGTTCAGGCCGATTACGCTGTGGGTGAACGTTCCCCCCGACATGTCCACGATCTCGCCGTCGATGAACTCGTGGCGCTGCTCGGCTTCTCGCTCGAAGGCCAGATAGTCGGAGACGGAGACCCGCGGTCTGGCAATCGCTTCGGCCATAGGCGAGATTCTACGCCTGAGAGAGTCCCGAGCAACTCCTTCCACACGAGGCCTGAGCGGCGGCCCTGAGTAGTGTTGGCTTCGGTCCAAGTTATCCTAGGCTTCATGCCCGCTCCGAAAAGACCCAGCCACTTATCCGACAATGCCGAGAGAACCCTGCAGGCCTTGGCAGACGAAGGCCTTGGCCACAAGCTTTCTCTGGGCGGCGCTCTGGGCCTACTTCATTATCTCGACTACCGGACAACTCACGACGTAGATGCTTGGTGGATCCCTTCTGCTACGCCGGAGGAGCGGGACCGGGTACTTCAGACGATCGAGGAGGCCCTGCGACCCTTCGGCGATGTCAGGCGCCGAACCTGGGGGGAGGTCGTCAGCATCGAGCTCAAGGTTTCCGGCAAGACGGTTTTTAGCTTTCAGGTGGCTTCGCGGTCCGCACAGCTGGAAGCCCTGGAGCGGTTACCCTGGGCCGACGTTTCCCTGGACAGTCTCTCCGACTTGATCGCCAGCAAGATGACCGCGCTGGTCGAGCGAGGGGCTCCCCGCGATTTTCGAGATATTTACACCCTCTGTGATCGTGGCCTCACCACTGCCCGCGAATGTTGGGAACTTTGGGCTGAACGCCAAAAGAAGGCGGGGAGCGAGGCGGATCGGCGGCGCGCCGTGCTGGCCGCTCAGACACATCTGGCGCGCGTCGCCAAGCACCGGCCCCTGGAGGCGATCACAGAGGCGGATCAACACGACGAAGCAATGCGTGTACGATCCTGGTTCGCGGAGGTTCTTCTCCATGCCGAATTCCTGGATTGACGGCTCCCTTTACCCCGACACAGAGGTCCCGGAGGATCTCCCCACCCTGTCCGACCGGGTCGATTTCCTGGTGCGGCTTTGCGGCGCGTGGGATTTCGGAATTCTGCCGGATTGGGAGACGGTCGAAGAGGTTCGGCGGTTTGATTGGCGGGAGGCTGTGGAGGAGACGAATCTCCTGACCTCCCCGGTCTACCACCTCCTGCGCTCCTGGCACCGTCTGGAAGATCGTCCTTACTTGGGACAGCGGCTCGCCTACATCGACGGCGATCCCGAGCTTCAGCACGTATAGGGCAGCGGCAAGACGGCCCCGGGGTAGGCGTAGCCCGAGGCCGGAGAGAGACCTATTGCGTGCAGCGGGCCGTTTCGGTGCAGGTGGCGGCCGCGGTCAGGCAGTTGCAGCAGGTGCCCGAGCAGTTCACCGTGACGGAGCAGTTCACGGCGGTTTGGGAGGAGTAGCCGCCCGCGATTTCGCGCAGCTCCAGCGGGGACAGGGTCTCTCGGGAAAGCTTCAGCCTCTTGAATTTCTTCACGAGTTTCTCCTTGATGTCGACCGGATCTGGGGCGACCCGGGCCCAAGTTTGGGAATTTAGCGGGCGCTCCGGCGTGGGCTGCGGGAGATCAGGAATTCCGGCAGCTTTTGTGCGATCCAGCGCTCGGCGCGACGGTGTTCGGGGAACATTTCTTCGCGACGGCGGAACTCGGGGGAGTGGATGCAGCGCCGGTGGCCGTCGGAGACCGGGGGCATCGCGGCGTGCAGCAGCTCGTGGTAGATGACCGATTCAACCACGTAGCGCGGCACTTCCGGGTCGTCCAGCAGCGGATGGATGCGGATCACGTGATCCTCGAAGTTGTAGCTGCCGAGCTGGATCGTCGAGGTGCGCCGCCGGGTCGGTTTGCGCCAGCGCCCTTGGCGGCCCCAGGTGATCGGTACGTCTAGGCGCCCGTTGGCGTTCTGGTCGGCAAAATAGAGCCCGACCAGCCGCTCGCGGAGCTTTTCGAGGTCGTAGGCAAGGCCGTAGGGCCGCAGGACGATCCGCCGTTTGCGCTCCGCCCCGCTGCGGTTCTGGGCGAAATGCTCGCGGATGCGCAGCAGCGCCTCTTGCGCCTTCGGGCTCTTCTTGCGGCTCTGGACGAAAATCGAGACCGCTTGTAAGACCTCTTCCGGCGCCCCGAGGAAAGACCGGTGAAGGCGGATCTGAAACCGGGCCGGCGCCGGCCCTTCCGGCCGGAACGACAGGATCGTCCGCTGGTTGTCGGTCAGCTTGAGGGTCGAAAGGCGGCGATCGAGCAGGCGCGAGAGATGGCGGAACAGGTCGCGCTCCCGCAGGTCGGTCAGCTGCCGGCCGGCGGTTTCTTCTGGGGGAGCCGGGTTGGCGCGGCGGCCGGGCGGGCGCGCGGCACGGGTTACCGCTCTCGACGGAAGGTTCGGCGTCGAGGCGTCGAACAGCGGTATCTGCCGCGGATCGCGATCCTTCCGGAGCATGGCGGGCGGCAGTTTAACGCGGGTCCGGCGGCCCGTGTAAAGGGGCCGCCGGAAGGGGAGCTTGCTGCAGGCGAGAAGAGGGTCTACCCGATGGCAGGCGCGCCGGTATCGGCGATCGGGACCGGTAACCGAGCCAGGTCGCGGAAGCGGACCATCGTCCGCTGCTCTTCGTCCCAGAGCTTGAGGCCGGCACAGCGCAGGCTCTGGCGCAAGGTGAGCCGGGTGACGTTTTGGAGCGACGGGTTTTCGTTGAAACACTCGGCGAGCCGGTAGTTGGGGATCTGGCTCGACAGGTGGTGGATGTGGTGGTAGCCGATGTTGCCGGTCAGCCAGTGGAGCACCGGGTGCAGGTCGTAAAACGAGCTTCCCTCCGCGCTCGCACGGTAGAAGTCCCAGGAGTCTTCCGACTGCCAATAGGTTTCCTCGAACTGGTGCTGGACGTAGAACAGCCAGACTCCGATCGCGCCGGCGACCACGATGACCGGCAGGTAGACCATGGCGACGGTGCCTAGGCTGAACACCGAGGAGAGGCCGAAGACCGCCGCGGCGATCGCCACATTGGTCGTGAGAACGCTCTTCCATTCGCGCTTCCACGACCAGGGGATGTCGATCGGCAGGCGGTGCTTGAGCAGGAACTGGTAGGTCGGGCCGACGCCGAACAGGACGAACGGGTGGCGGTAGAGGCGGTAGAGGAAGCGCCCGAGGGCCGACCTCCCCTGATATTCCTTGACGGTCAACGTGCGCACGTCGCCGAATTCGCGCTGATCGAGGTTGCCGGTCGTCGCATGGTGGATCGAGTGGGTGCGCCGCCAGTAGCCATAGGGGAAGAGCGTAATCACGCCGAGCAACGAGCCGAGCGCGTTGTTGGCGGCGCGCGAAGGGAAGAACGCGCCATGCCCGCAGTCGTGCTGGAGGATGAACAGGCGAATGAAGAAGAACGAGGTGGGGATCACCAGCAGCAGCACGAGCGGCTGGTGGCGCGAGACGCCGATCGCCATGGCGGTCCAGAGCAGGACGAACGGAATCAACGTGTTGGCCAGCTGGAACAGCGCGCGGCCCCAGCTCGCCTTTTTGTACGGGGCGAGGAGACGGCGCCAATCTTGTTCGTGGGTCGGGGCGTTCGCGGGGTTCGTCATGGTCGGGGAGTATGCCAGGGCGGGACGCGGGGCGCGGTCAGCTCTGTGTCACGGAAGTGTCAGGGCGGCCGGTCGGAGGGGATGATTTCCTCCGGATCGAGCCAGGCGATAGCATGCCCCTGTGCCTTCTCGCCGCTCGACCCAGCTGGTGACCATGTTCGTCCTGTCGCTCGCGGCGACGATCACCCTGCTGATCGGCTGGGTGGTCTATGTCGTACGTTCGAGCTCCCGGCTCGCGCCGAGCGGACCGGCGCGCGGGGTCCATTGGCTGCTTCTGGTGGTGGGCTGCGTGCTTCTATTCTTCCTGATCGTCGGCCTCATCTACCAGCTCGCCCAGGCGCTCGCGGCGCGGCGCTATGCCCAGAAGCAGGACGAGTTCGTCGCCAACATCACCCATGAGATGAAATCGCCGCTCGCGGCGATCAAGCTGCACGCCCAGACCCTGGAGCGCGAGGCGGATCTGTCGCCCGAGCTGCGGCGGCGGTTTCTCGCGATCATCGAGCAGCAGACCGACCGGATGGCCTCGCTGGTCGACGCGGTCCTGGAAAGCGGACGCCTGCTCGCGGGCAAGCGCCAGCTCGATCTCGTGCCGGTCGAGGTGGCCGCGTTTTTCCAGACCTATTTCGCCACGGCGGGCCCCCATGCGGAAAGCCGCGGCGTCCATTTGGCGACCGACGTCCGATCCGAAGCTTGGGTCCTGGGGTCGGAAGAGGCGCTGCGGCGGGTGATGGACAACCTGATCGACAACGCCGTCCGCTTCTCCCAGCCGGGCGGGGAGGTCCGCTGCCGGGTTGCGACCGACGGCACGCAAGTCCGGATCGAGGTGGAGGACGACGGCGTCGGCATCCCGAAGAAGGAGCTGCCGAAGATCTTCGAGCGCTTCCACCAGGCCCAGCGCCAGGGGGGGCCGCACGGCAGCGGCACCGGCCTCGGCCTGTCGATCGTCTCCGGTCTGGTGCGCGAGATGCGCGGCGCCGTGCGCGCCTATTCGCAGGAGGACCGTCCGGGAACCCGCCTGGTGGTCGAGCTACCGATCGCGGAGGCCGCCGCTTGACGGTTCCGGCGAACGTTGCACCGCGGGTGCTGGTGGTCGAAGACGACGAGGCGATCGCCTCGGGCCTGGCGTTCAATCTGGAGCGCAAAGGCTACGAGGTGGTGGTCGCGACCGACGGCGCCGAGGCGCTCGATCGCGTGATGGCCGCTGATTTCGACCTGGTGATTTTGGATGTCCGGCTGCCCGGCATCGATGGGTTTCAAGTCTGCCAACGCCTGCGCGGAGCGGGGAACTTCACGCCGATTTTGATGCTCACCGCCCGCGGTCAACCCGACGACGTGATCTTCGGCCTCAAGATGGGCGCGGACGATTACGTGATCAAGCCCTTCGATTTGGCCGAGCTGCTCGCCCGGGTAGAAGGTCTCCTCCGCCGTCAGGAATGGGCGCGCCAAGGGGGCAACGCCAACGGCGGGGGCTCGCCGCCGGAGGGCGAGGGCCGGAAGATCTTCGGCGATTTTTGGATCGACTTCGACCGCTTCGAGGCGAAGACCCTCGAAGGTCAGGTCCAGCTGTCGCAGAAAGAGATCTCGGTGATGCGGGTGTTCCTCGCCCGGCCGAACCAGGTGGTCACCCGCCGCGAGCTGCTCGCCGAGGTCTGGCACCTGCCGCACCATCCGAACGAGCGCGTGGTCGATAACGTGATCGTCGCCCTGCGCCAGCATTTCGAGATGGATTCCTCGAAACCCCGGCACATCCGGAGCGTGCGCGGGGTGGGGTACCGGTTCGTGCCTTAAGGAAGCATCCACCGCTCGCCGATCGCCAGGGTGCGGACTCTTGGATCTCCACCGATCTGGGCGAGGTGCTCGGCGAGAACCCGGGGCGCCAGGCCGACCGGTTCGTCGGTCAAGTTGAACACGCCCCAGTGCATCGGCACCATGTGCTTCGCTCCGAGATCGAGGAAACTCTGGTACGCCTGGACCGGGTCCATGTGCTGGTAGCCCATGAACCAGCGCGGTTCGTACGCTCCGATCGGCACCATCACGACGTCGATCGGTGCGAGGCGCCGGCCGATTTCGGCAAAGCCGCCGAAGGCGCCGGAGTCGCCCATGAAAAAATAGCGCCGGGTCCCCGAGTCGAGCAGCCAGCCGGCCCAAAGCGACCGGTTCGCCCGGAACGTGCGGCGCGACCAATGCTGGACGGGGATGCAGGTCAGGCGCCAGCGGCCGGTGACTCCAATCGTCGCGCTCTGCCACCAATCGAGCTCGGTCGCCTGCTTGCCGCGCTTCGCGAACCATGCTCCGAGGCCCAACGGCACGAACCAGGGGAGCGAATCGGGGAGCCGTCGGACCGTGGAATCGTCCAGGTGGTCGTAGTGGTCGTGCGACAGGATCGCGAACGTCGCCTTTTCCACCGCTTCAAAGGGGATCCCGGGAGGGCTCTGGCGCGGCGGCACGAGCGCTCGCGGGCTCCAGTGGGGATCGGTCAGGACGACATCGCCGCCATCGTGAATCGCAAACGTGGAATGGCCCACCCAGGTGAGCGAATCGGGCTCGCCCGGGCGGGCCAGGTAGGCGCCGTCGTTTGCCACCGTCGGGACCACCGGCTTGGGAAAGTCGCGGTATTTGTTCGGCCCGAGCTTCCAGCGCAGCACGTCGGCGAAAGAAACCGAAAACCGCCCCCACGGGTTGAAGAACGTGCCGTCCGGATCGCGATGAGGTGCGTCCAGGATCGCGGGATCGAACGGGGGACCCAAGATCAAGCGCTCTTCCGAGCCCAATCCGCCGGCCGGCGTGGCGCCGTGGACTCTTCGACCGAGGAGAGCTTCCGGATATGGATCTCGGCAGGGCTCGCGCCGCCGAAGATCTCGCCCATCCGCGCCAGCCGGTAGCCGAAGATCCGCCGTAGATCGGGCTCGACGAACAGGCGATGGACGCCGGGGACCGGCAGGAACGCATAGTGGACCCGGTCGGTCGCGAGCGTGCCCCCTGCCACCTCTTCAAACGTGTGCTCGTGATGCCACAGTCGGTAGGGTCCGCGGAGCTGCCGGTCGACGAAGCGGAAGGGCGGCTGCCACTCGGTGATCTCGGTGCGCCAGGTGATCGGGACTCCGTGCAGTCGCAGGCGGTAGTCGATCAACGCGCCCGGATGCATGGCGACCGGCAGGGGGGTGAGGATCTCGAACCGCAGCAGCGGTGGGGTGAGCGTCTCCAGATTGCCCGCGTCGGCAAAAAAAGCGAACACCTCTTCGCGAGGGCGCGGCAGGACGGTGCTCGAAGTGAGGAGGTAGGTCATCTCGGCGTCCGGGTGTCAGGCGCCGAGCGCGGCGGCGAATGCCGTGCGGATCGCCTCCATCCGGTTGCGGTTGACGTCAAAATCGCGGCGGCCCCAGCGGGCGGCGGAGCGGAAGTGAATCGTCTTGCCCTCCCGGTCGAGGAGGAACAGCGCGTTGTCGGGAAACCGGAAGATCAGCGAGCGGAACCTCGCTCTAGCGAGCTCGGGACCCTCTTCGAGCAGAAGGGTCCGAGGCCATCCGCGCAGCAGATCGAGCAGTAAGCTCCAGGCCCGATCGGGATCGCCCGCGAAGCGGAGCGGCTCGATCCGGTAGAGATCGCGGGTCTCCTGGCTCGAAACGCAGTTGCGGAGGCGGCAGGGTCGGAGCGCGGGCGGAGGCAAGGTTTCGGTCACGACGCCGGTGAGAACGCACGCCGAAGCGCCTAATATTTCTCCCCTGGCGGGGCACCCGTTTCGGGTCGCCCCATCCTCCGCGCAGAGGCGGGCCTTGCGATAAGCTCGACTTGCCTGTCACGCCCTGGCGAATCCTGACACTCTATGAAGGGTGCCGGGGTTTGCTTCGGCAAGCGGGCGAGCGGTTCGGCATGTTCCGGCAAGAAACGAAAACGTCGAGGAGATCTCAGATGAGTTGGGAAGAACGCGAAGATACGACGATCTACAAGGTCGTCATGAATCACGAAGAGCAGTATTCGATCTGGCCGGCCCACCGCGAGCTGCCGCTCGGCTGGACGGCGACCGGCCCGGAAGGCCTGAAGCAGGTCTGCCTGGACCACATCAAAGAAGTCTGGACCGACATGCGTCCGCTCTCTCTGCGCAAGAAGATGGAAGAGATGGAGCGGGAGCGCCAGTCCAACTGAGCCCCGGCCCTTTGATCGGATCGCACGTTTGAGCGTCTCTTCCCCCGCTTCCGCGTCGGAACGCTGGCTCGCCTATCGCGAGTCGAGCCCGCGCGCCCGCTTTCGGCTGTTCTGTTTCCCCTACGCCGGGGGCGGTGCTTCCGCCTATCGCGGCTGGGGGGGTGCCCTGTCCGCCGACATTGAGGTCTGCCCGGTGCAGTTGCCGGGCCGCGAAGGGCGGCTGCGCGATCGTCCGTTCGACCGCCTCGAACCGATGATCCAGGCGCTCGCCGAGGCGCTCTCCCCCTATTTCGATCTGCCGTTCGCCTTCTTTGGCCACAGCATGGGGGGACTGATCTCGTTCGAGCTGGCGCGCGAGCTGCGCCGCCGGGGCGGCCCCGAGCCGCTGCATGTGTTCGTCTCCGCCCGGCGCGGTCCGCAGGTACCGAGCCGCGAAGAGGCGATCCACGATTTGCCGGAGCCGGAGTTCTCGAACAAGCTGCGCGAGCTGAACGGCACGCCCGAAGAGGTATTGCAGCACGCCGAGCTGATGAAGCTGCTCACCCCCATCCTGCGCGCCGACTTCGCGGTCAACGAGACCTACGAGTACGTTTCCGGCGAGCCGCTCGGCATGGGCATCTCGGCGTTCGGCGGTTTGGGCGACGTGGAAGTGACGAAAGAAGACCTCGCGGCCTGGAACGATCTTACCTCCGGCCGGTTCCGGCTGCGCATGCTGCCCGGCGACCACTTCTTCGTCCACAGTGGCAAAGAGCTGATCCTCGATTCGCTGGCGCGCGATCTCGCCGAGCTGACCGTCGGCGTGCGCTAGGACAGCGCTCTCTCGCGTGGAGCGCCCCCTTTCGCCGGACGATTTTCCGCTCGCTTCGGAGCGCGCCTTGCCGGTGCTCGCTCCCGGCGAGCTGCGCCTTTGGACGATTCCGCTCGATCCGCCGCCCGCGGCGGCCGCCACACTCACCCGGCTTCTCTCGCCGGATGAGCAGGAGCGCGCGGCGCGGTTCCGCTTCGACGTACACCGACGCCGTTACGCGGTCGGCCGGGGCGCCCTTCGCCGGCTGCTCGGGCGCGAGCTGGGTCTCCCTCCCGAGGCGGTGGCGTTCGACTACGGGCCGCGCGGCAAGCCGTTCCTCGCCGCCCGCCATGCCCGGCCCGATCTGCAATTCAACCTGTCGAACTCCGAGGAGCTGGCGCTGGTCGGTTTCCTTCAGGGCCGCGAGGTCGGCGTCGACGTCGAATTTTTAAAGCCGATGCCCGACGCCGAGGAGATCGGCGAGCGCTTCTTCTCGATTCCGGAGCGCGAGGTGCTGCACCGCGTGCCGCAGGGGCAGAAGGAGATCGCGTTCTTCAACGCCTGGACGCGCAAAGAGGCGTACCTGAAAGCGGTGGGCGAAGGGCTCGCGGTAGCGCTCAATTCCTTCGACGTGACGCTCGCGCCGGGCGAGCCGGCGCGGATGCTCGCCTTAAACGGCGACGCCCGAGCCGCCGAGCGGTGGTTTTACCTCCATCTCGATCCGGAGCCGCGCTACGTCGGCGCCGTGGCGATCGAGCTGGGCAATCGGGCCGAGATCGACCGGATCAGCTCCTACCGTCTGGCGCTCTGAGCGGCGAGCGCGGCCTCTTTTCCGACCGGAATCCCCCGCCACCAGGAGGCGAGCTGGCGGAGCTGATCGAAGGTCGCGGCCGGATCGACCTCGATCGCTCCGCGCGGGCGCGGTCGTTCGCCGAACACCAAGGCCAAGCGGCGCAGCCGGTCCCGGCGAGCGATGAGCAGCGACACCGCCTCGCCCGGGCGATGACTGCGGAGCCGGTCGATCAAGCCGTGGGGCGCTATGCGATCCTCGTCGAACGCCAGGATCTCGTCGTCGACCGCGACCCCCGCGCGGGCCGCCGGGCCGTCGCGGACGACGTGGGCGACGTAGAGCCGGCCGGACGAGACATCGGCCTCAATGCCGAGTGTCGCAGGCGCCGCCGACCGACTCTCCGTGCCTGGCTCGGGGGCCGATCCGATGGGCTCTTGCCGCGTCGGCGCGAACCGCAGGCCGAGCCAATCGAGAGCCGGGGCGAAATCGAGGTCGCCGGGGGCGAGCGCCCGGCCGATCCACTCCCCAAGCGACCGGCCCGCGACCTCCGAAAGGGTCGCGACCAGATCCTCGGCATGGAACCCGTGGGCGCCGGAGTAACGCGTATACAAAAGGCGCATCCCGTCGTCGAGCGACCGGACGCCCGAGCAAGCGCGGCGGATCTCCGCGTCGAGCAGGAAAGCCACGAGCATGCCTCGGGTGTAGTAGCTGACGCCGCTGTTGGCGAAGTTCTCGTCCTTCCGGTAGTACTTGATCCAGGCGTCGAACGAGGCGCTGTCGAGCCCCTGGACCAGCCGGCCGGCCCCGGCTTCGACCGTCTCGATCGTCTTGCTTAAGGAAGCGAGCAGGCCGGCCAGGTCGGCGAACCCGGCGCGCGCCACCATCAGCTCCTCGTAATAGCTGGTGAACCCTTCGATCGCCCAGAGGCTCGGCGTGTAGACCTCCGCCTCGTAGTCGAAGCGATCGAACTCGGCCGGGCGTAGGCGCTTCACGTGCCAGGCGTGGAACAGCTCGTGGGCGACCAGACCGAGCCAATCGCGGTAGCCGTCCGGGCGGCGCAGCGCCAGGCGGTTCACCATCAGGACCGCGGAATCGGCGTGCTCCAGCCCGCCGGTCGCCTCGGCGAGGATGTTGATCACGATATAGCGCTCGTAGGGCAGGCCGCCCCAGAACAGGGCCTCGGTCTCGACCAGGCGGGCGACGTCTTTGGCCGCGCGCTCGGCGTCCCATCGTTCGTCGGCCCCCTCGGTGACCAGCGTGTGCTCTCGCCCGGCGACTTCGAAACGATGGACCTCCGCGTTGCCCGCGTAGATCGGCGAATCGACCAGTTGGTCGTAGTCCCGTGCCAGAAATCCCGTGCCGTCCTCTGTACGGGGGAGCGCGCAGACAGAAGAGCGCCAGGCGCCGGGGAGCTCGATGCGCACTTCTGTGGGGAGGTGATGGCCGTCGATCGGAACCAAAAACGTCGCGGCGCCCGAAAGCAGGGCGAAATCGGATTCGACGAAGTTCGTCCGGACGGTAAGGTCGTGGGCGTACAGCCGATAGCGGACGATCACCCGCCCGGGGGTAGGGGGCGCCACCCGCCAGCGGTTCTTGCGGGTCTTGGCGATAGGCAGCCGTCCGCCGTTTGAATCCTCGGCGGAGATCGATTCGACGTGGCGCGAATATTCGCGGATCAGGTACGAGCCGGGCGTCCAGACCGCCATCGAAAGCTCCAGGCAGGTGCTCGGGTCTGCCGGTGCAGGAAAGCTCGATTCGATGTCCAGATAGTGGCTCTCCGGCGCGGCAAACCGGAGGGTATGGCGGATCGGGGCGGTCATGACCGGCGGGACCTTAACCCGAACCGAACGGGCCGCGCCAGAGCCGTATACTTCGGCCATGCTCGACGCCTCGATCGCCGCGCTGCTCAACGGACTTCCCCCGGCCGATCTCGCGACGCTCTCGTCCGTGTCGCCGGTCGGCGGCCTGGCCGAGGTTCGCCATGGCTGGCGCGAGCACCAGCGACGGGGCATTTCGGAGGCTCTCCCTTCGGGCCTGCCGTTTGCGGTCTCCGGCTTGTCGCATGGCCTGGCGCTGGTCGCCGATCTCTACGCGAGCGAGGGCACGCCGGTCGTGGTGCCCGATCCCTACTGGGGCAACTACCGCCAGGCGTTCGCGATCCGGCGCGGCGCGCGGATCGTCCTTGCGCCGAGCTACGTCGAGGGGTGTTTCGACCCGGAAGGAATCGGCCGAGCGGTCGAATCGCTGCCGCGCGACCGGACGGCGATCGCGATTCTCAACTTCCCCTCGAACCCGGGGGGCTATTCGCCGAATGTAGAAGAACGCGGGCACCTGCTCGACGCGCTGATCGCCGCGGCGGTGTCTAGGGGAACCGCAACCGATGGGCCGCTCGTGGTGGTTTGCGACGACGCCTACGCCGGGCTGGTCTTCGAGCCGGAGATCCCGCGCGCCTCGTTGTTTTGGGATCTGGTGGCGCGCCAGCACGAGGCGCCGAACCTGCTGCCGATCAAGATCGACGGCGCGACCAAAGAATTCAGCTTCTTCGGCGGCCGGATCGGTTTCCTCACGTTTCCCGAAGAGGGTCACGAAGCGATGCTCGTTCGCTACGCCCGCGCGGGCGTCGGCCCTCCGAGCGCGCCAAGCCAGGCGGTGCTGCTTCAGGCGCTGCGCGACGAGGACATTGGGGCGAAGATCGAGGCGATCCGCGCGCTTCTGGAAGGGCGCTATCGGGTGCTGCGCGATGCGCTCGCGGGGGTCGATCAGGATCTCGTGCGGAGCTTCCTGTTTAATTCCGGCTGCTTCGCGTTGGTCGAGATCCCCGAGGCGCTCGGTCTGACGTCGGACCAGGTCCGCCGCCATCTGATCGAAGCCGAGAGCGTCGGCCTGATCTCGCTCGAACCGCGGCTGCTCCGGATCGCCCACTGCTCGGTCGCGGCCGAGGCGATCGCGGAGCTGGTGATGCGGCTCGAACGGGGGATTCGAACCCTCTACTTTTCCAGCCGTCGCTCGCAATAGAACCGCAGGACGTGCATGAAGTCCTGGGCGTTCGTGACCACGCCGTAGGCCTGGTGGGTGCCGCGGTCCTTGAGCTTGTTGACCACGAACTCGGTCTGATCGACGCAGATCGTCATCAGGTCGGTGGGCACCCCGTCGTGATGCGTGTGGTAGGCCGGGAGCATGTTGCCCACCGCGATCGCGTGGAGGGCGGTGGCGACGAAGATCGCGCCGGTCGCCTTGACGGTCTGTTCGCGCATCGCGTCTTGGGCGGCGAGCGAATCGGAGAGAACTCCGGGCAGCGGCCCGTCGTCGCGGATCGATCCGGCGAGCACATAGGGGACGCCATGGGTGACCAGCGTGTGAATGATGCCGCCCTTGATCTTGCCTTCCTCGACCGCTTTTTCGATCGACCCGCTGGCGCGCACCGCGTTGATCGCCCGCATGTGGAGGCCGTGGCCCCCTTCGGCCGGGTGACCCAGGTTGTCCATGCCGAGTGTGGTGCCGAACATCGAAGCCTCAATGTCGTGAACCGCGACCGCGTTGCCGGCCAAAAAGCAACTGACGTAGCCATTCTTGATGAACCATTCGAAATCGCCGCGCGCTCTGGAGTGGACGAACGCCGGGCCGGCGACCCAGACGAGATAGCCGCCCTTCCGCCGCTCGTCGTCCAGCCGTTCCGCCAGCTCCTCGTAGTTGACCGGCCGCTCGCGGCTGACCTCGGTCGACATGAAGCGGAACTCGTTCGCGCCGTGCGCCCCGGCCAAAAATCCTTCGGTATGAACGAAAATCCCTGCGCTGCCGTCCTCGGCGAGCCCCATCGCGATCTGCTCGCCCTGCTTCAGACGGCGCGGCTCGATCACTTCGACGTCATCGCCCCGGCGGACGATGACGCAGTCCATCCGCGGCCGGTTCGGCAGCTTCCAGGTTCCGCCGACCTTCACGTAGGTCGGCAGGTTCGAGGTGGAGAAGAACCCGTCGGGCAAAATGCCGTCGGCCGGGATCGGCGCGAACTGGGCTTCGGGGGCGGTCGAAAACGGGGCTAGGGAGAAATCGGGGAATCGATATGCGGTCGCCATGGCAGGGCGGGAGTTTAGCTGATCCCAGGTTAAGCTGTCGCACGGTTGTTTTGTTTTTAGGCCTGAAAGGCCGTCTCACGTTAGCCCAGGGCAACGCCCTGGGTCACGGATTGCGGGCCGCGGTGCGCCGGTCCCCTACAACCCGCGCACGTACCCGCCGTCCACCGCCAGCGCCTGGCCGGTGACGTAGGAGGCGGCGGGAGAGCAGAGGAACCCGACCGCCGCCGCGATCTCTTTCGGTTCCGCCATTCGGCCGGCGGGGGTGTTCGCCACCCAACCGGCGACCACCTCTTCGACCGGTTTGCCGGTGCGGGCCGAGGCGGCTCGGGAGAGCTCGTCCTGGCGCTCGGTGAGGGTGTAGCCGGGGAGGACCGCGTTCACCGTCACGCCGTCCGCCGCGACCTCTTGGGAGAGGGTCTTCAGGTAGCCGAGGACCGCCGGGCGGAGCGCGTTCGAGAGCGCGAGATTGGGGATTGGCTGGCGGGCGGAGACCGAGTTGATCGCCACGATCCGTCCCCATTTCCGTTCGCGCATCCCCGGCAATACGCGATTGCACAGGCGAGGCACGAACAGCAGGACGAGGGGAATCGCCTGCTCCCAATCCTCGTCGGTCAAATCGACCGCCGGCTTGGAAGGAGGGCCGCCGCCGTTGGCGACCAGGATGTCGATCGTCCCGAGGCGGGATTGCACCTCGGCGACCAGGTTGTCGAGCGATTCACGGAGGCGCACGTCGACCGGGACGGCGATCGCGTCCGCTCCGGAATCGGTGAGCGTTGCGAGCGCCCGCTCCAGCTTGTCGCCGCCGCGGCTCGCGATCGCGACCTTGGCGCCCTGGGCCGCCAAGGCTTGAGCCGAGGCGAACCCGAGGCCGGAGGAGGCGCCGGTGATCAGGGCGATTTTTCCGGCAAGAGGACCGGTGACCGAACCGCTCATCGCCTACTCCTTCTTCTTGCCGTCCGCGTCGTATTCATAGACGCCGCGGCCGGATTTCCTACCCAGCCGGCCGGCTCGGACGTGCTGGACCAGCAGGTTGTTCGGGCGGAAGCGCTCGCCTAAGCTTTGGTGGAGGAATTCGAGGATTTTGAGCCGCACGTCCAGGCCCACCAGGTCGCCCAGCTCGAACGGACCCATCGGATGGTTCAACCCGAGCTTCAAGGCCCGATCGATGTCCGGCGCGCTCGCCACCCCTTCTTCGAGCATGCGGAACGCCTCGTTGCCGATCATCGCGTTGATCCGGGTGGTGACGAATCCCGGCGCCTCGCGGACGACCACGACCTCCTTGCCCATCCGCTCGCCCACGGCGCGCATCGCTTCGAGCGCCTCGTCCGAGGTTTGGAGGCCTCGGACCAGCTCCAGGAGTTTCATCACGTGGACCGGATTGAAGAAGTGCATGCCGGCGAAGCGCTCCGGTCTACCGGACGCTGCGGCCATCTCGGTGATCGAAAGAGCGGAGGTGTTCGAGGCGAACAGGGCCTCGGCCGGGGCGCTCTTGGCCACCGCGGCAAAGGTCTCGATCTTGAGCCTCATGTCTTCCGGGATCGCCTCGATCACCAGGTCGGCGTCCGCCACCGCCTCGGCGAGGTCGGTATGGAGGATAAGCCCGGATTTGGCTAGAGCGGCGGCTTGCGGCTCCACCTTGCCGAGCGATACCCCTTTGTCCAGGTTCTTGATGATCGTCGCCTGCGCCTGATCGAGCATCGGCCGGGAGACGTCGAATAGGCGGGTCCGGTAGCCCGCGAGCGACGAGACGTGGGCGATGCCGCGGCCCATCGTGCCGGAGCCCAGCACGGCGAGGGTCTTGATCTCGGTCATGGCGAGGAGGCCGGCGCTCAAGAAACCGGAATGTTGTGGACGCCGGTCGTCTTGGCGGCCAGGTTCGACAGCTCATCGGCGATCGCCAGCGTGTTGCGCACGGCGGCCGAGGCCTGCTCTTGGATCTCAGGCGTGGTGGCGTGCTTCTCCAGATACTGGCGGCCGAGCTCGTGGTGGTGCGCCTCTTCCGGCTGGATCGTCCGGTCGTAGAGATCGGCGGTGCCGGGGTCGCCCACCGAGCGGCAGAAGTGCACGAACTGGGCGTTTCTTACCTTGGCGATCGCCTCGGAGGCGAACGGCCCGGCGGCGATCCGCTCGACCGTCGTGCGCAGGCCGCGCAGATATTGGTAGAGGGGGCTATGCCCCTCGGCGAGCGGATCGAACGCGGAGGCGTCCTCGCCGATCTCGGCCAGCCGCTCGACGATCATGCCGTAGTGCTTCATCTCGTCTCCGCACTGGAGCGCGAGGATCATCTTGGCCTCGACCTCAGGGGTCGAGGTCATCCAGAAACCGGCCAGCTCGCTCGCTTCGAGCTCGCTCTTCAAGGCTAGTTTGAGCAGGGTCACGACGTCCACTTTCCCGTTGGCTTCGGCTTCCAGTGTCTCAGTTTCGCCGAGGCGGGAGAAAAGTTCGTCCATTTCGGTCAGCAATTGGGTGACGAAGGTCTTGGCGTCCACAGTGAGGCTCCTAAGGGAGGCGGCGCCACGAATCGGCGCATTCCGAGCAGTTATCTTGCAGATTGCACGCTGCTGGCTCTAAGCCTACTCCATCCGCTTCGCGGGCGGTAAGCCAAGCGCCAGAGGAATGAGCGGGATAGACTTCGCGTTCTGGCGCGGGAAAGGAGTTCTCATGGATCACGATATCGACCTTCTGGAACCGATCGCGGGGGTGAGCGAGGCGGATCAGGTGAAGGTCGCGACCGTCGCCCATCACGTCCGGGGCATTCTGTCCGCCCTCGGGCTGGATCTCACCGATCCGAACCTCGCGGAGACCGATCGCCGCGTGGCCAAAATGTACATCGAGATGTTCCACGGCCTTTCCGAAGGGGCCGAGCCGGCGATCACGACTTTCCCGAACGAAGAGAACTACAGCCACATGGTGATGGAGAAGCACATCCCGTTCTACTCGATGTGCGCTCACCACTTGGTGCCGTTCTACGGCCACGCCCACATCGCCTACATCCCGAACGACCGGATCATCGGCCTCTCGAAGTTCTCCCGCATCCTGGAGTTCTACGCCAAGCGGCCGCAGCTTCAGGAGCGGCTCACCGAGCAGGTGGTCTCCTATTTGGACGAGCACCTGAAACCCCAGGGGGCGATGGTGGTGATCGAGGCGCGGCACCTTTGCGTCGAGATGCGCGGGGTCAAAAAGCCGGGTTCCGAGACGGTCACCTCGGCGCTGCGCGGGATCTTCCACCAGAAGCCGGTGCGCGAAGAGTTCCTCGACCTGTTGCGGAGGCGTTGACCGCCATGACTGCCCGTGCCCGCTCTTTTGCGCTACTTGGGTGTCTGCTCGGCGTTCTGGTCGGGGCCGGATCGCCGGCCGATGCGGCGGCCAAGCCGCAGTCGCGGCGCTATGAGGACCTGACCAACCCGCTGCTCGGGCCGGACTACGCGGCCTGGATGCTCGGCGCAATTTCGCGGATGGCGAGCGATCAAGAGATCGTGGAGTTTCTCGCCCTCCACACCGACGAGTCGGCCGCCACCTTCGTCGAGAGCTTCTGGAAAAAGCGCGACCTGACCCCGGGCAGCGAAGGAAACCCCGCCCGCGAGACCTTCGATGCCCGCTCAGAGGAAGCCGATCGGCTCTACTCCGAAGCCGGCATCCTGGGCCGCCACACGGCGCGCGGCGCGGTGTTCGTCCTCTATGGCGCGCCTGCCAAGATCGATTTCGACATTACGTCGCTCCCGGGCAACCAGGCGCTCGAAGTCTGGCACTACGACGAGAAAACCCCCTTCGGCCTCGACGGGAAGAAGCCGTTCGGGAATTTCCGCTTCATCAAAGAAGGGGGACTCACGGTGCCGTTCGTCCCCGGGCGGACCGTCCGCAGGCCGCGCTTCTAAACTGGTAGGATCGCCCTCCAAGAAATGTCTTTTCGAGGAGCCGAATAGATGCCCGAGAACCGCGCCGTCCTCGCCGGTACCGGTGTGGCGATCCCCCCTCACGAGATCACGAACGACATGCTCGCTCGGATCATCGAGACGAGCGACTCCTGGATTCGCGAGCGGAGCGGCATCTCCACCCGCTACTACGTCGACCCGGGAGTCGGCTCCTCCGATCTGGGCGCCGAGGCGGCCCGCGCGGCGATCGCCGATTCCGGTATCGATCCCGCGGAGATCGACTACCTGGTCTGCGCCACGATGACTCCGGATCACTACTTTCCGGGGTCCGCCACCCTGATCCAGCAGAAATTGGGCTTAAAGGCGCTGCCGGCGCTCGACATTCGCCAGCAGTGTGCGGGGTTCGCCTACGGGCTCCAGCTGGTCGACGCGCTGATCCGCGGCGGCGTGGCGAAAAACGTGCTGCTGGTCGGCACCGACGTCCACACCTCTTTGATGCCGTTCTCGGCCCGCACGTTCGAGGTCCTGCACGGTCGCGATCCGGGGCCGCTCTCCGAAGAGGATTTCACCTGGAACTCGAACTTCCGGCACCTGCTGGTCCTCTTCGGCGACGGCGCGGGCGCGATGGTGTTCCGCGCGGAAGAGCGCGTTGAAGGAAAACCCGAGCGCGGAATCTTAGGCTCGGCGCTTTACGGCGACGGCAACCACAAGGACATTCTCTACGTGCCGGGCGGAGGTTCTGCCAACCGGCCGTTCGTCACGGCCGAGATGATCGCCGCGGCCCAGACCGTGCCGGTGATGGACGGCAAGGCGGTGTTCAAGCTGGCGGTCACCCGCATGCCCGAGGTGACGCGGGAGATCCTGACCAAGAACGGCTACACCCTGGACGATCTCGATCTCCTGGTGATGCACCAGGCGAACCTGCGGATCAACGAGGCGTCCCAGAAGGCGCTCGGCTTGCCGGACGCGAAGGTGTTCAACAACATCCAGAAGTTTGGCAACACGACGTCCGCCACCTTGCCGCTCGCGTTCCACGAAGCACGGCAGGCGGGCAAGGCGCCGGAGGGCGCGCTCGTCGCCTTCACCGCGCTCGGCGCGGGTCTCCATTGGGGATCGGTTTTGATGCGGGTGTGAGGCTATGATTTAGACGACAGATCCGAGAGGAGATCGGCGATGGCAGGCAGCTGGGTTTACGCCTTCGGAGCGGAATCGACCGAGAGTGAGGGGCAGGGCAAGAACCTGCTGGGGGGCAAGGGTTTCGGCCTCGCCGAGATGAGCCGGCTGGGGATTCCGGTGCCGCCCGGCTTTACGATCACGACCGAAGTCTGCAACGCCTTCAACGAGAACGGCGGGAAGTATCCGGATGGGCTCGACGAAGAGGTCGCCGCTCATGTGACCCAGCTCGAAGGCACCCTCGGTCAGAATTTCGGCGATCCGAAAAATCCGCTGCTGGTTTCCGTCCGCTCCGGCGCGCCGCTCTCGATGCCCGGGATGATGGACACCATTCTCAATCTGGGGTTGAACGACGCGATCATCGAGGCCCAATCGAAGCTCCCCGACTTCGACACCCGCTCGCTGCTCGACGCCTATCGCCGTCTGATCGCGATGTATTCAAACATAGTGATGGACATTCCCCGCCACGGTTTCGAAGCGGCGCTCACGGCAGCCCGCGGCAAGCAGGGGGTGGCGACCGACGCCGAGCTATCGCGCGAAAGTCTGGGCGAAGTCTGCTGCAAATTCATGGGGATCGTAGGCGAGGCCGGCAAGACCTTTCCGCAGGATCCGAAGGAGCAGCTCTGGGGGGCGATCACCGCCGTCTTCGAAAGCTGGAACGGCGACCGGGCGAAGGCGTACCGCAAGATCAACGGGATCTCGGACAAGCTCGGTACGGCGGTCAACGTCCAGGCGATGGTGTTCGGCAACCGGGGGACCGATTGCGCGACGGGGGTGGCGTTTACCCGGAACCCCGCGACCGGCGAAGGGAAGATCTACGGCGAATTCCTGACCAACGCGCAAGGGGAAGACGTGGTCGCCGGAATCCGCACGCCGCAAACGATCGAGGCGGCGCCTGACTCGCCGGGTCTCGCCGCCGATTTTCCCGACGCGGCGCGCGATCTCGAAGCGGTGGCGAAGCGGCTTGAAGCGCACTTCCGCGACATGCAGGATCTGGAGTTCACGATCCAGCACGGCAAGCTGTTCATGCTCCAAACCCGCACCGGCAAACGGACCGGGCCGGCCGCCGTGCGGATCGCGGCCGAGATGGTGGGCGAAGGGGTGATCGACTCGGCCGAGGCTTTGAAGCGCGTCGAGCCGCAGCACCTGGTGCAGATGCTCGCGCCGGTGTTCGACCTCGAACAGAAAAAGCAGGCCGTCGCCGACCATCGGCTGCTCGCCAAGGGGCTCCCCGCCGGGCCGGGCGCGGCGGCCGGACGGATCGCGCTCACAGCGGAGAAAGCGGCCGCGATGGCCGCGGTTCCCGGCGCCGGCCCGGTGATCCTGGTGCGCGCCGAGACCTCTCCGGAAGACATCGTCGGCATGCACGTTTCGGTCGGCATTCTCACCTCGCGCGGCGGCATGACCTCCCACGCCGCGGTGGTGGCGCGCGGCATGGGCAAGCCCTGCGTGGTCGGGGCGGGCGATCTCATCGTCGACGAGCACGACGGCATCCGGGTGGGCGACCGGCACCTGGCCGAAGGGGACGAGATCTCGATCGACGGAACGACCGGCGAGGTGATCGCGGGCCATCTTTCGTCCGTCCCGTCCTCCGTGCTCGACGGGCTGCGCTCGGGCCGTTCGGACGAGCCGGGGGCAAGGGCGTTCGTCGAGATCCTCGGCTGGGCCGACCAGGTGCGCCGCCTGAAAGTGCGGGCGAACGCCGACACTCCGACCGACGCCGAGGCCGCGCGGCTGTTCGGCGCCCAGGGGATCGGCCTCTGCCGCACCGAGCATATGTTCTTCGACGAGAAGCGCATTCCCTGGGTGCGCCGGATGATCCTGGCGAACGACGAGGCGGAGCGGAAGGAATCGCTCGCCCGCCTGCTGCCGATGCAGCAGAGCGATTTCGAAGGGATCTTCGCTGCGCTCCCCGGTCTGCCGATCACCGTCCGCCTGCTCGACCCGCCGCTCCATGAGTTTCTGCCGCACGGTGAAAAGGCGATCCGGGCGCTTGCCGAGCAGATGGGGGTGGCGCCCGAGGTGGTCGAAGCGAAAGCCGAGCAGCTCCACGAAGCGAACCCGATGCTCGGCCACCGCGGCTGCCGGCTTGGGCTCACCGCCCCCGACATCTACGACATGCAGGTCGAGGCGATCGTGCGCGCCGCCTGCGTCCGGGCCAAAGCGGGCGAGAAGGTGCAGCCGGAGATCATGGTGCCACTGGTCGGTACGGTCACGGAGATGATCGCGCTGCACGACCGGATCCTCGCGGTCCGCGACCGTATCCTCGCGGCGCAAGGGGTGGCGATCGAGATCCTCGTCGGCACCATGATCGAGGTGCCGCGCGCCGCGCTGGTGGCAGGCAAAATCGCCGAGCATGCGGACTTCTTCTCGTTTGGCACCAACGACCTCACCCAGATGACGTTCGGCTTTTCGCGCGACGACATCGGCAGCTTCCTGCCCCACTATCTCGAAAGCGGCATCCTGGATGTCGATCCGTTCGTCTCGGTCGACGAAGCCGGGGTGGGCCAGCTGGTCCGGATGGCTTGCGAATCCGGGCGGGCCGCGAATCCAAATCTCCACTTGGGCGTCTGCGGCGAGCACGGCGGCGACCCCCGCTCGGTCCATTTCTTCGACCAGGTCGGGCTCGACTACGTCTCCTGTTCGCCCTACCGCGTGCCGATTGCCCGGCTCGCCGCCGCCCGTGCCCGACTCGGGGTCGGAGCCGGGGGGAAGGACACGAACTAGCCGCTCGATGGACGTCCTCGACCTCGTCGCCCGTCTGATCGAGGCCCGACCGCTCTCTCAGCGAGGGGTCGAGCGATTCACGGGGCTTCGTTTGCGCGAGGATCTTGCCGCAGGGAACCCGTACTTTACGATCCTCCGCTCGGCGGCCCCGAGCCCGCCGATCGTTTCCGTCGAGCTTCGCCTGCCGCTCCCCGGCGCCGAACGCCGCGACGGCCTGGTGATCGTCGATTTCGATCCGGCCGCGATCGACGTCCGTCAACCTGACCTCACCGCCCGCTTCGGAGCCCGCTTCAAGGTCGAGTTTCCCAACGCTCAACAACCGCCGAATTCCCCCCGCTACCAGATCTACTCCTATTCCTGGGGAGAGCTGAGGCTCGGGCTGGGCCAGACCTCCGGCCGGTTGGAGACGATGGTAGTGGATGCGGATCGATGAGGGGCGAGCGAACCTGTCCCTTCGATGGTAGGTTCTTCTCGAACCTAAACTTAGCTCCGAGGCCCGGCCGCCGATGAAACTCTTCCCGCTCGCGCCGCTTTTTTCCATCCTGGCTTTGGCGTTCGCGCCGGTCCGAGCGGCGCCCGCGGCAGCCCCTGGAGGACCTCCGGCGGCCGTCTTGGCCCGTCTGACCCATTCCCTGCCGTTCGACATCGAAGGGGAGGGCGGGCGAAGCTTCGTCGCCGAGAAGGGGGCGATGGTCGCGGTCAAAGCGCCCTGGCTCTACCTGGTCGACGGGATGCACCGGGCGGCGCATTCCGGATTTTCGGATTCCGACGTGGATTACCTTTCCCAGGACGAGGTCGAGAAGCGGATGGCGAAGGTCGTCCGGTACTACGACGTGCTCTCGGTGCTCCACCTGGCCCGCGATCCGGACGCCCCGGCGGATTACGTCGCGACGGTGGTGAGCGGCAATCACCTGCTCGACCAATCGGCCGACCCCATCTACTCGTTCCTCGGCGAATGGCTGCTGCGCCCCGGCCGGACGGTCTACCTGTACAACGAAGGGAGGCAGGTAGGGAGCGCCAAGATCGTCTCCTGGGAGCCATCGCCCACGGGAGTCGGGCTCGGCACGTTCCGCCTGGCGCCTGAGGATCTCGAATTCCACCAAGGGCAGCGGCTGCTCGTCTCGTTCCGCAAGCTCGACACCCTGCCGATCGCCGATACGCCGAAAGTCACCGAGCTGATGAAGGACACCAAGCTGCTCGGCGCGACCGGCGAAGGGTTCTTCGACTCCGAATTTTTCGCCTCCGCCGATTTCGACAAAGACGGCTCGTACGAGCTGCTCGTCCGCCGCTTCGCGGCGCACTCGGTAAGGTTCTCGATCTTCGAGCGCGGGCCGAAAGGCTGGGCGGAAGTCTACCGTGGGGGCGGGCGGTAGGACTCCGGTCGGCGAGCCATCTCGTGATGGTACGATCGTTGGCAGTGGGAGGAACCCTTCGAATGACTCGACTCCTCACAGCCGTCTATGAAAACGGGGTCTTTCGGCCTCTCGAAGACCCGGGTCTTGACGAACATCAGCACGTGACGGTCGAGATATTGACCCAACCCGCGACCTCAGCGGATGACGCGCTTGCGGCCTGGCAGCAAGTCTACGAGGGTCTCTCGGAGCATCAGATCCGGGAGATCGAGGAGATCGCCCTGGACCGCAGTCACTTCTCTTCTCGCGAAGGATGATGACCGCGGGCAAACCGCCTCTCCTGGACACCGACACGCTGTCGGAGGTTCTCAAGCTGCGCGATCTTTCAGTGGCTCGCCGCGCCCGCGAGTACCTCGATCTCTACCAGCGCTTCCACTTTTCGATTATCACGAGGTTCGAGATCCTGCGTGGGCTTCTGGCGAAGGCCGCTCCGCGTCAAATCGAACGCTTCGAGATTCAATGCAGAAAGAGAGTCGTGCTACCCCTTTCCGATGCCGTGGTCGTCCGAGCCTCCGAGCACTACGCTCATCTTCACGTCCGGGGAGCCCTCATCTCGGACGCCGATCTTCTGATCGCCGCAACGGCGCAGATTCATGGCTCGGACCTGGTAACGGAGAACCGCGACCACTATTCAAGAATCCCCGGCTTGAACCTGCAGAGCTGGCGCTGATCAGGCAGTCCGAGAACCGTCTCTTTCCTGGGCGCGCCAGGCTCCAGCCTGGCTGTTTTCTCGCGCAAGCCGAGCCGTTGCCCTGATAGCGTCTACCGGCCCGCCAGGCAAGGCCCTTCCGCCCCTTGGCAAATCCTTCCCGCCGCGTGCGGTGCGATGCCCTCAGGCTCGGCCGCGCGGAGCGCTTCGATCACAACCTCTTTGAGGTCCTTACCGCTCGCCGGGCAGCCGGGCACCTCTTCGATCGGCAGAAAGGTGTAGCCGTCCTGGTCACCGATTTCGGGGTTGACCAGGTAGTCGCCGGTCACCGCGAGGATCTCGTCTTCCGGTTTCACCGGGACGGCGCCGGAGGGGGCGAGGCGCACCAGGCCGGTGGCCGCTTTGTTCTCTGAGTCGTGGACGAAGGCCCAGCCCGCGATCTGGAGCCAGGTTCCGCTGCCGGGCCAGCCGTAGACCGATTGCTCCGCCGTCTGTTCGAGCAGCTTGCCGTTCATCCGGATCAGATGCAGGGGAGTGGAAAAGCCGAATAGCTCCTCGACCTGACGCCGGGTGACCGTGCTGCCCGCCGCGAGATCCTGGTTGAGCCGGAGGGTGCCCGCGTTCAGGAAGGCGATCTGCGCCCCACAGGAGGCAAACTCCTTCAGCATCTGATCGGCGATCCAGTCTCCGAGCGAGGTCTCGTGGCCGCGGATCTTGTTCTCCTCCCCTTCGAGAACGGTGAGGGTGCGGCCGTAGACCGTCTCCAGGCAATCGGCGGGCTCGCTCTTGCCGGCGCAGAACTCCTTCTCGTGGCGTGCCTGCCATTGGTCGACCCGCGCTTGGACATCTACGTCCGGCTGCGGCGAGCCGGGCTGGCCCTGACCCAGCGGCCGATGCTCGTAGGAGACCTCGACCGGGCCGCGGTCGAGCCGCAGTTTGATCACCGAGGCGGTCCGGGCGTCCGCGTCGGCTTTGATCACCCACCGGCCGCCCACCTCGAACGCCATCTTTTCGTGGTCGTGGCCGCCGACGATCAGGTCGGGTCCCTCGGCCCCCAGAGTTTTGAGCAGGGCGCGATCTTCCTCCGCGGTCAGGTGGGTCAACGCGACGACTACCTCGGCTCCCGCTTTGCGGAGCTGCGCGGTGAGCGCCCGGGCGGTCTCATTGGGGCCGGCGAACTCGGCGTACTCGACGTCGGCGGTCGGGATCGTCAGACCGAAAAGGCCGATGCGAATGCCGCCGCTGGTCACAAGGACCGACTTTTCCACCGCGCCGGGAGCGGCGAACGGTCGGCCGTCATCGCCCGCGGCGAGCGTTACGTTGCCCCCCAACCAGGTGAACTGCGACTGGCCGATGCGCGCGGCGAGGATACCGGCGTCTTTCTTCTTCCGCTTGTCGAACTCGTGGTTGCCGAACGTGATGAACAGGCGCTTGTCCATCTGATCCGAGCCGTCGAGCTGGTCGAGCACCGAGATCATCTGCTCGCCGTTGTACATTCGGCTGGCGAACGAGGGATAGAGCAGGTCGCCCGCATGCAGCACCAAGAGGTCCGGGTGCTCGCGTTCCAACTCGCGCCGCAAGGCACGCACCCGCGCGAGCCCCCCTTGCTTTCCCCCTTCGACCCCCTCGATCCGATAGACGTCGTTGATCGCGAGCAGCACCGCGGTGCGCGCTTTCGGAGGAGCTGGAGCGAGAGTCTGAGGAGCGGGCGGGGCGCTCGACGTGCAGCCGGCCAAAAGAACGATGCCGAGGGCCAGAAGCGCCGGGATGCCACGCGCCTTTCCGTCATTCCGAGCGAGAGCCATACGCGCCACCTCCGGGGAAGATCCAACCATCGTACCAGCCGGCTGCTAGGATTCGCCCCCGATGCCTTCCTCCTCGACTTCCGCGCCCCAAGATCCCGAAACCAAGCGCCGGCTCGACGCGTTCTGGAACGCCAGCCGCGACTATTACGAGCAGGCGCAAGCGGCCAACGCCGAAGCCTCGCCCGAGCGCCAGCTGCTGCTTTCGTATTTGACCCCCGGTCAGGTCGTGCTCGACCTCGGCTGCGGCTCGTGCGAAAACGCGCTCTGGATGCCGGAAGGGGTGCGGATGGTCGGCTTCGACGTCTCGACCGCCGCGCTGGTGATGGCGGGAGAGCAGAAGCGGCCGGTGGCGCTCCGTTTGCGCGGCGATGGGGAGGTGCTGCCCGTGGCGACGGCGAGCGTCGATGCCGTCCTTTCGACCTACGCGCTCGAACATTTCGCCGAGCCGGGTCGTACGCTGCTCGAAGCGGCGCGGATCGTCAAACCGGGAGGACTCCTGCTGCTGGTCGGCTCGGCCTGGGACCTTCCCTACGAAATGCCCCCGAGCCTCGATCCGAAACGGCGGCTGGAAGTGGCGCTCCGCCGCCTCGGCCGCCAGGCCATCTCGGCGATCGACGGCCGCCACCGCTTCGACACCGTGGCCCAGCCGCGTGTGTTGACCGAAGGGTACGTGCCCGACGCAGACGCAGTCCACGTCGCGCAGTCGTTCCAGATGGTCCGCTTCCTCAAAGCGGCAGGCATGCAGATCCTGGAGCACCGATCCCTGCCGCACCGCCCCGATCCCTCCGGCCCGCGCGGCTGGCTGCGCAAAGCGCTACGCGCCCTGCCACTCTGGCGCCGCGGCTGGGGCAATACGCTGATCGTCGCCCGGCGGGGGACTACGCTGATGGAGCCGGCGTATAGGTTGCTGCCGCTTTGAGGTGAGAGTTAGGGGACCCTCCTGAACCCGAATGAAGTAAACTGAACGCGTTCGTCCTGAGAAAGGACGGTGTCCACAAATGCCTGCCGCAAAACTTCGACCAATTGAGAACCCGATCGCCCCTGTCAGTCCTTCGGCGAGTTCAGACTTTTTGCGCTTGGCCCGCGAACAGGGTGTCCGCCCGGTGGCGCATCTAGAAGATCTGCTGGGAGGGTGGCCCGCCGAAGAGCGGGATGACGGCTTCGAGGAGACGTTGGTGGAGTGGAGAAGCCTACAAGTCCAGTCCCGCTCGTGAACACCCTCCTCGTCGACACGTCCGTCGTGTCCTATCCAATGCCCGTCACTTCGATCATATTGCTGGACTTGAGATCATCACTGTCCCTAAGGTCGAAGGGGTACGCTCTATCCATTCGGTCTAGGGGCGGAGTCTCAGCCCTTGCGGTCTGGCGCCGGGGAGAGCCGGAATAGCGAGGGACGCCCCCGCTCTCCCCGCGCCGTGGGCCGCAGGCAGTGCGCTTCAGGGCGGTTTGCGTTCCGCCACCACTGCACCCGGTTCCGCGAGGACTTCTAGGCTGGGCGGAAGGGATCGGCAGGAAGAAAAGCACGCTCCGTGGATCGAATTGAGCCGTACGACGGACTCGAACACCCATCCACCTGCCCGTGGAAGTGGTTACCAGATCCAGTACACCGCTCCGCTGCCCCGGAGGAACGTTCCTGGGCCTCAGAGGAATGCTCCAGAGGTCGCGAGGAACATTCCTGAGGTCTAGAGGAATGCTCCAGAGGTCACGCGGAACATTTTTGAGCCCTAGCGGAAGACTCCTGAGTTCAAGAGGAATGTTCCTGAGGTCTAGAGGAACGTTCCTGGGACCGAGAGGAACACTCCGGAAACCAAAAGGAATGCTCCTAAGATCACACGTAATGCTCCTGCTGCTCAACGGAACACTCATGGGGTCCCACGTACTACTCCGATGATTCCGCGGAGCATTCCTGGAATCACACGGAACTTTCCTGCGGCTTAGCGGAGCACTTCTGGGATTCTGCGAAATATTCCTGAGCTAGAGCGGAGTTTTCCGGAGTTCCGACGGAACATTCCGGGGGTTCAGAAGATCGCTCCGTCGATCTGGAGGAGTGGTGATTTCCTCTCGCATACCGCTTCACCAGCCCGGGGGACCGGTGCCCGCATCGCAAAAACCCCGACGCGCGGCCGGGTTACCCCTTGTCGAAGATCTTCTGGGTCTTGCTGACGACGAATCCCTCGCGCTCGTAGAAGCGGTGGGTGTGTTCGCGCACGACGTTGCAGCGGACGCGGACTTTCGGCAGCCCGTTGCTCGCCGCCCAGCCCTCCGCGGCGCGAACCAAGAGCGCACCGATCCCTTGGCCCCTCTCGGTGTCTCTTATGACAAGACCGTAGATCTCGGCGAACGCGTCGCTTTCGACCCTCTCGATCTTCGCCACGTGGAGCCAACCGACCAGTTGTCCGTCGCGGTCGGCCACGAACAGTTGTTGGTCCTTGCGGGGTAGCAAGAGGTTGAGCCGCTCGCGCATCCGCTCCGGCGGGGTCGGGTAACCAAGCTGGTCGGAGAGTGAGGCGATCCCTTCCGTGTCGTCGAGGGTCGCCGGACGGATCGTCGGTGCGCTCATCGATTCTTTCTCGGGGCGGTCAGCGATCGAGCGGGATCGGCCGGGAGTGTTTCTGGAGCAAAGTGACGAGCGGCGCCACTTCGGGCGGCAGGTCGAGATCGTCCAGCTCATGGCGCGTGGTGCCGTTGCTGGTCTCGATCTCGATCTCGAAGTTGGTCTGGTCGCGCGCGGGCGAGGCATTTTTCGGGGCGGGCGTGGCCTCCCCCTTGGCCGCGAGGCCGCTGCGCTCGACCAGTCGTTCGAGCTGCGCCCGATCCCGGCTGTCGAGCGCCTCGGGTGCCAACTCGCACCCTCGGATGAAACCGGCGAAGCCCCCCGACTGGCGGAACCGGATTTTTCGTATCGTCATCGGGGGAGCTTCCTTTCTCGGTGGCCCGAAATGGGCGCTCCGGAGGTCTAGAAGCCTACATCCTTCCAGGCCTTGGCGACCGCCTTTTCCTCCGTGCCCCCTACGCCGAACCGCGTTCCCGCCGCCTGCGTGCTCATCGTGACCATGTCGAGGAACTGGCTGGTCGAGTGGAGCGAGCGGAGCGTGTCGTACCAGATCAGCCCGGCCTTCTCCCAAGCGTTGCCGCCGAGCGAGGTCGCCATCAGGAAGAACGCGTGGTTCGGAATCCCGGAGTTGATGTGGACGCCGCCCGAATCCTGGGTCCCCTTGTACTTGTCGGCCAATCTCTTCGGCTGCGGATCGGTGCCGAGCAGCGGGTCGTTTTCGTAGGCCGGACCGTCCTTGAAGGTCCGCAGCGACTTGGCCCGCGTCGCCGGGCCCATGATGTCGGGACCGATCAGCCAGTCGGCCTTGGCGGCCGTCTGCTTCTTCTTCCACTGCTTGACCAGCGAGCCGAACACGTCGGCGAAATGTTCGTTGAGCGCGCCCGATTCGTTCAGGTACTCAAGGTCGCAGGTGTTGGTGACGACGCCATGGGTCAGCTCGTGGCCAACCACGTCGAGCGACTTCGTAAAGCGGATGAAGATCTGACCATCGCCATCGCCGTAAGCCATCTGGCGGCCGTTCCAGAACGCGTTGTTGTAACGGCTGCCGACGTGGACGCTCGAAACCAGCGGCATGCCGCGATCGTCGAGCGAGTTGCGGTCGAGCACCTTCTTGTAGAAATCGTAGGTCGTGCCGGCGTGATCGTAGGCTTCGTTGATCGCCGGGTCCGACGACTTCGGATCGCCCTCGCGGCGGACCAGCTTGCCGGGCAGGAACGTCGAACCGTTGTTCTTGTTGTCGTAGACGATCCGGTTCTTCTTGGTGTCCGGGGGAATGAGCGAGGCGCCGGTCGACACCG
>JBBSBW010000002.1:0-225043 GCA_038250865.1 Thermoanaerobaculia bacterium | reverse complement strand
CGAGGGATTTCAAGCCCTCGCGGGGTGGCGGGCACGGCGCGGTATTGACGGTGTGGCGGGAACGGCGCGATGTTGTCGGTCGGGAACGGCGCGATGTTGTCGGGCGGGCACGGCGCGCTATTGGCAGCGTGGCGGGCACTGCGCGCTATTGACGGTCGGGTAGTGGCCGGCCCGAGCCCCGCGAGGGATTGAAATCCCTCGCTCGCATACGACGTCCCTGGCGGGACGGGAGGCGCGCTATCCGTTACGGCAGAGACCCGTCTCGCGAGCGTTACCCAAGTCTTATGCGGGAGGCCCACTCTTGCCGAACCCAAACACTTTAGGCGTCGGCATCTTCGCGCGGATCTCATCCAGCACCGTCGCCGTCACCAGGTCCACGCCGTTCTTCTCGCACCAGGTCTCGACCGAGCGGGTGACCATGCCGCGCACGAAGGCGGGGATGCGTTTCATTCGTTCGTGGGCTTCGGGTTCCCAGCGTAGGGCCGCGGCTACGGTGGTGCCATATTCGACCGCCTTGGGGCGTAGGCGATCTACCGCGGCCTGGAGGGTGCCGGGTTGGTGGGTGCAGAGGGGATCTTCGGCCATTACGTCGCCGGTCATTCCGTGGGCTCTGGCCCGGCAGCCGCCGCACATGGAACTCAGCTCGCAGGCGCCGCAGCGTCCGCCGAGATTGTTGCGTTGGCGGATTTGGGTGAAGAGGTCGGAGGTGTCCCAAATCTCGCGCAGGCCGGTCGATCCTAAGTTGCCGGCGAAGAGCGGCAGGTAGGGGCACGGGGTGACGTCCCCGTTCGGCCGAATGCCCAGGTAGTGGGTTCCGGCAGGACAGCCGCCGGCTCCTCCTTCGAAGCTCTTCGGGAAGGGAGCGGGGGAGTCCGACGAGAGGAGGGTACGAACGAAGTGCGGGGCGCATTTGGCGTTGACCAGCATCTTGGACGACCATTTCCGCTGGATCTCGGCCAGTTGGGTGAGGACCTGGTCGTATTCCTCCGGGGCGAAGTCGCTGACGAACGAACCTCTGCCGCTCGGTACCAGGAAGTAGACGTTCCAGACCTTGGCCCCCAGCTCGTCGTGGGCGAAGGCGGCGATCGCTTCCAGCTCTTCCCGGTTGTGGGCTCCCACGGTGGTCTGGACGATGAACGGTAGGCCGACCTTGGTGAGGATTTTCGCGCCCGCGACCGTGTTGGCCCAGGCGCCGCGGACCCTCCGGAAGGCGTCGTGCCGAGCAGGGTCGAGCGCATCGAGCGAGAGCGCCAGGCCGCGGACCCCTTCGGCCTTGAGGATCTCCGCCAGGTTCTCGGTGATCTTGACGCCGTTGGTCCCGACGACGACCCACAATTCCTTCGCGGCGGCGTAGCGGATGATGTCTACGATGTCGCGCCGCAGCAGTGGCTCACCGCCGGTCAAGATCGTCACGCACTCGGGGGCGAAGGCGGCGATCTCGTCGACCACCCGGTAGCACTGTTCGGTGCCCAGCTCGCTTCGATCGGCGAACGCCGGGGTCGCGAGCTTCGCCGGGCCGGCGTCGAGGTAGCAATGCTCGCAGGCCAGGTTGCAACGGTAGGTGAGGTTCCACGAGACGACGTAGGGGCGCGAGAAGGCTGCCGCGGCCGGGTCTGGCGGGCGCCCGGGTCCGGCGCCGATCGGTACGACGGCTTCCACCGGGGGCTACATCCCGAACCGCGACCGCGCCGCGGCGAGCACTTCCTCGTCGATCAACGCCTGGCCGTTTTCTCGGGCGACCATTTCGATGCCGGCGCGGGCCATCGGCCGGACCATTTCGGGGATCGCCTCCAGCCGTTCCAGAGCGCCCGCGGTCCACGCGGGGCCGCTCGGCGTGGCGGCGGCCGCGGCTTCCGGCTGCGTCGACCCGCCGAGCATCGCCGCGAATGGGCACTTGCCCGCCGGGGTTTCTCCCGCGCCGGCCGCGAAACTCGCCATCATCCCCGACGGCATGCCGGGGTTGGCGATCGCCGCCGCGGCGGCCGGGCCGATTCGCACACCCAAGCTGCGGACCATGTCGGTCTCATGCTGGTTGGTGAGCATCGCCATTTCGTAGCCGCAGGCCGGGCAGCTGTAAACGACGGCGAGCGAACCCGGCTCGCTCTCTTGTGTGGCGCGCATCCGCATCGGGGTGTCACAGGGGACGCAAAGGAACTTCATGGCAACTCCTCGAAAGAGGCGATCAGGTTTCGTGCGACCTCGGCGAGCGCCGCGGCGACCGGTCCCGCATCGGGAATCTCGGTGATCGCGCGGCCTTCGTCGGAAAGAGCGGCGAGCTGGGGGTCGAAAGGGATACGGCCGAGACAGGGAAGAGCGAGATCCGACGCATCCCGGCTTTCGGGGAAGAGCGGACGAACGGTGCCGCAGCCGGCGCAAGCGTAGCCGCTCATGTTCTCGACATGACCGAGCAGCCGGTTCGGCAGGGGGGCCAGCGCGCTCACCGAGCGGGCCACCACGCCTCGCGCCAAGGCCGAAGGAATCGAAACGAGTAGCACCGCGGCTTCAGGCCCAAGGAAGTCGGCAAACTGTGCGGTGCGCTCCGGCCCCGGCGGAAGATCGACGAGCAAAAAGTCGAGCGGACCCCAATGCACCGCCGATAGCAGCTCGGCGAGCTTTGAAAGCTCCCGCGTGGCGCGCCAGACATGCGTATGCCGTGGAGAGGCGCTGGGCCAGGCGAGAGCTTCTCCCTCGGCGAGCAGGCTGCCCACCGACAGGATTTTGATCCCGTCGCGGCTCACCGGGACCAGAAGCCCCTCCTCGCCCGGCAAAGGCGGCACGTCGCGCACGCCGCCCAGCTGCGCCTGGCTCGGCCCGTTCATGTCAGCATCGAGGATGCCCACCCGCTTGCCCTCGGCCACGAGCACCGCCCCCAGCTGCCGGGTGAGCGTGCTCTTGCCGACCCCCCCCTTGCCCGAGCCGATCGCGACGATGTGCCGGACTCCCGCCAAGCGCCGCGCGATCGCCGACTCAAGGTCGGCAATCTGTTCGGCGACGCCTGATCCTCCGTCGCCCTCGATTTGGGAGTAAGCCTTCATGGTTGCGAGCCAGCGGGGCGCGATTGCA
Organism: Thermoanaerobaculia bacterium; assembly: GCA_038250865.1. Lineage (GTDB taxonomy): Bacteria > Acidobacteriota > Thermoanaerobaculia > Multivoradales > UBA5704 > DASYKS01. The sequence goes on along the minus strand of JBBSBW010000002.1, from coordinate 221,980 downwards.
TCACAGAGGGGGTGGGGGGGCAAGGGGATGGCGTTCCCTAGCACGAGGGGAACTGAAAGCGCTCCCGGCGAACCGCGGGCCCGCTAGAATCGGCGCGACGGCGGTGGACCCCATCGTTCGAAGCCGCCGACGAGGAGCAGGCCCCATGAAGAAGAGCCCGGTACCCGAAGGCAAGACTCCGTCCGACATGATCGACCAGAGGATCGAAGAGCTTGGCGACTGGCGAGGGGAAACGCTCAGCCGGCTCCGCGCCTTGATCCAGGCGGCCGATCCGAAAGTCGTCGAGGAATGGAAGTGGAACGTCCCGGTCTGGTCGCACGACGGAATCCTCTGCACCGGCGAGACGTACAAGAAGGCCGTGAAGTTGACCTTCGCCCACGGCGCGGCTCTCGACGACCCTTCCGGCCTTTTCAACTCCAGTCTCGAAGGAAACACCCGGCGCGCCATCGATTTCCCCGAGGGCGCATCATTCGACGAGAAGGCGTTTAAGGTGCTCCTCCGCGCCGCGGTGGCCTGGAATCAGGCAAAATAGAAACAGAAGGCTCGTACGCTGGATCGGTTTTTTTGAGGGGACCCGCATGAAGCGCATATGGACGATCATCGGTGTAATCGATGTGCCTGGCAGTTTCAAATGGTACCAGTCGCTCCTTGGCCTGCCGGAGGCGGCTCCCGCCCACGACCACTTCGGGCAAATCCTTGACTCGGATGGAACGGTCTTGCTCTGCCTCCACGGGTGGGGTGCCCACGAGCATCCGTCGTTGATGAGCCCAGACGCGGCGACGCCCGGCAACGGGCTTCTCTTGTACTTTCGCGTCGACGATTTCGCCCTGGCCTTAGAAAGGGCGAGATCTCTCGTCACCCGGCTGGAAGAGGAGCCGCACGTGAATCCCAATACCCGAACCGAAGAGTTCTCCCTCCGGGATCCGGATGGGTACTACGTCTCGATCAATGCGCTCTCGTAGAGAGGGTCAGCCAGCGTCCAAACAGCGCTAGGTCCGGTCTTGACGCCTATAGTTGGAGGCGATGCTGAGAGTCCTGCTGGTGGGGCCCGACGACAGCACCACCAGTCTCCTGGCGGATCGCCTTCGCGGCGCCGCCGGGGAGGGAGAGGGGGAGGCCGGCGCGCTCGACGTGCGGATCGCCATCGGCGGCGGGGGCGTGCGGCTCGAGGGGGTGGATGTCGCGGTCTACCGGCCTCGCTTCGCCGGGCGCCGGCTCGCGATCCCCGACCCCAAGGATGTTGACGCCTTCCTCGCCGCCTGTACGCTCGGCGGTCCGCGTCGAGTGGTGCTGATCTCCGCCTCCACGGCGACGCCGCCTCGGCACGATCACACCGGCTATAGCGACGAGGCACACGCGGCGCGCGTTGGCAAGACCCGCCTGGCCGCCGCTTGGCTCGGTTTCGAGGAGCGCGCCAGGAGCCGGCTCGGCGCCGGGCGCGGTGTCGAGCTGGTGATCCTCCGTCCGACGACGCTTCTCGCCCACGATTCCCCTGACTATTTGGCACGGCTGCTGCGCGCCCCCTTCGCGTTCACCGTCGCCGGCTTCGAGCCGACCGTCCAATGGCTCGCGCCGGAGGATTTTGCCGCCGCTGTCCGTGCCGCCGTGCTCGATTCTCGCGAGGGGGTCTACCAGGTGGTGCCGCGCGGGGCGGTGCCGGTGAAAAGCGCGCTCGGCCTGGCCCGCGTACCGTGGATCGCGGTGCCGTTTGCCTGGCACCGACTCGCCCGGGCTCTCCTGGCGCCGCTGGGGCTCGCCGACTCGATCGAGCAGGCGGAGTCGCTCCGCCACGTCGCAACCGTCTCGGGCGAGCGGCTCCGCCGCGACCTGGGCTTCGCTCCCTCGCGCACGAGCGTTCGCGCGATTCTCGATCTGAGAGACAGGAGGCGTCACACCTCCAAGGTGTCGGTGTCCAAGGCGGCGGCCGGCGAGCCTTGGTTCGACGATTTCGGCATGAGCGAAAGCTACGTTCGCGCCTACGGTCGAACCCTCTTCCGCTTTCTTCATCGCGTTTTCTGGCGGATTGAGGTCAAGGGATTGGAGAACGTGCCGCGCGAGGGTGCAGCCATTCTGATCGGCGTCCATCGCGGCTTCATGCCGTGGGACGGCGTCATGACGCTCCACACGATCTACCAGGCGATGCGCCGCGTGCCGCGCTTCCTGATCCATCCGACGTTGATCAAGTTCCCGTTCCTCGCCAACTACATGACCAAGCTCGGCGGCGTCGTCGCTTGCCAGGAGAACGCCGACCGGTTGCTTCGCAACGGCGACCTGCTCGGCTTTTATCCGGAAGGGATTCGCGGTGCGTTCACGATGTACAAAGAGGCCTACCGGATCGGCAAGTTCGGCCGGGACGAATTCGTGCGTACCGCCCTGCGCAACCAGGTGCCGATCGTGCCGTTCCTGACGGTCGGCAGCGCCGAAATTTATCCGATCCTCGGTAAGATCGAATGGTCGTGGTGGAAGCATTACTCCGAGTGGCCGTTCTTGCCGATCACGCCGACTTTCCCCTGGCTGCCCTTCCCGCTCCCCTCGAAGTGGCACACGGAGTTCTTGGCGCCGATTCCGATCGACCGGCGTTATCCGAAAGAGGCGGCGGACGATCCGGCCATCGTACGCGCGATCAGCGCCGAGATCCGCACGCTGATGCAGGAGCGGCTGCTTGCGATGAAGGCGAAACGGAAGTCGATCTTTTGGGGTTCGATCTTCACCGACGAGGGTTGAGGGAGAAGCGGCCTGGAAAGAAAAGACACGGTGTGGCAGGATCAACCTGCCGGCGATTCTCCATTCCAGGGGCTCCGTGCACCGGAGCGGACGTATGAGGGTCCAGGCCCGTCTTCTCGTACCGATTGCGATCCTCCTGAGCCTCTCGTTCGCCGTGGCGGCGCTCGCCTTCGGTGCGTCGGACCCCTATGCCGCGGCGCTCGCGGCGGTCGCCAAGGACGATACCGGTGGCGCTCTGCCACTGTTCGAGCAGGCGCTCGAAGCCGCGCCGGACGATCTCCGCGTGGCCAACGACTATCGCAAGGCGGTCATCGCAGCGCAGGCGTACGACCGCGCGCTCGACTTCTTCCAACGTCTGACCGCGGCGCATCCGAAGGCGGGAAACGCCTGGCTCAACTACGGCTACGCCTACGTGGACAAGATTCCGGTCGCGGGCTCGATTACCCGGGTCATTCTCGCCAATGGCGCGATCACCCAATTCGGCAAGTCGATCCAATCGGCGCGCACCTGGGTCGCGCTTTACACCCGCGGCAACAGCTACAACTACTGGCCGACGATTTTTGGCCGCGCACCGCTCGCCGTGACCGATCTGGAAGAGGCGCTCGGCCTCGCCCGCCGCGAGGCCGAACAAGGGCGGCGGCTGCGCGTCCACGCGCGCACTTGGGTCGCGCTCGGCGACGCCTACTGGAAGACCGACCGGAAGGAGAGTGCCCGGTCGATCTGGCGCGAGGGGATCGGCCGGTTCCCCGACACGCCAGAGGCGACGGAGCTCGCCGAACGCCTGGCGCGGATCGACGCTCCGAAGAACGGCCAATCGCTCGACGACTACCTCGCTGCAAAGCTCGATCCGGCCGTCCGGGTCGACACCTCCCTCGACGGCCTTTGGAGCGACCCCTGAGCGCGCGCTGGGCGCTCGCCGGACTTCTGCTGGCGGCACCGCTGCTGGGCGCCGAGGGGGCGGTGCCGCCGATCCGGTTCGAAGCGGCGACCGCGGCGGTCGGCGCCGGGTTTCGCCATCACACGCGAACCTTTCCAGGTGAGTTCTCGGAGGTGCTCGGCATGTTCACCTCCGGAGGGGCGAGCGTCGCGGTGGCCGACTACGACGGCGACGGCGATCTCGACCTCTTTCTCTGCGACTCGGAGCTGGGGACGGAAAGCCGGCTGCTGCGCAACGACCTTGAAGCCGGCCGCCCGGAGACGCTTCGCTTCACCGATGTGACCCGAGAGGCGGGCTTGGGCGGCGGCAACGACGCGCACTCGATCGTCTCGGATGCAGTGTTCTTCGATGCCGACGACGACGGTCGCGAAGACCTGCTCGTCGCCCGCTTCGGCACGCCTATCCTTTATCGCAATCTGGGTGGGGGCAAGTTCGAGGACGTCTCCGCGGGCTCCGGTCTGGCGAAATTCGGCAACACGATCGCGGTGATCGCGTTCGACGCCGACAACGACGGCCGCCTCGACCTCCTGTTCGCGAACTATTTCAAGCCGGTCAACCTGCTCGACCTGCCCGACCACCACGTCTTGCCGAACGATCTCGACGCGGCGACCAACGGCGGCGGTGTCACCTTCTGGAAAAACGTCACCGAGAAGGCCGCGCCCGATGGAAAATCGCGACCGATCCGCTTCGTCGAAGCGACCGAGGCGGCAGGCTTTGCAGGGTTCACCGGTTGGGCCCTCGATCTGGGCCACGCCGACTTGAACAACGACGGCTGGCAGGATGTCTATGTCGCCTGCGACTATGGCACCGACCGATTGTTTTTCAACCATCGGGACGGCACCTTTCGCGATGCCACCCAAGCGGCGATCGGCTTCGACACCAAGAAGGGGATGAACGTCGATTTCGCCGATTTCAACCACGACGGTTGGCTCGACGTCTACGTCACGAACATCACCGACGAGTACATGAAAGAGTGCAACATGTTGTGGAGCAACAACGGCGATGGGACGTTCATCGATCTGGCGAAGGAAACCGGTACCTGCAACACGCTGTGGGGGTGGGGAGCCAAGTTCGGTGACTTCGACAACGATACCTGGGAAGACCTGTTCGTCGTCAACGGCCTGCGCTCGGCGGGGCCAGAGAATTACATTCCGACCCTGGTGGAGATGATCATCAAGCCCGGCATCGATTTCTCCGATGTTGCGAGCTGGCCGAAAATCGGCGCCATGAGCTGGAGCGGGCGACAGAAAAAGAAACTGTTTCACAATCTTTCCGGTCAGCTATTCAAAGAGATCGCGGCTGAGGCCGGGGTTGACAACGTCGCCGATGGCCGCGGCATCGGCATAGCCGACTTCGATGGCGATGGCAAGCTCGACCTCTATCAGGCCAACGCCAATCAGGACTCGATCTTCTACCGCAATCGGACCGAGAACGTCGGCCATTTCGTCGAACTCGACCTGCGCGGCGTGCGCTCGAACCGTGATGGCATCGGGGCGCGCGTAGCGCTCAAGGTCGCGGGTGCGACGCTGATTCGCGAAGTCAACGGCGGCAACGGCTATGCGAGCCAGAGCGCGCATCGGCTCCACTTCGGGCTCGGGCGCTCGACCGCGATCGAATCCGCGGTCGTCTCCTGGCCGAGCGGCCAGAAAGACACGCTCATTCTGCCGATCGATCGCCTGTCGGTGATCGAGGAAGGCAAGGGCGTGGTGCCGCGGTGAGGCGCTCGATTCGTCGTGCCCTGCTCTTCGTGCTCGTCGCGATGACGGTCGATCGAGGCAACGCGCGCGCGAGCGATCCTCCTCCGACCGCCCCGGATCCGCACGCCGACCCGGCGGCCGTTCTCTCGCCGGCCGACCAGCTCTGGCACCACCGCAATCTCGGCAAGGCGTTCTATGAGAATCCGACCACGCAGTACGAAGCGGTCGAGGAATGGAAGAAGGCTCTCGCTCTCGCCCCTGGTTCGGCGCGCGACCGCCTGAACTACGGACTGGCGCTGCTGCGCGCCGGCAAAGTGCCCGAGGGGATCGCCGAGTTCGAGAAGGTCGCCAAGCAGGATCCGTCGATCCCGCACACCTGGTTCAATCTCGGGATCGCGCTCAAGCAAGACTCCCGGTACGAGGAGGCGATCGCGAAATTCGAGACGATGGCGGCGCTCGTTCCCGACGAGCCGGTCACGCGCTTTAACCTGGGCACGCTCTATAAACTGACGGGCAAGCCCGACCGCGCCCTCGCGAGCTTTGAGGAGGCGGCCCGGCTCGCTCCCGAACTCGCCGGGCCGCACTACCAGCTCTGGAACGCCTACAGGGCCGCCGGCCGCACCGAGGACGCCGCCCGCGAACTCGCGCTGTTTCGCTTGCGGAGGGCCGAACAGGAAGGAGCCGCGATCCCCGAGGATCTCGAATGGAGCCGCTACAGCGAGATCTACGACGAACCGCAGTCCTCTGTCCCGACCGCGCCCGCCGCCTCCGACCCCGCCGCCGAGCCGCGATTCACGGCCGTTTCGCTCGCCATCGGCGTAGATGCCCCCTCCGCGACGCTCGCTCTGCTCGACGCCGACGGCGACGGTCGGCCGGATCTCCTGGTCGGTTCCAAGGCCGGCGTCTCGATTTATGCAGGCGGCACGACGCGGGCGACCGCCGCCGGGCTCGAAGATCTGCGCGATGTGCTGGATGTCGCCCCCGGGGATTTTGACGACGACGGTCGCGCGGACCTGGCGATCGTCACCGGCGCGGGAGTCTCGCTCTTCCGCAACGCCGGTGGCCCCGGAATCCGATTCGAGCGGTTCGCGGCCGCGCTGCCCAAAGGGTCGTTTCGCCGTGCGCTCTGGCTCGACGCCGATCACGATTACGACCTCGATCTGCTCCTGCTCGGCAAGGACGCGGTGCTGGTGCGCAATCCCGGAGCGCCGGCCGCGGACGCGGCAGGAGGGGCGGCGGAGGGCTGGACCGACCGGACGGCGAGCTTCCCGTTCGTCGCCGCCGCCGCCGTTTCGGCGGTCGCCTTCCACGCGGTCTCAGATACCCAGGGGATGGACGTCGCGGTCGCCTATGCCGATCGCCCCGGCGTGCTCTACCGCGACCGGCTCGGCGGTCGTTATGAGGCGGAGCCGCTGCCCGCGCTGCCCGCTCTCGCTCCGGCGGCGCCGCGCCTGACAGCCCTGGACGCCGACGGCGACGGTTGGATCGATCTTGCCGTGGGCGCCGCGGTGCTCAAGAACGACCGCGGCCAGCGGTTCGTCGGCAGCGGCTTTCCGGCCAGCCCTGCGATCTGGATCGACGACTTGGGCTCGGGCCTTCCCCGAGCGCTTAAACGCAACGCCGCCGCGCTGACCGCCGCGGATTTCAACGGCGACGGCAGGATCGACGTCGCGGAGGTCGCGGCAGACGGCACCCTGTCCCGGCTCGAGAACCGGAGCGCGTCTTCGCCCCGCGTGCTGCCGCTCGCTCTCGAGGGCGTCAAGAACCTGAAGCTTGCGCCGGGCGCCGAGGTCGAGGTGAAATCCGGCGCGCTCTACTCGAAGCAAACCTATCGCGGCGTGCCCCTGCTCTTCGGGCTCGGAGCGCGCGCCGCGGTCGACACCGTGCGCGTGACCTGGCCGAACGGCATGATCCAGAACGAGACGAAGATCGCGAGCCGGGCGGCGGGTACGTCAACCCCGCCGACCCCGCCGGAGTCGATCCGCGAGGCGCCCCGGCTGTCGGGCTCCTGCCCGATGATCTTCACCTGGAACGGCGCGCGCTTCGAATTCGTCTCCGACGTCCTCGGCGTCGCGCCGCTCGGCGCGAGCGCGGGCGACGGGGTGTACTTCCCGGTCGATCACGATGAGCATGTGAAGATCCCGCGCGGCGGGCTGGTGGCGGTCGACGGCCGCTACGAAATGCGGATCACCGAGGAACTGCGCGAGGTGACCTACCTCGATCAGGTTCGGCTCCTCGCGATCGACCACCCCCCGGATGTCGAGGTGCTCCCGAACGACCGATTTGAAGATCCCCCCTTCACGCCGTTCGCGCTCTATGGCATCCAGCGGAAGCTCCGGCCGATTGCGGCGCGTGACGACGCGGGGACGGATGTACTGGCTGCGCTGCTCGCGGTCGATCACCGTTTTCCGGACGCCTTTCCGCGCAACGCGACCGGAGTGGCTGCGATGCACCGGCTCGTTCTCGATTTCGGGTCCACCGAGCCGGGCGTCGGGTCGCAGGGTGCCCCGCCGGGCCGATCGCTCTTGGTGCTCACCGGCTGGGTGGACTGGGCCGACGGCAGCACCTTCCTCGCCGCGGCTCAGCGACCGGGCGGCGGTCTCGCGTTGCCGCGGCTGGAAGTCCAGGATGAGCGCGGCTTTTGGGTGACCGCGGTCGCGAGTATGGGAATCCCGGCCGGCAAACCGAAGTCGATCGTGGTCGATCTGACCGGCAAGTGGGCGTCGGCTGCGCGCAAAGTGCGGATCTCGACCAACCTCTGCGTCTACTGGGATGAGATCTATCTCTCCGAAGGAGCGGGCGAATTCTCCGGCCGCGTCACGGAGCTGGCTCCCGCGGCGGCGACCCTCCGCTTCCGCGGTTTCTCGCGGCCGGTCGTCGATCCCGAGCGCAAGCAGCCCGAGGGTTTCGACTACCAGAGCTTCCAGCCGGTCGCGATGTGGAATCCGACCCCCGGCCTCTATACCCGCTACGGCGAGGTCGCGGAGCTTCTCGACCGGGTCGACGACCGCTTCGTGATCTTCGGCTCGGGCGACGAGATCCGCATCGTCTTCGACGCGGCGGCGCTGCCGGCTCCTCCCGTAGGTTGGCAGCGCGACCTGATCGTCCAGGTCGATGGTTGGGCCAAAGACGCGGACGCCAACACGGCGTTTTCGCAGACCGTCCTGCCGCTGCCGTTCCACGGCATGAGCGCCTACCCCTACCCGGCGACCGAGAGCTACCCGACCGATCCCGAACACCAGTTCTACCGCCGGACCTACAACACGAGGCCGGCGCTTCGCCTGATCTCACCGCTCCTGCCGTGAGGCCTAATTCTTCCATCGGGCGGACTCCCACCGGCAGGACCTCTCTCCAGCGCTTTGCAATTTTCGGCTCTATGCGCCCTGCCTGTTCGAGCCGCTCATGTCAAACGGTAGGCGCTCGACGACACACCCGCCAATGAAACCGCTCCACGAATTGATTGACAGAGACGACCCGGGTTGGCCGCTGGTTCAGCAGTGGATTGTTGAGGCCACCAATCCCGTGGAGGTGCTGCCGCATCCCGACGACGCTGCTCGTGAGGGTGCGTTGCTCGACGCTCAGGTCAGCACTCGTTCGCCGATGGGTGCGGTTATTTACGAGAGCGGTGGCATGCTCGTGGACCACGGCTGGCTGCGCATTTTGGGTTCGGGCCATTCCCGCCTTCCTCGTTCGTTGCCCGGTTGGAACTTCAAGCGTTCATTCTCTGTGTCCGGCCCACCGCCGCCTTTCGTCCTCGTCGCCGACGATGTGGTTGGCGGCTTCTTCGCGGTCGATGGCGGCGGCCTAGGTCTGGAGCGTGGGAAGGTGTGCTACTTCGCGCCCAGCTCGCTCGCGTGGGAGAGCACGCACTTGGGTTACTCAGAGTTTCTGGTTTGGTCTTTTTGCGGCGACCTCGCCAAGTATTACGAGGATCTTCGGTGGCCGGGCTGGCAGGACGAGGCGCGCGAGGTTCGAGGCGACCAAGCGTTCAGCATCTATCCATTTCTCTCGTGCAGCGGCCCACCGATTGCGGAGCGGAGCAGGCGTGCGGTCAGCGTGGCCGAGATTTACGATTTGCAGGTGGGCCAGATTGTATGAGCGAGAACTGGTTCGCCAGGGCATTTCGAGAAGCGGCGGAGTATCTGCGGGCCGACGATCGGCTGGCCCACCGCACAAGAATCCCAATCGAACCGAGGAGTTCTCCCTCCGACATCCGGATGGGGATTTCGTCTCGATCAGCGCGTTCTCGTAGAGATGGCCAGCAAGCGTCCGACCACGATTGCACCACGATCGCCGAGTACACTTCTCGCTCGGCCGCCAACGTGCGAGACTGGAAGAACTCCGGGGACCCGACCGACGACTTTTATGGCGAGAGGGAGATTTCCATGGGAAACGACAACACTACGAGCGTTACCGTCACCAACCTGAGCCCTTCCCCGATCGAATACGCGGTCGTATCGGGAACTACGGGTCAGCCGATCGTAGGCTCGCTGCCGGGACACAGCTTCGGCATCATCGAGCTTGAGTTCACCGAGAGGATCGGGGTTACGGTCGGCGACCAGGAGGTCACGGTCGGACCCAACGGGATGGTCACCTATGTTCCGGCGGGCAGGAGCGGCCTGGTTGGCTCTTTCGAGTTCGGGGTTTCGGATCCGACGGTCTGAAAGCTCGTCGAGCTTCTCGACCTGCGGCGTGGAGATGCCGGTGAAATAGTCGATTCGCTGCCCGTCAATACACATCCTAGCGTCGAGCGAGCCCCTGGCGGCATAGTTGCTGTCCGCCGGTTCAGGAGATGCAATGAACCCCATGCTCCCTTCGGCCTCCCCATTCCTACTTGAGGAATTCGAGCGCCTGAAACGCAAGATTTGGCGGAGCCTGATCGAGGCCGACATCCGGGTCCGATACTTTGCCCGGATCCTCGAACAGCCGGGCGTCTGGCAAAGGGTGCGGGCCGCCATGGGCGGGCGCGCCGGAAAGTACGGGGAACAGCCAGCCGTCCTTCAAGCGAGATGGAGTTCCCTGCTCGACCGCTATGAACTCCTGTGGAACCAGCTATCCGACCAGGACTCCGGCGAAGTCGATCGCCGCTGGCGCGCCCTCCAGGTAGAGCATAAGGAACTCCAGAAGGAGGAAGCCGCAAGCCGTCGGCTCAAACCAAAGCTCGCCGTAGAGTGCGAAGTCGAGGCCCTACGTGCCCGTGGTGGATTGGAGGCCGAGAGAGCCAGGATCTTGGCCGAAATCGAGAGGCTCCGAGAGGAGAGCAAGAAAGCTCAGGATCCCGGCTCTCCGGCCCTCGACTTTCGCGAGGTCGAGGATCTTCGGCTAACACTCGACGAGTTCAAAGCGAGGTACAGGGCCTTCGGAGGTACGTTACCCGACGCGGAAGAGTAGGGCTTCCGTAAAGGCGCCGGCCGTCGCAGAGTACCAACCGGACAACGCAGCCGCTTATGTTCCGCACCGCGTTCTGGGCGCCGCCGCGATCCTCGGGCAGCATCCGTTCACCCAGCCGGCCAAGACCAAGAAGTCCCCCGCGCCGTGGTCCGTACCGCCAGCAAGAGGGTCCGAACCGAGGTCAAGATCGCCTACGCGTGGTTCGTCAGGCATTTCAAGAAGCGGCAGGGTATCTGCGCGCCGACGATCGGCTGGCTCAGTTCCCCCGGGGATATTTTCCTGCCGGTCTGCCGTTTGTCCAAGTGGGTCGGTTGGCGATCGGGCCGGCCGTGTTGGCCGAGCGGGAAGTCGAGAGAGGCGGCCTTTTCTGGTGGTTCACCATACCGATCGGGTGAACGGCCCGACTCTACCCTATTCCGGCTCGGCCCGCGTGATATCCTTAACTATATGACCCGAGAGGAGATCGCATCCGCAAGGCTGAGAACCGCCTTCGACCTCTTCACTTCGGGTGAACGGATGATGCGCCAGAACCTCCGGCGCCGGCATCCAGATGCATCCGCCGCGGAAATCGAAGAGATGTTGTGGACATGGCTCATGCAGCGCCCTGGCGCGGAATTCGGCGACGGTGTGGGGAGGCCGGTTACGTGGCCACGGAAGGCTTCAGAAGCCAGTTAGAGAGCGTTACCGTCCACGCCAAAGAGACGTTGGCGGATCTGGGGTATCCATGGGCCTTGGTTGGTGGTTTGGCGGTTTCGGCACGGGCAGAGCCACGGTTCACTCGCGACGTAGATTTCGCCGTTGCTTTAAAGAATGACCGCGAAGCGGAAAATCTAATCCTCGCGGTTCAAACGCGAGGGTACCGGATCGACACAGTCCTTGAACAGGAGACCACCGGCCTCCTCGCCACCGTCCGGTTGGTCGCGCCCGGTAGCGGCGAGCACGGTGTCATTCTCGATCTTCTATTCGCTTCCTCGGGTATCGAGACCGAGGTCGTCGAGCGGGCGACGATCCTTGAGGTCTTCCCGGGCATCGAGCTTCCCGTGGCGCGGGTCTCCGAGCTTTTGGCGCTCAAGATTCTTGCCCGCGACGACGAACGCCGCCCCCAGGATGCGATCGACATCCGCGCGCTGCTCCAAGAGGCGACTGCCACCGATCTCGAGGCGACAAAAGCGGCATTGACACTCATCGTCGAGCGGGGCTTCCACCGGAATCGCGACCTCCTGAAGGATTTTGAAGGCCTGACAAGTCCGTAGCGCTCCAGCCTGCCTCTTCCATTGTTCGGCCCCCGCAAAGCGCTTGGTCGGATCTCTGACGCTCCGCCAAGTCGCGCACGCGCGGTTTGTCGGCCGAGTTGTGGCTCAGGAAGACGTCGTACTGAAATTTTGCCGCGCTCATGCGTTCGCGCCGTCTCCGCTCTTCCGCTGGGCTCCAAAGAGATTTAGCAAGCGTAGGGCGGTGGTGCCGTAGCGTCAAGCCGCTTGGAGCGGCGGTGGCAGGTCTTTTGGGAGGGATGGGTGCTTTCGCTTCCAGGAAGTGACTTCCCAGTCCAGGAAGTGGGTCATGTCCTAAGTCAGAGTTGGCGGGCTACGCCCGTGCGTAGGCGGGATAACTTCCGGCCCGGAGAGGGAGCCGTACTCCCTCAATCCGGAAACCGCCCCCGGCAGGAAGCGCTAACTTCCCGCCGGGGACTTGCCGAGCAAGGGGAAACATCCCATGCACGACCGCCAGAATCCTATCCTGTCCCCGCCGTTGGACCTTTCCCGCTACTCCGAAGCGACTCGCCGCCGGCTGTACGATCGAATCGCCGAGGAACACTTCTCCCCCGACCCGCGCACGATCGTAGACGTGATCGCCCGGGGCGACTTCGCCGAGATGCGCACCCCGGAGGAAGCGGGGCTCCGGGTCGAGTACCTGCTCGGCCGGTGGCTCGTGAGCTGGCGAGTTACCGACCCGATCGAGCATCCGACCGAGCGCGACCTGTGGGAGCTGGTGACCGTCACTACCAGCCCGCGCGGCGTTCTCAGCATGGCGGAGGTCTAGAGCCATGTCGCGCCCAAAGCCCCGCATTGAGCCCCGGCCGAAGGCTTATCAGGTCGTCGTCTCGAATCCCGACGAGCAAGCCGCTTTCGAAGCCATGGCCGAGCACCAAAACCGCCCGGACGTGGGGACGTGGCTCTGCGATCTCGCCCGCGGCTACGTCCGCTGCTACTTCTCGAAGCGCACCCCGAGCACTGAGGCGGAAGCTTGAAGGTTGCGACGTTCTCGGTTCGCGGCACGGTCGAGCAGTCGGCGCGCTGGAAGCGGGCGGCGGAAGCGGAAGGGTACGTGAGCGCCGGTTCGTGGCTCGCCTACGCCGCGGATGCCTATTTGAAGGTCCGGGCGCGGGCGGGGGTGCCGCTCCCGCTCGCGTGGCATCGCGGGCGCTTCCTGGTGACATTGAACGCCGGGGAGATGAACGTCCGCGGGCAGATCTCTCCGCCGTTCGGCGTGTTTCATGGAACGCCGGACGGGATGACGTTGACGCAATCCTCGTTCAGTCTGTGCCACCTGCCAAGTCGTCGATTGATTGCGACCCTCGGCACGCTTCGCCACGCAAAGGCGCTCGCTTCCGAGGTGGCCCCGCTTCTACTCCGGGACGAAGCGGGCGCTTTGAAGCTCGCCGAGCTGCGCGAACGGGAGCGCACGTAGCACCCCGGGGCGGGCTTTCCAAGTCCGCCCCGGGATATCTCAATGCTAGCGCAGTGTTAGACTCACTCTCATGCTCAAGAGACCCTCCCTTTGGCGCAAGGTCGGCAAAGGTCTATGGCGCGGATTCTCTAGTCTCCACAGGTGGACGAAGGTGTTCCTGACCGCGGCGGGAGCTTTCGGGATCTCTCTCACGGCAACAAGCAAAGCCGCGCGATTTTGGCTCTTGGCGGAGTGGACGCATTCGGCCGCGGCAATACTGGCGTTGGCGTTCTTGTGCGCACTTCTCTATTTCTTCGGGATCGAGAAGGATCTCGCTCAAGCGAAAATTGTAAGCGTTTCAATTATCAAGGCTAGCTGCGTTCTCCAGTCAGTAGTAAATTACACCTTTCCCGCGAGGGTGGTGGAGAACGAGGTTTGTATAGTTATTGACCTTCTAGTACTAAACAGAGGCGAAAATCAGGCAAAAATCTTCTTTCCCTCGGTCGAGCTTGCGAAGAAGACCGGGGGAAAGTGGAAGGTTCTCGACATTACTATGACCGAACCTCTCTATGGGAGGATTAGCTCCTCTGATAAGCACAACGCGCTCGGCGGTCTATGGCGTCCGAATGACAAGTTTTCGGTGCCGGGCTCTGACCAGGTGGTCGCATCCGTTGTAATCACGGGAACTGTCGGCGACGGACCTACTATAATTCACGCAGAGACGAGGGCCGGCTTGGTGTTCAACGTTCTGGCCGGCGCACAGACTGCCGTGTCCCTTCTGGTGAGCTTGCCTCGGATTGATAACGCAGATCACGAAAGCGTTGCGGTCAGTCCGCCGGTCGTCGAATGTTAAGCCGTGACCAACTCCCGCACTGACCAGGGCTTCCGGGCGATCCCGGCCGCCATGGCCGGGGTGCAACGAAGCGCCGAGTGCATCCAAGTGAAGTTATAGGACGCGACGAAGAGCGCGACCGCCGCGCGGAGGTTCTCGCGCTTGCGGGAGAATCCAGTGGTCAAACGGGTGAATCTCCGCGTCATCATCCGAACATGCAAATTCGCGCGTTCAATGTGGCTGGTGCAAATCTTCGCTGCGTCCGGGGTGCCGGAGATGACGCGCTTTTCGATGGCCGTTATGGACGGCGGGCTGTAGCGCCTGTCGCTATCCAGCCCGCCGCCTTCGAAGCTCTTGATAATCTGGCCATAGTTTACGGTCGCGCCGAGGTGCTTTTCGATCGCGGCCGGGTAGCCGGGGAAACCATCGGTCGAGAGCTGGTAGCTCGCGCCATTCTCCGGCGTTGCGGCGGTCGCGAGCTTGGCCATGAAAATGTCCGCGTCCTCTGAGGTGCGCCGGCCGACGTGCTGCGCGAGAATCAACTTGCTTGCCCTCTCGACCGCAAGGAATGAGTACGCGTCGCCAAAGTCATCACTTAAACCCTTGCGGACCTTCGTCTTTTCCTTCATCCCTACGAACGACCAAATTTCATCGGCCTGTACGTCGTTCACCGGAACCGCATGCACCAAGCGGCCGAGAAGGTCTTCGCACTTCCCGCCGACGACCCGGAGAAGGCGGCAAACCGTGTCTCTGTGAACGCCGGAGATACGCTCGGTCGAGCGGATCGAGGAACCCTCGGTCAGGAGCGAGATGCAGAGCGTCGCCTTCTCGATCGAGAGACGCATACGGCCGAGCGGACGAACCGGGATATCGGCGAACGCCGCGCCGCAAGCCTTGCACCTGAAGCGCTGGTTTCCCGCCCGATCCTTCCCCCAACGGATCGCGCGACCCGAGCAAGTCGGGCAGGCGGGAGCGGCTGGGAGGAAGGGGTTCATGGTGTTCTCGATCTCTGGCGCGACTATATCCAATGGATATCCATACGTCAAGAGGGAATCTTGCGCCAATGGATATCTCTCGGATAGCATCCGCGGCATGAGCGACGAACAACCGAATCGGAAACACTCGCAAGGCGTCTTGCTCCGCTTCGAGCCGGAACAGCTCGAACTTATGGATCTCGCGGCCGGTCACGCGGGCCTGAACCGCTCGGGATGGATGCGTAGCGCTCTGCTACGGGTGGCGCGCGAGGAAGTCGAAGCGATGGGCGCCAAGGGGAAGCGGAAGAAAACCGCCTCCCCTTGACCGCCTGCCGGGTATCCGGCCGCGCGGCAGGCTCGCCCGTAGCAATCCGGCGAGCTGCCCGCGGCCAAGTGCCGGCCCTGGTGAATTGGGCCACATGGCGCGCACCTCCGTCTTGACTCGGAGGAGCGCCGCGGCTTAGAGTGCGATTGATGAGTGCCGCACCCGGCCGGGGCTTCCCCGTGTCGGTCTTTGAAAGCAGTCTGAAGTGGAGCGGGAGGGACTCGAACCCTCGGCGCCGAGTGCCAAGCCCAACGCCGGGAACCATCGCCCGCCCCACAGTCGTACAAAACGCCCAACGGCTCGAACCCGTCGGGCGTTTTGCATTCTGGCAAGCTCAAGTCATTGCATCCAGGATCTTTAAGGAAAATCGTCGGCGCACTCAAACCTCCCGCGTGGACTTCTTGGGAGATTCCAATGCTTCAAACGACGATCTTGGGAGATTGGAATCTCCCAAATCGAGGCTTGGGAGATTGGGGGGGGACTCACGGTTCGCCGAAGTTCGATTCCTTGAAGTCTTTGGCGCCCTGAATGACCCGCTGCGTCGAGCGAACAAAATCCGCGCTCGCCTCAATCTCTTCAAGCTCTGCCTGAATTAAGGCTTCCGGGGTGATAGCGGTGGGGAGGGGTGCTCCGATGGCCAAGCGGAGGGGTTTCAGGGCTGCCGCGGGGGTGGCACTCTTCAAGGCGCTTGCGCGGACGTCCAGCAGGTCAAGCAATGTCTCTAACTCTTCTATGAGTTCGCCACAATAGGCCGGCGCGGCGAACCGGTGAACTTCGGTGAATCGGTCGCTGATCGCCTTAGCTGTCGCGCGAGCAGCCCGGGAGATGCCACCTAGGCCGGCGATCGCATGGGTGCCTTTCTTGCGATCCGCAAAGACTCGATTAATGCCACTGACGACGGTTTCGAGCTTTTCGTCGTTGGCTCGCTCCGCTATTTTTTCGACGGCACTACGCCTCGAAATTCCCTTCCTGCGAGCAAGTCGCTCCGCGTCCACGGCGAGCGCCGAATAGTCGCACTCTTCCCCGCTTCGCTTGTTGATAGTCCGACGGCGCGCCAATGACTCCCCCCTGAGAGAATGGGGGGAGTCTATCGAAGTGGTAAAATGCAGCCTAGCGCCCCGCCGGTCCCCGGGCGCCGAGCGCCCCGGGATAGCACCAACTCTGAGCTAGGACACGACCAGGAAGTGACTTCCTCACGCCAGGAAGCGACTTCCCGGCTCAGGAAGCGACTTCCTGGACCCGATAGCCGCTATCGAGCTTGGAAAGCGGCTCTCCGCTTCCGATAGCGGCTGTCCCCGGCGTAGAGCGGCTCTCCGCTTCTGGATTCCGCTCTCCAGCGCGGGAAGCGTCTATCGGGCGCGGAACCCGGCTATCCCTCCCGGAAAGCGACCGTTAGCTCGGCGATGGCCGCCTTCCCGCGCGTAGAAAGGCTTCGGTTTCCCCGGGGTTGTATTCCTCCAGGTCTGCCTTTTGTCCGCGCGGGTCGGTGGGCGATCGGGCCCGACCTATTGCGGCGTCGAGCGCCGAAGGCTGGGCGGGATCGGGCCTCAGGTTAAGGTGGCACCTGTCTGGCGCGGGTCAAGCTGCGTCCCGAGAATTGCTTTCGCTCTGCCCTGTTGGGCCGACCTCTCGCCGGAGGAATACCCGGGCCGCAATCCTGAGCCAGCATCCGTTTTCCCAGCCCGCCAAGACCAAGAAGTCGCCCGCCCCGCTCGTCTCAAGATCGGCTGAAATTTAGAGGCCGGATTCATCGGCGGCCATGGCGCGACTCGGCTCAATGCCTGTAGACTTTCTCCATGGCGACCGCGAAGCAGGAAGTCCAGAAGTTCCTTGAAGCCCTGCCAGAGGAAGCCTCCTTGGAGGACATTCAGTACCACCTTTTCGTCCTTCAAAGGATCGAGCGGGGGCGCCAGGACGTCGAGGCCGGGCGCGTGATCCCACAAGACGAGATCGAGCGCCGGATGGCCCGATGGCTCGAACGGTAAGCTGGACGAACACTGCTTGGCGCGACCTTGAGCTGATCGCCGATTCCATCGCAGAGGATTCACCCGGCTACGCGGCAGCGTTTGTTGAACGCATCCGAGGCCAAGCTCGCTCCCTAGATGACCTGTCGTTTCGAGGGCGTCTGGTACCGGAGCTCAGAGAGGCCGCTGTGCGTGAGCTGCTGATCGGCAACTATCGCCTGATCTACGAGATGCACGAGACGGCGGTTTATGTACTGGGTGTAATTCACGGGGCGCGAGATCTTTTGGCGCTTTGGGACCCGGAAGCACGTCTCCCCTAGAGAGGTGAGAGCCTTCAGTCCTGGCGCCTGGAATAGGTGCCAGCCTTACCTGAGGCAAAGATCGATCCAGTGCAGCGAATGGCGGTCAGGGCGCCGCTTACGGATTCTGGTGAGCGCC
Source organism: Thermoanaerobaculia bacterium (assembly GCA_038250865.1). Classification (GTDB taxonomy): domain Bacteria; phylum Acidobacteriota; class Thermoanaerobaculia; order Multivoradales; family UBA5704; genus DASYKS01. Next base: position 204,031 of record JBBSBW010000002.1, on the reverse strand, counting down.
CGGAAGCGCCGAGAGAAGGCCGAGATGCTCGACGAAGGGATCGAAATCTCGATCGCTGTGGAGGAGGGTCAGGCCGCTTTCGATGCAGCAGGTCGCGATCACCGTGTCGATCGTCTTGCGCACCGTGATTCCTAGTGCTCTGAGAATCCGAAAGTTGATCGCCGCTTGGATCGCGATGTCCTGCCCGCCCAGTTGTACGACCTCGAGCGAGGTGAGGAGCTTCCGGGCGTCTTTGAAAGCCCGCTCGGTCGCGAATCCTTGAAGGACCTCGGTCAGAATCAAATCGCCGATCGCTAGGGGTTCCAGGCCCAACAGCTCGTCGAGCTTCTCGACCTGCGGCGTGGAGACGCCGTTGAAATAGTCGATCCAGACACTTGAGTCGACCAGGATCACCGGTCGAGCCTCATCGCCTCCAGATCGCCTTGCCACGGGAGCTTGCCGCGAAGACCGCGTATCTTTTCCTGCCGCCGCAAGCGGAGCACTGTGCGCAGCGCGAGTTCTACCACCTCGCGCTTCGTCTTCAAGCCGGTGGCGCGAAGGGTGTCCTTCATCAACTGGTCGTCAATGACGATGTTCGTCCGCATGATGTGTACCTCGCTGCCCGTCAATACACATCTTAGCGTAGAGCTGGGTCTCCGGCAAGCTCACGATTGACCGGATTTGCCCGGTATTTCAACTCCAAGCTCGCCCGTGAGGTTGCCCGATCGACTGGCTGGCGGGACAAGGTCTTCTCGCGTCGCTACCAGGCGGTACTCGTGAGCGACGAAGAGGAGGCCCAGGTGGGGCGCCTGGGCTACATCCTTTCTCATGGCTGCAAAGAAAACCTGGTCGCCCGCCCCCAAGACTGGCCGGGGGTTCACTGTGTCACCGCGCTGCTCACTGGCGAGCCGATCGAGGGGACCTGGTTCGATCGCACCCGGGAGTGGAAAGCACGGCAACGGGGTGAGGAGTTAGGTGCCCGGCAGTTCGCCGAGTCCGATTGTGATCCTCGCCCCCTTGCCGTGCTGGCAACACCTTTCGGCCGACGCTGCCAGCAAGAGAGTTCGGATCGAGATGAAGATCGCCTACGCCTGGTTCGCCCGGGCTTTCCGAGAGGCGGCCGTAGCATGGTACGAAGCCACGCCAAACGGGCTGAAGCAACGCAAACGGACCAAAATTGGCCGCTGGGGCCGGGCGAAGCCACCGAGAAATTCGCCGAAGCCACCGAGAAAATCACTGAAGCCACACATTTGAGCGACGAAGCAACGCTCGGAGCCGGTGAAGCCACGCCCATCGCTGGTGAAGCCACTCATCGAATGGCAAAAATTACCGAGCCGTCCGCCGAAGTCACCGAGAAATGTGCCAAAGTGGCCGGAAGATTCGATCGATCCACCGACGCGGCGGGTCGACGGCGGGACTTCAGTGAACTTCTGCGTGGCTTCAGGGGTTTTCTCAGTGGCTTCAGCGAATTTCTCGGTAGGCTTCAGTGATTTCCTCAGTGGCTTCGGCGTTCCGCTCTGTGGCTTCACGCCTCGCCGCGGTGAAACCAGCGTTCCGTTGTGTGGATTCACCGTTCGGCGCGGTGGCTTCACCGTTCTGCCGGGCCGCTTGAATGACCGGCGCGGCGGCTTCAGCGAATTTCTCTGTGGCTTCCGGCCGCAACCGAACGACCTCGGCGCCACGACCCCTGGTTCGGAGGTTCGCCGCCCGCCGGGATCTCGGAATCTTTTCCGGCCGGTGATCGTCGTCGAGGGCTCCCCGCTACGCGAGGATCGGCCTCGTCTTCGGGTTAGATTAGAGATTAGAGTGCTGTCGGCGCCGAACGGTGACCCTTGCCCCCGACGCGCAACTTCCCGCCCCAGAAAGGTGCCACCCTAACCTGCGGCACCTGCTTGGCGCGGGTCAAGCCGCGTGCCGAGAAGTGCTTTCTCTAGCTTCACCATGGCCTTCTGGCCCATAGATCAGCCGTCCCTTAAATTTTGCTTGCAACTCCTCGTAATGGGCAATCAGCCGAGCCGGATCGTTGCCGAACTCCCGCGAAATCTCGCTACGGATCTTTCGGACCGCGGCGAGAGCCGGATCATCCTTGGTCATCGTTGCCTCCAAGCATTTCAAGCGGAGTGACGAGAGAGGGACTCAAGAGTCCGAGAAGGCTATTCACGCGTCGGATATGTCCGAACTTGTTGGCGTTCGCCAGGTGCTTGCAGTTCCACGTCACGAGAAAGTCACAGCGGTGGTAGGAAGCGAGAGCCAGGTGCAGTGCGTCCCCCGCAGGATCCGCGGGCATTACTTGGTGGCGAATGTACCCCGCAACGATTTCGAGGACTGCCGGTTCGATAGCCAGAGCAGGAAGTTCTGCTACCAAATCAAGGCAGGCCTGCCGCGACGGAAAGTCCCCCCTCCCCAGTTCTTCGACGACGGCCAGGCTCGTAACCAACTCGACCGTGTCTGAAGCCCGAGCCCACCACTCGCGTGTCCACTCGCGACGCGCCACCATCTCAGCCTCCGGCCTCGTTTCGAAGTAGAAGCTGGGGATCGAAGTCTCCACGTACGCGCGGCTTCTCATGAGAGCCTCAGTCTACCGCGCCGCGGCGGAAGCTCAATCAGGGATGACGAACCCGACAGGGCACCACAGTCGATTTCTCTTGCCCTAGCCGACGACAGCGAGCGCCTGGCCCGCTTCATGGGTTATTTCAACTCGAAGCTCGCGCGCGAGGTGGCCCGATCGACCGGCTGGAACCGAACTCGTTACCGCCGACCTGAATCTCGGCGAGCGGGAGGCGATTGCGCTCGCTCATCTCCTTCGCGCCGATCGGATGCGGGAGAGGGAGCCGGTTATAATGGCTTGGCGATCGGCTGTTGCCGATCCGGAGGCCTCGAACATGCCAAGCTCCGCGACCGTGACGTTTCAGCAGGTTCTGGAGATCGTCGAAGGACTGCCGGAAGACCAGCAAGGAGAGCTGATCGAGATCGTGCGCCATCGACAGAGAGAGCACCGCCGTGAGACCCTGGCGGCCGGAATCGAACAGGCCCGCGGTGAGTTCGCCCGCGGAGAAGCTCGGCGCGGCACGGTCGAGGATCTGATGTCGGATCTCGCCGAGAACACCGAAACCAACGAGTGAGAGAGCTGGTCTGGAGCAACACTTTTCGCCGCGCCTTGCGGCGGACGCTCAAGCGCCAGCCACAGTCCCTCGCCGACATCCAAGCGGCGTTGCGCAGGATGGCGACCTTGGTCGCCAGGCCCAGATAGGTGCCACCCTAACCTGCCAGCGCGGTTCGAAGAGGGGCCGCACCTCCTCAGTTGCCCGATGGCGTTTCGAACGGGGTGATGTCAGTTTTCGAGAAGTCGTTCCCTTTGAAAAGGAGAGGCTCGCCGAGCACCTTGGCCAGGGCGTAGGCGAAGCAGTCGCCGTAGTTCAGCCCGGCCGGGTGGCGTCCTTTGCCAAACTGGCTGAACGCCCGGCGCGCCACGTTGCCTTGATCGGCATCGACAGCGACGAGTTGGATCCCCGCCCGGTCGAGGAAGAAATCTAGCTCGCGCAACCCTTCGGCGCCCTGGCGAGACTCGATCACGAGCGAACTCTCGACGAAGTTCGCCACAGACATCCTCCGCGACGAGGCCGCCTCGATCGCTTCATTGAACACGTGGCGTTCGGGCTCGTCCTGGAGAATTGCGACCAATGCCGACGTGTCGATCACCATCAGTTGGGCAGCCCGTTTTCGTCGTAGCCCAAGATCTCGTCGGCTGGCCGCGGATCGAGCACCGGCAGACTGGCGCAACGGAGAGCGATCTCGTCGAGCTCGTCGGCAAGGCGGCGCCCTTTCCGCTCACGACGAAGCCGCACCAGTTGATCGCGAAGAGCTCGCCGAACCGCTTCGGTCTTTGTCTCGCCGGTCAGGCTGGCCAGTTCTTGGGCCAGTTCCTCTGTTTCACGGTTTCTGATGTTGAGAGCCATGCATCCTCACGTGTAGTAGTACGACTACACGGTAACAACCCCTGCCCGGTTCGTCAACTCAGCGGCGCCAATGGCCTACCCGAGGTGGCTCGACCTCGCAAGTGACCAGCAGATTCTCCGAAGCGAACCACTTTCACCTTCTCGCACGGACCGAGGACAGCGAGCGCCTGGCCCGCTTCATGGGCTACTTCAACTCGAAGCTCGCGCGCGAGGTCGCCCGATCGACCGGTTGGCGGGATAAGGTCTTCTCGCGTCGCTACCAGGCCATCCTTGTGAGCGACGAGGAAGAGGCCCAGGTGGGGCGCCTGGTCTACGTCCTTTCTCATGGCTGCAAGGAAACCTGGTCGCCCGACCTCAAGACTGGCCGGAGGTTCATTGTGTCACCGCGCTTCTCGCAGGCCAGCCGATCGAAGGGACCTGGTTCGATTGCACACGGGAATGGGTGGCGCGTCTACGTGGTGAGGAGTTCGGTGCCCGGCAGTTCGCCGAGACCGAAATTGTCAACTTCGCCCCGTTGCCTTGCTGGCAACACCTATCGCCCGAGCAGTACCGCGAGAGGATCGCCGGGTCGCTGCACGAGGATCGGTCTCGCCCTCGGGTTAGGCTGGCACCTATTCCCGGGCGCTGGCTGCCGCGCAGGAAAGTCCCCCCCAGTTCTTCGACGACGGCCAGGCTTGTAACCAACTCGACCGTTTTTGAGGACCTTGCCTCAGAAGCAAAGCGTCCGGTATCTTTTACGCATGAGCCCAGCCACGGCACACCTCCTTGAGGAGTTTGACCGGCTTCCGATCTCGGAGCAACGGGAGCTCAGCGCCGTCATCGTTCATCGAGCCGCCCAGCTCGACGATGGCGACATCGCCGACGAGGAGCTGACGGCTTCTGCCTCCCGGATTTTCGCCATGCTTGACGAGGAGGAAGATGCCCAGGCGAGGTGAGGTCTGGCTTGTGGACCTTGGCATGGCCCAGAAAACCCGCCCCGGCCTCATCCTCGGGGGACATTCAGAGTTTGGTCTTGTTACTCTTGCGTTCTTTCCATTCATGACTGCAATAATCGCACTTATAGTGCTGGTCGTAGATAACTGTTCGCATCATTACCTGCACTGGTCGCTTCGTTGAGCCAGTGTATTTACCTTCCGAGTCATAGTGCTTCTCCTCTTGCTCCATTGTCTCGAAATTGTCTGTCGATTTTATGATGGTCGAACCACTTCCTTCTCCTCCATGTTTATTGCAGTTAGGGCAGTTTTCCTTTGTAACTCCATCCCATAGTTTTTTAAAAAAGCCTCTGTCATCAGACACTTCCTTCTCCTTTTTGGGAATATTCCGACAGAATGCGCACGGCTTCGGTGACGTTATCGGTGTTAATGCTAAGGCGAGCTACGCTTGTTGTCAATGGTGATGCTGATCTCGAAGCTGTGTCGAGTGGGCTTTTAAGGCATTCTCTCTTCCGTACTCCACAGATAGGTGCCGCCCTAATCTGGGAGCGACCTCGGCCAGTCTTCGGCGCTCGGGAGCCCGCAATAGACAGCGCGCCTTTCCAAATCTTTGGCGTCGGGATAAACCTCGCACGGTCAATACTTTCCGCGCGCCGAGTGGCCCGGAGTGGCCCAGCCAACGCGCAGCCGAAATGGCCCGGAAGATCCGATTAACGCCTGGAGGGGGAGCCCTCTACGAGGTGACCTGCCGCACGGTCCACAGTCGATTCCTCTTGCGGCCCGGTCCTCTGACCAACGAAGTGATTGTTGGCGCCCTCGGCCGTGCGCAGCGCCTCTATCCGCTCGAAATCTGCGCGTTCTTCTTCGCCTCGGGGCATTTTCATCTTCTCGTTCGAGTGGAGGACAGCGAGCGCCTGGCCCGCTTCATGGGCTATTTCAACTCGAAGCTCGCCCGCGAGGTCGCCCGATCCACCGGCTGGCGGGACAAGGTCTTCTCTCGCCGCTATCAAGCGATCCTCGTGAGTGACGAAGAAGAGGCCCAGGTCGGGCGCCTGGTGTACATCCTCTCGCATGGCTGCAAGGAGAATCTGGTCGCCCGGCCCCAAGACTGGCTGGGGGTTCACTATGTCACCGCGCTTCTCACCGGCCAGCCGATCGAGGGGACTTGGTTCGATCGAACACGGGAATGGGAAGCACGGCTACGGGCCGAGGAGGTAGGTGCTCGCCAGTTTGCGGAGACCGAAGTCGTAAACCTCGCCCCCTTACCTTGCTGGCAACATCTCTCGCCCGAGCAGTACTGCGAGCGGATCGCCGAGTTGATCAACACGATCATCGAACAAGCCGCAGCACGTCGAGCGGCGACGGGAATCGAGCCTCTGGGCGCCGCCGCGGTCCTGCGCCAGCATCCGTTCACCCAGCCGGCCAAGACCAAGAAGTCGCCCGCGCCGCTCGTCCACGCCGCCAGCAAGCGGGTTCGGACCGAGATGAAGATCGCCTACACCTGGTTCGCCCGGGCGTTCCGAGAGGCGGCGGAGTATCTGCGGGCCGGCGATCGGCTGGCTCGGTTTCCGCGAGGGAGTTTCCCTCCCGGTCTGCCGTTTGTCCGAGCAGGCTGGCCGGCGATCAGCCCGGCGACGTAGGCAGGACCAGCCGTTTAAACCAAGAAGCCTTCAGATCATTACCACCGCCGGGCCCGGGTGGCTGAGGCCCCGCGTTTTCGAGATCTCGGATCGCAGAATCGAAGGCCCGGCTGCTCCGAGTTCGGCATGGTTCCAGGCTATGACCGACTACAACTCGCTCTACCGGAGGCTAATGTCGGCCGAGGGCGATCCTTCTCTCCCCGTTCGCCGCGCTAGGTTCGGTCTCCTCCTTGGTTAGGGTGGCACCTATTCCGGGGCCGGCGCTACGAAAAGCGGCGCTCCCTGCTGGTCTCCACCAATCTCGCCTTCAAGGATTGGAACACCATCTTCCCCAACGCCACCTGCATCGTCACCCTCATCGACCGGCTCACTCACCACGCCGACGTCACCCTCATCGAAGGCGACAGCTACCGGCTTCGAGAAAGCGAGGCCGAAGCCGCAGCACGACGCAAGGCACGCTCGGCATGAATCTCGACCGCGCCGACTACCTGAAACGACTGCTCGGTCGTTACTGCGGGCTGCCCCACACGGCGGCCCGCCGTCCTTCCCCCTACGATCGACGTCTCGCCGGCCAGCTCTTCGACCGCGGCATCTCCCTCGAAACCATCGAGATCGCCTTCCTGCTCGCCATCGCAAGGCGGACTCACCGCGAGCCAGAAGCACCACCCCTCACGCCGATCCGATCGCTCGCCTACTTTCTCCCCCTCCTCGAAGACGAGGTCCTCCTGACCCACTTCGAACCGGGCTACATCGACTACCTGCGTTACAAAGCCGAACAGGCCGACCTAAACGTCCACATTCCTGCGGGTCCAGAGGATCGCTAACACTTTTCCCGCGCACCTATTTCGCACCTATTCCGGATCGGCCTAGTACCTCAATCTGTTGGGAAGATAATCCCGCGGGATCGATCAAGTTCCTCGGAGTATCCAGCGAGGCCGGCCCTCTGGAAGTAGGGGATACACAAGACCCCGGGGGGCCGAAGTCCACAAACGAGCGAGTCCCGAATCTTCAATTTCACATAGTGGTTCAAATGGTCTCGATCGTCAACATCCGGAAAATTCATGGGCAACCTCGCAAATACAATCTCAAATCGCATTCCCAATTGACGCGCCGCGGCCAGCGCCATGACGATCGGTCTGGTTTTTATGCCCTCTTCATTAAAGCCCGCTTCTGTTAGAAGAAAACTGCGTGTGCGAGGGCACGACTCCCTCAAAATACCGATGCCCGGTACAATGTATGCGCTCACCTCGGCATCGGCGAATGTCCCGCCTATCTCAATAAGCAAGTTGCTGGGCTTTCCCAAAGCTCTCCATCGATTGTGTATCTCTATGGCGAAGAATTTCGCCATGTGTGGGCAGAACATCAGATGCTCGCTACATTCTCCAAAACGTTCAAGGAAGCTCTGCATTAAAGGTGCATTGAGAATCAGATGAGGCCCGCCAAACGCGATGTCTTCATGAAACCTTCGGTACACAACGAAGTCATTGGCGACTCTTGAAGGGTGTCTGCCGTCCTTATTCGTGTTGAGGAAGCCATCTACTTTGATGATCGAGAAGTCTCGCACAAGGAGTTGTCCCAGCCTGGCTGTTAACTCGGCCTTGCCGATATCAGAACGCGGATATCCGAGAATCACGTGAATGCGGGCACCCTCGAAATCCACCGCAGCAAGCAATTGATCGAGGATGTCCGACGCGTCCCGCACGAAATCTCGTCCTTCTATTGTGCATTGGGGCCTCATCGAACTGGTCCCAAGCATTGAGACGCAGTCCTGGTATGTACGGCTCCGTCCGCTCGAATAAGGGCAAGAGAGAGGCAGTCGTTCTGCGCGAAGAACCACCTCCGCCTCAAGTGGGTTGGGGTGGATCTCTCCTTCATCCATTGCGCCATTTTAGTCCTCACTGCCTCAGGTTATACCCATGCCTCAGCTCCGAGAGTTCAGCACTCAAGCCGAGGTAACTAAGCTCGCGAGCGCCCTCCCCGACTCTTCTCGCGGCGGTAGTAAGGAGAACTTTGGCTATGTTCCTGCAGATGTCGCATCCGAATCGGCTACTCGACTTGCTCTCTCGCGCTAGCGCTCGGATCTCTCTCGCGTTACCATCTATCGCTGATCGCCTGAGGTGCTCCTCGAATACGATAAGTTCCTTCAACTCGCGAGAGAACCCGGAGGAGTCACCAAGCGAAAAGGCCAGCACCTCATCTGCGCCACTCACAATATTTCTAGCCCGAATCGCATCATCCTTGAATATATGGAAAGTGGTAGACATATGGGTATACGAGCCCGGCAACAGATTCATTGCGTCCGAGACGTATTGCAAAACGTAGGAGAAAACGAAGAGGTCCATCGGTAGGAATTCGAGGGCGTTCTGTGCTCTCATGACGGCCACGCCGTGCAGCTCGCCGTTTCTCGACAACAGTTGAAATCCGGTGGTGCAGGGAATTTCCCGCCCGGCCACCAACAGGTCTCGCATGTCGAAGACTGGCATGAAGGCTCGTCGTGAACCGGGGTCTCTCTCCAGGAGCCGTACCGCTAGGTCGACTTGATCTAGGCCTTCATTTACGAACAGTCGTTTCCCTAAGGATGCTTCTCTCCCAGGACCGATTCTGCCCCCGTAGTACTGAAGCCAATGGGAATCGGTCGACCCAGCGAAGGTCCACATTAGAAGCCCGACACCATACTCCAGGTTGAAGGGATTTCCTGGGGAAGAGAGGATCGAGTCGGCAAAGTTGTCAACAGAGAACGAGGCACCAAATCGCTCGATCGACTCCCGAGGCGACTGACCAAAATTTGACGCAGGGGAAGCCGGATCTACTATCGCCTCGGCTGGATGGCCTTCTGACAACAGCAGTGCTAGCTCACTGATGAAGGCCTCGGTGAAGTCTTCATACTGCATGTTGAACTGCCTCCGAGAAAGCAAGGGAGCCGACCGACAAGAGCCTATTATTGAGCACGTGTGTTTTGTTTGTCAAGGTATTGGGGATGCAGCACTTCGCTGTGACGCGCCGCTTGCCGGTCAAGGAACGCTCCTCGCACACCGAACCGGGCGCGGAGTAGGAATACTCCGAAGAGTGCAGGCCTCGGACTGGAACTCCAGGAAGAGACTCAATGTGCGACTCTTCCGTGAAGATCGAGAATGGATCGCACCTCTCGAAATGCCTCGTCAATCGACAAGTGGGTAGTGTCGACGATCGGAAAATCACAATGTCTGTAGTAAGCGCTAATGGAGTCGATACTTCGGTTTGCTAGATCGTCCCACAAGTCCCTTGGCCTACTTCTCCTTGCGATTCGCTGTTGGCGTACTTCTTCCTGGCAGGTCAGGAGGATAGACACCGTCGGTTTCAGTAGCCATTGATCTATGTCAATTCTCAGTGAGGATCCCATTCCGACGTGATACGCGTGGGTCCGCTCGACGTATCCATCTACGACAACTGCTTTGCCGCATTGCTGAGCCGCTTTTACTCGATTGGAAGAATGAATCATGGCGCTCAGGAATAGTAGATACCTCGCGTTCAAGTCATCTTCCCTGTCCATCACTTCCATCGCACTACGGAAGGACGGCGACACAGGTACCAACAGGTAACCCAACTTGTCTCGGACGTTCTCCACTATCTCGGTCTTTCCAACGCCGTTCAATCCCTCAATCGATACAAACATATTAGAATTTCCAGGTACTCGTAAGGTCGCCGTCGCCTCGAGTCACCGAGTATTCGAGAAGTAGCCTCTTGGCCAGATGGTTTCTGGGAAATGAGCCGGCAATTGACCGGAATCGTCGCGTCGCGAGTGCGTCTGGTGCGTCGCGGGCCAGGAGTTCCCTCAGGATCCGTTCGTATTCCGGTTTCCGGCCAGCGAACGTTGTGATGTGTGGTAGTAGCGCAAGGCGAACGAGCTCCTGCTCCTCCCTCTCATACCATTCTGCAATTTCGTCCCCCAGGTGCTCCGGGTATCGGCTAGTGACTGCCAGCCCCAGCGCGAGCCCCTCGCGCGCGTAGACGTTGCGCTCGGAGTAGATCCTGGAATGAAGGTACTCAAGGCTCTCGTCGTACGTCCTCTTGTGCTTGCAGACGAGCAAGTATGCTCTACGTCGAATATTCGGAGATCGCGCCAGCAAGGTCTCTAGAGAGATACTGCTGTCCATGCTATCACCTGTTTTCGCTCGATGAAGCGCCCAGAGCGCGTGTTCAGCGACACTGTTGTCTTGGTGGCCGGTTAGTCCGCGCACAATTTGTATGTCTTGAGCGTTAGTTAGGTCAGATGAAGCGGGATGCTCGTAGCCATATAGAAATGACATCCATTTGGCTGTTACGGCATTCCGTTCCATCGAACGCATGACATCCGATTTCTTCAGCAAGCTCAAGTCTCTATCGGCATAGAATTGGATTGCCATGCGGTAGGAGGTCTCGATGTGTTCGGCCGATCTCATGAGGGCGATGGCGCTTTCGCTGTCCAAGAGTTTTGAATAGGCTGCAAGGGCCCAGCTCCTGCTCTCCTCATCAGTCTGCTCGTCGAGAAACAGGCGCCTTAGGTGTCCCTCAAACGCAGGTAGTCTGCAGAGACCAACGACCTTGACGAGCCAGTTTCGAGTCTTATAGGAAGAGCGCTTCCACAATGGATCTAGCGCGATAGTCAGCGCTGCTCTCTGTTCGTCACTAGGAAGAAATCCGAGCTCGGCCGCCTTGCAAAGGTCTTGCAAAGCATTTTTGCATAGAGCGTCATCTCCTGTGCGAACTAGCGCCAGTGCGTAGTCAAATTCGCCAATCCTCAGCTGGTCCGTGGTAGCAATAGTCGTGGGGCGGGAAAGGTCCCGGAAAGGCAGGATAATTTCGGACCCTTCGATTCCAGAAACGAAGGTTCCCATTGGCCTCGCAATCATGGGGTGGTGAAGGCTGATGCTCGTTGCCCAGCAACTATTCGCTCTCGGAAGCTCTTCCGTAAGAACCCCAACCACTTCGCCATCTACGACGATGGGGGAACCCGACATCCCCTTCCATGAGATGTGGGTTCCTTCTCGGATGTGGAGCTGCAGATGGCGGTTGGGTCGGCCGGGATCGTATTGAGAAACAGTGCCCGTTAGGCTGAAGGACTTTCCCTGGAATGTCCTGTTAGAGGGGAATCCACGCGTGTGCCAGCTAGCACCTGTCCTTACGAATTCATGTTTAGCGACTGGAAGCAGGAAATCGGGCATGAAGGCACCGGCAATCTCCAGTATTGCGAGGTCCTTGTCCGGATCTTTGAATCGGGGAGCTAGAGGACAGAGAGACGTGTTGCCGGGGTCCAACGAATAGGTGAAGGACGTATCAAAGTCGTGAAACCACTTTGCGGTTGACAGGTCCCCAACGACATGAAATGCCGTTACAATCAGCCGGTTCGTAACCAACCATCCAGTGCCCTCTCGATAGGGCCGCTGTTCCAAAAGTGTGAACAGCCTATAGGTGGCGGGGAAGTTAGGGCTGTGAATCACTTGCTTCCAGCAGGGGAGACCAGGGAAGCGCTCCCTACACTGCCATCGCGGTCGATTCGAAAGGTGGCATACACCGGAGCGAAGGTTCGGTCATTCTCGTTCAGGATCAGTTGCCTGAGAAATTTGTCAAGACGATTTAGAGAACCTGCCTCTTCGAAGACATCGCCTGGTACCCGTACTTGGTCAGTCCAGGTGCCCGTGTTTAGGTATGTGCCGCCGGGATAGGCTATGTGGCGCGGCTGGTGTGTGTGTCCCATGATTACGAGGTCCGTTGCGGGATCCATGAGTAGGCGGTCGGCGGCCTTTCCGTAGGGCCCCGGATCGCCATCCCATTCGAAACTCGTGTTGGACAGCAACCGCTTCAGTACCACTCTTATCTGGCGTAGACGAGTCATATCTATCTCAAGCCCGGAATGGACGCGCACCGCGAGGCTATCTGGCTGTAACTTCTTGAAGAGTTCGGCCCAATATGACGTGCCGATGCTCTGCGCAGGCTGTGTTAATTGGGTGTATTGGTCGCCAAAGGCGGCCATGAGTTCCGGGTCCACTTGCTCCAGTTCATCACCCGCAACGGCCCAGGCCTCTTGGGGTTGAGCACCGTCCCGGGTCTTCCAGCGTCTGCGCGCGGAGTCAAGCATATGAGCTATTGCGCCGAGATCCAGGGCTAGCTTTGGCTCGAACGCTAGTAGAAGAAAGACTGTCAGCATCCCTTCGGGCTGAAGAAGGTCTAGGAAGTGATAGGGGCATTCGCTTCTATGCTTTAGCGGACTGACTAGTCTCTCGACAAGCTGGCTGCCCGCAGAAACCCGGATGCGAGTTCGAGGTTCTTCGGCGCGGGAGAGGGCCGAGCGAATGGCGCGCAAGCCAGACCAGTCGTTGAAATTGGCGCCGTCGTACCGATTTCCGTGCTCTATCAGAACCCTGCCTATTCTGTAGGCAGAACCGTCGTCTACGAAGAGGACTTGGTGAAGGCTGGCCCCGATGCCGTCGCAAAATGCCGACTGAACTTGAGGTAGGGCCATTTCCAGGTCGTGATTTCCGAGCAAGACTGTGAGCCGGTGTCCTTTTTGGATGTGAGACTTGAGAGCACTAAATGGTGCCGAAAAGGAGCCTGTCATTGTTTGTTCGAGCTTGAGACAGGCTTCTTTTGGGTCTGCTGTCCAACTTCGGAATGGTTCAATGGCTAGAAAGTCAACAAAATCGCCCGCTATTACGAGCTCGGTCTCTTCTTGCCCTTCAACTCGGTCGCCTAGGGTTTCGATGAACTCTGCCAGCTCGCTTGGGTGAGACATCATGGGAGCGTTCGTCCCGCCCAAGTGTAGGTCGGAGATGACGAATGCTTGTTTTGGGGTGCCCATAAGATTCACCTACGTTCTAGTACAACGGATAGCTGAAGGCGTCGGATCTGCGCCTTTTTCCAGCTTCGCCACGCTTTGCGGTGGAGCCTCTAAGATCGAGTTGGTTCCCGTCTTTGACATAACGTACACGTGAATGGCATCGCAGTTGGCCGTCTTACTGAATCTCTTCCCTTGTAGTACGGGAGGGGGTATTTCCGCTCGTTCTTGTGGATTTTGTCCACAATAGCGACGCTGGGATCGACGCCTAGAGAGTTGCAGAGCGAGAGCAGGAGGATTAATACGTCACCAATCTCCTCGGTGGTCGCAGTAAGCAACTCCTCATCGAAACGGACCCCCGCGGCCTCTTCGGGAGTCAGCCACTGGAACACCTGAGACAGCTCAGCGGCCTCGACAGAGATGGCCATCGCGAGATTCTTGGGATTGTGCCCGTCGCACCACTCTCTTGCGGCGACGAATTCGTGAACTTGATTGGCTAGTAAGCTCAGGCTTTGGTTGGACATTTCTATGTATATTGTTTCCTATGGCCCGCAGGCAGCGTGTCGGATGCAGACGAAGCCTGCTTGTGAGAGTGGAGGTGCTGGTTGAGCCTTGGCATGTTTGTGGGCCGAGGCCCCACGGGGGACTCTTGCACTGTTCTCATCCTCGGTCAACGTGCTTGCGTTTAAGACGCGCCGAAGCCTTCACTCCGACGCAGCTTGCGCAACTCGCCCTACGCGTTTCTGCACCTGCGATCCGACCGCTCGACCATCCGCATCTGGTTCCTGGGCTCTGGCTCGTTCCGGCCGGAATGCTGGTCGCACTCCGAGGGCGACTTCCAAGGGAAGACGCGAAAACAGGGGGCGGATGGGATCGGTCGGAGGCGGGTATTCCTCCTTGCCGATCAGGATCTGGCCCTCCGAGGCGGTCACCCAAAGCCCCAGAATCCGCCCAGACTCCAAGGTCACCGGTACTCGCAGCGTTCGACCCGCCCAGACCCTACGACACTGAGGCATCCCGCAGATTCGCGGAGCAGTCGCCGCAGGCAAGCGAGTCTCGGAAACCGCCTACTTGACCTAGTGCAACCGGATCGAAGGCTGTCGAGCCTTCCTCCGCGATGCGTGCAGTCGCAGGGGCGGCCAGTTTAACGCGATATGACGATTCCCGGGTGAAAGCTCGACCCTCCCCACCAGAATGCGCAAGCTCATCAACGACGCAGACCCGGCCTGAAAGCTCACGTACCAGAATGTCGCTTCCCATCCTACGCCGCCTTCGCCTCGCTGGTGTACAGAAGACTCTCATCGCTCGGCTCGAATCCGGCCCCTACCATCGCCTTAGGTTCGATCTCCCCCGAAGCAGCCCGGGCGAAGACAAGCGCCGAATCCCCGGCAAGCCCTGCCAGCTCATCCACCACGGTGGAAAACCCAAACCGGCCGAGAGGCCCGTCTGCCAAACCCGTCAGGAAAATCTGCCACGGCTCGCCCGCCGTCGCACCGGGTTCATAGAGCGCCCAGGCTTCGAGCCGCTCCGACGAGTGGAACGCCAGACCTTCGAGGCACCGGCCGGGTTTCGAGAGGGCCGGCAGGTCACGCTGCCAGCAGCGTAAGCCATTGCCCACCAGGCCGTTCGCTAGCAGGTCATCAAGGCTCACGGGCCCTAGTGCCTCGCGGGCTGCGCCCCCTACCGAGAGTGCCGAGTTCCTGTCCTGACCAGGCGGTCGGCGCCAGTCGCGGAATTCACTCGTGAGTTTCCATCCGCAGGCCTCGAACGCGGCACCTGCCACCGCGCGGCGTTCCGCCGGGACTTCCGCCACGAGACCGGGCGGCCCCAGAATCGCGAGCTTCGAGCTGAGAGAGGTAAGCAAATGCCGGGCATGCCCGAGCCGGCGATGCTCGGGGTGGACGCGCAGGCCGTAGACCAGGGTGGTGGTGGCTCGTTTGGCGCCGAGCAGGACGCCCACCGCGTCTTTTCCTTCGAAGGCCACCATACAGCTGCTGCACCAGAGGTCGAGGTCGCGAACCAGCCGCTTGAAGCCTTCGTTGTCGAGCGGCGGCTCGGCCTCGTCCTCTGGGCCGCGACAGCTTTCAAAGGCGGCGACCAGGAGCGCTCGGTCGTCGGTCCGGCAGAAACGGTACGCCGTCACGTCATTCAGGCGAACAGGCGGGCCGCTTACGCGGCGCCGTCCAGCTCGGGGTGCGGTCCGGCGCGGCGGGCCTGGAGGGCAGATGGCGATCCCACCTCGTTGATCGGCGGCTTGCGCTCGTCGAGCGGAGCGGCGGCAACCGCCTCCGGGATCTCGGTGGTTTCAGGGGTCGGAGAGGCGCCGTTTGCCGCTTGGCCGTTGGCGTGCGGATTGGCTTCGACCGTGGCCGCCTTTGCCGCCACCTGGTTCTGGAGCATCTCTTCCATCATCTGGCGACCGACCGCGATCCCATCTTCGACCAGGGCGAGGTTGATCGTGCCGACCTGCTGTTCGCCGGCCAGCGCTTCGATTCGATCCTGGGTCCGGTTGCGCATGAAGCCCGACGGCACCCGCAGGATGCGCTCGACCGCTTCGCCCTGCCAGTGGTACGCCGAGAGCAGGGGAACGTTCTTGCTGTCCCGCGCGATCAGGCGCTTCTCGCCGTCCGGGTCTGGGGCCGCGGCGGAAGTCTGGCCTTCGAGCGCTTCCGGCGCGTCGTCCATCGAGGCGGTGACCGGCGCGTTGCCCGCGGCGGCGATTCCGTCAGCGAGCGGCACTCCCGTCTCTTCCTCGACCACCTGCTGCGCCAGCTCCAGCGTGATGGTCGGCAGCTTCCGGGTCCGCGCGGTCTTCTCGATTCGCGCCTTGGCCCGCCGCCGCTTGTAGGCATCCTTCAAGGTCCAGAGCGCCCGCCGTGCGCTCTCCGTCCACTGGAGCTTCTTGCCGTCGTAGGTGACCTCCTCGGTCAAGCCCCCTTCGGCGCGGGCGATTCGTTCCAGCATCTCGCGGTCGATTCGCTCCAGCTTGTCGCTGCCGCAGACGCCGCAACGCACCGCGTCCGGCTCGCTCGCCGCCAAGCCGCAGCTCTTGCAGATGGCGACCGGCTGGCGCGAGGCCAGCTCCAGCGCCATCCGCTCGGCCAGCTCGAACGTCAGGTCGCGCGACTGCTTCGGCATGAAGCGGTCCATCGCCTCGTCGATCACCGAGTTGGTGACCACGCTGTGCCCCTTTTCGAGCGCCAGGCGGAGGATGCCGGTGCGGGCGATGCCCTTCACCTGGGGCGGTACGCGCTGCATGCGCTCTTCCGCCTCCGGCGTCCACTTGATGCTCTCTTCCGCTCGCACGTCGATGTCCGGATAGGCGAGCCGGGTCGAGAGCAGGATGTCGCAGGGGCTACGGCGCAGGAGGTTTTCGGTGTTGCTGCCGAGCCCCGTTTCCGTGGCTTCGCTGTGGACGCCGATCCGGCCGACGATCAGCAGCCAGGGATTGGTCTTCCGCGCATGGTCGAGGACCTTTTGGAACGCCTTGCCGTCGAGCAGGGTCTTGGTCACAATCGTGTCGTCGTCGAGCGCCATCCGCTCCGCGACATCAAGGTGCGACTGGTAGATCTGCGCGAGGCCGGTGTCGATGATCTCCTCGTGGAGCTGGTTCTGCTCCTCGAAGCGGAAGACCTTCGAGGCCTTCTCGGAGAGAACGCCGACGATGCCGTGGAACACCGAGTAGTGGAGGTACGGGTCGTAGACGCCGATGATCTCCACCTTCTTGTCGAAGCGCTTCGCCAGCTCGAGGGCGGTCTTCAAGGCGCCGAACGACTGCGGGCTGCCGTCCACACCGACCAGGATCGTGTCGCCTTCCGGCTCGTCCTTCTTGTACAGGCGCTTCACCACCCAGACATCGCGCTTGGCGCTGCGGGTCACCCGCTCGCAGACCGAGCCGATCTCGCTGTCCTTCACCCGACCGATGCCGAGCGCGCCCATCACCACCAGGTCGCAATCGACGTCCTCAATGTCCTTGACCAGCTCGGTGTGATGCTTGCCGTCCATCATCCGCGGCTCGAAGGGGAGGCCCTGATCGCGGCAGAGGTTCTGCATCTGGTCGAGGTAGCTCTCGGAGATCAGCTTCAGGCCCAGCGTGATCAAGCTGTCGTGGATCTTCCGCTGCCGTTCGAGCTCGACCTCGTCGAGATACTCCTCGGGCAGTGTGTACTCCATCTGCTTGAAGCGGTAGTCGTGCATGCGGGCGGCGTAGACGTGACTGCCGACCAGCGAGGAGCCGAAGGTTTTGCCCAGTGCGACGCTGTTGACGATCGCCCGATTCGAATGGTCGGAGTTGTCGACCGGAACGTAGATCTTGCTATACATGAGCCTGGACCTCTCCGTTTTGGCTTGCTCGTTGACGCCGCCGCACCCACAGTACCAGGAGTATTTCGATTGCCAGGACCGCCAAGGCGGCCTCGATCATCGGGACGATCGGCGAAGGCGCTTCCTGCGGCATGGTGTACAGGTACATCCACTGCGTCAAGCCCCGCTTGCTGCCGCGCTCCCTCTGGAAACCATCCCAGACCGAGAACGCGACCGGGACGAACTGGCCCGGCTCGAAAGAGACGCTGCCGCTGCCACGCAGGGCGCGCTTCATCACCACCGTCCATTCGCCGTGATCGTAGCTCGCGATGGCCGTCACGTCTTCGCCTTCGACCCCCGTCACGCTCGAACTTCCCGCGCCGGTGTAGCGCTGCACGGCCTTGGACGCTAGATCGATGAACCAGAGGTCGACCGGGTTCTGCGAGTCGCCGAAGAGGAAATACGGCTTGCGGATGCCGCTCGGGAGCGTCACCGGCAGCTGAATCGCCAAGGCGTCGGAGAACTCGGTCTCCGGCGTCACCGCGACGGGTGTGCCCGGCGCCGCTTCGACCTCGTCGCCCCAGACGTCGCCGCCAGTGCCTCCTGCCGGCGCAGCGGCCGTGTCGGCTGCCGGCGCTGCGGTTTCCTCGCCGCCCCACACGTCCCCTTCGGCGGCCGGCGCTGCGGCGGCCTCTGCCGCTTGCTCTTCCGCGGGCGGTACCACCAGGTCGGGCCCGTTGTGGCCCACCGTGTCGGCGCGCAGGTCGTGCCAGGTGACGCGGAACGCGATCTCCTGGGCGTTATAGACCGCGCGAACCTCGACCGCCGTGGCGGACGGATGGAACGCCCGGCCGGGCTCGGTCACCTGACCGATCACCGGAAAAAGCGAGGCTGGGGCGGTCGCGAACAGATCCTTGGCCTTCGCGAGATCGAGCTCCTCATTGCTCCACTGCACCTGCAGCAGGTTCGAGTAGCCCGGCGCGTCGCGCGGATCGAGCGATTCGATGTAGTCGACCAGCTGCCAGCGCTCGGCGTCGGTGAGCGACTCGGCGAACGACGGCATCGGCGTGCCGTTCAGACCGGTGGTGAAGGTGCGGTAGATGTCCTCGCGCGTCGGTCCGCCGCGATACGTCCAGCGCATGGTGAGGTCGGCCGGCCGGATCGGGTGGTCCCAATCGTCCTTGAGCGTCGGGGCGGAACTACCGTCGCCGCGCCCTACCTCGCCGTGGCAGGCGGCGCAGCCGATTTTGGCGTAGACCTCTTTGCCCTTCTTTGCCGACTCCTCGGAGAAGCTCGGGGCTTTCGGTATCTCGATCGCCTTCGGCTTCTTGGCGGGATCCGCGAAGTCCGGCGAGAACGATTTGACCGCCGCCACCAGGGTCTTGATGTCCTGGTCGGACAGCTGGTTCCAGGCCGGCATCGAGCTGTAGGGCATACCCTCGCGGATGACGTGGGTAAGATCCTCGTCGGTCGGCAGCGAGCCGCTCGGTGTGTGGCGGATCTTGAACTTGCCCGCGGTGAAGTCTCGCGGTTTGGGCTGCAGGCGTGCTGCCGCTACCCCCAAACCATCGCCCTTTTCGCCATGGCACTGCGAGCAGAGCTTCTGGTAGAGCGGCCCGCCGGGGACCTGATCCGCAGCTCGCGCCGCGGGAGCGAGCGATAGGGCGGCGCCGATCGCGGCGACGGCGAGCGTGCCGCGCGACCTCACTTCTCCACCTCCTGGCGTGCTCGCGGTTTCTGGCCCGAGAAGTCATAGAGGAACAGGATTACGTCCCACATCTCGTCCTCGGTCAGGAACTTCTCCCAACTTGGCATGGCGGTATCCCACGGGCCGGCCTCTTCCGGCAGGCCGGGGCCGCCTTTGGAGATGCGCCAGAACAGGAACGATTCTTGGAGCAGAGCGATCGCGCCGGCATCGGCGAAGTTGGTGGGGATCGGGTTCAACCCCCGGGAGTACATGCCGTCGCCGCGCATCGCGTCGCCGTGGCAAAAGACGCAGTTCTGATAGTAGACCCGCCGGCCGTCCGCCAGGTGGGTGGCGAAGGCCGCGGGGTCGGTCTTCTGGAGCGGCCGGTAGGGATTGTCCAGCTTCACCAGGTCGAACGGCTTCTCGTGCACCGAGATCGAGTCGGGGGGGGCCGGATGGATCGTGCGGCCGAACGCGGGCGCTTCGATCTTGACCGTCATCTTCCGGTAGACCCCGAACGCCACAAGGGCGGGGATCAACAGGACGACCGCGTAGAGGACCGGCCGGCGGCGCGGCTCGACGCACAGCCGGACCAGCGGCCCGGTGAACGCCTGGAGCCGTTCGCGGCTGGAGGTGACGTACGCGGTGCTGGCGAGCGTCACGATCCCCATATAGAGCGTGATCACCGATTGCGGGATCGGGACCTTGAAACCAAAGCTGAGAAAAACCAAGACGGAGCCCCAGGTCGTGAGGGTCCAGAGGAACGTGCCGGCGCGGCGCAGACGCAAAAGGAATTGCACCGCGGCCAGCGCCAAAACCACCCACAAAACGATCGGCAGGTTCATCGCCTCATTATCCCCTCGGTCGGTCCTTGGCTCACTGACCCGAGCCTGGGGCCGCCGGAGCAGGAGCAGACCCCGGGGCTTCAGAGGTCGTCGGGACTGCGGCCGGCGTGGCGGAATCGGTGGCGGCCGGTGCGGTGTCTGCTGGGGTCGCCGGGGCTTCCGACGGCGTCGCGCCGATCGCGGCATCTCCGCCGCCGCCCGCCTGCCATGGCAACTTGGTTTGCATGGTGACGGTGGTCGTCCCCCCGAGGCTCTGGAGATAGGCGATCACCGTCAGAATCTCGTCGTCGGTCAGGCCGATCGGCGGCTTGCTGATCTCCGGCATGCCGGGGTTGAAGCCGGGGACGATGAATTTGCTCGGCTCGTACATCGACTGCGCAATGTACTCGACGTCGCTTAGGCCCGGGATTCGGTTGCCGGCGCGCGAGCCGATGCCCCCGAGATCGGGGAAGCGGTACGGTCCGGTGGACTTGCCGATCGTGTGGCAGGTGAAGCAGAGCCCTTTGCCTTCCATGATCTGGCGGCCGATCTTCTGCATCTCCTCCGGCTTCATGTCCTTGGCGATGACGATGTCCTCGGGCGGATGCACTTCCTTCTGGGGCACCAACTGACCGACATAGGTGTAAAAGCCGGTCGTGGCGACCGCCAGGGCGGCAATTCGCAAGCTCACCGGAACCTTCACGCGGCAGCTCCTTCTTCGAGGGCTTTGACGGCTTTCGGCTTCTCTTCCCAGTCTTTCTTACCGGCGAGACCGGAGAGCCAGAACACGAAACTGATCAGCAGGAAGAAGATCAGCACGGTCGCCGAAACCACCTTGGTGGCGAATCCGAGCGTCGGCGTGAAAGCGTCCACCGAGGTGTCCCGGATGACGCCGTAGACGTGCCAATGCTGGCGCAGCCCGGAGCGGACGTAGCCCATCAGGCCCATCAGCCAGGTGAACGTGACGGCGATGAAGATCAGCACGTATTGCGAGATCGGGTTGATCTGGCCCCAGCGCGGCTCGGCGGCCTTCGCCGCGTTCTTGAACAGGAAGACGTCGATCACAGTCACCGAGATCATCGCGAGCAGCACCGAGAGAACCTGCGGGATCGAGAAGGCGATGCGCACGGCGGCCTCGACGAAATAGCCGTAGACGCCGAGGAAGATGACGATCGACGCGGCGACCAGGAAGATCGCGAGCTGCGCCCGGTTTCCCGCCTTCGCCCATTTGACGGTCGGGGTCTTGCCGCTCCGGCGGTAAAGCAGGAAGCTCACGTAGGTCGTGAGGATCAGGATGTTGACGGCGGTGTTCTTGGCCGACATGACGCCGAGGAAGCCCAGCGCCGGGTGGGACGAACCGCCCATCGCCCGGATCTCGGAGACGGTCGAGATGATCGAGCGCGGTGTCGCCCAGACCGCGAAGCAGATCGCCACCAGGATCAGCAGGTACTTGATGTACTTTTGGAACTTCTCGGCTCCGTTGATCCGCCCCATGCCCAGCCAGAGGTAGTAGTTGGCGGCGAGGAACAGGTTGCCGATCAGCACCGCCTGGATGATGAACAGCCAAGAGAAGGCGCCGCCCATCATGGTGAGGCCGAGGGTCTGCGAATAGGCGTAGATCTCTTTCGCCAGGTAGTAGCCGGCGAACGGGAGCGGCAGGAAGGCGCAGATCGCCACGAAGTTGCCGATGTAGCCCATCCAGTCGTAGTGGGCGCGCTCCTCGTCGGTCTTGGCGCCCAGGAACTTGAACGCGGCGTAGGCGGCGGCCACCGAGCCGCCGAAGGCGACGTTGGCGATAATCCGGTGGATGTTGATCGGCATCCAGGTGTAGTTGTGGACGGCGTCCCAGGTGCTGATCAGCGCGCCTTTTTCCGAGATCCCCGAGGGTGAGGTCATAAAGGTGACCCAAGCGTTGGCGATCAACATGATCGCCGTGCCGACCAAGTTCAGGCCCAACCCGAGCAGCAGATGGACGCGGGGCGAGAACTTCCCCCAGCCGTAGTAGTAGGTGTAGAGGAAGAACGCCTCGAAGAAGAACAGCAGCACGTACGGCAGGAAGGTGAGAGAAAAGACGCTCACCAGATAGGCCGTGAACTTGGGGTACAGGATGATCAGCATGAAGGTAAGGAAGGCGCCGAACGTCGCGGTGAGCGAGAAGGACACCGAGAGCAGCTTGGTGAACTCGTGCGCCAGCCGGTCGTAGCGCGGATCCTTGGTGCGGTAGCCGATGAACTCGATGATCAGCGCAAACAGCGGCACCGCCAGCACGAACGCAGCAAACAGAAGATGAAGCTGAGCGACCATCCAGATCGCGACCCGGCTGCCGATCTTCGGGAACGCCCGGTACTCGACCTCCTGGTAGGGCTTTTCCTTGTCCGCCTTGTCCTGCTCGGCCTTCTGGTCGGCTAGCCCCTGATCGCGCGGGGTTTCCGCGGCGGCCGAGGATTGCGGCCGATAGGGGGCGTGGTACTCCCGGCCCATCAGGAACTTAGCGACCCCGGCCGCCAGCCCAAGTCCCACGACGGCGGCCACGACGGCGAGCAAGATCCGGTTTTTCATGGAGTCCCCGCTGGAGGAGCGGCTGCAGGCGTCGAAGCGGCGGCGGGTGCTTCCGTCGCGGGAGCGGTTTCAGCGGTCGCCGCCGCCGGCTGACTTCCCTGGCGCTCGGCGCGACGCGCCTGCAGCTCGCGCAGGTGGACGATGATCGCCCAGCGATCGGCGACCGGAATCGGGTACTTGTACGAAGGCATTAGCCCGAATCCGTTGGTCACGGTGTCGAAGATCTGGCCGACCGGCATCTGGCGCAACCGGTCGCTGTGGAACGTCGGGGTCGGCACCTTGCCGCGCTCGAACAGGATGCCTTTGCCGTCGCCGTGGGTGTCGTGGCAGGCGCCGCAATAAATGTCGAACCGCTGCTGCCCCCGGGCGCGCACCGCATCGGTCACTTCGATCGGCACGGTGGTCACGAACTCGCCGTCGGGGGTCATTCCGGTCCAGTACGGGCCGTCCTTGATCAGGTCGCGATATTCGCCGCGCGCCACGGTGCCGGGAACCGGCGGCCGCATCACCGCGCCGTCGTAGAAAAAGGCGCTGGCGGCCTGCGGCTCGTAGCGGGGCTGGACGAACATGTTCGGGTTGACGTGGAACGGCGGTCGGCTGGAGGTGCAGCCCCGGGCACACCCGCCGAGGGCGAGGAGGACGAGGGCGAGCGAGGCGTGGTGTCTGCGCACGGCTTAGGCCTCGACCAGATCGGGATGCGGGTTGCGGATGCGCGCGAGGTAGCTGGTGCGCGGCTTGTTGCCCAGCTCGGCGAGCAGCACGTAGTTCCGGCTGTTCTTCTTCTGGATGTTCACCTGGGTTTCCGCGGGGTGAATGTCGCCGAAGACGATCGCCTGGGTCGGGCAGGTCTGCTGGCAGGCGGTGCGCACGTCGCCGTCCTTCAAGGGCCGTTCGGCCATCTTGGCGTCGATCTTCGCCCGCTGGATGCGCTGCACGCAGTAGGTGCATTTTTCCATCACGCCGCGCGAGCGCACGGTGACGTCCGGGTTCGCCGCGAGCTTGAGCAGCTCCGGCGTGTCCTTGGTGTAGTTGAAGAAGTTGAACCGCCGCACCTTGTACGGGCAGTTGTTCGAGCAGTAGCGGGTGCCGATGCAACGGTTGTAGACCATCGCGTTCAGCCCCTCGGCGGTATGGACGGTCGCGGCGACCGGGCAGACCTGCTCGCAGGGGGCGTTTTCGCACTGCTGGCAAGGCATCGGCTGGAACACCATGTCGGGCTGGTCGGGCGAACCGGAGAAATAGCGATCCATGCGCAGCCAGTGCATCTCGCGACCGCGGCGAACCTGCTCGTGGCCGACGATCGGCACGTTGTTTTCGCTCTGGCAGGCGATGACGCAGGCGTTGCACCCGGTGCAGGCGTTCAAGTCGATCGCCATGCCCCACTGCGGGCCGGTGTCGTATTTGTGCTGCTCCCACAGTGGATCGCTGTTCGGGATCTCGACCCTCTCGGGCGCAAAATCCGGCTCGCGGCGCCACTCTTCGAGCGTCGCCTCGCGGACGATCGGCCGCCCTTCCATGGTGCCGTGATCCTGCGTCTGGGCGATCTGATGATCGATTCCGGAAGGTTCGGCCTTCACCCCGGCCGCGCAGTCGAGCGCCGCTTGGGTCCGTAAGGGATAGACGTTCGCGCCGACCCCGGTGCCGATCCGGCCCGAGACCCGCCGCCCGTAGCCGAGGTGGACGATCACCGTCTCTTCGGCCTGTCCGGGGACGATCCACACCGGCAGCTCGACCGAGGCTGCGCCGAGCGTCAGCTTGACTCCGTCTTCGTTCGCGAGCTTCAACCGTTCGGCGGTCTTCGGCGCCAGCAGCGCGGCGTTGCCCCAGGTGATCTTGGTCACCGCGTCGGGCAGCTCCTGGAGCCAGCCGACGTTGGCGAAGCGGCCGTCGTGCACGGCGGGAGACGGCCGGAACGACAGCTCAAGGCCGGAAGCCGTAGGGGCGGCCAAGGCGGCAGCCGCTTCGGCGGGCACCGCGGCGGCGGCCAAGGCGACCGGCGGCGTGGCGCTACCCGCCAGCAGTCCGTCGTGAAGCACCTTGTTGAACGAGTTTTCGAACGCCGCGTCGGGATCCGGAGCATCCGCCGCCGCCGGCATCAGAGTTTTCCAGGTCTCCAGCAGCAGATCGTGGCCTGTTTTGTCCTCGCCCGTGGCGAGCAGACCGACGACCTCGATCGCGGACTTGCCGCCGAACAGCGGCTCGATCAGCGGCTGCACCACGCTCGCCGTGCCGTCGGCGGCGCGGCAGTCGCCCCAAGCTTCGAGGAAATGGGCTTCCGGCAGGTGCCAGCCGGTTTTTGCCGGGGTCGCCGCGGCCGCCGAGGTTTCATCCTCAGCGAGCCCGAGGTGGACGACGTTCTTGACCTTGGCGAGCGCCTTCTCGAATCCGAGATCGGCGGGCGCGTCGAAGACCGGGTTGCCGGAGAGGACGAAGACTGTTGAAACCTGGCCGCTGTTCAATCCGGCCACCAGACCCGCGAGATCCGCGGTGCTCGGCGCCAGCACGTCGACCGGCTCGCGCAGCAAAACCGTGGTTCCAACGTTGCCCAGCGCGGCGTTGATCGCCAGGGCGATCGCATGGACGGCCGGAGGTTGATGACGCCCCGCGATCACCAACCCGGCGCCGCGATTCGCCGCCAAGTCCTTCGCCAAAGCCTCGATCCAGCGAGGGGGGACGCCGGGATTGCCACCACCACTGCCACCCGCCGCCGGCAGCGCCACGGCGACTCCGGAAGCCGCCAACGCCTGCCCGAGGGCGAGCGCGAACGGCCCGATCTGGCGGCTGGGGAGAGCCAGGCGATGATCCGCCATCGCGCCGGTCGTCGTGTGGGCGCTTTCGACCACCCACAGCCGGTTCATCGTCTCTTTTTCCGACGCGAGCCGCCGTCCCTTGGCAAAGCCGCGGCTGTTGGCGACAGAGCCGCTCTCGCCGAGCAGCAGATCGGCGTCCAAGCTGACGATCACCTTCGCCGCGCCGACATCGTACGAGGTCTTGAGCGGCCGGCCGGCGCCCATCGCCACCCCGGCGAGCGCGTTCTCGTCGCTCACCGGTTCCCAGGTGACCCAACGCGCCTGCGGAAAGCGCGCCCGGAACGCTCCGGCCAATCGGAACAGGGTGGGGGAGGACGAAGGGAGCGACAGGACGGCCAAGCCGGAGCCGCCGTTGCCCAGATGATCGGCTTCGAGCGTCTTCCAGGCGGCGACGAAGTCGGCCCAGGTCTTCTTCTCTTTCTCTTTTCCCGACAGGACGTGCTGCGAGCGATCCGGATCGTAAAGGCCCAGGATCGCAGCCTGCATCTGGGCGCTCGCGCTGCCGGAAGTCGCCGGGTGCAGCTCGTTCCCCTCGATCTTGGTCGGGCGGCCCTCGTGGCTCTCGACCAATAGACCGTAGCCGTCGGTGCCGAACGGCATCGTCGTCGCGTAGTGCTTCGGGATGCCGGGGACCGTCTCTTCCGGAGGGGTCACGAACGGCACGATGTTTTCGACCGGCCGGCGGCATCCGGCGGCCCCGGCGAGCGCGAGCGATGCGCCCAAGAGCTGGACCAGCGTCCGGCGGTCGATCCCCTCGGGCAGCTCCGAGGCGCCGACCGGGAACTCGCGCTCCATGAACTCCCGAGACTCGTCCGTTCCGGCGAGCGCTTCGAGGCTGCGCCAGTGCTCGCGATGTTCCCAGGGAGATCCCAGCGGTTCGGCGGTCGTTCCGCAGCCGCATCCCGGACCGCAGGAACCGGCTGCCTCCGAGGGTTCGCCGACGGACGATGCTTCGGTGGGCTCGATCATCGGTGGCACCCCGTGCAGTCGAGGGGCGGCGCCAGCCGCTTCTCTTTGATGATTTGGGCGGCGAGCTGGGCTTGATCCTTGCCCGGGGTCCAATCCATGTTGGTGACCTCGTGCGCCGGGCGAAGATTGGGGCCGGGGTTGCGGTGGCAATCGAGGCACCAGCTCATCGAGAGAGGCTGCGCCTGGGCCACCACTTCCATCTTGTCGATCCGCCCATGGCAACTGGCGCAGCCGACCCCCGCGCGGATATGCGGCCGGTGGTCGAAATAGGCGAAGCCGGGCAGGTTATGGACCCGCACCCAGCGCATCGGCCGGCTGGTCGAAGAGCTGTCGCGGATCGCCGCGAGCAGGGGAGAGTCGCGCTTGATCACCCGGTGGCAGTTCATGCAGATCTGGGTCGGCGGCACGACGGCCACCGGCGCCCGATCGACCGTGGCGTGGCAGTAGAGGCAGTTGATCCCCAGGTCGCCCGCGTGGAGCTTGTGGCTATAGGGAACCGGCTGCTCCGGTTGGTAGCCGACATCGGTGAACTTGGGGGAAAAGAAGTACCAAATGCCGGCAACCACCAGGCCGCCCGCGACCAGGCTGGCTGCGGCGATGCGCAGCGGCAAATCGTTAGTCCAGCGCTCGAAAATCTGCGCCACGCGCTAGCCCCGCTCCCGATCGATCAGCTGCACGCGTGAGCGCTTGCAGACCTTCCTCAAGGCATCTCTCCAACGACTACGGCTCTGGCTCGATGTGTAAAGCGGGCGCAGTCTACCGTGGGCTGTTTCGACGGGTCAAGGCGTTTCGGAGATCCTGGTTCCGTCTGACGCGTTCGCTGCCGACAACCTCTTGAGCGCCAACTGGATCAGGCGATCATCGAAAATCCGGAGCTTCCGTTCGCCGGCTCCTCTCCCACCGGACCACGAGGCGAGCCCAGCCTTCACGTCTTCGAGCGTGGCCTTCCGTCCCTCCCGAAGGAGCAACCAATCGACCGTCGCGAGCAGCTCCATGCCGAGCGGTGACTCGAACCCGTCGATCCGCTTGCTCGTCCGCTCGAGGGCACCCAGATACTCCCGCGCCTCGGATTTGAGATAGAGGTCCACGCGCTCTCTCTTCGAGTCGTCGAAGGCGATCACATCGGTCGGTTTCGCATCGGGGATGCGGACTTCCGAGCGAAGATAGCTCCCGTCGAGCGCGTTCAGTAGGTGCGCAAGCCGGTGCGAATACGGTCCGTACCGATGGGCGACGAATTGAAGCTTGAAAGGGTTCTCGAGACCCTGCGCCACGACCTCTCGCTCCAGGAACCACGCGAGCTTTTGGGCCTCCAGCAGCGAGCCTTCGATGCCGAGGATCCAGTAGCGCCGAACCATCTCGGCGATCAGAGCGCGGGCCGGCGTGAGGCTCAAGACGCCAGCTCGCTTCGCCACGTTCTGATAGTTCGTGGTCGGCTCGTAGACCAAGAATTCGACGGTAGGGAGGTCGGCCAGCGCCTCTTCGATCAGCGGTCGGACGATCTTCCAATCGAGCCCGCCGTTGCCGCAGCCGAGAGGAGGCAGCGCGACCGACCGAATATTCTTCTCCACGAGGACCCTTTTGAGGTCCTCAAGGCCCGACCGAATCCAGTCGAGTTGGGTTCGATCTCTCCAATGCTTCTTGGTGGAGAAGTTGATGATCCAGCGCGGCCCAACCAGGCCGGACAGGTCGGTCACGAACATCCGCCCGATCTCGACCTCGCCGCGCTTGCAGGCTTCAGCGTAGCGGTGGAAGTTCTCGGGGAACCTCTCCTTGAACATCAAGGCGATGCCCTTGCCCATGATGCCCACGGTGTTCACCGTGTTCACGAGGGCCTCGGCCTCGGCGTCGAGAAGGTTACCTTGAGCGTAGCGAATCATTGGGAAGGTCTTCTTCAGGGACTGCTCGGCCGATGATACTCGGCTGCGCCGAGCGCTTCCACGGCGGTCTCAGGTTCCGTATACGATACGCCGGCTCATGCCTACCTCTATAGAAGAACGCGTCGGCCTGCTGATCGTCAACCTCGGAACCCCGGATGCTCCGCGGACGCCGGAGGTGCGGCGGTATCTGCGGCAGTTCCTCTCCGACCCGCGGGTCATCGACACCTCGGCGCTCGCGCGGTTTCTCGTGCTGGAGCTGCTGATCCTGCCGACCCGGCCGAAGAAGTCGGCGGAGGCCTACTCCAAGGTTTGGGGACCCGAGGGCTCCCCCCTTCTGGTGATCGGCCGCGAGCTGGCGGCGAAGGTTCAGGCCCGTCTGGGGGAGGCGGTGCAGGTCGAGCTGGCGATGCGTTACGGCAACCCCTCGATCGAGAGCGCGATCGACCGGCTGGAACGTTCCGGGGTCACCCGCATCGTGGTCTTCCTGCTCTATCCGGAGTACAGCTCCGCCGCGACCGGCTCGTCGATCGAGGAGATTCTGCGAGTCGTGGGCAAGCGCTGGAACACCCCGTACCTCCAGATCGTGCCGCCGTTCTACGACCATCCGGCCTACATTGAGGCGCGCGCCGCGGTGGCGCGACCGTATCTCGATCCGATGCCGGAGCGGGTCTTCATGAGCTTCCACGGTCTGCCCGAGCGGCAGATCCGCAAAAGCGATCCGACCGGTGGCCACTGTCTGGCGAAGCCCGACTGCTGCGCCGAGATGTGCGCGGCGAACCGCTTCTGCTATCGCGCCCAGTGTTTCGCCACGGCACGTGCGTTGACGAAGCGGCTCGCCATCCCGGAGGAGCGCGTCACCGTCTGTTTCCAGTCGCGCCTGGGGCGCACCCCCTGGCTGACCCCGGCGACCGACCAGGTGCTGGCCGAAGAGGCCAAGAAGGGCACGCGCCACGCGGTGATCATCCCCTCGTTCGTGACCGACTGCCTGGAGACGCTCGAAGAGCTGAGCATCCGCGGCGCCGAGACTTGGGCTGAGAACGGCGGCGAGACGCTCAAAGTCGTGCCGGCGGTCAACGCCGACGACCGCTTCGTCGAAGCGCTGATCGAGATCGCCGCCGAGAATTCGACCTGGCTTCAAGGGGCGATCGGTCGAACGGCAAGCGAATCTCCCGGCAGCGCTCGCAGGACCTCGGCTTCCTGACCATGCCGCCGCGGGTGGCGATCGTGGGCGCCGGAATCGGCGGCCTGGCCGCGGCCGATCATCTTCGCCGCAGGGCCGCGGAAAGCGGCCACCCAATAGAAATCACGATCCTGGAGGCCTCCGACCGGGCCGGGGGAGTGCTCGCGACCGAGACCTTCGAAGGCGTTCTCCTGGAACGCGGCCCCGACACCCTGGTGACCCACAAGCCGGCGGGTCTCGCCCTGTGCGAGCGGCTGGGTCTCTCTGACCGGGTGGTCTACCCGGAATCCGGGCATATCGACATCCTTGAGAAGGGGCGCCTGCTTCCCTTGCCCGCGGGTTTCGCCCTGCTCGCCCCGACGCTCTTGAAGTCGTTGCTCTCCTCGCCGTTGCTCTCCTGGCCCGGCAAGCTGCGGGCGCTCGCCGAGCCGCTGATCGCGCCCCGACCGGAAGCGAAGGGTGCCGACGAGAGCGTCGCCTCGTTCGTGCGGCGGCGGTTCGGGTCGGAGCTTTATCGCCGACTGAGCGAGCCGGTGGTCGGCGGGATCACCATGGCCGACGTCGAGAACTTGAGCCTCGCGGCCACTTTTCCACGCCTGGCCAGCCTGGAGCGGCAGCCGGGTCGCCTCTCCGGCGGCTGGCGCCGACGCCCCGCCTCGCCCGGTCCGGTGGGCGGCCCCGGAAAAGTCGCTCCTCCTCCGACCGCGACGCTCTCCGGCGGCCTCGGCCAGATCGTCGACGCACTGGTCGCGCGGCTGCCGGCCGGCTCCCTGCGGCTTGGCCAAGCGGTGGAGGGGCTCGGTCGCCAAGAAGAGGGCTTCCGCCTCCAGTTGACCGGCGGAGAATCGCTCGATGCCGACGCGGTGTTGATCGCTATCCCGGCCCACTCTGCGGCGGGACTGTTTCTCAATGTAGACCCGTCGCTTGCCGAAGGGCTCGGGAAGATCTCCTACGCCTCGTGCGCGACCGTAAACCTGGCCTGGCCCGCTGAGAGTGTCGAACGTCCTCCTCACGGACACGGCTTTTTCGTTCCCCGCACCGCGGGCTTACCCGTCGTGGCGGCGACGTTCGTGAGCGTCAAATTCCCCGAGCGGGTGCCGAAAGGCCAGATCGTCGCGCGGGTGTTTCTCGGCGGAGCGCTCCACCCGGATGCTTTGGCCGGGGGTGACGCCGAACTCGTCGAACTTGCGGTGAGCACTCTGGCGCCGCTCCTCGGATTGCGCCAGCCCCCCCTATGGAGCCGCGTCTGGCGTCACCCGATGGCGATCCCTCAGCGCCCCGTCGGCCATCTGGCGCTTACCGCAAGGCTGACTACGGAGCTGGCGCAGCATCCCGGGCTCGAATTCGCGGGGGGTCCTCTGGGCGCCTACGGTCTGCCGGATTCGATCGCGGCGGGCGAGGCGGCGGCGGAGCGGGTGTTTGGGCGGGTCGAAACGAGACCCTGAAACGGTCTTGGTGCGTCAGCGGCTCTTCTTTTGCACCTGTCTCCGTAGACCGGCATCAAGGTCCCGCTTGGAGATCGCCTCGGCGATCAGCGGAGCCGCCTTGGAGAGAAGCTCCAACGGCATTCCCGCCTCGTAGCGCTCCAGCCAGGCGCGCCGCTGACGAAGGATGCGCTCGTCATCGCGAAGATGAAGCCGGCGGAGGGTGTATTCGGCGCGAGAACGGTGCGTTGCCGGGACCTGGTCCGTGACGACGAGCTGCAGGGAAGGTAGCAGAATCTCGAACCAACCTTCCCCAACCTCGTAGGGGTCGAGAACCCTTTCGTCGGCCGTCTGCTTGCTTTGATTGAGCCAACCCTCGGCAAAACGGTAATTCACCCAAGCGTAGGTCAGTTCCGGGTGCCTCTTCCAACTCAGATAGTGGTCCACGGTGCCGGAAGAGGACCACATCGCCCCATAGCCACAACGGTTGGCAAAGCCATCGGCGAGATGGTGTTTGAACTGCGACCAGAGGTCCTTCGGCCGTTGCGTCTCGGGATGTTTTGCCAGCCACTCCCGGCCTGGCTTGCCGCACTTGGCCTCGAAGTTCTCAGGCTCCACGGGGGCACGGGGATCATCCCTTGCTCCGCTTGCTCCCGATTTGACCGGTCTCTACGAGCCAGCGCGGCCAAAACGGGTCGTGGCCCGGCAGCAGGTCCCGTAGGCGCCGGTCGATGGCCGCCTTTGTTCGAAGCCCCTGAGGAAGCACCGCAAGGTCATCGCGCATGAACGCCTCGGCCGCTTCTATTGCTTCTTCGGCCTCCGCAGAGCGCGCTTGGCGAAGACCGAAAATGTCTGATACCAGCCAGCCCACGACATCTCCCTGGCGTGCCCAAGGGACCGGTTCGAGACGGACTTTTCCCTTTACGACATCGAGATGCCAGAGCCTGTCGATGTCTTCGTCGAACAAAGGTTCGACGGAGGCCAGGACGAGAGGAGAATGGGTGGCGGCTACCACCTGCACTTCTGCCTGCCCTCCTGTCATTAGCTGGCCCACGACTTCCAGCAGCGACCGGAGCACCAAGCGTTGCCACCGGGGATGGAGGTGCGTGTCCAGTTCGTCGATCAGGAATGTCACTTGGTCCGTTGGCGGCTCGCCCCGAAGCCGGCTTGCCCGCTGGTGTTCTTCCCAGGCCCAAACCAGCAGGTAAACCAGAGCCGTGATCCGCCGCATCCCGGCGGAGGCGTGAACGATCGGCGTCTCCTCGCCGTAGGACATCTTGAGTGTCGGCATGTCGCGAACATCGTCCAGGCTGATACGCGTGAGCTCGCCGGGCACGAGCGGCTCCTCGGCTGACGGGGACATCACCTGTAAGGCAGCCTTGAGCAGCTGGAAAGGGCGCCCGTTTTCTTTCTGCCACGAGGCCCAGTCGCGGATCAAGCCGTTGCATAAGGTCGTGTCATTTTCGGCAAGGCCGTCCCAAACTTGCGATGCCGAGAAGATGTATGCGGGTGGTCGGTCCCGCTGATCGAGCCCACCTGCGGTCTTCCAGTAGTTGCGGGCCGGGTCCCAAACAGCGAACCCCCCGTCTACCTGCGCGTAGAGCACCAGGCCGGGGTTGGCCGGGCGTCCTGGCTTGCCGGTCCAGATCTGCTCTCGGCGTTTCCAAACGCTCTTGTATTCCTGTCGTCTGATTTTGCCGCGGAACGCGAAGGCTATGCTCGGCTCGGGTTTTGACCTTGGAAGCGGAAGTGCCGGATAGCCGGCCCAGGTGCGGGTGAGCGCCCACCATCCGATGTCCAGCAGAAAGCTCTTGCCCAGACCGTTGTCGCCCGTGATGAGGTTTAGGCGCGGGGCGAGTTCCATCCGCATCTCGGGCGAGGGGCCTACCCCCTTGAGATCTATGTACTCAAGCATCGGTCTCTGCCTTTCGAGTTCCCGAGATGCCGCGTGGCCGAATGGATCGAGGCCTAAAGCGGTCGGCCTGGTGCACCCTGAGGGACTCGAACCCCCAACCCTCAGATTCGAAGTCTGATGCTCTATCCAATTGAGCTAAGGGTGCGTTTGGGTAGCTCCGCGTGGGTATTGTAGGCGAGAGCGGGGGAGAGTGGCCGCCCGGGCGCCGCGAGCGATTGAAATCGCTCGCTACGATACGACGTCCCTACGGGACGTGTTGTTCTCGTCCCGGTAGGGACTACGTTACGTAGCGAGGGGTTTCAACCCCTCGCGGAGCGATCCCAGCACGAACGGAATCTGCTGCGAAGCGACCGGAGTCAATTGAAGCAGGCTGCGAAAAATCGCCTCGTGCTCGGTGAGCCCAGGTTCTTCCGCGATATAGAGCGCCGCCGCGAGATCCCGCCAGCGCAAGAGTTCTCGACGGAGGGACCGGCGCCGGTTGACCTCAATAGTCAGATCGACGAGCCGGAGGACTCGCTCGTAGCCGAGACGAGTTCCTGCGAGATCTACCGCTTGGAGTCGGCTCGAAGTGCGGTTCATCTCGTTGCCGATCATCAGGATCTGGCGATCGAGATCGAATCGGGACCACCGATCGGAAGTCAGTTCGGAATGCTGCGTCACGCGCCAGATCCTATGCCGAACAGCGCGAGCGTCAGCTCTCGAACCCGATCGCGCAAGACAGGGTTCTCAATGAACATGCTGCGGTTTCCCTGGCCCGGGCGTATGTTGATCAGCGAGGTGTACTCGATTCGCTCGTCAGGTTCCTTGTCGGGATAGAAGTTCGCGCCCCAGAGATCGCTTTGGCGGCTTCCTCCTTCGAGCAGCATTTCCTCGGCGTCTGCATGAAGCTCACCGCCGATTGCGGCGACCCGGCGCTCGAGATCGACGACGTACTTCACCATGTCGTTGAAAAACCGGCCGGTCAGGCGCGATATCTCCGCGGGCTCGATCGGATGCTCTACGTCCGCCATGACGATCTCGGGTCCCTCGCTCATCCCTTCGCCCCCTCCAACGCCTCCAGATCCTTCTTCAGCTTCTTGATCGACGTCTCGTCCTGGCTGTCGTAGTAGCCGCGGATTGCGCCTTGTTCATCGACCAGGACGTAGCGGGTGCTGTGGATGATCGGATCGATGACGCCTTCGACGGAAGGGGGCGGATTCGGATCGACCGCGAGCTTGAAGCCGCCCTTGATCAGGTCGTACATCGCGGCCCGGTCCCCGGTCAGGAACCACCAGTGCTCCGGGGCGGCGAATTTTTCGGCGTAGGCCTCCAGCACCTCCGGGGTGTCGTTGTCCGGATCGACCGTGAAGGAGACTAACCGGGCGCCGATCCGGGGCGGCAGTTCGCGTTCGAGCTTCATCATCCGCTCGGTGATCAGCGGGCAGCTGGTGGCGCAGCGGGTGAAGATGAAATCGGCGATCCAGGGCGATCCGGCGAGGTCGGACGGGCCGACTCGGCGGCCGTCCCGGTTGGTCAGCTCGAACTCGGGGACCTGGCCAAGGATCGGCGGCGGCGCGCCCGGGCGGCCGAGGGCGAGGCGGCTGGAAACCGCCGAAAACGCGATCCCCGCGAGGGCGGCGACCAGCACGGCCCAGAGCAGGCGGCGGCGCCAACGCCCCGAGCCGTCGAGGATCGAATCCTCAGTGGGCTCGCCCGCGCTCGGCGGGCCGTCTTTCGGCTCTTCGTCCACCGGTTCGCCTCAGAACAGGATGCGATCGACCAACATCGCGCCGAGCAGCGCGGGCAGGTAGAGGATCGACGTGAACATCAGTCGGCGGGCCGAGGCGTCGCTCTTCTCGCGGCCGAAGCGCAGGCTCGCCAGGAGGTAGGCGATGCCGAGTGCCAGCGCCGCCCAAAAGTAGACCGGGCCGAGCAGCTTCAAGGGGGTGGGTAAAAGTGAGACCGGCACCAGCGCCGCGCCGTAGAGGGCCGCCTGGCGGGCGGCTTGGGTTCCCGTGGGGTCGGTCACCGTCAGCATGGGGAAACCGCCGGCTCGGTAGTCGTCGCGGCAGAGCCAGGCGATCGCCAGGAAATGCGGCATCTGCCAGAAAAACAGGATGCCGAAGAGGACCCAAGCGGGCAGGCCGACCTGGTCGCGCACCGCCGCCCAGCCCATCATCGGCGGGATCGCGCCGGGCACCGCGCCGATGATCGTCGAGAGCGAGGTGATCGGTTTGAGCGGCGTATAGATGAAGACATAGCCCACCAGCGCCGCGACCCCGAGCAGGGCGGTCAGCAGATTGACCCGGATCGCCAGATAGCCAAGTCCGCCGATGCCGAGCGCGACACCCCAGAGCAGGGCGGCATCCGGATGCATGCGCCCGGAGGGGAGCGGGCGGTCGACCGTCCTGCGCATCCGGGCGTCGCGCTCGCGCTCCAACACCTGGTTGAGTGCCGACGCGCCGGCCGAGACCAGCCCCGTGCCGATGAGGGTGTGGACCAGCAGCCAGAACGAGATCGGCCCGCCCCGCTCGGCGAGCAGAAAGCCCATCCCGGCGGTGAGCACGACCATCGTCGTGATCCGCGGTTTGGCGAGGGTCGAAAGATCGGCGAGCAGGCGGCTCTCTCGCGCCGGCCGGCCCGCGACCACCGACTCCGCCCCCACGGCGTCCGCCGCTTTCACAGAGTCACCTGCCGGGTGCCGAGGGAATCCGGCCGCGGGGAGAGTCGGGGCGCCCCCGAGGCTGCCGGAGCGGCGGCCGATTCGGTCGCCCGGGCGAGGCGGGCTGCGTGGAGCGACAGGATCAGACTGCATGCGAGCAGCGAGGCGCCGGTCGCCACGTGGAGGGTGTTCACCCAGACCACCCGGCCGGAGAGCACCACGGCGCCGCCGAGCGAAATTTGAGCGACCACCAGAAGCGCCATCGCGAGGGCCGGCCGGGTGAGCGCGCCGAGATCGGCATGGTGGCGGAATACTCGAGTGACGGTCCAGGAGAGGAGGATCAGCACCAGCAGGGCGCCCACCCGGTGGGCGTAGTGCAGGCCGATTTTCAGGTCGAACTGCGCGGGCACCAGCCGGCCGAACGCGAGCGGGAAGTCGGGGATCGCCAACCCCGCGCCGTTGTGCCGCACGATCGCGCCGAGCAGAATCTGGAGATAGATGAGCCCGGTGGTGGCAAAAGCCATTCGTCGCAGCGGCCCGACCGGCTCGGCCGGCGATTCCGTGCCGCCCCAATAGCGGGGAGAGGTGACGACGGCGATCGACGTGACCAGGCAGAGGAACAGTTGGGCCAGCGCCGCATGGGAGATCGAAACCGCCGGCGGCAGAAAGAGCAGGACGGTCAGGCCCCCCAGCAACGCCTGGGCGAACACCGCGGCGACCGCGAAGCCGCCGAGCCGGCGGACGCCTGGACGTCGCTCGGCGCGCGAAAGCCAGATCGCGAGCGCCACGGTCAAAAGGGCCACCGTTCCAGCGAACAGCCGGTGACCGTGCTCGGCCCGGATCGCATCGAGATGCCACCAGCCCGGCGGGTTCAAGCTGCCGTAGGAAAGCGGCCAATCGGGAACCGACAGCCCCGCCTCCTTGCTCTTTACCAGCGCGCCCGCGGCGATCAGCAGGACGACCAGCCCGGCAAGAACCAGGGCGAAACGATGGAGCGCCCGCGAAACCGGGGGCGTGGAAGAGTTCGGGTCGAAAGAATCCAAGATTCGGGAATCCGTCGGAAAATGTGCCCCGGAGGGTCCCGGGGGAACCGGGTCAGTCTAACGCGGAATCGCCTCCCGGTCGCCCGCCCGAAGGAGCGGGAACGTCAGGGCGACCGGAGAGGGTCCGCCGTTGGCGATGCTGGGGCCTCGAAGACGACTTCGCCAGGGAGCGGGCGCGCCAAGCCGTAGAGCAGCCCCACCGTACCGCCGACCAGGATCGCTCCGGCCACGAACGTCGCATTCAAAGCGGAGTCGTCCCCGGCGGAGTCGCTTCCGCCGGAACTCGTGGCGAGGCCGATGGCGCCCACTGCCGCCCCGGCGGCGAGCCCCTGCGCCAAGCGCCGCAGCGGTCTCCGCTGGGAGAGCACCCGGATGCGTACGACGGTCTTGGTATCAACCGTTCGCTCGGTGCCTTCGGCGATCCAGGACGTTTCTCGCGCGGTTACCCGGACCGCCTTCCCACGGGCCACGGTAGATCCGTCGGAAAGCTCGATCGCGGCCACGCGGTGGCGAAGCATCCGGTTGGCGGTTTCGAATGGATCGGCGGAGAGCGCCGGTCGGATTGGCGAGAGAGCCGAACAAGCTGTCAAGCTGAGGAGCAGTCCGATCGCTGTGCCACAAGAGATTCCCAGCTTTCGAAACATGGTTCGTTTCCTCCGGTGAGATTTGCGTCGGTGCGACCGCGGATCTTCAGACAGGATAATAGACGCGACCTACCCCAGAATGAACGCCCCCAATCGCGGCTCCTGCTTCGGCGGTCTCCACGTTCGACCCGCGTTCGATAGCGGGAGTTATCAGGAGACTGGCTACATGGAGTTCAGCTGCAAGGTCTGCGGCCCCATCCAGCCTTGACGGCTATCGCGGAGAAAAAACGACAGGAGCGGTTTCAAGTCGTTGGAGATAAGCGCTGCCCAGCCGCTTTCAATGCTGCACCGGCTGTTCCATCGTCCGCCGAAGCGCGGCAGCCCTCCGAGTGATGAGGCGCTCAAGGTAACAGCGAAGGAAGAGCATGTCGACAAGCCAGCCGACAGGACCCAGCGGCGAGCGGAACTCGATCACATCCCTCATCGTCGTCCGGCCGTCGATCTCCTCGAAGTGGTGGTCGTGGACAAACGACGCGAACGCCCCTGGTAAGGGCCGGCACACAGAAGAGGGTGGGCCTGCGAAGCACTGAGACCCACCTCGGGAGCGATTCCATAACAGCGCCCGCCCCCCTCGAAGACGGTACCGGGGGGGGCGAGCGTGCCGGTGAGGTGAGTCCTTACTCCATAGGAACAGTTCGAAGCGGACCTCGGCGAGCCCAGCGGTTCGTAGGCCAGGAGAAGGTCGAGGTCGTCTCGATGGGCAGGGAGGAGGGGGAGGCCGGAAGATTCCAGAAGCGTCCGTCTCCCTATCGAAATCGCCTCACCTCGGCGAACCGAATAGCACTTCATCGAGAGGCGTCGATGAAGGATCGCAAGCCGCACTGAGGGGATCTCCAGGAGAGCACAGGCATGACCCACACGACCGACGAGGACAAGGGCGACTCCCTGCAGACCGACCGGACTGAGGCGGTGGACTTCGGCGAGGTTCTCACGCGGGAGATCGAGGAGATCCAGCGTTCCCGCGAGTTACGGGAGCCCAAGCAGCAGGAGATCAACGAGCGGGCCAAAGATAAGGCCGGCAAAACCGCTGCCGGGAAGAAGTTCTCGTACCAGCAAGCCCACGACGAACAGCTCCTCGGCTTGGCGCTCTCGGGTGGCGGTATCCGCAGCGCCACTTTCAACCTCGGCGTTCTCCAGGGCCTCGCGGAGCTCAGGCTGCTCAAGATCTTCGATTATTTGTCCACGGTCTCGGGCGGCGGTTACATCGGCGCTTGGCTCACGGCGTGGATTCAGCGAGTCGGCATCGAACAGGTGAGTGACGAACTGGGCGCCGTGCCGGCCGATCGAACGGTCAAGAACGGTACCCATGGCGCTCCGGAGGTAGCGGCCGTCCGCTTCCTCCGCAGCTACAGCAACTACCTGACGCCTCAGCTCGGACTGCTGAGCTCCGACACCTGGACGCTGGTCGCCGTCTACCTGCGGAACTTCCTACTCAATCTCATCATCCTCGTCGCGACTTTCACCACGGTGCTGCTCGCGCCGCGGCTGATCCTCCTCGGTACGAAATTTGCCGTCCAATCTCATCAAGATTACCGTCTCAATTTACTTGTCATCTTGTTCCTCGGAACCCTGGGGCTCGCCTTCACGGCGCTCAACCTTCGGTTCTCCCCCCCGCAGGGAAAAGAAACAGATCCCTGGTATACCCAGCCCAAATGGATCCGCCGGGGTGCGGTCTCGCCGCTCTTCCTCGCGGCGGTCCTCGCAAGCTGGTCGCTCTTTCAATTCGCCCGAGACCAGCCCGGGCAGAACGTCTTGCTCCAGATGATGGAATTCTCGGCTCTGCTCTACACGCTTTCTTGGGTGACGGCGTGGCTCCTCTCTCTCTTCCTGGGCCGGCGCGCCGGCACAGCACCCGCTGCCGCGTCCTGGGGTGTGCTCAACACGACCGCGGCCCCTGCCGGCGCGCTCGGCGGTCTGCTGTTATGGGCGGTGTACTGCTTGTTTATTCAAATCCTCCGGTGTAGCCCAGAGGCCACGAATTGGTCGCCGCTCGTCGTCCTGGCGAGTTTCGGTCCGCCGCTCGTCGTCGCGGTCTTCCTCCTCACGGCGTTCCTTCACATGGGGCTCGCGGGACAGGCCTTCCCGGACGGTCTCCGCGAGTGGATGAGCCGCGTCGCGGGTTGGTTCCTGATCTACGCGCTGGGTTGGAGCTGCCTATTCCTGGTCGCTCTTTTCAGCCCGCTCCTGATCGAATGGACCAGTACCTGGGGCAGAGTGGCACTGGGTTCCGCCTGGGTCGGCTCGACGCTCGCCGGGGTGCTGGCAGGCAAGAGCGCCAAGACCAACGGCACGAAGTCGCGGAACCCCCTGATCGACATCGTCGCCAAGATTGGGCCTCCGGTCTTCGTGATCGGCCTCCTGGTTGCACTCTCGCTCGGCATCGACTCCGGGTTGTTCCCTCATTCAACTCCGCAGCCCCCTCCCGCTGTCGAGCAACGGACTTTGGTCCTACCGCTGGAGAGGGAAGGCGAGATCCGCGTTCCGATCGGAATCGCCTCGAAGGCGGAAGTGCCCTCCGGTTTCGAGCATCAGGCGGCAAGGATCGGCGAGACTTTGGAAGATCCCACGAGACTTTGGATCCTTTTGGCAGCGGCGCTGGCTGCCGCCCTGCTCTTCTCCTGGCGGGTGGACGTCAACGAATTCTCCATGCACCTGCTCTACCGGAACCGTCTGGCTCGGTGCTATCTCGGAGCGTCCACGAAACGGCGGCCCCATCCCTTCACCGGCTTCTACGCGGACGACGACCTCCTGCTCTCCCGGCTCCGAACGGCTCCTTTAGACTACGAGCCCCCTTACGAGGGGCCGTACCCGATCCTTAACGCCGCGATCAACCTGGTCCGCGGCCGCAATCTTGCCTGGCAGGAGAGGAAGGCAGCCTCCTTCGTCTTCACCCCGCTGTTCAGCGGCTTCGACCTGCCCGTCGCCGAGGAAGCGGCCGACTGTCCAGAGGAGGATCGTCAGGATCGGGCCTTTCGGCGAACGAGCACCTACGGCTATGCCGATGGCGGCGTCTACCTGGGAACGGCGATGGCGATCTCCGGCGCGGCGGCCAGCCCCAACTCGGGATACCACTCCTCCCCGGCCCTCACCTTTCTGATGACCGTGTTCAACGTCCGTCTCGGCTGGTGGCTCGGCAACCCTCGCGGCCCGCGCTGGCGCCAGGCCAGCCCTCCTGGAGGTCCCCTCTACCTACTCGGCGAGCTGACCGGGCGCACCAACGATGAGTCGGACTTTGTCTATCTCTCCGACGGCGGCCATTTCGAGAACCTGGGCGTCTACGAGCTGGTCAAGCGTCGCTGCCGCATGATCGTCGCCTGCGACGCGACGCAAGACGGGGACTTCTCCTTCTCCGATCTCGGCAATGCCATCCGGAAGTGCCGCACCGACCTCGGAATCGACATCGAGATCAATACCGACTCGCTAGAGCGCCGCTCG
Organism: Thermoanaerobaculia bacterium; assembly: GCA_038250865.1. GTDB lineage: Bacteria > Acidobacteriota > Thermoanaerobaculia > Multivoradales > UBA5704 > DASYKS01. Next base: position 163,424 of record JBBSBW010000002.1, on the reverse strand, counting down.
GACTCGGGCTTCAGCACCTGGCACTGCGCGGTGGGAAAAATCCGTTACGACCGGATCGACCCGAGCGCCTCACCTGGGACACTGCTTTACCTCAAGCCCTCTCTCACCGGTGACGAACCGACCGATCTCCTCAATTATCGCTCGCGCAATCCTGCCTTCCCGCATCAATCGACGGGCGACCAGTTCTTTGCGGAGTCGCAGTTCGAGAGCTACCGCAAACTCGGCTTCCACATCGTTCAGCAGATTTTCCAGGGCGCTCTGCGGCAAAGTGACGCGGTTCACCGGCAGCACCCTGGCGGTCACAACGAAGGGCTGATCGCAGCTCTGAAGGAGCGCTGGTATCCGCCGAGCCGAGAGGTCGCGGACGACTTCCCTCAATTCACAGAGACGCTCGACAAGCTTTACGAGCGAATGCGCACAGACGACAAGTTGCGATTCCTTGACGGCCAGTTCTATCCGGAATGGCGCCGGTTGCAGGAGAAGGCTTTCTCGACGGCGGAGGGAGCCCCCCCGACCGAGTCTTGGCTGCCAAAGGACGCGGAGCAGATCCGCGCGGGTTTCTATCTATGCAGCTCCTTGATCCAGCTCATGGAGGACATCTACCTGGCCCTCGATCTCGATCAAGAGGCCGACCATCCCGACAATCGGGGATGGATCAACCTGTTCAAGCATTGGTCGTGGTCGGGAATGTTGCGAGTCACCTGGGCGGTAAGCGCCTGCACCTATGGCATTCGATTTCAGCGCTTCTGCGAACGCGATCTCGGCTTGGGTCTCGGTGAGGTCCAATCGGAACTCTCGGCTCTTCCGGCTTCTCTTGAGGAACTCAAAGAAACCTTGAAGAAGGAGGTCGACGACGAGCGGCTGAACCCGGTCGAGCAGAATTGGATCCTGGATGTCTATGAAGAGTTCGGCACGGCGGGAGAGCAACTCGTGACGTTCTCGCTCGCGGTCAAGCCGCCGCTTGCCTTCGGATCCGGCAAACAGGATAAAGACATCTTCAGCTTCGTCTTCGGCTTCGCGCTCATCCGAGAAAAGGCGCTCCTCTACCTGCGCATCCAGGACCATTTGCGGAAGATGGGGCTGGCTCGGGAAGCCCTCAAGCAGCTCGTGCAGAACAGGAAGATCGAGAAATTGGATCTGGTCGCGGCAGACAGAACTCGCGCGAGGGACCAGGGGAATGGGAAGGATCAGGGGAAAGACCACGAGAAGCAGAAGACCCTCTACCTCTTTGGCGAGACCGACTGTCAGCGCTGCCTTCGCCTGTTCAAATCGGTGCGCCTCGAGGCCGAGGAGGCTCGGCAAGATCCAGAGGCAGAGAAGCAGGCGCTGAAGGCCGCTCGGATGGGGGAGAACGTGGACAAAGAGGCGGCGGAGTGAGAGCTGGCCTCGGGATGCCACACACGCGCATCCTGGCGCACCCGTCAATCGCCCTGCTTTTTGGTGTCGTTCGAGTCATTGGTCGCCGAGTTCCTCCAATTCAAGGACGCTTTCCTCCGGAACGGAGGCGCAACCTCGCCCTCTGATCGGGGTCGCTCGAGAATCGGCTGGCACCCTTTGGGGTTCCGGATCGAATAGAATTCTCGCTCACACCTCCAAGTTGTTCCGGTGTCCCCGATAAGGACAATCGCTTTTCGGAGCAGCGGGGCCGCGTGCCCCGGGCTGGGAGCGAGCCATGACGACATACCTTTCGAGAGAGCCCCGACCCCGGAGAACAAAATGAAACTTCGCTTTTTCCTGATCTTCCTGCTGGGAATCCTGAACCTCCCCTTTGCCGCGCAGGCTCTTCAGCCTTATCTCGTCGCGGACATCGATCCGACCCTTCGCAGTGGCGGCTCGGCACCCGCCAATTTTGCCCGACTGGGTTCGCGCGTGTTGTTGACCGCCAACACGTCGACCTTGGGGCTCTGGATCAGTGACGGCACCGCCGCCGGTACCGCTCGTCTCCTGGCGAACCAGATCTCGTTCCGCTACCTCGCCAACACCGGCCAAATCGTCCTCTTCGAGGCCTGCGGCACGCAAGGTTGCCGGTTATGGGCCACCGACGGCACTCTTACCGGGACGCGCGCGCTCCCCGCGTCGATCCCCCCCTCGATCCCCTGGTCCAAGCAGGCGGCGAGCGCCGGCGAGCGCCGGGTCTTCTTTACCGGGACCGGCGGGTCGGGTCCCGAGCTATGGACCAGCGACGGCACGCCGGCTGGCACCCGGCTGGTCAAGCGCTTTGTTCCCCGGCCTTCGGCAACGTTCCTCTATGACCTCGCCTGGTTCCGCGATCGGCTCTGGTTCTTCTTCGGCGAGGAGCTCTGGACCAGCGACGGCACGGCGGTCGGCACCCGTAAGATCGCCGCGGTCGGGTGGTCCAACCAATCCAGTGTCGCCGGCTCGAAATTCATTTTCTTCGCCGCGCCGATCGGCACCTCCAACTACCGGCTCTGGGCGAGCGACGGTACGGCCCAAGGGACTAAGATTTTCAGCGCGATCCCCACAATCTTCCAATCCGTGCCCTTGGATCCGTTCGCCGTCGTGGGCGGCAATACCTTTCTCACCGGCCAGGCTCAGCTCTGGATCACGGATGGAACGCCAACCCATACTCGGAGGCTCCCAGGTCTTTTCGGCCTTCGACAACTGGTCGCCGTCGGCTCGAAGGTGGCCTTCATCAACGAGGAAGCTGGGCATGGCGCCGAGCTGTGGGTGAGCGACGGCCGTAAAGAAGGGACGCGTCGGCTCGAGGTCTGTCCCGGCCCTTGTTCGGGCACAATGGATATCGAAGCCGTGGACGGGGGCCGGGTTTGGTTCGCCGGCAACACTGCGAATGAAGGCGAAGAGCTTTGGATCAGCGATTTGACCGTGCCCGGAACCCGCATGGTCAAAGCCCTCGTCCCGGGAGGCCAGTCGATTTCCCCGCGCAATTTCGTGGCCGGCGACGGCCGCGTCTTTTTCGCCGCGGGTTCGGGGAGCGGCGACGAGCTGTGGGCGAGCGACGGTACGGCTGCAGGCACCCGGAGATTGGTGCAGCGGGGTCTGGACGATCCGCAGCTCGATCTTTCGTTAGGCGTCGGCGTCTTCGTCAACGGCCGGTTGTTCTTCCGCTTGGCTGACAAGGATCACGGCGCGGAGCCCTGGATCTCCGATGGAACCCTCGCGGGAACGAAGCTGATCTCCGACTTGGCGACCGCCCAGGACAGCGGCTCGCACCCTCGGGCTCTTATGCCGGCGGGCAACCGGTGCTTCTTCTTCGCCACCTCGGGAAACGAAGATAGCTACGGACTTTGGGTTTCGGACGGCACCTCGGCCGGTACTTCGTTGGCGCACGACTTCGAGACCCCGTTCTATTCCCCGCACGGATTCATCGGTGCCGATCTCGGTGGCCGGCTCGCGTGGTACCACCAGGTCGGCAGCGCGCTGGGCGAGATTTGGAGCAGCGACGGCACTCTTCAGGGGACGTCCCGACTCCACTGGCGGCCGAACGGTGAATTGCGCGCCGTGGCGGGAAGGCTCTATTTCGAGGCCTTCGATCCGGATCACGGCGACGAGCTTTGGACCTCCGACGGCACTCCAGAAGGCACGATCCGCCTTTCCGATCTGCCGAATCCTTCGCCGTTTCCCGGCCCGGTAAGGTCACCTTGGCACGGATTGGTCGAGCTTTCTGGAGGCGTGGCTTTCCTCGCGGCCGACGCGCTTGGGACGTTCGAGCCCTGGTATTCGGACGGCTCGATCGGCGGGACCCGGCGTTTGGCCGACGCCTACCCGGCTTTGGACGCTCCGTTCACCGAGCTTGCGAGCGAGGTCGTCTCGGTCGGAGGACGGATCTTCTTCGTGTCGGGCACCGCGTCTCCGTCGCTCTGGGTGTCGGACCTGACGGCCGTGGGGACCAAGAGCCTCGGACCCTTGACCACCCGTTCAGGCGCCCCGGCGGCCCTGGTCGGTCTCGCCGCTCTCTCCGGCCGGGTGCTGGTGTTCTATCGCGGACCCCAGGAATCCGGCTTCTGGTCGAGCGACGGCACCACTCTCTCCCCTGGAGGTCTCTACGGCCTCGATCCCCGGGCAGTGCCCGAGCCCTGGGGCGGGCGACTCGTCTACCGCGCCGAGGACGATACGCTCTACTCCACCGACGGCACGGAGGCGGGGACGACCCGGCTCACCTATCCGGATGGCAGCACGGTCGAAAACGTTCAAAGCTACACGGTCCTCGGCGGACATCTGGCCTTCGCGACCGCCCTGGGGATTTGGGACACGGACGGCACCGCCGCAGGTACCGTGCGCCGGCTGCGAACGCCCGGGAACGGGAATTTCGTTCGAGCCGGCGAGCGGATTTTCTTTCCCCGGTACGACGCCGAAACCGGCACGGAGCTCTGGGCACTGCGCCCTTAGAAGGTAGCCACCCAGCTCCGCGCGCGACGTGGCCGAGGCAGCGGATCATGTCTCGGATTTGTAAGGGAGAGCCTCGAGATCCAAAACGCCGTTCAAGGCTTCAAACTCGGAATCCTTGTGGACCAAGACTGCGCTCAACCGGCTGGCGAGCCCGGCGATCAGCGCATCGGCCAGAGGGATCCGCTTCTCGGCCTTGAACCGTGAAGCTTCAAGGAGGGCGGGTTCGTCGTGGTGCGCACGACGAGAGTCGAATCCGTGCAGATTTGGTCCATTCTTGTGCGAAAACAGACGGCAGAGCGCCTTCTCTGACCCCGGCAAAGGCTTCCACCGTCGCGCTTTGTGCGGAGCTGGAAGAAGTTAGTGCAGAGTTGGAAGAAATCGGGAATTTCTCGGGTGATCGTTGTGCGGATGATGGGTCATGTCTGTGCGAAACTCTGTAGGAAGAGGACTGATCTGGGTGGGAAATACACATTTCTGGGTGGGCGGCGATCCGAGACGGGTCAACTCAGAGCTTCTTTGCCTCATGTCCGCACAAGAGGCGAACAAAGTTTGTGCGAAATCGATGGTGACCCGGGCGGCTCTGGTCCGTTCTGGACATTCTCCCATTAAAACCGCACAGATTTCATTCAGATCCGCACATACTTTTTCCAGTAGAGCGGTTCGCGGTATTCCGATCGCACAAACGCTGCCGGAGTTCGCACAAGACCGAGCCAGAAAAGAGGTTCCGATACCCACGAATGTCGAGCGGGCTCGGAGCCGCGGGCTCGCGGCGGATCATGTCTCGGATTTGGAAGGGAGGGCAGGGCCTCGCGAGCGCGCGCCTGGCGCTGCGAGGTCCTCATGGACAGATTCAAGGGTGGACCGTAGCCTGCTGTGCCAATTCCTCGCGAACGCGATCGGCGAGGTATGTCTTGAGTAGCGACTGGTACGGCACGTCTCGCTTGTTTGCGAGCAGTTTGAGCTCGGCGATCAGCGAAACAGGCAAACGGAGCGAGATCGTCTTGAGCGTAGGTCTCAGCTCCGGCAAGGTGAGTGCCTCGGCTTTCGACCAATCGACAAAATCCACCGAGTCGTTCTGGGACCAGAACTTCCGCTCCTCCTCTTCGGAGGCGAACTCAGGAATCGGTTCTTTTCTCATAGTGCCCGTAGGCCGCAAGCTCGCGGCGGGTCATGTCACGGGTCGAGATGACCCGGATGAGTGTTTCCCGAAGGGTAAAGGCGACGAAGAGCCGCCGGCCGGCGTCGGACCTTCCGAGGGCGTAAAACCGAGTTTCCGAAACGGAATGAGTCGGGTCGAGCGTCACTACAAAGGGCCGGTTGAAGAAGATCTCCTCGGCCTCCCAGAAGGCGACGCAGTGTTTTTCGAGATTCTTCTCAAGATTGCCCTCGTCCCACTCGAAGCCCGAAGCCATCGCCACCTGCCGCCGGATGTCCACAGGCGGAGTATACGCTGAGCGTATACAGACCCGTCGCCTAAAGGTGAGCTTTTCCTTCTGGCGCGAGTCGACGGGGACACCTGTCTCGGGCTGGTCGCGACCCCTTCCCTCGCGAGATACACCCTGAGACAATCTCCGCATGCAAGGTACACTCGAAGAAGCAGTGGTGGCGGCAGCAGGCCGCGTAATTCCCGAAGACTGTAGGCTCGACAGGGAAGAAGACCGATCCGGAGAGACCTCGGCGATCGAACTGGTGAACTTCGAATCCGCTCCTGTGGCCGCCGGGAGAACTCACTTTCAACTCGCGGTTCTTCCTGTCCATGAATGCCTCTCGCCAGAGCAGGAAAAGGTCTGGCTTCGGCTTCGAGACCGAACTTTGGATCAGGGCTCGACACTCGTGGTTTTCTACGAGGACGCAGATCGAGGCCCGGTAGGGCAGTGGGCGGACTTTGCTTCGGAGAGGCTGGACCTCATCCATCCAGGGTTCCTGTGCCTTCCCGCGGCGCAGCTGCGCTCCGGCACCTGGGTCGTGGAGCCCGACTTCGAGTGTGTTCAAACCCTCAGTTGTACCCTGCTCGCGTTATGGAATGGCACTTTGGCCTACGTCGGACCGGTTGAAGGTATGCAGCTCGTCGGAGTGGAGCTGATGGCTGACAAGTGCTGGAAGTGCAAGGCCGAGTTACGTACCGTTACCGGCCTAGTGATTCCGGATCGACTGGTTTCAGGCTGGAAGACAACGGAGTGGCGTTACTTCCAGTCGCTCTTGCGCTTGGCGTCTCTCGACGAAGGGGCCGTGGCAGCGATCCTAAACCGCCTTCCTCTCTGGCGAGCCGAGGATCCGTGCATCACTCCGATCGAGATGCGCTCGACCCGAGGAAGCGGCACCTCCTATTGGGCGGCCACCTGCCCGATCTGCGGATCTGTTCGAGGCGATTTCCATGCGGCGGAATCGCGGCTGGACTACCTCCACGACCTCGAATCGCGGCGCCAAGGATTGCTCAGTTACAGACCCTTGAAGCTGAACTTGAGCCGGGAAATGCTGAGTGCCCTGTTCTCGGAAGCCCAGTGCTGTGCTCACAGTTGCCCAGCTGGATGGGAGCTTCAGGACGACTAGGAGTCGGTCCCCCCTTAAAAGTGCTACGCGAACTTTCGGCCTCGGCCGAGCACAGCGCCTCTACCCGATCGAGATCTGCGCCTTCTGCTTTGCCTTGAACCACTTCCATCTCTGGGCGCGAGTCGAAGACAGCGAACGCCTCTCCCGCTATTTCAACTCGAAGCTCGCCCGCGAGGTCGCCCGATCGACCGGCTGGCGGGATAAGGTCTTCTCTCGCCGTTACCAGGCGATCCTCGTGAGCGACGAGGAAGAGGCCCAGGTCGGGCGGCTGGTCTACGTCCTTTCCCATGGCAGCAAAGAAAACCTGGTCGCACGGCCCCAGGATTGGCCGGGAGTCCACTGCGTCACCGCGCTGATTCTCCAGAAAAAGACTCGATCGACCCCGAAAACGACGATCGAAACCTGCCGGCGTCGATTGGCCGAGTATGACCTCTACAAGTAGGAGGCTGCCCCATGGACTCGAAGAAGAGAGAGCGGCTCGAATCCCAAGGTTGGAAGGTGGGCTCCACCGAGGAGTTCCTCGGCCTCACCGCGGACGAGAGCGCCTACATCGACCTGCGGCTCAAGCTCAGCGATGCCGTCCGCCGACTGCGTAAGGAGCGGAGATTGACCCAGATGCAGCTCGCCGAGCGGCTGCAATCCAGCCAAAGCCGCATCGCGAAAGCGGAGGCCGCCGACGAATCGGTCTCCTTGGATCTATTGATTCGGACCCTGCTCGCGCTCGGAGCCTCCGATCGCGACCTGGCCGAGGTGATCGCAGGGGATCGGGCGGCGTAGAGTCACAGCGAGGGGATCGGTCGCTTCGCCCAAGCCTTCCCCCAATTCGCAGAAGCCGTACCCCGATCGAGAAATCCCATCCGCCGTCCGGAGGATTCAATCCGCCGTTTCGCAGAAGCCTCCCGCGAAATCGCACAAGCCGTCTGCCGATTCGCAACAGCCGTCCGTGAATTTGCAGAAGCCGCCCGCGAATCTGCGGAAGCTGTCCGCGAATCTGCAGAAGCCGTTCGCGAATTTGCACACGCCGCCTGCGAATCTGCACAAGCCGTCCGCGAATCTGCACAAGCCGCCCGCGAATTTGCAGAAGACGTCCGCGAATTCGCACAAGCCGCCTGCCAAGACGCAGGAGCCGTCCGCCGACTCGCAAAAGCCACCCGCGAAATCACATACCGCCCGCCCGGGACGAAAATGGGGATGCTCGACATCCGCCAGATGCGCCTGCCAAGTAGTAACGTGCATGCTCTCTCGTGAAGTCCGTCCGAGAGCCGGATGCGGGAGATCCGCGGCATCCAGGCAGAAGCCGCCGGCCAACAGCGACTCCTTCGACCTGGAGACACCGCGTCCGCCGCCGACTCTAACCTTGATACCATTCAATAGTGGCGTACGCTAAGGCGGAGCTGAACAGATGCGCGTGAAGAGCAATGGCTAGTCCAGTGAGAGGGTCTTCTCCAATCGCGCTGGGGGCGCTCGCTCACGATCCTGATGGTCGATTGCTAGGGCCTTTCGAGCGGGCGTTGCCGATCCTGCGCGGCGCTTTCCGATGGATTGCACTTGTGGTAACGCCTGGTACCGCCGAGGAGTGGACACGTCGAGTGTGGGATCAAGAGGCTATAGTTCTGGTCCGTTCGAAATACGACGAGGTTGGGGAAAATCGGCGCGAGGCCCTTTCAATAGCACAATCCCTTGAGATGGGCACAGTCCAGTATGCCGATCTTGATCGAGCAATACACTGGGCATTAACCCAGCCGCAGGAGCTAACAGAGGTCGCAAACATCGCAGGGAAGGCAGAGTATACCGTCATCGGACGCACTGAGGGCGCCATGGCCAGCCATCCACAGTCTCAAAGGTTACCTGAGTTGGTGACAAATAGAGCGGTATCAACTCTTTTGGGCCAAGAGCTTGACATCACGTCGGGAAGTTGCGCCATGTCCCGAGCGACAGCTTCTCGAATCCTCCAGCTTTCGAAGGCCACAGGTGTCACCACTGACGCTGAGTGGCCAATGCTTGCGGCGCTAACATTGGGACACAAACTTAGCGTTGTGCTGGTTGATGGACTTGATTTCGAAACAGCTGACTACAACCTCGTGGAGATTCAAGAAGCCGGCGGCCTAACCAATTGGATCAGAGCACGCTACGAAACAATCACTGCCTGGAGAATTCGTGCTCAAGCGGCGCAGGCCACTATAGCGGCTGCAGAGGCACTCGCTCTGCACGCCGCAGAGGTGAAATCGTGACCGAAATGCCGAGCCTCCCGCCAATCCAAACGCCTAGCCCTAAAACGCTAAGACTTGCGATTGGCACTTGGTTCTTCAAGCTACTAGTAGGCTCTTCGCCCGGAGGCCTACCTGCAGACTTTTTTACGCACGCCGCCTCGTCGCTACTTTTGTTTGATGAAATCATATGTGATTCCGAAGCATACGAGTCCGAGATGGACTTTGCGTCCCGGCGCCGGGGACGTACCGAGTGGCTCAGCTCCATCTTTTACAGAGAGCTTAAGGAGGAGGGAATTCTTCGCCCGGTCCCTTACCGCCAGGAGGTCGCTGACGTCATAGCGAACTTTAACTCACACGGAGCAGATGCCAGAGTCAGGACGATAATGGAACAGGAGAGGATCAGGCTGCGAGACAAGCCACGCGCTGCGCAGGGTCCACTAAACGCAGAACTGCGAAGCCTGAACGCAGCGTTTTCGCTCGAGCTTGCTGGAAGAGGCCTTACGCCATATGACTGGCGAGAGGGCCATCTCCGCCCGGCCAATATCAGCCAACTATTGGCCGACCGTTCTAGCAGCGGAGAAGTCGGAAGCAGTCCAAAGCATCTGAAGAGGTTTCAGCTACCCTTACCTCAGGTCACGGTCCTGCAATCATCGAAATGGGTTGCTTCTGTCGACAATGCCGCCTCCCGTGGCTTCGACGCAAACGTCGCGCGAGAACGACTACCGCTATATCTTTGGATGTACGATGATCCGGAGTGGACTCGAGAGAAATACAACAAGTGGCGCCTGGGTGCAGAGTTCAAGGGAGCCGACCTCGCTTTCGATCGCGCACGCGAGCCGCACGCGCGTAAGTCACTTGATACGATACTTCGGTTGCGGCACGATACAACGCAGGAAAGAGCGGCCGTGCAAGCAATCGTGAAACGTGGCATTGACGGCGAATTGAATTCTAACGCTTTCTTGCGAGAACTCGAACAACATTTGCAGATTTACGAGACGCTGAGGGGTAGTGAGAAGCCAAAGCTTAACTTGGTCGTGGCTAGTATGGGTGTGGTTGGATCAGTAGCACTCGCGGCACTCCACGGCCTTGGACTGGGTTTGGTAAGCTTAGGAGCCGAAGCCGCAGTGGAGGTCGCCGCTGGGGCATTGGCTGCGGCCCATCTCACCACTGCGGCCCGAGGAATGGTCCAATCGGCGCGAGCGCGACAAGACGAGCCTGTAGGATGGTTCGTGAGTGAAATTAGGCGTAGACTGAAATAGGCAAGATTCAAGGAATTCAAGGCAAGGAGAGCATGGCAATGTCCCAACGAAAGCTGGAGACTCCAGAATGGATCGAGTCCTTTGTGCTTGAGACAATTGAGGATCATCGTGGGGTGCTGATAGCTCCTGCCGTCGAGGATACTGAGCTTCAACATGGCAGTGTCTTCAATCTCCACGTTGCGACTGCGACACCTGGCACGGTTCGGGGCAACCACCTCCATCCCCGGCGAACCGAAACCATTTGTGTACTAGGAGGTAATTTCCTCGCGGAGTTTCGCAGTCAGGACTCGGAAAATTTCAGTATGGAAGTGCCAGAGGGGCAAGTCGTTGCCTTTCGGATTCCACCCGGCGCTGCTCATGCCTTCAAGAACGTAGGCCATTCCATGGGCTACCTACTTTGTTACGCGGACATTCCGTTTGAGAGCACGGACATCGAACCAGTGCGACTAATGGAATAGTGAGAGAGATTGGTGGCGATATTCAATCGCGGAGAGAAGTGCGTGCTGGCGATGACATTCGGACAGAGATGCGATACGTTTCTGAATATTGGTTGGAGGCACCGGTCCGCTCAGGAATCGCCTGGCACCTTTTGCCTGCGCGACCTTCTGGGTCTCAAAAGCCAGCGGTAACATCGCGATTCCCGTGCTGCTGTCCATCCTCGACCCTCCTTCGCGGTTAGAAAGAGGGGAGGGATTTTTAGGTGATCGCCCGAGGGGAAGTTAGGGTGATCGGTGACAACAAGCCGTACCCCGATCGAGAATCGGAGACGGGAATCGAACCCCTCGGCCCGGCCGCGATCCTTCGGCAACACCCATGCTCGCAGCCGACCAAGACCAAGAAGTCGCCAGCGCCGCTCGTCCACGCCGCCAGCAAACGGATGCGTACCCAGATCAGGATCACCTACGCCTGGTTCGCTCGGGCCTTCCGCGAGCCGGCCGAGTACCTGAGAGCCGGCGGCCGGCAAGCGCGCTTCCCTCAAGGGTGCTTTCCACCCGGCTTGCCGTTTGTTCGCGCGGGGCGGTTGGCGATCACGCCTGCCACGTAGTCGAGGTCACCTCCTCAACGCAGCGAACGCTCGAAGTCCCGGCTGTAGGACTGTGGGCTGCGATTCGGCGCCTGCTGGCGGCGAAGGGGCTCCGTCTCCAACTTCCGGTTGCCACGAGGGGGCCTTTCGCCCCCCCTTTGTTGGGCTGCCGCACTTCGAGGTGCTCGTCTCCCAGAAGAGGGTGGCACCTTTTGGGGGTGCGCCCGCCGCCGAATCTACCCTATTGGCACCGATTTGCTCGTGCGAGTCACTCGAAAGCCGATGCCGATGCCTTTGAAGAACGTATCCTTCCGCTGAGCCCATCCCGTTACCATTTCGTTCCTTGTCCGATCGTCGATGACGTCCACGGATCGATTGACAATCGTCACGTTCTTCTCCGTCGAGAGTATGTCCAGCAGATCATCCAAGATGGCACCGGGAAGACCCTGAGGATCGTCTATCAAGTCTTGTATTGATTTTTGTGCGACGCCCAGGGGCACTTCCTTGGCGTGCCTGATCTTGTCGGCAACCACTGCGAGGGGATCTCGAGGAAACAAGGTCCGGCCGTGATCGAACCTCTCAAGAATCTTCCGTGATGAGCTCTCGTTGTGCCGAAATATAAATTTCTTTACATAGGGGAGGTTATCAAAGTCGTCACCGAGGGTGACTTCGTGAACCCATCCCCACTGTTCACTGGGTCTCGGAAAAGGCTGAAGGCAGATTGGTTTCGGACCGTGGCCCAAGGGGATGTTCCTGACATCGACGACGTAGATCACGCCTTCCCCTGAAGGCGCCGCGGCCCACGTCCCTTGCGTATTGTCGTACTGGCAGCAAGCGAAAAAGCACGCAACGTCAAATGACTGGCTCAAGTCTATGTAACCTGTCGGAAGTCCATAGTGCTGTGCCACAGCCGTCTCATTCATATGGATCTTGTTTTCCTTCATCCACGTAAACAAAGGCGTCTCTTCGAGACAATCAGTGAACCACTGCGTTCGAATCAGATTGAGGATCAGACTCGCCTGCTCTCTCTGAGTAAGGCCGGTAAAGTCTCTCGCGGAATGGTTCGCCAGGTCTCTCACTATCGTGGAGAGGCATGGCTCATACCGCTTGACCTGGCCGCGGAATAAGATCGGCGATGGATTCGCGGGATAGATGACCCTCTCCTCAGGGTTCTCGTCGCGACTGGCAAACGTCCATCGCAGCTGGCCCGGAAGCGGAGAGGGCGTTTGTGGGGATATCTCGTTGCGCGTGACGAACGCTGCGACATCGTCGATGCCATCGAAGTAGTGTACGTTGTAGTTCGTGATATAACGGGTAATGGCTAGCTCTGCCTGAGTCTCGTCGAACTCATAGCTGACCAAGACCCCGTCGGAGGCGTCCTCCTCGCTCGGAACGATCGCAATGCCTCCGTCTGTTGCAACGATTCCCTTGACAACGAATGGAGGATTGGATTGGTCGTTATATACCGGCAGCTGATTCGTGTGGTGCGCGTAGGCGAAATGGTCGGCAACTTCGTCGAAACTATGATCTCGAAAAGCTACCGGTATTACATGGTAGAACGCACCTCGCTCTATCGTAGTGGATCTACCCTGCGCAATGATTTCTGGTAACGCCGCCCCCGGGATTCCTTTATAGAGATTCCACCCCTTGCCCTTCAATAGCGCGACGGCTTTCTTGGTGATAGGCATTCGCTACCTCTCGGCTTGAGATCAAAAGCTATTTAGATTGCCGGCTAATTTTTAGTTTGTTGGTGCGGTATGACGGAGGTGTCGGCAAACCTACAGCGCCCACCCGAGTAGAGTCTTGGCATATTCCGAAGCGGCTTGAAGGCAGGGAATCCAGAGAAGGAGGCAATGCGGCTTCCTTTCGAGAGGCTCGGTTCCTAGTGGAGACGGCCGCAACCAATAACTTGCGCGGAATTGGAGGCGAATAATGCCGCCCGTCCCATAGATCCGGCTAACGCTCTTGCGGTGTGTGACGAATGTGCCGGCCTTTGGAGCTTCCTTGGTCGGATTTCTACTTCCGGCGTCGCCAATAACTGGGGCGCCGCCTTCGATGGACGAACGCCAGAACGCGAGGTACGGGCAAGCTTGACGTTGCCACATGCCAACCCGTCGCAGCAAAAAACTCTAAACTCCCGGCTGCGTAAACCCCACCCCCACCCGCCCCACCCCCCCTTTGTCCACCGTAACCACCGCCTCCCGCATCCCCGCGACCTCGTGCCAGGCCTCCACGGTGTAGGTCCCCGGCGGCACATCCCCAATCTCAAACTTCCCCTCCGGCCCCGTCACCGCGAAATACGGGTGGTCGAGCACTCCCACGTAAGCCGTCATCCAGGGGTGGACGTTGCAACGCAAAGTGACCATGACCTCCGGTTTCTCGAAGACCTTCTCGAAGCTCATGCCGGCTTGGGGGAGGCCTCGGTTGAATTGGGGGTTGGCTCCGGCTTGGGCGAAGACGTTGTGGATGGTGGGGTCGCTGTTCTTGAAGAGGAGGGTTTGGCCGGTGCGGAGGCCTAGGACGTGGGGGAGGTAGGCGCAGCCGTTCTGGTCGATCTCGGCTTTTTCGGTGGGTGCGGGGTAGGTGCGGGGGGCCAGGCCGGCTTTGATGTAGACGAAGACGTTGGCCAGGTGGCCGGCTCCGTCGGTTACGACTTTTTCGGTTTCGAAGGGGCCGGTGTGGAGCTTGGCGCAGGTGGGATCGGCGGAGAGGGGGACCGCTACGTCCGGGTCGGGTCCGTTGTAGGTGATCACCCCTTCGATGCGTCCGGCGTCGGGCGGGGGGAAGGGTGGGGTGGGCGCGGAGGCTGTTGGGGTTGGCTTGGATTCGGGGGTGGGGGAGCCGCAGGCGAATAGGAGAGAGAGGCCTAGGGTGACGAGGAGGATGGCGGTGAGGGTGGCGGCCTGGACCGGGTGTTGGAGGGTAAGACGGCGGTGGGGCATGGGGTGGAGTCTCCTGGAACTCGCGGATGTTGGGCAGCGGGAGCTTTTCCTGGGCTCGCCAGGCTCCAGCCTGGCGTTTTATGCAGCATGGAGTGCCTTGGTGGCGCGACTCCAAAAGCGCCAGGCTGGAGCCTGGCGAGCCCAGGAGGGTATCTCTGGCGGTTCCCCTGTTGGGGTGGCATTATAGGCGGCCGTCAGCCTTGACTCTTTAGCGAGTCTCCCCTCTCCCGGGAGGGCGGGAGTGCGGGTGGGAGAGGGGCCGGGGGGTGAGGGCCGGTAGCCGGCAAAGGCGATGCAGGAAAGGCGAAAGTCGGCGCCTTGCGATTACCGGATTCGTGCTGTTAGGATGCTTGTGACGATTTTCACAAGGCCCAGGCTTCGAGCTTTGACCCCGAGGGAGGGGTGCTCACTCGCGTCTGGGCTTTGAGCTGGGAGCTTGGGGCTGCCCCCGGGGGACGAGATGGCGCAGATCTTCCACCGCAGCACGAACACGATCGCCAAAGTCAGCCTCTTTGGGGGAGTGATCTTCGTGGGCCTGTTCTTCTGGGTCTATTCGAGCCTCCTCGATTCCGGCTACGGCACGAACCAGGGAGTCGTCCGGGCGCAGCCCGTGCCGTTCAGCCACGAGCACCACGTGGCCGGGCTGGGGCTCGACTGCCGCTATTGCCACTTCTCGGTCGAGAAATCGGCAAACGCGGGCATTCCTCCCACCCAAGTCTGCATGAACTGCCACCGCTACATCTGGACCAACGCCGAGCTGCTCGCCCCGGTGCGCGAGAGCTTCGCCAAGAACCAGCCGCTGCGGTGGACCAAGGTGCATGACCTGCCCGACTACGTCTACTTCAATCACAGCATCCACGTCGCCAAGGGAATCGGCTGCGCCTCCTGCCACGGGCGGGTCGATCAGATGGCCCTGATGCGGCAGAACGCGCCGCTCACCATGTCGTGGTGCATCGATTGCCACCGCAATCCGGAAAAGAACATCCGCCCGCGCTCCGAGGTCTTCAACATGGCCTGGGTTCGGCCGCCGCATTTTGGGCCGGAGGCGGCGAAGCTGATCCAGGAATACGACGTCAAGCCTCAGACGACCTGCTCGACCTGCCACCGGTAAGGTCGGAGAGGAACTTATCGAGTGAGAGACGAGATCCTTAGCGCTATGGAACCTCTAGACGATAGGGCCGCTTCCGGCGCGGCGCCGATTCCCGGCCTGGGGCCGGAGCCCGCAGCTTCCGGGCCGATCGACCTTGCCTCGGTGCGCGAGCATCTGAGCGGCCAGGGCGGCCAGGGCGGCAAGGGTGGCCAAGGCGCGCCGCTCTGGCGCAGCCTGGACGAGCTGGCCGCGACGCCGACGTTTCAAGACTGGCTCCACCGCGAGTTTCCGCGCCAGGCTTCCGAATGGGTGGAGAACCCGGCGGACGGTCTCTCCCGGCGCAATTTCCTTCAGCTGTCCGGCGCGTCGCTGGCGCTCGCCGGCCTTGCCGGATGCACCAAGCAGCCGGTCGAAAAAGTCGTGCCCTACGTCAACATGCCGGAGGGGATGATCCCCGGCCGGCCGATGTACTTCGCGACCACGATCACCCAGGGCGGTTACGGCGTCGGGGTGATCGCCGAGAGCCACGAGGGGCGGCCGACCAAGCTCGAAGGAAACGCCGAGCACCCCTCAAGCCTCGGCTCGACCGATGCGCGAACGCAAGCTGCGATCCTCGGCCTGTACGATCCGGCCCGTTCGACCACCATCCGCTACATCCAGCAGACGCGCAGCTGGAGCGATTTCACCGGCGCGATCGTGGCCGAAATCCGGGCGCTCGAAGCGCTCCAGGGCGAGGGGCTGCGGTTTCTTTCGGGCGCCACAACCTCGCCGACGTTCGCCGCCCAGATGACCGCGATCCTCGCCCGCTTCCCGCAGGCCCAGTGGCATCGCTGGGAACCGGCCGCGCCGCATGCGGCCCGCGCGGCGGCGATCGCCTCGTTCGGTGGTCCGCAAGAGACGGTCTACGACTTCACCAAGGCGAAAGTCGTCCTGTCGCTGGGCGCCGATTTCCTCACCCAGGGCCCCGCGAGCATCCGCTACGCGCGCGATTTTTCTCAAGGCCGCCGGCCGCGCACCGACCGCTTAGAGATGAACCGCTATTACGCGGTCGAGAGCACGCCGACCGCCAGCTCGACGATCGCCGACCACCGGATGATCCTGGCCCCTGCCGATCTTGAAGCGTTCGCGCTCGCTGTCGCTGCGGGAGTGGGCGTGGCGGGGGTTTCCGCGGCCACGGTTCCGGACAAGGCGAAAGCCTTCCTCGATGCGGTCGTCGCCGATTTGAAGGCGAACGCCGGGGCGAGCGCGGTGATCGCCGATCCTCAAGGCTCGGTCGAGTTGCAGGTGTTGGCGCATGCGATCAACCAGGGCCTAGGGAACGTCGGCCAGACCGTCTCCTATCCGCCCGTGCTCGAAGTCGATCCGGTCGATCACGTGGCCTCGATCGCCGAGCTGGGTCGCGATCTCGCCGCGGGCAAAGTCGAGATGCTCGTGGTGCTCGGCTCGAACCCGGTCTACGACGCTCCCGCCGAGCTGAAGTTCGGCGAGGCGATCAAGAAGGCGAAGAGCCGCGTCCATTGGGGCCTGTACGACGACGAGACCGGTGAGCTTTGCCAATGGCACATCCCGGGCACCCACGAGCTGGAATCTTGGGGCGACGCCCTCGCCCACGATGGGACGGCTTCGGTGATCCAGCCGCTGGTCGAGCCGCTTTATAGCGGCAAGTCGGCGATCGAGTTCCTCGGCGTGTTCCAAGACAAGCTCGAAGCTTCGGGCTACGACCTGGTGCATGAGACCTGGACCGCTCGGCTGGCGGGCGCGGGCGATGCGGAAAAAGCCTTTCGCAAGGCGCTCCACGACGGCGTGATTCCAACGACTGCGACCCCTGCGACCACCGCGACCCCGGCCGGAAATTCCGCGACCTTTTCGGCCGCAGCGGCAGGTGTGGCGGCCCAAGCCATCGCCGGACGGGCCGCTGGGGCGCCCGGTGGCAAAGCCTCGGCCTCGGCATTGCCGCTCCTATTCCGTCCCGATCCGACGCTTCACGACGGCAGCCTGGCCACCAACGGTTGGCTCCAGGAGCTGCCGAAGCCGATCACCAAGCTGGTCTGGGACAACGGCCTGATCGTCTCGCCCCGAACCGCGCAGGATCTCGGCCTGACGATGGAAGGCAAGGCCGAGATCGACCTGGCCGGCCGCAAGCTCGAAGTCGGCGTCTGGGTGCAGCCGGGGCATGCCGACGGTTGCGCGACGCTCCATCTCGGCCACGGCCGCTGGAATGCCGGGCCGGTCGGCAGCGACCACGGCTTCAACGCGTATCGCCTGCGCGGCGCCGATTCTCTCGGCGGGGCGTTGGTGGCGGTCAAGCCTCTCGCCGGCCGGTACGCCTTCGCCAACACCCAGAACCACCACCTGCTCGAAAGCAGCACCGACGAGAACAAGACGGCGACCGAAGAGGTGAGGATCCGCAAGCCGGTCAAGGCGTTGACGGTGGCCGAGTTCGCGGCGATGAAGGCCGGCGAGAAACTGGGCGAGAAAGAGGGCGGCGAAGAAGAAAAACCCGCGACGCTCTTCCCGCAGACCTGGGAGTACAACGGCCACGCGTGGGGCATGTCGATCGACCTTTCGGCCTGCACCGGTTGCGTCGCCTGCGTGATCGCCTGCCAGGCGGAGAACAACATTCCGATCGTCGGCAAGGACCAGGTGCTCAAAGGGCGCGAGATGCACTGGATCCGGATCGACCGCTACTTCGGGGGCGACCTCGACGACCCGCAGCTGATGAACCAGCCTGTCCCCTGCATGCAATGCGAGCAGGCGCCGTGCGAGGTGGTCTGCCCGGTCGCGGCGACGGTCCACAGCGAAGAAGGCCTGAACGACATGGTCTACAACCGCTGCGTCGGCACCCGCTTCTGCTCGAACAACTGCCCGTACAAGGTGCGCCGGTTCAACTTCTTCCGCTACGCGAACCACGACGTGCCGGTGCTTAAGCTGGCGACCAACCCGGACGTCACGGTGCGGATGCGCGGCGTGATGGAAAAATGTACCTACTGCGTCCAACGCATCCACGAGGTGCGGATCGATGCCCGGGTCGCGCAGCGGCCGATCAAACCGGGCGAGATCGTCACCGCCTGCCAGCAGGCCTGCCCGACCGAGGCGATCGTGTTCGGCGACCAGAACGATCCGGCCTGGGAAGTGACGGGACGCAAAGCCCAGCCGAGCCACTACACGCTGCTCGAAGAGCTGAACACCCGGCCGCGCACCACCTATTTGGCCAAGATCACCAACCCCAACCCGCAGCTTTCCGGCGCGGAGAGGAGCTGAGGCATGGCGACCCTCGACACGCGGCACCCCTCACAGCCGCCGCTCCCCGCCAAGCCCTACAAGGCGCCGATGATCGCTCCCGGCCACACGCCGGGATCGGTGACCGACCACATCGCCTCGATCCCGCTCACGCCGATCCGCAAGACGCCGAAGTGGTGGCTGGCGGGTTTCTCCGTCGCGTTCATGCTCCTGATGGTGTTCCTCTGGTCGGTCGGCAATCTGCTGGTCCGCGGCATCGGCATCTGGGGCGTCAACCAACCCGTCGGTTGGGGCTTCGGCATCATCAACTTCGTCTGGTGGATCGGCATCGGCCACGCCGGAACGCTGATCTCGGCGATTTTGCTGCTGTTCCGCCAGGGGTGGCGCACCTCGATCAACCGCTTCGCCGAGGCGATGACGCTATTCGCGGTCGCCTGCGCCGGCGTGTATCCGATCCTCCACACCGGCCGCCCCTGGCTCGCCTATTGGCTGCTGCCCTATCCGAACTCGATGGGGCTCTGGCCGCAGTTCCGCAGCCCGCTCATCTGGGACGTGTTCGCGGTCTCGACCTATGCCACGGTGTCGCTGCTGTTCTGGTACACCGGCCTGGTGCCCGACCTCGCGACGATGCGCGATCGGGCGAAAAACAAAGTCGCCAAGCTCGGCTACGGCATGCTCGCGCTCGGCTGGCGCGGCTCGGCCAAGCACTGGCACAACTACGAGACCGCCTACCTGCTGCTCGCCGGGCTTTCGACCCCGCTGGTGCTCTCGGTACACACCGTGGTGTCGTTCGACTTCTCGGCCGGCATCATCCCCGGTTGGCACGCCACGATCTTTCCGCCCTACTTCGTGGCCGGCGCGGTCTACGCCGGCTTCGCCATGGTGCTTACTCTGGTCCTGCCGCTCCGGCCGCTGCTCAAACTCAAGGACTTCATCACCGAGCGACATCTGCAGAACATGGCGAAAGTCATGCTGGCGACGGGCTTGATCGTGGTCTACGGCTACGCGATGGAGTTCTTCTTCGGCTGGTACAGCGGCAGCCACACCGAGCGGTTCATGCTGATGAACCGGGCGATCGGACCGTACCGGTTCCACTGGATGACGTTGATCCTGTGCAACGCGATCGTGCCGCAGGCGCTGTGGTTCAAAAAGGTGCGCAGCTCGCCCGTGATGCTGTTCATCGTCTCGATGTTCATCAACGTCGGCATGTGGCTTGAACGCTTCATGATCATCGTCGTCTCGCTCTCCCGCGATTTCCTGCCGTCGTCTTGGGGCATGTATCGCGGCACGATCTGGGATTGGGGCGTGTTCATCGGCACCTTGGGCCTGTTCACCTCGCTGATCTTCCTGTTCATTCGATTCCTGCCGATGATCTCGATCTTCGAGATGCGGACGATGGTGCCCGCCGACGCGGTGGAGAAGGAGAAGGCGCAATGAGCGCTTCTGTCGCCGGACCCCCCGTCGGGCTGTACGGTCTGATGGCCGAGTTCCCGGACCCGAAGAGCCTGGCCAAGGCGGCGCACCGAACCCACGAGGCCGGGTACCGCAAAGTCGAGGCCTATACGCCGTTTCCGGTCGAAGAGGTGATCGAGGCGCTCCACCATCACCATTCGAAAGTGCCGCTGATCGTGTTGATCGGCGGCATCCTGGGCGGCCTCGGCGGGTTCGGCTTGCAGATGTGGGCGAACCTCATTGCCTATCCGATGAACATCGGCGGCCGGCCGTTGGTCAGCTGGCCGGCGTTCATCATTCCGACGTTCGAATGCACGATCCTTGGCGCCTGCCTTTCGGCGGTGATCGGGATGTTCGCGCTGAACGGCCTGCCGATGCCCTATCACCCGGTGTTCAATGTGCCGCGGTTCTCCGAACGCGCCTCGACCGACGGTTACTTCCTGGTCATCGAGGCGGCCGATCCGAAGTTCGATCGCAGCGGCACGGAGATCTTCCTTCAGGACCTGAATCCCAGCGAGGTGTCCGAGGTTGAGCCCTAAACCGATGAGCACCCCGAGGGTTTCCCAAGCCGTCTTGCTGGCGGCCGGCCTGCTGATCCTGGTTCCGCTGGCCGGTTGCCGCCAGAACATGCACGACCAGGCCAAGGCGAAGACCTACCGCGAGAGCGACTTCTTCGCCGACGGCGTCGAGGCGCGGCCGCTGCCGGCGCACACCGTGGCGCGCGGGCAATTGCGCGACGACGCCGTGTTCTATACCGGCCTGTCGGACGAGGGAGAGCTCGCGACCGTGCCGCCGATGCCGGTGGGGCGCGAACTGCTGGTTCGCGGCCAGGAGCGGTTCAACGTCTATTGCTCGCCCTGCCACGGCCGGTTGGGCGACGGCCACGGCATGATCGTCCAGCGCGGGTTCAAGCAGCCGGTGTCGTTTCACGACGAGCGGCTGCGCAATTCGCCGCTCGGCTACTTCGTCAACAACATGACCGAGGGCTTCGGCCAGATGCCGAGCTACGCGGCGCAGATTCCGCCCGCCGACCGCTGGGCGATCGCCTCCTACATCCGGGTGCTCCAGTACGCCGAGAACGCGCAGGTCGCGGATCTCGACCCGGCCGAGAAGCAAAAGCTCGACGAGGCATGGAAGGCGCTCGAAACCGCGAAGACGCCCCAGCATGGCGAGCACGGTGCCGAACCTGAGGCGACCGAAGGCGAAGGGACACACTGACATGAGTTCGACTCCCGAAACCTCGCGCCCGCTGGTCCTGGACGCCGCGACCTTCGCGCCGCCCGCCGATATCGCCGGGGTGAAATCCAAGGCGCTGATCGTCGGCGCGATCGGTCTGGGGCTCACCGCGATCGGCTATTTCGTCAACGCCCCGGTGTTTTTCCGCGCCTACCTGGTCGCTTGGGTCTTCTGCCTGTCGATCGCCCTCGGCTCGCTCGCGCTCGAAATGGTTCACCACCTGTCGCGCGGCGCCTGGGGCGTGATGGCGCGGCGGATCTGGGAGGCCGCGGCACGCACCCTGCCGCTGCTCCTGTTGATGGCGCTGCCGCTCCTGTTCGGCCTCAAAGACCTCTACCTTTGGGCGCGACCGGAAGCGGCGCACGATCCCATCCTGGTTGAAAAGTCGGGCTTCTTGAATCCGACGTTCTGGATCATCCGCTTGGTCGCCTACTTCGTGATCTGGATCTTGCTCGCCTGGCGCCTCGACCGGCTGTCGGTCGCCCAGGACCGCCGGGCCGATCCCGACCTGTTCCGCCGCATGCAGCGGATCGCCGCCCCCGGCTTAATCATCTACTGCCTGGTGTCGACGTTCGCCGCGGTCGATTGGTTGATGTCGATTGAGCCGCACTGGTTTTCGACCATCTACGGCGTCTACTTCTTCGGCGGCCACGCGCTCTCCGCCATGGCGTTCCTGATCCTGGTGACGCGCTGGCTCGCGAACCGCCCGCCGATGAACCAGCTGTTCAACCCGAACCACTTCCACGACTACGGCAAACTGCTGTTCGCCTTCACCATGCTCTGGGCGTATTTCGCGTTCTCTCAGTTCCTGATCATCTGGTCGGGCAACCTGCCGGAAGAGACCTCGTGGTACGACCATCGAATCCATCACGGCTGGGGGCCGCTCGCGATCTTCGTGGCGCTCTGCCACTTCTTCATTCCGTTCGGGCTGTTGTTGTCGCGCGGCTTGAAGCGGCGGCCGAAAGCGCTCGCCGCGGTGGCGGTCTGGATGCTCGCGATGCGCTGGTTCGATCTGTTCTGGCAGGTCGAGCCGACTTACCACCCGAACGGCCTCTATTTCCATTGGTTGTTCCCCGCGGCGCTGGTCGGCGTCTTCGGCCTCTGGCTCTGGGCGTTCCTCGGCCAGTTGCAGAAGCGTCCGCTGGTGCCGATCCACGAGCCGTATCTCTCGGAGGCGATCGCGAATGAGTGATCCGCGCGGGCATTCGACCGAACCGTCGGGCGAGGTTACCGACGGCGAGCTGAACGTCAAGGCGATCGTCTACGCCGGGGTCGGAACCGTGGTCGTGACGCTCGTTTCGATGCTCCTGGTCTTCTGGCTGTTCCAAGGGATGCGGAAGCTGGAGGACCGGGAAGACCCGAAACCCTCCGCTCTCCCCGAAGCGGCGGAGAAACTGGTACCCCCCTCGCCGCGGCTGGAGATCTCGCCGCCGGAGAACTTGAAGGAGCTGCGCGAGCGCGAGGCGACGGTGCTCGACGCCCCGGCGTGGATCGACCAGGCCCAGGGCAAGGTCCGTCTGCCGATCGATCTCGCGCTCGACGTCGTCGCGCGCCGCGGCCTGAGTGAGGCGCCGCCCGTCGAAGCTGCTCCGGCCCCGGTGGATGCTCCCGCGGCGCCTGGCACCGCGCCGGCCGCCGCCGAATCTACCGCTTCCGCCCCGCCGGCCGGAGGCGCGCATTGAGCCATTCCCGGCCCGTTGCGAAGCCTGGGGCGCGTGCAGTGCGGATCGCCCTGCTCGCTCTCCTTGCGGCGGGCGGCTCGGCGTCGGCGGGCCGGGCGCAGCTTTCGCCTCCCCCTCCCACCCAGCTGCCGCCGCAGCTCACCGGCGTGGGCTACGACCAGCGCCTGGGCGATCGGCTGCCGCTCTCGCTTTCGTTCAAAGACGAGACGGGCAAGGCGGTCCATCTGGGCGAATACTTCCAGAAGCGCCCGGTGGTCTTCGCGCTCGCCTATTACAGCTGCCCGATGCTCTGCACCGTGGTGCTCGACGATCTCGCCTCGACGCTCAAAGCGGTGGGCCTCACCCCGGGCAAGGATTTCGACATCGTGGTCGCGAGCTTCGATCCGCGGGACACGCCGGGGGCGGCGGCCGAGACGAAGAACAAAGTGGTCGCCCGCTACGGCAATGAGGCGACGGCGCCGGCCTGGCACTTCCTTTCCGGCGACGAGGCATCGATCCGCCAGCTCACCCGCTCGGTCGGCTTCCGGTATCAATGGGACGAGAAGACCCGGCAGTTCGCCCACGCGGCGGGGGTGATCGTGCTGACGCCGGAAGGCCAGATCTCGCGCTACTTTTACGGCATCGACTACCCTCCGCGCGACGTGCGGCTCGGCCTGGTCGAGGCGGCCTCGCTGCGGATCGGTACGGTGTCCGATCGCCTCCTGCTGTTCTGCTTTCACTACGATCCGGCCGTGGGCAAATACAGCGCCGCGACCTACAACATCCTCCGCGCAGCGGCTGCGCTGACCCTCCTCGGCCTGGTGTCGATGATCGTCATCCTGCGGCGGCGGGAGATCAACTCGCTGAGGGCTGCGTGACCATGCGGAGCGAGCTCCAACTTTTTCCCGATGCGGCGTCGAGCCTGGCCGGCCAGGTCGACGCCCTCTACCTCGTGTGGGCGGCGGTCAGCGTCTTCTTCTCGGTCCTGATCGCGGTGCTGCTGGTCTTCTTCTTTGTCAAATACAAGCGCCGCAACGAAGATGACATCGGCCAAGAAGAGCGCGAGGCGCCGCTGCTGGAGATCGCCTGGTCGGTGATCCCGCTGATGATCTGCCTGGTGATGTTCGTCTGGGGCACGCGCATCTTCTTCGACATCTACCGGCCGCCGTCGGACGCCCAGGAGTACTTCGCGGTCGGCAAGCAGTGGATGTGGAAGTTCCAGCATCCGGAAGGGGTGCGCGAGATCAACGACCTCCACGTGCCGGTCGGCCAGGCGATCAAGGTGACGATGACCTCGGAGGACGTCATCCACAGCCTCTACGTGCCGGCGTTCCGCACCAAGCAGGACGCGGTTCCCGGGCGCTACACGACGCTCTGGTTCAAGGCGACCAAGGCGGGGACCTACCACCTGTTCTGCGCCGAGTACTGCGGCACCGAGCACTCCAGGATGATCGGCCATGTGATCGCGATGGAACCGCGCGACTATGAGCAATGGCTCAGCGGCAGCCCGGCGGGGAAGACCCCCGTAGCCTCCGGCGCGCAGCTGTTCCAGACCTTCGCCTGCGATACCTGCCATCGCGACGCCAAGGACCCGCGCCCGGCGCGCGCGCCGCAGCTCGCCGGGCTCTATGGTCGTGACGTGACGTTTGCCGACGGCGGGAGCGCGAAGGCCGACGACACGTATCTGCGTGAATCGATCCTCAATCCGGGCGCCAAGCTGGTCGCCGGCTGGCAGCCGATCATGCCGACGTTTCAGGGACAGATCAGCGAAGAACAGCTCGCCGCCCTGCTCGCCTACATCAAGTCTCTAGAAGGTACCCCACAGCAGGCTTCGGCCGGCGGCAACGGCGCCGCGGCCGACCGAGGGACGCTATGAGTCACGCAGTCTCGACCGACATCCACGCTCCCAGCTCGGGTACCAACTACCTGAACAACGGCTATGGCCTGCGCTCCTGGCTCTTGACCCGGGACCACAAGCGGATCGCGATCCTCTATCTGATCTCGGTCAGCGTGTTCTTCTTCATCGGCGGCATCATGGCGATGCTGATCCGCCTGGAGCTGTTGACTCCCGAGGGCGACCTGCTGCAGGCCGACACCTACAATCGCGTGTTCTCGATGCACGGGATTTCGATGGTGTTCTTCTTTCTGATCCCGTCGATTCCGGCGGTCCTCGGCAACTTCCTGGTGCCGCTGATGATCGGCGCCAAGGACCTGGCTTTTCCGCGGATCAACCTGCTCTCCTGGTATCTCTACATCTTCGGCGGGGCCTTCACGCTCTGGGCGATGATCCATGGCGGAGTCGACACCGGCTGGACGTTCTATACCCCGCTCTCGACCCAATACGCGCAGGGTCAGGTGATGATGGCGGGGATTGGCGTCTTCATCGCCGGGTTCTCGTCGATTCTCACCGGTCTCAACTTCGTCGTCACGATCCATCGCATGCGCGCGCCGGGGATGACCTGGTTCCGGATGCCGCTGTTCGTCTGGTCGCAGTACGCGACCAGCCTGATCATGTTGCTCGGCACGCCGGTGATCGCGGTGACGCTCCTGATGCTCGTGGCGGAGCGGGCGTTTCACCTCGGGTTGTTCGATCCGCGCCTGGGGGGCGATCCGGTGCTGTTCCAGCACCTGTTCTGGTTCTACTCCCACCCGGCGGTCTACATCATGGTGCTGCCGGCGATGGGCGTCGTCTCGGAGCTGGTTGCGGCCTTCTCGAGGAAGCCGATCTTCGGCTACAAGATCATGGCGGTCGCGGTGCTCGCGATCGCGGTGCTCGGCTTCCTGGTCTGGGGCCACCACATGTTCGTCTCCGGCCAATCGATCTATGCCTCGACGGTATTTTCCTTGCTTTCCATGCTGGTCGCGATCCCCTCGGCGGTCAAAGTGTTCAACTGGACCGCGACGCTCTACGAGGGCTCGGTCAGTTGGGATACGCCGATGCTCTACGCTTTGGGATTCATCGGCCTGTTCACGATCGGTGGCTTGACCGGCGTCATGATTGCCACTCTCGGCATCGACGTCCACCTGCATGACACCTATTTCATCGTCGCGCACTTCCACTACGTGATGGTCGGCGGCACGATCATGGCGTACTTAGGTGGCCTTCACTACTGGTGGCCGAAGATCACCGGCCGCAAGTACAAACCCTTCTGGGCCAAGGTCTCGGCGATGCTCGTGTTCGTCGGCTTCAACCTGACGTTCTTCCCGCAGTTCCTGCTCGGGTACATGGGCATGCCGCGCCGCTACTGGAGCTACGCGCCGGAATTCCAGGTGCTGAACGTCCTGTCGACGGCGGGTGCTTCAATCCTCGCGCTCGGATACCTGCTGCCGGCGATCTATTTCACCTGGTCGATGCGCTACGGCGAGAAGGCGGAAGACAATCCGTGGGGCGCGGTCGGCCTGGAGTGGCAGACCAGCTCGCCGCCGCCGACGTTCAACTTCCACGAAACTCCGATCGTCACTCACGACGCCTACGACTACCATCACCAGCGGCCGACGATCGCCGCCAAAGGGGAGGCCTCCCTTGGTTAATCCGGCGCCGGGCCAGGCAAGCGCCGGGGTCGCGGGACATGCCGCGCACCCCGCGCTGCAGCATCACTTCGACACGCTCGAACAGCAGAAGGAATCCGCGTCGCTCGGCATGTGGATGTTCCTGGTCACCGAAGTTCTGTTCTTCGGCGGCCTGTTCGCGACCTACGTGCTTTACCGACTGCGCTTCCCGGGAGTTTTCGCCGAGGCGAGCCACCATTTGAACGTGCCGATGGGCGCACTCAACACAGGCGTGCTGATCTGCTCATCGCTCACCATGGCTCTCGCGATCTACGCCGCGCAGGTGAACAAGAAGAAGTCGATCGCCCCGTGGCTGATCGCCACCATCCTGCTCGGCGTCACGTTTCTGGTGGTCAAGGCGTTCGAGTACAAGGAGAAGTTCACCCATCACCTGGTGCCGGGGCCGAACTTCGACCTAACGCAGTTTTCGCCCGATCACGCGCGGCCGGCCGAGATGTTCTTCTCGCTCTACTTCGTGATGACCGGCGTCCACGCGCTGCACATGATCATCGGCATCGGACTGCTCTCCTGGCTGGTCGTGCAGTCGCGGAAGGGCCGGTTCGACTCGACGTACTACAACCCGCTCGAAATGACCGGCCTGTACTGGCACTTCGTCGACATCGTCTGGATCTTCCTCTTTCCGCTCCTCTATCTACTCGGCTACCACGCGCGCTGAGACGGCCGGGAGACAGCGATCATGTCCGAACACCAACCTTCCCTCCGACCGTACATCCTGGTCTTCCTGGCGCTCATGGTCTTGACCGCCGCGACCGTTTTGGTGGCAAAGTTCGACCTGGGCGCCGCCAACGACATCGTCGCCCTGGTGATCGCGGCGACCAAGGCGACCCTGGTCGTCCTGTTCTTCATGCACCTCAAATACAGCTCGCGGCTTACCAAGCTGACGGTGGTCGCCTCGGTGCTCTGGCTGTCGTTCTTGATCGGCGTGACGATGATGGATTACGCCTCGCGCCGGATGTCGGACGAGGTGCGCGGTGCGCCGTACGAAGCGCCGGGTAGAGGTTCGGCGGGGCAGTTGGGCGATGTTGGGGGGCCGGGAGGACCGCCCGATCCGGTGTCCTCTATGGCTCCGACATCCGCGCCGGTCGCCCCTGGCGCTCCTGATGGCGAATAGAGGGACGCATCGCGGCAACCGCCGCAACGAGACGCCGCTCGATCTGTTCCTGGAGCTGCAGACTCTCGACCGGGTGCCGCGCAGCGGCTTCGTGCTGCGCGGCGTGCCGGAACCCGAAAGCGTCACCGAGCACAGCTTCCACGTCGTCTTTCTGGTCTGGGCGCTCGGTCCCCGCATTCCGGGCATCGACCTGCTGCGGGCGGTGGGCATCGCCTTGGTCCACGATCTGGCTGAAATCCGCGTCGGCGACCTGCCGCGGACGGCGGCGCCCTATTTTCCCGAAGGGGCCAAGAAAGCCGCTGAATCGCTCGCTATGGACGACATCCTCGCGCCGCTGCCGGCCGAAACCCGCGCGCTCTATGAAGAGTACGAGCGGGGCGAAAGCACCGAGGCGCGGCTGGTCAAGGCGTGCGACAAGCTTCAGCTGATGTTGAAGGTGACGGTCTACGAGAGCTGGCACCAGGGGGCGCTCGCCGAGTTTTGGGACCATCCGGACAACTTCCCCGACCCCGGTTTCGCCGAGGTGCGGGCGGTGTTCGACGAGCTGGCTTCGCGCGTAAGGTAAAGTGGCAAGGTACCCATTTGGATCGCGCCGAGGTCCTGCCCCGGCGCCTCTCTAAAAAGGAGTCGCCCATGCTTACCCGCCGTCAAGTCCTCGTAGGTTCGGTGGTCGCCGCAGGAGCCGCGAGCACTCTCGTTTCCGCCAAATTCGCCCGTGCCCAGGGGACCATGGCTCCAACGGCCGCCCCGACCGCCGCTCCCGCCGCGGCGCCTGCCCCCACCGGCCCGTTCACGCTGCCCAAGCTTCCTTACGCCTACGACGCGCTCGAACCGAACATCGACGCGCAGACCATGACGATCCACCACGACAAGCACCACGCGGCCTACGTCGCGAAGCTGAACGCCGCGGTGGAAGGCAAACCCGAGCTGACCGGCAAGACGGTCGAGCAGCTGGTGAGCAACCTCGCCGCGGTGCCCGAATCGGTGCGGACCGCAGTGAGGAACCACGGCGGCGGCCACGCGAACCACAGCCTGTTCTGGCAGATCATGGCGCCGGGAGCGCCGAGCAAGCCTTCAGGCGATCTCGCCAAGGCGATCGACAAGACCTTCGGCTCGTACGACAAGTTCGCCGAGCAGCTTTCGACGTCGGCCGCCGGAGTCTTCGGCAGCGGCTGGGCCTGGCTCTCGGTCGGAAAAGACAAGGCACTGGGTTTGGAGACGACGCCGAACCAGGACAACCCCTGGATGGAAGGAAAAACCCCGCTGCTCGGAATCGATGTCTGGGAGCACGCCTATTACTTGAAGTACCAGAACCGCCGGCCCGACTACATCGCCGCCTGGCTCAAGGTGATCAACTGGGACTTCATCTCGGCCGAGTACAAAAAATCTATGGCCTAGCCAGGGGCATTCATAGGGCGGGCTTTCAGCCCTAGAAACGGGTTGCTTGGTCGTTAACCTAGGGCGTTGCCCTAGGCTGTTATCGGTCGCGCCGTTGGCGCTAAGTGCCTGCCATGAAAGGGCCAACTTCCCGAGGAGGCACGTAAGACCTTCGTTGTGGGGAGGGCCGAAGGCCCGATCGATAGTAGCCTAGGGCGAAGCCCTAGGTACCCGTTCGGCCCGTGATTCCCAAGGGCTGAAAGCCCGATTGATCCTCCGAGATTGGGAGAGTCCTCAAGGCCTAGGCCCCGGCGGGGAGCAGACCGGGCAGCCCTTGTCGAAAATGATCCGCCAGGTACCCGGAGGTTCCAGGCGCCAGATCGAGCTGAAGGTTCCGGTCTGGTGCCCCGCGGGATCGAACACCGGTCCTGAGCTGAGCGCGAGCGTGCCGGAGTCGAGCACTTCCACGACCTCCGGTTTCCACGAGAACGGCGCCGCTTTGCCCTCGTAGAACCGTTTCCACCAAGCCCCCACTTTCTCCTTGCCGCGCAACGGTTCCGGACCGGAGAAGAAGATTGCTTCCTCCGAGAGAAACGACGAGAACGCCGCGTGATTGCGATCCGCCATCGTCTTGGCAAACGCCGTCTCGGTCGCTTTCACCTGCTCGACGAGGGCCGCCCGGTCGGGCTTGGGAGGTGTAGAAGCGGGAGGTGGGGGAGTGGCGGTGCCGGCTCCTAGCAGGAGGGCCGTGAGGGCCAAGGTGTAGGACAGAAAGACATTTCTTGGAGCCATATGCGGCCTCCGTAATCGAGTTGGTTCGATTCAATCCAGCCAGGGTTCAACGGTAAGAGCAGGAACCCGTTCGAACTCACGGATGTTGCCGGTTGCCAAGCTCAGGCCATGGGCGAGGGCTGAGGCCGCAAGCCACAGATCGTTGGGGCCGATCGCCGAACCCTTGGAAGCCAGCTCGGCACCGATTTGGGCATGAAGCCGAGCGGTCGGGAGGTCGATGGGCAGTAAAGGAAAGCTCTGGAGCACGGCTTCCACGAAGGCCGATCGTCGCGCCCGAATATTTTCCTCACGGGCGCGGTGGACTCCATGGAGAAGCTCGCTCGCCGTCACGACAGAGAGGAAGAATTCCTCGTCTCCTCGGTCAGCGAGCCTCTCGTCTAAGTTGATGCGCCCACGTTCGGAGCCGATGAGGACGCTTGTATCGATCAAGACCCCCATGGGTCATGAACAGGCAGATTGTCCAACTCGCGGCGGGCATCCGCCAGGTCAGACTCGAATGCCTCAACATCTCCAGGCGCGAGATGCGGAAGAGAGGACAGTAGGCTCGGAAGGTCTCGAAGGCGAGGACTTTCCGCCTCCACGGGGCGCAATTCGGCGACAGGTTTCAGGTCTCTCATCAACCAGAAACGCTCGGCACGATGAACCACTCGGTCGATGTACTCCGAGAAGTTCCGGGCGACTTCGCTGACCGAGGGGTGGGAACGCATTCGTTCATCTCCAATCAGATCATACCCCCGGAGATGCCTATTTGACCCGTCCCAAAAAGATCGAATGCCGCCGCCGGCTCCCCGGCCGTGCGGCGACGCGCTCGGTGCGAACCTTGAACCCCGCCCGCTCCATCCGCTGCACGAACTCAGGTGACGGCTCGGCCGACCAGATCGCGAGTACTCCGCCGGGCGTGAGGCTCTGTCGCAGTCGATCGAGCCCGTTGGCCGAATAGAGATGCTCGTTTGATGGAAGAGTGAACGCCCAGGGGCCGTTGTCGACGTCGAGCAGAATCGCGTCGAAGCGCTCGGGCTGGGCGAGCAGGTTGCGCACGTCCCCGTGAACCGCGGTGACGCGGGCATCTTCAAGCGGCCGGCCGGCTAGATCACCTGCCCCGATTTCCGGGTCGCGGTGCGCCGCGATCAGGAACGCGAACAGCTCGCTGATCACGACCTTCGCGGATTTCGGCAGGTGATCTAGCGCCGCGCGTAGCGTGTAGCCGAAGCCGAGACCTCCAACCAGCACCCGCGGCGCCGGTCGGCCGTCAATGTCCGCCAGGGCAAGCTGCGCGAGCTGCTGTTCTGACTCGAACTGGCGGCTGGCCATCAATTCCTGGCCGTCCAGGCTCAGGCGGAAGACTCCGTCCCGGCGGGTGAGGATCAGCTCGGCGCCGTCCGGAAGTTTCTCCCGGGCGAGTGTTTCGGTCGGTTTCATGGCCGTTTCATCCGGCCAGGTAGCGCTCCTCGAGCACCGCGAAATGGTGCCGGGCATGGCCGAGCATCACATGAGCGAGAGCCCGAACGCTCACCGGTTTCCTGTTCGCGACGCCAAGGCGGGTCCAAGCCTCCGCGGGCAGGTGTTGGAACATCAGGACGTGGCCGCTGCGAACGGTCAGGAACTCTTCGACCAAGGCTTCGAGCGCGACGTTGCCGTGGCCCGCCGCTTTCGCCCAATCGGTCTCTTCGAATCCCGGCAGCTTCGCCGGGTCCTGGCGCGCGAACCAGAGGGCGCGGAAACCCATCACCCGTTCGCCGTCGATCATGTGGCCGAGCATCTCGCGCGGCGTCCACTTGTCCGGCGCGTACCGAAAATCCACCTTGTAATTGGGCAGGCCGAGGAAGGTCGTAGAGACGGTATCGGCCTGCGCGGCCAGCGCGCCAAGGAGGTCCTCTTCCGTGGCGCGATCGATGTAGCCGGCGTAAAACGGTGCGTATTCGTCCGGGCCGGGGCGGCCGATGGTCACGGAGTGAGGCATTTCGAAGGGTCTCCTGGGAAAGGCGTCGAGAATCGGGGTATCAGCCCGCTTCCCGCAGCCGCTTAAGCAGCTGAATCTGCCCCGCATGGTACAGGTCGTGTGCGGCGACACCCACCGCGATGTCGAACATCAGCCTTTTTCGGCCGCGCGCCGGACCGGTGAGCTCCTCGGGAGATAGGCCGGCGATCGCGGAGCGTAAGCTCTTGTGCATCGAGGCGAGGACCTCAAGATCCGAGATCCAAACGCGCTCGGCCGGCTCGGACGACGCCGGATCGGGCCGCAGGAAGAAATCCGAGCCGGCATAGGGAAACGTGCCCTTCGGCTCGCCGAGCATCTGGCGCCGGGCGGAGTATTTCCAATACGCGCAGTGGACCACAAGCTCCCAGATGTTGTGACGCCCGGGAGCGGGGCGCCAGGCGGCCTCTTCCACCGTCATGCCGCGCAGAGAGCCGCGCAGGTTGGTGCCGTGCCACGAGTGCCGGTTGTACGCCTGATCGATCGAGACGAGAAGCTGGGCGATGGGGTCGGTGACCATGGCGGCAAATCTACCAAATCGGCCGACATCAACGACTATGATTTCGAAGAGACCGGCCTCGGCCAACCGCCCGCCGGTCGTCTGGAGGAACTGCCATGAGCAACGTTCGAACCGATGATCGCGGCCTGATCGTCGCCTGCCCCTCGTGCGGCAAGGCAAACCGCCTGGCCTTCGACCACTTGGGCCAATCTTCGCGCTGTGGGAATTGCCGCGCCGAGATCTCCGCCCCGGCCGAGCCGATCGCAGTGGGCTCGGTGGCGCACTTCGACGCCCTGGTCGGCAAGTCAAGCCTCCCCGTCCTCGTCGACTTCTGGGCCGCCTGGTGCGGCCCCTGCCGCACCGTGGCGCCGGAACTCGAAAAAGTGGCCCAGAGGAACGCTGGCCGCTGGCTGGTGGCTAAAGTCGACACCGAAGCCGTCCCGGATCTCGCCGCACGAGCCCGTATTCAATCGATTCCGACCCTCGCCGTCTGGAAGGCCGGCAAAGAAGCGGCCCGCACGGCGGGAGCGATGCCCGCCGAGAGGATCGAGGCATTCGTGCGCGGGGCGGTGGGGTCATGAGGCGAAGCACTGAGGCAGGCCATTTTGGAGTCGAAGTCATGAAAGAAAGCGCGCGTTACGCCAAGATCGTCGAATGGTCGGAAGAGGACCAATGCTACGTCGGTAGCTCTCCCGGCTTGCTGTACGGAGGTTGCCACGGCACAGACGAGGAGATGGTTTTCGCGGAGCTATGTCAGGTCGTCGAAGAGACTATCGACCTCTATCGCCAAGACGGCAAACCGCTGCCTCCGGCCACTTCGGGTCGCGACTTCGCGAACCGAATGCAGAACGTCGCATAATCTCCTTAACCTGTCTGCAGCGACACGACCGGAGTAACTTCAGCTGCTATCCGAAGCTCGGGTCATCTGCCGTCGGCCCATGCCAGAACCTTGCGTCGAACCCTACCGAGCCACCTCCGCCAGCGCCGCATCCGGCAGGGCGAACGAAGTGGCGATCAGGTCGGAATCGGGCTCGGCGATTTCCGGATAGCGGATGCCCGGGAGCGCTTGGACATCGAAGATCTCCTGGACTCTTCCTTCGAAGCGAAGAAAGCCGACCACCGCTCCCGTCCGTACGTCGAGGACCCAGACGCCGCACTGCTTTTCCGTCACCCGCTCGGAGAGAGGCAGGCCGTCGAAGATCTGAGTTTCGCGGACCTGGGAGAGGCCCACGAAGGCGTAGGGTCCCAGGAAGGCGAGGCCCCGGGTGAAGCCGGGCAGGCGGGCGATGGTTTCGACCTTGCCGGTTCCTAAATCGACCACTCCCACCTCTCCTTTGGCCGATTCGAGCACCCAGAGCCGTCCGCCGTACCAACGGGGCGAATGCGGCATGGAAAGGCCGGTCGCCACGATCTCGCGGCTTTCGACGTCCATCAGTACGCCGCCGCTCGCTTTGTTGTCCCGCCAGCCGTGCGGCGTATCGGTCGCCCCCAGGGCGGTGACGAAGCGGGGACGGCCGTCGATCACGCAGAGGCCGTTTAAGTGGCAGCGGTCGTCGGGCGAGTAGGCGGAGACGAACGGCGGGCGCCAGCGCGGCACGAAGCTGTGCTCGCCGTCGAGCGTCGCGAGGCAGGAAAATCGGGTGGCGACAAACCAGAGTTCATCCCCGGCGAAAGCCAGCTCGTGAATCCGCACGTCGCCCGTCACGTAGGCGCTGCGCGGCAGGAAACAGGCGTCGTGGCGATCCGGGGGCGAAAGGCGCCGGCCGGCCTCGGGCTGGTTGTGATAGCTCCAAACGTGCCGCAGCGTGCCGAGCGCGAGGCTCTTACGGCCGACCGCGATCCCCATCGGGCTCGCGAACGAACGGAAGTGGGTGTTCAGCTCGCCGTTTTCGGCGCGCACCGCGATCAGCCGGCCGCTCTGATAGGTCGAGACCAGGAGAGATGAACGCAGCTCGGTGAGCAGCGCGGGGAGGCTGGCGGTAAAGACGCTGCGGAACTCCTCCGGGGCATCCGCTTTCACGGCGGGAGCCGGGGCGGTTCCGCCGGCCGATGGAATCGGCGAAACCGGCGGCCGAAGGGGACGCGGCGCTTCGGCCTGTGACCTTCGCCGCGCCGGTCGGACCGCCGGGGCCTCCCCGAACAGGTCGCGCGCCCGGGCCGCGGATTCTTCGAGCAGCGGTAAGATCGGGCGTAGTTCCTCCGCGTTGTGGCGCCATTTTTCGGGCTCTGGCGAGGTGAGCGTGTGGCGCGAGTGAGGCAGCGGCGCCTGGATCTCGCGGTCCCACGGCAGGTCGAGAAATTCGCAAAGCCGGACGACCTCGGCCTGAGGCTCGGCCACCAGCCGGTCATAGCTCGCGACGCACCAGGAGTCCGCGGGAAGCGCTTCGAGATCTTCGACCAGCCGGGCGGTCGCGATCGACCACTGCCGCGCGGCGATCTCAGGCAAAGGGAGGCCGATCAGCTCGCGCCAGTCGGGAACCAGCAGCAGCGACCAGGGGAGGCCGCTCCAGCCGGGCAGGTCGGGATAGGTGACGAAACGCCCCGAGCGCCAGGCGTCGAGCAGGCTCGATACCGTCTCCCGCGGGTCGCGGTAGAGGTAGACGAACAGCGCATCGGGAAACGCGGTGGCGAGAAACTGCACCCGCAGCGAGTTCTTGGGCGTCTTTTCGAGCAGCCGCAGACCGCTCGCGGGAAGCTCGGGCGCCCGGCCCTCGCGGTCGCGAAGGCGAGCGGAAAAGTTGGCGGTGAGCCGCCGCACGATCTCGGGCGTTGCGTCCGCGGCGGTCAGCCGATTCGACTCCCAATCCCGTTGCCGGGGATGCAGGCCTTCGATCTCCTCGATCGCCGCGTGGCTTTCGCCGCCGATCGTCAGCAGGCCGCGCGCCTGGGCGAGCGTCTCGAACAGTAGGCTCGAACCCGAGCGAGGCGAGGAAACGAGGAAGATCGGGCGATCGAACCGCGGTGCGGTCGAACCCGTCGGTGCCGAGGGAACCGCGGCGCGAGGAGCCGAGGCGGGGGCCGGTGGCGCGAAACCTGGGCCGGGCGAAGGGCCGCCCGGGCGTTCCGCCGCGAGATCGGGATTCAACGCCGGCCGAACCACCATCTGACGCGCGATCTCGATCGCTTCCGAGCCGTTGCCCAGGCGCAGCTGGCCGGAGAATGAGGCAAGGCGGCGGTCGAGATCCGCCAGGCGCTTGGCGAAAGCGGGCCAGCCCGCGGCGGTCTCGCCGAAGAGCGCCCAGAGCGCTCCCCAGTCGAGGCGGAAGCGGTCCAGCTCCAGCCGCAGCTCGGCGAGTCGACCCGGTTGGGTCTGGGGCGCCGAGCCCAGGTCGTCGAACAGGAACTTGAGGTGCGCCTCCTGCTCCCAGGGCGACATTACGACCGGCTGATTGACGGTTTCGAAGGCGAGAATGGGATCGAGAGCCGGGTCGAACGGTACCTCGCGCGGCTCCGCCGCCTGGCCGTTCGGCGCAAACGGCCGTCGCCCGTGCGCCACCAGATCCCAGAACGCGGCGCTGCCGATCGTGTCGGCGACCAGGTGGATCCGCCGCGTCGGGTGGGGGTTGAGCACGTTGTGGGTCTTCCAGGTGTCGAACACCCAGGCCTCGCCCGCACCCATGTGGACCCGCCGCTCGCCGCACAGAAACTCGACCTCGGGGCGGGTCACCAGAGGGAGGTGAAGCCGGACCCTGCGCAGCCAGTAGTAGTTGGTGTCGGTGTGCGGCGTCGCCTCGGCATTGCCGTCGAGTCGCATCAGCCGGGTGCGGCCGAATACCGTGCCGAAAGCGGCGAGCGCCTGGCGCAGGTAGGGGAGACGCGCCAGATGCGGGGTCGGCCGCATCGGCCCTTTGGTCGCGTCGTTGCCCGGATCGCCGCCGCTCGCGATTAGCGGCAGGGCGGAATTGCCCGGATGCCCCTGAGGGTGCGGGCGCCAATCTTCCTCCGGTATCGCCGCGACCTCCTCGGCGAGAAGCGCGGCCTCGAAGCGCAGAGGCAGCTGGATGAACTCGGTGTCGAGCTTCACGGCGGAGCGGTTCCTTTCCGGGGGAGCGTTCGGAGCCGAGGCATTCTATTCGTCGCAAGGGTCTGGGCAGACGTTTGAATTTCGGATAAAATAGACCGACCAGCCAATCTAAAAAGCCCGCGAGAGGGCGCCTTGAGCGGGACCAGCCCCGTCGGAGGATACCCAAGTATGGAACCGAATCGACCGGAACGAACCCGTCGCGAGCTGCGCACCCTCGATCGTCAGAAGACCCAGGCGGCACGCCCGGCCAAGTCGCCGGGAACCGCGATCGGAGCAGGACTCGCGGGGCTCGCGGCGCTCGCTGCAGGAGGCGCCACGCCGGCCGGCGCCGCGACGTTCACCGTCACCACCCTCGCCGACTCGGGGGCCGGCAGTCTGCGCCAGGCGATCACCGATGCCAACGGCGCGGCCGGGGCGGACACGATTGACTTTCAGGCGGCGCTTTCGGGGACGATCCTTCTCACTTCGGGCCAGCTCGACATCTCCGACTCGGTCACCATCCAAGGGCCGGGTGCCGCGTCGATCTCAGTTTCGGGCAACAACGCGTCGCGCGTCTTCTACCTGTACAACTCCGCGTCGATGATCGACGTGACGATCTCCGGTCTGACGGTCGACAGCGGCGCGGCGGGATTTGGTGGCGGCATCGTCGACTTCGACGAAAACCTGACGCTCGACGACGTGACGATCAGCAACAGCAACGCGAGTTCCAGCGGCGGTGGTATTGCGGTGACCGGGGCCGACTTGGCCCTTGCCATCCAGAACTCCCGAATCACCGGCAACATAGCAGGAAGCAGCGGAGGCGGAATCTACGTCTCCAGCGCCGCCTCGGTCTCGGTCAAGAACTCGACGATTTCCAACAACACGGCAAGCAACGTCGGCGGCGGGGTCTATTTCTACCTTCCCGCGGGCCCGGCCACCTTCGACGAAACCACGATCTCGGGTAACACCGCGGCAGGTCCCGGGGGCGGAGTCGAGTTCTTCTTCAGCTATGGCAGCGCCACGTTCACCGGTTCCACGATAAGCGGCAACTCGGGTGCGGCCGGCGGCGGCGTGTTCCTCTACCTGCCCGTAGAACCGCTCACGGTCGAGAACTGCACGGTCTCGGGAAACCAGGCGACGGTGGCCGACGGGGGAGGCATATACCTCTACAACCTTTACACCGGATCTTCCGAGCTGCGCCATACGACGATCGCCGGAAACGCGGCAGCCGGCAACGGCGGCGGGCTGATCCTGCGGAACGGCTCGGCCTCGATGAATCACATGATCCTGGGCGACAACACGGCGGGCGGCGACGCCGACCTTTCGGGCGGCACGTTCGATCTGTCGTACAGCCTGGTGGAGGCGCCGGGCGGCGCAACGATCAACGACATCGTCGGCAACGTGTTGAATCAGGACCCGCAGCTCGCGGCGCTGGCGAACAACGGCGGCACGACCGAAACCCAGCTGCCGGCGGCGGCCAGCCCGGCGGTCGACGCGGGCGACCCGGCCTTTGCGCCGCCGCCCGCGACCGATCAGCGCGGGCTGCCTCGCGTCTTCAACGGCCGGATCGACATGGGGTCGGTCGAGGTTGGCGCTCCGCTGGTCCCCGGCACGATCCAGCTCACGATGACCACCACCTCCGTGGCGGAAAATGCCGGGACGGTGACGATCACCGCCACCCGGACTGGAGGCACCGACGGCGCGGTTTCGGTGACGATCACCTCGGCCAACGGCTCGGCGATCGCCCCCGGAGACTACGGCGCGATTCCCGGAGGGACGATGCTCAGCTGGGCCGACGGCGACGGAGCCTCGAAATCGATCAATGTCACGATCGTGAACGATACCGATCCGGAACCGGACGAGACTTTCAGCGTTTCGATCTCGGCTCCGACGGGCGGTGCGACTCTCGGCACGGACACGACCGAGCAGGTGACGATTCTCTCCGATCCCGCAGACGACGTGTCGGTGATCGAAGTTCCGACCCTCGGCGACTTCGGCAAGGTCCTGTTCGCCGCGCTCACCGCGGCGGCTGGCTTCCTACTCCTTCGAAGGAAGAAGGGGCTCGCGGCGCCCGCACTGGTCGTTACCCTCGCGCTCGGTGCGCTCCCCGCGGAGGCGGCACGCATGGTGCCTCAGGAGGTTCGGGCGACGACTTTGGCGCAGATCTCCACCCAAGGGAACACCGTGACGGTCCGCCTCGCCGACGGCACCATCTACCATGTCACCAAGGACCACTTCGTGCTGCTCGAAGGGCGCAAAGGACGGCGCGGGCGCACCCCCGGAACGCTCTCGGCGAACCAGCCGATCGTGCTCAAGATGCGGCGCGCCGCCGACGGTACGGTACGCCGGATGAGAATCGTCCTGGAAGAAAGCGCCGCCACGGCGCAGGCCGAAGCGACGAAGACCCGGGCAGCTTTCGGCCATGCGGCGCAAGGCAAAGCCGGCAAGCCGCAATAGGTTTTCTCGGTACTGAGGTTTCCGTCCGCCCGGTGAGGTCTCCCCACCGGGCGGATTTGTTTTACCTGCTCCCTTACTTTCCCACCACGAACAGATGCCCCGAAGTTCCCCTCCAAGGTCCGAGGGTGAGGTCCTGTGGCTTACGGCCTATCCCGAGCAGTAGGCTTCGTCGCCTGAAGGCCCAAAGGAGCGCCCCTTGAACCTTCGAAGCCTCGTCCCGCTCTGTGCGTCGTTCCTCCTCTTACCCGGGTGCGATAGGCCGGCCCAACAGTCCAAGAACAAGCCCGAGACCACCCAGGCCGAGCAGCCAGCCTCGCCTCCTCACGTCACCGAAGAGGCCGAGGCCTTACAATGCACGCCGCCGGAACCTCCGATCGCGGCCCCTGGCGAACCCGCCCGGGAGCCCTTTCGAGTCGGAGGGTCCGTCACCCGGCCCGAGGTGATACACCAGGTCCCGCTCGATTTCAGCGGGTTTCAGAACCGAAAGCCTCGGCCGATCGGGATCAATATCGTCGAAGCGGTGATCGACGAAAAGGGGAACGTTACAAACGCTCGTACTCTCAAGGGTTCCGACCCGGAGTTGAACGCAATGGTCCTGGCCAACATTCGGCAATGGAAGTTCAAACCGGGAAAGATAGCCGGCAAGCCCGTTCCGGTCTATTACACGTTGACCGTCAACATCGACGTGCAGTGAGGAGCGCTCCGCCGTCAGGTGGCAACGGCTGGCGCCCAGGTCAGGATATCGTTCTGCCGATGCGGAACATCTACTTCGACCTGACCGAGGAGCTGAATGCCGAGGGCACGATCGTGGTCCTGGCCTCCGGGCAGGCGGTCGTTTTCTACCGACTCGCCCTGATGAGCAAGGATGGGGATTGGATTCTGAAGGAGACTCCGGAAGCATGTCGGCGGGCTCTGACAGTGCTCGAAAAGCATGGAGCACGCTATCGGCCCGGGGCTCCTTTGGACGTTCGGTGGCTCCGTGGAGGGTGGTCGAGCCACTTTGAGATGAGCGACCTCCAGGCGCGGCGGGTGCGATGCGATTTCTTCTCGCGCCCTCCTCGGATTCGGCCTGACGAGGTAGCCGCTTTGTTCTCACCCGAGGAGACGCCCAAGCCCCTGCAGGTGGTGGGCCTTGAGCCGCTGATTCGGATGAAACAGACCCAGCGGGCGAAGGATTATCCGGTCATCGGAGAACTGGCGCGGCTTCTTTCCCCCGATCGAGAGATTGAACTGACGACCGACCCGGATCGGATCCTGGAATTGGCCTCGGGGGTCGGCCAAGACTCGGAGCGGCTGCCCGTGAGAGCCGCTCTTTCCGGGGCGCGAGAGGATGTCGTGGTCGCGTTGGCACGAGAGGCAGATCGGCTTCAGCAGGAGGATCGCGCGCGGCTCGACAAGTATCGGGCGGCGGCGGTGGACTACCTCCGGGAGGTTCAGGCCGCGAGAATCGGGGATCTGGATCTTCCGTACGCCCACGAGCGGATCTGCGAGATCGCGGAGCGCTGGTTGCCCTTCGATCCAAACGAAGCGAAAGGCTGACCGACCATGGAACTGCTCAGCGAGGACGACCTCAACCTCAAAGACATGACGCCTGAGGAGCTCGATCGCGCCTGGGACCTGTGGTTCGATCTCGCGCAAGCGACGAACGATTTCGATCCGCCCTGGACGCACGGCGTCTTCCTCAACTGCACGCTCGATCCGCTGCCACCTCCCGGCGATCGAGACGACTGACGAGGGCACTGGCCGCCTCCGACTTCTTTTTCCCTTCACCGCCGGTTCATACGCCGTTCTTCTATGAACCCCAAGATCCTTCTCGTGGCAGAGCCGATGCCTGCCCAGGAGGACTTCGATGAAACCGTTGTGGCAAACCGTGGTTTTGGCTCTTTGGGTCGCGTCCGGGATGGCGCGTCCGGGAGCCGCCGTCGGCGAAAGCGCTGAGAAGACCCTTTCGCCTTATTTTTTGGTTGAAAACGGGGACCCTGCGATCGACCAGCTGCCGTTGGCTGAAACGAACGCGCAGGTTCACATCGCCGGGGTGATCGCCGACGTGCTCGTCACGCAGGTCTACACCAACAAGGGAAGCCGGCCGATCAACGCGCGATACGTCTTTCCGGCGTCCACCCGCGCGGCGGTGCATGGCATGACCGTGGGCGTTATTCAAAGTTAGGCCCTAAGTCTGAATAGCGCGGCGCGCTATTCAACTCAGTTGAATGAGGGCCTGGGCGTTCAATCTGAGTGGCAAAAACTCAGATCTATACCGCCGCTTGCCTCCAGGCGTGGCCGTTGTTTAAAGTTGACGCCCAAGTCTTAATAGCGTGGCTCGCTATTCATCTCGGCTTAACGAGGTTCGGTCTATGAAACGGGGTCCCACCGGCAGCTACGAGGCTCTTGCAGTCGGCGGCGAAACGGTTCGGGCGTTCTTGCCCCGACCGCTGCCGCCCGAACCGCCGCTGGTCCTTCAAGGAGAGCTGCAACCCCTCCTCGAGCGGGGACTGCTCGCGGTCGGGCGCCTGGACAGTCTGTCGACACTCCTTCCCGACCCCAGCCTCTTCCTCTACGCCTACGTGCGAAAGGAGGCGGTGCTGTCGTCTCAGATCGAGGGCACGCAGTCGTCCCTTTCCGACCTAATGCTCTTTGAGCTGGATCAGGCACCGGGCGTCCCATTCGATGACGTCGCGGAGGTTTCCAGCTACGTGCGGGCTTTGGAGCACGGACTCGCCCGGTTGCGGGGCGGATTCCCCTTAAGTTCCCGTCTGATCCGCGAGATTCATGCCGAGCTTCTCACCTCCGGTCGAGGGGCCGACAAGGCTCCCGGGGAATTTCGCCGATCTCAAAACTGGATTGGCGGTACGCGACCGGGCAACGCGCTGTTCGTGCCGCCACCCCACCTTGCCGTGCCGGATGCGGTATCCCACCTCGAACGGTTTCTCCACGACGACGGCGATGGCCTGGCGGTCCTGGTCAAGGCGGCGCTCGCGCACGTCCAGTTCGAGACGATCCACCCGTTTCTCGACGGCAACGGCCGGATCGGCCGCCTGCTCATCACCTTGATCCTCTGCCATGCCGGGGTATTGCAGGAGCCCCTCCTCTACCTTAGCCTCTACCTCAAGGAGCATCGCGCCGAGTATTACCGCTTGCTCGACGACGTGCGCCGTGAAGGGGACTGGGAAGCGTGGCTGGCGTTCTTTCTCCGGGGAGTCGCCGAGACCGGAGACGGTGCGGTCGCGACGGTTCGTCGGCTGACCGCGACGTTCGAAGACGATCGGGCACGAATTCAAGCCCACGGTCGCCGATCGGGCTCTGCCCTGAGGGTTCACGCCGCCCTTCAGGCTCGCCCGGTCATCACCCTCCAGGATGCAAGCCAGCGTGCGAATCTCTCTTTCCCCGCCACCGCCGCGGGAATGGCGTTACTCGTCGAGCTGGGAGTCGCGAGCGAGCTTACCGGACGGAGACGTAACCGGGTGTTTGCCTACGATCGCTATCTGGCGGTTCTGAATGAGGGGACCGAGGTGGAGTGAGGCAAAGGGGCGCTTCTTCTTCCTAGGAGCGCCAGGCTCGTGCCTGAAGGGATTGGGGAATGGTTGGTTGCATTGTGCCGCCAGTAGGGGTAGTCTCCTTTGTAAGAGGGAAGATCCTTATGGCTACTCTTCACGTACGCAACGTTCCAGATCCCTTGTACGAACAGATCCGCCAACGAGCAGAATCGCGCAGCCGTTCGCTCGGCGCTGAAGTCGTGGTCCTCTTGACGAATGCGCTTGAAGATGAGCGGTCCTCGGCCACGGAAATTCTCGACGAAATTCGGCGACGCCGGTCCTTTCGCCCGAGCGCGGTCGGAGCGCCTGACAGCACGGCGCTCCTTCGGGAGGATCGGGCTCGGTGAGCCCCCTTGAGCTGGTGATCGACGCCAGTGTCGGGATCAAGCTTTATGTCGAGGAGGAGCTTTCCAACGAAGCGGAGCAACTTTTCCGCGAGCTGACAAAGACTCCCGCGGCTCGCTTCTTCGTGCCGGACCTGTTCTTCCTCGAATGCGCCAACATCCTGTGGAAGTATGTACGCCGGTTCAATCACGATCCTGGGCAGGCGCGGCAGGACATCGTCAGCTTGCGGGCACTTCCGCTGCGAAGCCTCGCGGTTGCGGACCTGTCGGAGCTGGCTCTGGACCTCGCGATCGAGAAGGGTGTCTCGGTCTATGACGCCTCCTATGCCGTGTTGGCCAGTAGCCTTCAAATCCCGATGATGACCGCGGATCGCAAACTGATCGGAAAGCTGGAGGGTTCGGGGGTCGAGATGCGAT
Organism: Thermoanaerobaculia bacterium; assembly: GCA_038250865.1. Lineage (GTDB taxonomy): Bacteria > Acidobacteriota > Thermoanaerobaculia > Multivoradales > UBA5704 > DASYKS01. The sequence continues at coordinate 120,314 of JBBSBW010000002.1, read as the reverse complement.
GGCTGGGGAACTCTCTGCGCTCTCCGACTGATTAAGGCCTGCTCTTCGTCTACTGACCTTTCCGCACCACCCAAGTCGTCATGCACCGACGATCCTGGACTACGGTCGTCTTGATTGGATCGAGCAGCTCGCCGCCCAGCTCTTCCGTCAGGTCGAGCAAGAATTCCTGATCGACCAGGAACAGCTCCGAGCCTTCGGGAAGCTGAAAACGCCGACCGCCGAGCGGGGTAAAGCGGCTCTCCATTCCGATGGTCGAAGCAAGGCGGCAGAAGAACAGTCCGCCGGGGGCGAGGTGACGCCAGGAGCCTTTGAGGATCGCCCGGAAGTGCGCCTCGTCGCGGGCGAAGTGGAGGACCGCGCTGCTGATCACGATCTCGGCGCATCCGTCGGGAAACGTGCTCCGCTCGATCGCTTCGGCCCGGAGGTTGTTGGCCGGGAGGCGAGGGGCAAGCTCCGCTGCCAACGCGCGAACCGCGTGTATCGCATCGGGCTCGGCATCGACCCCGCAGACTTCAAATCCGGCGCGCAGGAAATAGACGAGATTCCGGCCGCCGCCGCACCCGGCATCGAAGATACGCTGGCCCGGCACGATCCGGCCGCGGAGCACTTGGTCCAACAGGTAGATGTCGATCGGGCCGAGAAGGGAGGGAAGGTCGATCATCCACACATTCTAGCGGCGAGGATGAGCGCCGGGTTGAGCCGATGGCGGACTCGCCATCTCCGGGCGTCCGGGCGGGTTTCGTGCGAGCACCCGCCCGGTGGGGTCCGAAGGGCTGCCTTACTGCGGGAAGTTATTGTTCAGATAGGCGAGAAACTCCGCGGTGCTCACCGTCGTGAGTGACGCGTCGGAAACCAGGGGTCTCGGGGCCTTTACGCAGCCGGAGAGCGTGCCCCTCTGACCGCCGAAGACACAGGCTCCGCCGTTGATGCTGCAGGCACCGTTTGCGTCAAGCTCGTAATATTGCACGCCCGAGCCATGGTTGGTGGTTTTGCACGTGCAGAGGCAAGCATCCGACGCGGCGGCGAGCGAAATCGGATCCTGTGCGATCGACGGTGCGGCGTATAACGCTAGGACGACCAGAATGGAAAGGATCAAATATCGTTTCGACATGATCGCCCCTATTTCGGATTCACGTTCGCGTTCAGGTAGGCGATGAATTCTTCGGTGCTCAGGGCCGCGACATCTGCCGCGGTCTTCACCGGCTTCGGGGCCTTGACACAGTTGCTCAACGTGCCTCTCTCGCCAGCGTTCACGCAGGCTCCGGTGAGATTGCAGCCGCCGCTCGCATCGAGCTCGTAATATTGTTCAACCGGGCTGTGATGGGGTGATTTGCAGGTGCAAAGGCAGGCATCCGAGGCGGCGACGGCGACCTGGGCGAACGAGGGCGCCGCGAACAGCGCGAGGAGGACGAAGACGGAGAGGGCCAAATAACGTTTCGACATAACACTCCCTTGCGCAATTTTTGCGCGGTTGGACGCGATCCCGCGGGCCAAACGCCCATAGGAACCGCACGACGAATCGATCGGCTGCTAATACTTAGGAGTGCAGTGCGATTGCGAAACGTGACAACCCAACTCTGGAGACTCGGCCGGCTTTCACTCCGACAAAATGCCAAGGCAGAGGCAGGCGCCGCGACGATCAGCAGGGCAAGACCCTGGCCTCACGCTCTGCTAAACTCATCGCCAAATGCGAATAACTTCCGGTCCGGCGCTCGCCCTGGTTCTCGCTCTCGGTCTCTCTTCCACCGCCTCCGCCGCTCCCCTCACGGTCTATGACGACGCGCTGCGCAACGGCTTTGCCGATTGGGGCTGGGGCGTTCGTAACTTCGCGTCGCCGTCTCCCGTGCATGGCGGGACGGCGGCGATTTCGTTCGAGCCGGATGGGTGGACGGGGTTGTTCTTCCATCGCGATCTGGGGCTGGAGCTGGCGAATTACGAGGCGGTCGAGTTTTGGATTCGAGGGAGCGGAACGGGCGGGCAGTTGATGACGTTCGCGGTGACCAGCGGAGGCTCGCCGCTCGGCCAGGCGCATGCGCTGGGAGAGTTCATCCCCGGCGGGACGGTGACGACCTCTTGGACGTTCGTGCGGGTGCCGTTCGCTTCGCTCGGGGTCACTTCGGGGAGCCCCGACGGCTTCTGGTTCCAGGATGCGACGGGTGGCGATCAGGCTCCGATCTACGTCGACGACGTTCGTCTGGCGGAGCGGACCACCCAGCCGCCGCCTCCCGCGGCGATCTCGGTCTCGATCAACGTCGACGCGGACCGGCATCCGGTCTCGCCGCAGATCTTCGGCGTCTCGTTCGGCGACGATGCCCAAGCCGGGCGGCGCCACTGGCCGATCCGCCGCTGGGGGGGCAATGCGACGACCCGCTATTCATGGCAGGACGACACCGCGAACCGCGCGTTCGACTATCTGTTCATGAACATTCCGGAGCCCAATGCGAACCCTGGTGCTCTGCCGAACGGCTCGGCCGTCGATCATTTTCTCGACGTGACGCGCGCGGCCGGGGGCGAGCCGATCTTGACCGTTCCGACGATCGGTTGGACGCCCAAGGACCGCTCGGTGCGCTGGGGATTTTCGGTCGCCAAATACGGCGCACAGCAGCAGACCGAATGCACGATCAATCCGTTCACCGGCTGCAATGCGGATGCGGGCAACGGAGTGAAGCCGAACGGCACGGACGTCACCGGCAACGATCCCCACGACACCTCCCGTGAGGTCGGCCCGTCGTTCGTCACGGCTTGGATGGCGCACCTCGCCTCGCGCTACGGCACGGCGGCTCAAGGGGGGATTCGCTTCTACGCTCTCGACAACGAGCCGGCGCTCTGGAATTCGAGCCACCGGGACGTCCACCCCAATCCGTTGACCTACGACGAGCTGTGGCAGAAGTCGCGCGACACGGCCGCCGCGATCAAGGCGCAGGACCCGAACGCCCAGGTGTTCGGCCCGGTCTCGTGGGGGTGGTGTGAGTTTTTCTATTCCGCCGCCGACGGCTGCTCGCCCGGGGCGGACATGCAGGCGCACGGCGGCCTGGCGCTCACCGATTGGTATTTGAAACAGGTGGCCGACTACCGCACCGCCACGGGTGTGCGCCTGGTCGATCAGCTCGACGTCCACTACTACCCGCAAGGGACCAACGTCGCCCTGTCGGACGACGAGTCGGCCGGGACTTCGGCGTTGCGGTTGCGCTCGTTGCGCGGCCTTTACGATCCGACCTATACCGACGAGAGCTGGATCGGCCAGCCGGTCAACCTGATCCCGCGGATGAAGGCTTGGATTGCGGGAAGGTTGCCGGGCACCAAGCTCGCGCTCACGGAATGGAATTGGGGCAACGACGACGGCGTCTCAAGCGCCCTGGCCCACGCCGAGGCGCTGGCGATCTTCGGCCGCGAAGGGGTGGATCTCGCCGCCCGCTGGGTGGCCCCGGCGGAAGGGTCGCGGGTGGAGGATGCCTTCAAGCTCTACCTCGACTATGACGGCGCGGGATCGAAGGTGACGGGCGACAGCGTGCGGACGACCAGCTCGGAGATCGACGGGGTTGGCTCGTACGCGATCCGCTCGGCCGACGGCAAGCTGTTCCTCCTCCTGTTCAACAAGGACACGGTCTTAAGGCACGTCGATTCGGCGCTCGCCGCCGGCAGCTATACCGGCTCGGCGACGCTCTACCGGTTCGACGGCACGCGGCGTCTGGGGCTGCTGGGGACAGCGACCCCGAGCGGCGGCGCTCTCTCGCTCGATCTGCCGGCCCGGTCCGCCACGTTGGCCGTCTTGCGCCTCGCGGGCGGTGCCCCCGCGCCGGGCTTCTACTCCGTCTCCCCTTGCCGGGTGATCGACACTCGAAACCCGACCGGCACTTACGGTGGCCCGGCGCTCGGCCCCGGCGATCGGACTTTCGTCCTGGCCGGCCGTTGCGGCATACCGGCGGGGGCAAAGGCCGTGGCGCTCAACCTCTCGGTGACCCTCCCCTCCGGCGCGGGCGGGTTGCGCCTTCTTCCGACCGGGATTTCCGTTCCGGGCACCACGGCGATCAACTTCTCCGCCGGCCAGACGCGCACCAACAACGCGATCCTGGGGCTCGACGCGAACGGCAGCCTGACGGTCCACACCGATCTTTCAGCGGGCGCCACGGTGCAGATGATTTTGGACGTGAACGGCTACTTCCAATAGAGCGGAGCATTCGGCCGTAGAATCGGCTCGATCCCTTCCCAGATCGAGACTCTATGACCGAGCCCTTGGACGCCACCCAGGCCGAGACCCCTTCGGCGAAGCGCCAGGCCGAAAGGGGGCAGCGCCGGATCGACCGCTACCGGCTGGGCGAGATGCTCGGCGAAGGCGGGATGGGGGCGGTCTACGCCGCCGAGCAACTGGAGCCGATCCGTCGCTCGGTGGCGCTCAAGGTGATTCGCGCGAGCGGCCGGTCGAGCCAGCGGATCGTCGCCCGCTTCGAGCTGGAGCGGCAGGTGCTGGCCCTCCTCGAACATCCGAACATCGCGCGGCTTTACGACGCGGGAGTGACCCCCGAGGGCGATCCCTATTTCGTCATGGAGCGAGTGGAAGGTCTGCCGATCACCCGGTATGCGGATCGCGACAAGCTCACCGTGCGCGAGCGGATTCAGCTGTTCCTGGACGTCTGCCGCGCGATCGAGCACGCGCACCAGAAAGGCATCCTCCACCGCGACTTGAAACCGTCGAACGTCCTCGTCGCGAACGCTCCGGAGGGTGATTCCTTCGGCCGCCCGGTGCCGAAGGTGATCGATTTCGGCATCGCCAAGGCGATCGAGGGGGACCTGGCATCCGAGAGCGCGCCGACCCAGCTCGGCCTTCAAGTCGGCACGATCGGCTTTGCGAGCCCCGAGCAGCTTGATCCCGGTTCGGCGCGAAACGCCGATACCCGAACCGATGTCTACGGCTTGGGTCTGCTGCTCTACCTGCTGCTCGCCGGAGAGCCGCCGTTCGCCGCCAAGAGCGCCACCTCGCTGATCGAGCGGATCTTGAACGCCGAGCCCGAATCGCTCGCCCGGCGCTTCGCGACTGCGGAATCGAGCGCTGAGATCGCCGGCTCGCGAGGAACCGATCCGGCGACCCTGGTGCGCGAGCTGTCGGGCGACCTCGAATGGATCGTCCGCCGGACACTCGAAAAGCGGCCTGAGGACCGCTACCCTTCGGTCGCCGAGCTGCGCGCCGATCTGGAGCGCTACCTCGACGACCGGCCGGTCCATGCGAGCCCGCCGAGCCTGGCGGTCCGAGTAAAAAAGTTCGTCCGCCGCAACCGGCTCATCGTCGCGGCCTCCGCTCTGATCGCGCTGTCGCTGATCGCGGGCGTGGTCGCCACATCGATTGCCCTGGTCCGCTCCCGCCGCTCCGAGGCGCGCGCCGCGAGCGAGGCCGCGAAAGCCACGGCGATCAACCAGTTCTTGACCGCCATGCTCGCTTCCGCCTCGCCGCTCGAAAGCGGGCGCCAGGTCAAGGTCGTCGATGTCCTCGATCGCGCGTCGGCCGAGCTGCCGAAGAGATTCCACGATCGACCGGAGGTGGAAGCGGCGCTCCATTCCACCCTCGGCTCGACCTACGACGGCCTCGGTCTCGCGGATCCGGCGCGGGCGGAACTTGCCCGCGCGCTCGATATCCACCGCCGCGTGCTCGGCCCTGAAGACCCCGAAACGCTCGAAGCGCAAACCGGTTACGCGACGGCGCTGCTCGGCGCAGGGCAGCTCCAAGAGGCGCTCGCCCTGGCGGAAAAGACCGTGGCGGCGCAAAGCCGCATCCTTTCTCCCGACGACCCGAAGCTGCTCGATTCGCGGATCGTCGAGGCCCAGATCCTCCACGAGCTGTCCCGCTCGGACGAGGCGCTGCCGATCGGCCGCGACGTCGTGGCGCGCCTGGAGCGGACGCGCGGAGGCGACGACAAAATGGCGCTCTCGGCCGCGGCGCAGCTCGCCCAGTTTCTCGACCACACGGGCCACCTGGCTGAATCCGAGGCGCTCCACCGCGACCTGCTGGTGCGAATGGCGCGGGTCAAGGGACCCAACTATCCGGAGACCCTGGCGATCCTCAACAACCTCGGAAACGTATTGACCAACGAAGAGAAATTCGCCGAGGCCGAGGCGCTCTACCGCGATCTCGGCGCGCGCCAACTCCGGATCTTCGGGCCCGAGCATCCTGAGACGCTGACCACCCGCCACAACCTGGTCCGGGCGCTGGTGGGAGAGGGCAAGCTCACGGAGGCCGAGGACCTCTGCCGCGCGACGCTCGCCATCCGCAACAAGGCGCTCGGCCCCTACCATCCCCACACCATCTATTCACTCGGCGCCCTCGGCAACATTCTGGTCAAGGAAGGCAAGTTCGCCGAGGCGCTCAAAGTCCTACCCGACGCCCTGGCCCGCGCCGAGAGGGTGCTCGGCCCCGATCACAACACGACGAAGCGGGCGCGAGAAAACCTGATCGAAGCGCGAGCGGGCGTTTGACGAAAATCGCTATCTTGCTCGTATGATCTCCACCGGGAGGAAACGTCGATGAAAGCACGGTTCGCCGCGCCCGTCCTCGCAGGAACCCTTTGTCTCGCGCTCCTTGGAACCGCCCGGCCGCTTGCCGCAGCGGGCGAGATCACGCTCAAGGTCGATGCCCGGGAGGCGCCGGGTAAGCTGATCCACGCGAAGCTTTCGATTCCGGCAAAGCCCGGGCCGCTCACCCTCGTCTACCCGAAATGGTTGCCGGGAGAGCACGGGCCGACCGGGCCGATCACTGACCTGGTGGGGCTCGAATTTTCCTCCGGCGGCAAGACCCTCGTCTGGTCGCGCGACGGGGTCGACATGTACGCCTTTCATCTCGATGTGCCGGCGGGAGCCGCATCGGTCGAAGTGGCGCTCGATTTCCTCTCGCCGACCTCGGAGGCCGGCTTCACCTCCGCGGCCTCGGCGACGCCGCATCTTTTTCTGCTCACTTGGAACCAGCTCCTGCTCTATCCACTTGGACCGAAAAGCGACGATCTGACCTTTCGTGCGAGCCTCTTGACCCCCGCCGGATGGAAATTCGGCACGTCGCTTTCCGGCACTCTGGGCGCCGACGGCTGGAGCGATTTCGCGCCGGTCTCGCTCACCACGCTGGTCGATTCGCCGGTCTTGATGGGCGAATATTTCCGCGTTGTACCGCTCGATCGTTCGAGCCGGCCGGTCGAGCTGGACCTCGCGGCGGACAGCGCCGCGGCGCTCGCAATCAGTCCGGAACTCGAAAAGAAGCTGGAACGGCTGGTGGTGGAAGCCGACGCGCTGTTCGGCGCCCGGCATTTCGACAACTACCACTTCCTGCTCACCCTCTCCGACCACGTCGCGCATTTCGGGCTAGAGCATCACCAATCGAACGACTCGCGAATCCCCGAGCGCGCGCTGGTCGACGAGACGCTCGGCAACCTGTCACTCGGCGTCCTGCCGCACGAGTTCGTCCACTCCTGGAACGGCAAATACCGGCGCCCGACGGGGTTGGCGACGCCCGACTTCCAGGTGCCGATGCAGGGCGAGTTGCTCTGGGTTTACGAAGGGCTCACCGAGTACTTGGGCAATCTGCTCGCGGCGCGAAGCGGCCTCTGGACCCCCGAGCATTACCAGGAAGAGATGGCGCAGATCGCCGCCACCTACGACCACCGGCCAGGCCGCGCCTGGCGCCCGCTGATCGACACGACGGTCGCCGCCCAACTGCTCTACGGCTCGCCGCGCGAATGGGGCTCCTACCGGCGCGGTGTCGATTTCTACGACGAGGGTTGGCTGCTCTGGCTCGAAGTCGACACGCTGATCCGCGAAAAGACCCAAGGCGCCCGCACGCTCGACGATTTCTGCCATCTCTTCCACGGCGGTACCAGCGGCTCGCCGAAGGTCGTGACCTACACCTTCGATGACGTGATCTCGACCCTGAACGCGGTCGTTCCCTACGACTGGCGCGGCTTCTGGCAAGAGCGCCTGCGCACTCCGGGAGCGCCGACACCGCTCGAAGGCATCGAGCGCGGCGGCTGGAGTCTCGCCTACAGCGAAAAGGACAATGCGATCCTCGCGGACCAGGCCAAGGGAGAAAGAAAATCGATCGAAGCCGCCTTCTCTCTCGGCCTCTGGCTCAACGACGAAGGTGAAGTTCGCGACGCGATCCGCGGCCTCCCAGCCTACCAGGCCGGCGTCCGCCCGGGCATGAAGCTGATCGCGATCAATTCCCGCAAATGGAGCCCCGACATTCTCCACGACGACCTGGCCGCCACCAAGACGGCCACGGGAACCTTGGATCTCCTGGTCGAAGACGGCGAGATGTACCGCACCCTCTCGATCGACTACCACGGCGGCCTCCGCGAGCCGCATCTGGTGCGCGCCGAGAGCAAGGACGACGTTCTGTCGAAGATCATCGCGCCGCGGGGGAAGTAGCCTCTGGGTAGGGGCGGCCCCCGGGGCCGCCCGGCCTTCGGGAGCTCACCGAAAATACCGGTAGTGCCCGATCACCTTCCACGAAAACAACACGTCCTCCAGCCGAGCGCCCTGGCCGATGTTGTGGACTATTCCTGGCCGCCCGCCGCTTGAATGCTCCTCGCTCACGATCCCGATGTGGGTGATGCCTCCACCCAGGTCCCACGCGACGATGTCGCCCGGCAGGTAGTCGCCGGCCTGCGCCGTAATCGGCAGCTCTTTGCCCGCCCGTCGCAAGAACGTCATCAGGTTCGGCACCCGCCGATGGTCGATGTTCGTATCGGGGCGCTTCAACCCCCACCGCTGCGGATAAGCCTTGAACTTCCGGGCCATGTCCTCGTGAACATCCTTCTGCAAGTCCACCCCGGCTTTGCGGAACGCCCGGATTATCACGTCGGCGCACACCCCGGTCTCCGGCTTCACGTCGCCTCCGGGATAGCCGATCCGAACGTAGGAGGGATCGTAGGAGGTCGTCACGTGGGTCTGGGCTTTGGCCGAGTCGATGACGGTTCGGACGGCGGGGGAGAGCGGCGCGCCCTGCGCAAATCCATGGGCAGCCGCCAGGGCGAAAAGGCACAGGACGAGGAGTTTCTTCGGCATCGGTTCTCTTTGGACGGCCGGTGCCCGCCGGCCGAACGAGTTCTTGATCAGCAGACGTCCTTGAGTACGATCAGAGAGAAGAGGTACTGGGCGTAGAAGGTTGCTGCCGTCGGCAGGCCCCAAGAGAGCAATAGATTCCGCGCCAACGGAAACTGCGGGTGGCGTCGGCTGATTCGGAAGGCCACGATCGATGCCCCGATCGCGATGAAACCGTTGAGATAGGGGAACCCCTGGAGTATCACGAAGAAGGCAAACATTCCCCGGTCATACAAGGCGACGCCAAGAGCCGATAGGTTCAATCCGACGATCGCGCACATCAGGAGCAAAACGAAAGGCGCTGGAGCCGAGGGGGTCTCTTCGTCGGCGGCAGGCAGCGGACCCACGATGGGCGTGTCGATTTGCATGATTTGATCCTATCGCGGCTCGCCCTGTCCTTCTTCCCTCGCGCGCTCCAAATTGAGCGCCAACAGCCGCTCCAAGATCTCCTCCTCGCTAAGATCAACCGGCCAGCCGTAGGCGGCGAAGACGGCACCGTCGAGCTTCTTGTGAGCGAGGTCGAGCCAGGCAGGCCGCTGGTTGTACAGGTTGGTCAGCGTCCGCGTCTTGAGCTTCTCGGCGTGCTCGTCGTCCTTGGCTACGATCCGCGGCCAGCGAACCGTGCCGATGCCGCGGGAGTCTGCGTCGTGGAGGTAGCGAGCCCAGGGGCCTTTCGTCGAACCGGGAAACTCGAGGATCTCGGTCTTCGTCCACTCGAGCGGATTCAACCAGTGCGACCGAAGCTCGTTGAGATCTTTCGCCGCTGCCGCGATCGCGGATTCCTGGGCCGGAGTCGGGCGGGGGAACGGAAAGGTCTCGAAGCAGGTAGTGGGCGTGTAGCGGGGGCGGGTTTCAAGGCGTGTTCCTTGATGCATAGCCCAGAGGTTGTGGATATGGCTTTCGAGGAGGCCGAGAGACTCGTCGTCGGCACGCGCGACGATAATCACTGTCTGTTCCGGACTAGTAACTGATGCGATGAATCTCCACAGAAAGTACTTAGCAGTCTGGCACATGCCGATGTATCTGGGCAGAGAGTAGGCTGCTGCACGGATGTCGTCGCCCGTTCGACCGTGTAACCACCACCGCTCTTTCCGCGAGCGATCACGGCTTTCACTCCGAAATGGCTTGACTCTAGAATTGACAAGTGCAAAAGGCGCTTCAAAGAGGCACGCGGAACTCTCTGGGAGAGAATCGAAATCGATGACCCACCGGTCCCTGGTGCGCTTCGTGATGTCGTTCCCGTTGATCGTGGGTCTTAGAACCTCGGAGTTGGGGCGTCCGTGAGGGTTTGGTGCATGCAGCAACCCAATAAACTCCTCGTAGGAGATATCGAAATCGCCGACACGAACTGGCCCTTGGAAACTCAGGAGTTTGTTCGCTCTCAGCTTTCGAACCGTTGTCAAATCCGACGCAGAGGTGAGATCCGAGTGAATCGAAGGGACCTTGAAATGGTCGAGTGTTTTCTCTTTCTCCATTCCTGAATCGAAAGCCACGAGTGACACGTGAACGTTCGCGCCTTCGAGAATCCAAGCGCGATCACTGATCGCGAAGAAGATGTCTCCCGTTTCCTTAATTCGTTTGAGAACCTCCCGATTCGCACCGCCGCGTATGCCCTGAGTTGCCAATAAACCTGCCCGATGGCATTTCCCCAATTGGATCTGTTGTCTGGCCTTCTCGAACCAGTAGCAGCAGAGATCCGAGGCGGCTGGCGCCCGATCAGCGTAGAGCGACCACAGGCGCTCGGCGTACGGGTCGCCCAACAGCCTTCGAATCAGCTTGTTCCCCAGAAATGGCGGATTTCCCACGATGAAGTCCACCGCCGGCCACTCGGGTTCCTTGGGGTTTTCCGGATCGCTGAGATCCAGGATCGCGTCCATGTTCCGGAATGTATCCATCGGCTTCAAGACCGGATCGTCCGGTTCTCCGAAGCCGTTGTTCTTCGTCCATTGGAGATAGCCGATCCAGACGCTCATCTGCGCCAGCTCGAAGGCGTACGGATTCACCTCGATGCCATAGAGCTGAAGCGGCCCGACGCGAGGAAACAGACCCGGAAACCCCAGATCCATCAGGTAGACGAGAACCTCCTTCTCGAGGTCCTTGAGCTTCTGCAGCGTGACAAAGAGGAAGTTCCCCGAGCCGCAGGCCGGATCGAGCACCTTTACTTCGCACAGCCGCTCATGAAAAGCGCGCAGCTCGACGAGCGCCTCCGCGCGGGCCTTCTTGAGCGCGGCTCCCTCAAGTGCCTTGCCCGAATCGCTCGGTTTCGGTTCTCTCTTGCCCGTCGCCAGAAAATTCTTCGCGATCCGTTGCGCTTCCGCCCACTCGCGACGCAGCGGCTGCATCACTACCGGATCGACCAGCGTTTCAATGTCCTCACGGCTCGTGTAGTGGGCGCCGAGTTGCGAGCGCTTGTCCGGGTCCATCCCGCGCTCGAACAGCGTTCCGAGGATCGAGGGGTCGACCGCGCTCCAATCCAGCTTCGCGGCGGCGACCAGATGATCGATTTCGTCGCGCAGGAGGGCGACCACCGGTCCGTTCGTGAACAGATTGCCGTTGAAACGGCGGATCCGGTCGTTGCCGAAGAAGCCACCGCTCGTCATCTTCGCGAACAAATCGCCCACGAGCTGGGGGAAGAGCGCAGGTTCCCTGCGGCAGTTGGCCAGCAACCGGCTGAACAGACCCGGGGTCAAGAGGCCGATGTCCTCGGCGAATAGCGCAAAGACCACGCGGTCGAGGAATTGCGCGACCTCGGGGGGGGAGAGTCCTCGACCCCGCAGCGACTGGGCGATCGTTGCCACCCGGCTCGCCGCCTCGGCCGTAATCGCTTCGCTGGTCGCGCCGGGCCGAAGCTTCTCGGGGGCGAAGAAAACCGAGCGCAGGATCTCCAGGTTGCGCGGCGTGCCGAGATCGGCGAGCAGGATCTCGTACCTGTCGTGGCTGGTGTTGGTGAAGTTGGTGTGGACGACGATCCGCTCCATGTCGCAGACGACGAGGAGCGGCGGGTTCTCGATCGCCTCGCGGTACAAGAGGAGCTGGTCGTAGGCCGCGGCGAGGTCTTTGTGCTTCCCCTTGTACTCCCACCCGAAAAAGCCCCGTTTCCAGACATCCGCCCAGCCGTCGCCGCCGCCATGCTTGGCGGCTCCCTTCTCGAAGGTGAACTCCTCTCCCGTGGGGTCCTCCGCCGCGGGCTTCGGATGGTCGAGTAGCTCGCACAGGTCGAGAAAGTGCTGCTGGGCGGCCGAACGCTCCCCGAGGGTAGACCGGGACCACTTGTTCACGAATTCTGCGGCATTCATTCCAAAAGGGACCTCCTGCGCCGGGAAACGATCGACGCGAGAGTCTATCTCGGGCGTGGTGAATCTTCAGGCGTAAGGAGGTCAGGGACCGCCCCGAAATCCGGGGCCGCTGCGGCGGGAAGGTAGGCGATACCTACCCAGGGCTGACCACGATCCGATTGTCGACCGAAGCCACGCCGTCGGTTTCGCGCGCAATTCTTTCCGCCTTGTCCCGCTGGGCGGCGGTTTTGGCGGTTCCTTTGAGAGTCACCCGGCCCCCCAGGGTGTCGATGTCGATCGAGACCGCCTTGACTTCTTTGTCGACGATCAACTGGGCCTTGATCGAAGCGGTCACCGTGGCGTCCGCGATCTTCTTTTGGGCCGAGTCGCCCGCCCTCTCCGCGGCGGCGGCCATGTCTTTACCGGCCTTCTGGGCGCTCGCCGAGACCTCCTGGCCCGCCTCTTGGATCGCGCCACCGGCCTGGTCTACGGCGGCTTTGGTTTCCGCCACTGCCGCATTGCCCGCCGCGGTGACGGCTTCGCCCGTTTCCTTCCCCGCGGCCTTGATCGCCTCGCCCGCCTGGCGGGTCTGCTCCTTCACCGCGGGGTTTTTGCAGGCGCCCGCACCGAGCGCCGAGAGAACGACGAAAGCGGACAGCAGGAAGTCGGTTCTTTTCATGAGGATCTCCTTCAAGGTGCGCCAGCGAGCCGGCCGTCGCAACGACTTCCGGTGATCTTGCATGAACTGGACCGCGAGCGCCAAAAAGGGGGAGCGCGCCGAAGCGCGCCCCCCGGGGAACTTACGTTACGGCTGGACGTCGCTCACCTTCTCCGGGACCGCAGGCGTCGGTTTGGTCTGGGTCGGGGCGGGAGTGGCCGCTTTTCGCGCCAATCTCGTCCGCGGACGCAGGCCGAACTCACGCAGGCGATCCGAGTAGAGGGTGAAGTGCCCCTGAAGCATGCGCACGATCCGCCCGTGATCGGTGACGCATCGCAGCTCAAGCTCTCGGCGGCGATGGGTCGCCTCCGCCAGCTCAGCCAGAAGGGTTTGCTTCTGCGACTCGAGAGCCCGCATCTCGGCGAGACCGGCGGACAACTGGTCCGTCGCGTCAGAGAGGAAGGGAAGCTCGGTCCGGTTTTTCTCCAAACCCGCCAGCAGATCGCCGCAGGTGAGGAACGAAGAGGCCAGATTGCGGTAAGACATGGTCGTATCTCCTTTGTACTCCTTAGTTTGCGCTCAGCGCGCCACGCACCGAGCGGTGGAAACGGGTGTAGCTCCAAGCATGAGAGCCGGCGACGCAGGAGAGACTTAGGGCGGCGGGCGCGCGGCCGCCGGGAGGTAGAAATCCGAGAGCGCAAGAGCGCGGCGACATCTTGCAATCCGCATCTGCAGATTGGAGTAAGCGTTCCTCCAATTCGCAGAAGGCAGCTGCACCTTCGCGGAGCCGACCTGCGCGATCGCGGAGGTGAAATGCAGATTGGGAAATTTGAACTGCAGAATCGCGGGACCGAAATGCGAATCCGCGGAGCCGAAATGCGAATCCGCGGAGCCGAAATGCGAATCCGCGGAGCCGAAATGCGAATCCGCGGAGCCGAAATGCAACTCCGCGGATCCCGTCCGCGAGTTCGCACACGCCATCCACGAAGCCGCAGAAGGCTTCCGGAAAACGGCAGACAGGCTCAGGAGATGGGCAAGCGGTTTGCGCGAAACGACGAAAAGCGCCCGTAAAATCGCGGAAAGCGCCTGCGACTCCGGAACCCTCCGCAAGGAGAAGGGGCACCGGGGCTGCATGACGGGGGGAGGCTATGGCGGGGTTGGTGGGGATGTCAAGGGCTACATCGTGCAGCTGGATCTAGGCCGCCAAATCGAAGCGTTCAGCGGCTCAGAGAAGTGGCCGCCAGCGCCAAAGGCGCGATTCCATACTAGCCTGGGGCAACGCCCCAGGACCGGAGGGAACAACATCGAAGGAGGGCTGAAAGCCCGGCCAACCCGTCGGCCCGAGAAAAGGCATGGCACGGGCCTACAGCCCTTCCGGAGTGATCGACCGTTTCGATCCTGGGGCGGTGCCCCAGGCTAGTATGGGATCGCGCCTTCGGCGCTGGCGTGGGGAATGATCGTGGAGGAATTATGCGGACCAAGAGTGTCGATGAAGCTAGGGCGCATCTTGCCGACCTGATCGAGGAGGAGGGACGTCATGGGTAACAATGTGCGCCCTGGAGCTCCCTGACGATTGCATGGTGTTTCGCGTCCGACCCGGGCCCCATCGGCGTCCGGCGTTCGGTCACTGTCCCTTTTTTGCAGGTGCTTCCGCTTCGCCGAGACGCCTATTCACTTTGGTCTCAAGCTTTTTGATACTTTCCACTGCCGGCAATTCTTCGGGCATTGTGCCGCCCAACTCTCGGATGGTCCGCCGCACCTTCGCGCCGACTTCGCGATGCGTCCGGTTGGCTGCGTCCTTCCCCTTGACTTGGTCCCGGCGTAGCTTCTCCTCTGCCTGGGTTGCTCGAAACAGGTTCGCCGCCAGTTCCGTACTGCCCATGTGATCCAGTATTTTCTGGCTCTTCTTCAGCTTTTTCCGCCGGTGAATATCTTCCTGTTTTAGGCCGCCATAGAGACCCATGTAGCCGTGGTTCTGAAAAATTGCGTAATCGAGGGGTTCGATGACACCCGCATTCTTGGCGGCGTCGGCCAGTTGCGCATTGTGACGGCGCATTTCCTCCCGCAGTAGAAGGCGCCGATTTTCTTCGATGTGTTCGTCTGCCAACTCCTGTCTTCGCGTCTGGAGGGCGAAGTAGGTTTGACCCTGTGCCACGGTCGGTTTCTTGGGGTCAGCATTTTGAATAATTAGGTAGCAGGCATAGCGCGATAGAAGCACGGCCTTGAGCGGCCGCTTCGCACCCTTCCCTACCTCGATCATGTCGGTGACGTCAACGAAATGATCGTCGAGGCGATGCCCACTGTTGAAGCAGGCCAGTTTGGCTTTCTCGATAACTCCCTCGAAATTACGGTAATCTCCGTAATCGAGCACTCCAGAGAAGTCGCGGCTCGACCAAAATTCCATGCCTGCATCGTTCGTGCGCTTGATCCGCTCGAAAGGTGACGCTTCTCCATTGGCGTTCTTCGCGATTCCGTTCGCCACAATCACAACCCTCCATTTTTACCGGCGCTCACGTCAACTATCAACTCTCCGTCGCACATCCTGTGAACCCACCCCCAACCACCCCACCACCACCCGCCCCACCTCCGGCCGGCTGAGCAGCTCCAGATGGTTCATGCGGTACCCGATCCACTGGTTCCCCTCCGGAATCGCCAGCCTTCGCCGTTCGTCCGGGTGATGCCCGAGCGCGCTTTCCGTGAGGACCAGCCCGTCCCCGAGCACCCGATTGGATAGCGCTTCCCGGTCGGCCGCGGTGGTCGCCGCGATGGCGTAGCAGTTAACCCCTTCTGGTAGGGGCACGTGCTGCCGTTCGTCGGCCTGGCGTTCGAAGCGGTCCCGCCCTTGCCAGTCTTCGTCGAGGAGGTTGCTGTAGCGAAGATCGGTGATGCCCGCGCTGCGGAGTTGACCGATCTTGGCGAAGGGGGCGGCGTAGCGGCCGAGCAGGACGTCCACCCAATTGCCGGCCCGTTCGAGCGGGGCGCCGTGGTGGGGCGTGGCGAGGAAGACGATGTTCTTCAAGGTGCCGGGCCAGCGTAGCGAATCCTGTTGCGCGTAGTGGAAGGCGCTACGGGTCAGGAGGCCGCCCATGCTGTGGGTGAGGATCGTGAGATCTTCGATCGGCACGGGCCACCAGGCGACGAGCTGTTCGAGTTGCGCGGACAGCTCGCGGCCGTTCTCCGAGATGTGGCGCCCTGAGTTGTAGCGGACATAGATCGGGGTGTAGCCCAGCTCCGCGGCGAGGGTTTCGCCGTGATTGACGACTTGGCCCTCGCGTTGCGTGTGCCATTGCAGGTCGTTCATGCAGAGGCCGTGGATTAGGACGAGAACCTTGCCCGTGGCCTCAGGAATCGGAAGCGGTGCCTGCCAATGGATCGCTTTGCCCGCCAAGCGAAACGTCATCGGGAGGGCGAGCGAATTGCCGCTCGCGGCCAGGCGGTCGCCTATCACTCCGTTCAGGGCCGCGAGAATCGCCTCGCGCTCCGGGGTCGAGGGTTTTGCCCGGTCTCGCGCAGCAAAATGCGGTTGCAGCCAGGAGAGCCCTCGATCCGTTCCCCTTCCCACTCGCCGGGTGATGCAGCGGATGCTGCGGAAGACGAAGCCGGTGATCCCGCGGGTCCGGCCCGGTTCGCCGACCGGCGCGCCAAGCTTGCGCCAGACCGAATGGTGAACCCCTTCGACGATGTTGGTGATCCCCTCCGTCCCCTCGGCGGCCAGTTGGGCGAGCGCGCGGAGGTCCGAGGCGCGCAGGTGGCGCAGGGGCCGTTTCGGGTTGTCGGTTGGGTTCATGGGATTGGGGGCGAAGGGATCAGCGGTTCAGGCAGCGAGCCGCCCGTCCCGGCAGGGACGGTGTAACGTAGCGAGGGATTTCAATCCCTCGCGGCTCGCGGGGTCGTGTGGTGCCTGGCTCGCGAGGGCTCCGGTTCGATCGTAGCGCAATCCCTCAACTGGCCGCCTCCCGGGTGGCCTGATATCTTCGCCCGATCCCATGCGCCGCTCTCCCGCCCTGCTCTGCGTCACCGTGCTCCTGATGGGTCTGTCTTGGAGCTTGTACAAGGTCCATTTTCCGCCCGGGCCGATCGGCGACGAGCCGGCCTACGTGATGATGACCCAGAGCCTCTGGCACGATCACGACCTGGTCTATGACCATCGCGATCTGCTGCGCGGCTACCAGGCGTGGGACCAGGGACCGAATGGGGTCATCCTGTTCACCTCGGACGGCGGCAAGTCGATGTACTACGGCAAGCCCTACGTCTACTCGCTCGCCGCTGTGCCGTTCTATGCGCTGTTCGGGGTGCAGGGGTTGGTGGTGTTCAACATGGCGCTGTTTCTCGCCATGCTCTGGGGGGCGATCTGGTTCTGGCAGCGGCCGGAGCGGAGCGGCCAGGCGGGCTCGGCCGGTATCTTCCTCGGCGGCTTCTTTTTCGCTTCGGCGGCGTTCTGTTACGTCTTCTGGATGCAGCCCGAAGTGTTCAACATGGCCTGCCTGTTCTTCGCGTTGCTGATCTGGCTCCATCTGCGCGGCATTCCGAATTGGACCTCTCGCCACCTGACCCTGATGGGACTTGCCGGTGCGCTGCTCGCCGCGGCGTACATCTCCAAAGAGCCGACGATCCTGCTCGGCGGGCCGATCGGGCTCGATCTGCTTTGGCAGAAGAGATGGAAAGGCGTCCTGGCGCTTGCGGCGCCCGCGCTTTTGGGTTTGGCCGGGTTGATGGTCCTCCAGCACCACGCGACGGGGGCGTGGAGCCCCTACCGCGGCGTGCAGCGCCGGTCGTTCGAGTCCGAATATCCGATCGAAAGCCGAAAAGACCTGTGGGCGGAGTACCGCGGGACCAGCTTCGGCTCCTGGTCGGGGCTCGGGGTCGAGACCACGCCGCGGATGTTCTTCCGCGATCTCGAATACTTCTTGATCGGCCGCCACACCGGCCTGCTGCCCTACTTTCCGTTCGCGCTGTTCGCGGTCGGGCTCTACGCGTTCGGGCCGAAAGACCGCTCGCGCCACCTGCTGCTGTTGGGCATCGTCGGCTACTGCCTTGCGATCTTGATCCTGCGGCCGAACAACTACCACGGCGGCGCGGGCTTCGTGGGCAATCGATATTTCGCCAGCATCTATCCGGTCTTCGCGCTCCTGCCCGGGGCGATCCGGGCAAAGAAAAGCCTGCTGCTGCCCTATGCCGCCGCGGGGCTCTGGACCGCCGCGGTAGTCGCCGTGCCGCTGCTCCAGATCGCGCCGGAGGCCACCCTTCAGGCGCACGTGCGGCGGCCTTCTTTCCAGGCGCTGCCGCTTGAATTGACGCTGCTGCAAAAAATCCCCGGCTATTTCCTCAAGGCCTGGACCGATGCGGTCTGGGTGGTGCCGAAGGAAAACTTCCACGCGCAGGAGCCGAACCCTGAAGGCGTTTGGGTACGCGGCGCTTCGCGCTCGGAGGTGTTCCTGGTGGCGCCGAAACCGGTCGCCTCGATCCGGGTGCGGTTGCGATCGCTGTCCGATCAAAACGTCGTGACGTTCAAGAGCCCGGTCGACCGGGTGACCGTCCGTTTCGACAGCCAGGAAAAGCGCCTGGGCACGCCGATCGAACTGCGGTTGGCGCCGGTCGCGCGCAACCTCGGTTTCTTCCCCGAAGGCAAGACGGAATACTTTTATCGCTTCACGCTCGATTGCTCCGACGGCGTGATGCCTGGGCGACGCGAGGAGCACAACGACGACTATCGCTACCTGGGCGTGTTCCTCGATTTCGCCGGGGCGGGAAGCTGAAGCCGATGGCTCCGATGGCTCCAATGGCTCCGATGCCCGAGGAACGAGGGTCCAAGCCAAGCCCGTCCGAGGTGCTGGACGACGTGGCCGCCACGCTCGAGATCCTGCGCGCCGGGGTGCGCCAGCGCCGGGCGGAGCTGGCGACGTTGGGCGACGGGGCCGAGGCGAAGTTGCGCCTGCTCGATCTGAAATCGAAGGAGTTCGTCGAGGAGCCGATTCCGGTCTCGCCGCGCCCGGTTCTGGGGCGCCTGCTGATCTTCGGCCGCAAGGTCGCGTTCCATCTCGGCTTCAAGTGGTACATGCGGCCGCTGCTGCAACAGCAGAACGAATTCAACCAGGCGGTTTCGACCTTGGCGCAAGATCTGGCGCATCGCCAGGAGGAGATCGTGCGCCAGCTCGAGAATTTGGCGCGGCGCCTGCTGGACATCGAGCGGCGGCTCGAAGCCACTCCTGGTACACCGGAAACCCCGAAGACGCCCGAGGCGCAAGAGTCGCCCGGTGCGCCGGAGTGAGCCGTGCCCGAGCGGATCGCAATCTGTGGCACCAAGGTGCCGTTCGTTTCAGGCGGCGCCGAGGTGCTGGTCGAATCGCTCCGCGTCGAGCTGATCTCGCGCGGCTTCGAAGTCGACGTGATCACCTTGCCCTTTGCTTGGACCACGCGGGAAAAACTGCTCAAGAGCGCGCTCGCCTGGCGGCTGGTCGATCTCTCCGAGGTCGCGGGCCGGCGGATCGATCGGGTGATCGCGACGCGCTTTCCGTCCTACCTGATCAAGCATCCGGCCAAGGTGGTCTGGCTGGTGCACCAGATGCGCCAAGTCTACGATCTGCTCGACACACGGCACAGCGATTTTTCCGACACGCCGCGCGATCGGAAAACGATCGAGATGATCCGCGAGATGGATCAACGGACGCTTCAAGAGGCACGGGCGCTCTATGCGATATCGCAGAACACGGCGGGGCGGCTCGCGCGCTGGAATCAATTGGAAGCGGGCGTGCTCTATCCGCCGCCGAAGCTGGGAGAGGCGTATCGAACGGGAGACTCTGGCGATTACATCCTCTCGGTCGGCCGGCTCGATCCGTTGAAGCGTTTCGACCTGTTGATCCGCGCTTTGGCTCTAACGCGCACCCCCGTGCGCTGCCGGATCGCGGGGACCGGGCCCGATCGGCAAGCGCTCGCGGCGCTGGCCGAGCGGCTCGGCGTGGCCGATCGCGTGGAGCTGCTCGGATTCGTCGAGGATGCTTCCTTGGTCGATCTCTATGCCGGCTGCCTTGGGGTGTTTTATGCCCCGTACGACGAGGATTACGGCTATGTCACGATCGAGGCGTTCAAGTCCGGCAAGCCGGTGGTCACGGCGTCTGATTCCGGCGGGGTGCTCGAATTCGTCGAGGAGGGGGTGACCGGCCTGGTCGGTTCGGCGGAGCAGCCGCAGACGATCGCGGCGCGCCTCGATCGGTTGTGGGAGCAGCGGGATTTGGCGGCGCGCTTGGGCGCCGCGGGCAAAGCCCGAGTGGCCTCGATCGGGTGGGACTCGGTGATCTCCGAGCTGGTGAGGTAGGACGGATGCGGATCGCCTGGGTGAGCCCGCTGCCCCCCGAGCCGTCGGGGATTTCGGACTATTGCGCCGAGTTGCTGCCGCACCTGGCGCGGAACTCCGAGGTGGAACGGCTCGATCTCTTCGTCGAGGAGGGGAGGCGCCCGGATCCGGTGTCCATAGGGGGCGCGGGCCTGGCGGTCGATTCCCTGCGGAATCTGCCGGCGCGGGCGGACCAATACGACGCCATCGTCTACCACCTGGGCAACAACGGCGATCACCATGCCGAGATCTATCGCACCCTCTGCGCGGTGCCCGGCGTCGTAGTGCTCCACGAATACATGCTCCACCATTTGATCCGCGCGGTGACCCTGGCACGCGGCAACCCTGCGGCCTACGTCGAGGAGATGCGCTACGCCTATGGCCGTTCGGGGCAGTCGATGGCGAAACGCTTTCTCGCGAGCGGCCTGCCGTTCGACACCTGGTCCTATCCGCTGTTCGAGCGGACGGTCGATGCGAGCCGGGCAATCCTGGTCCACAACGAGCATGCGCGCGAGCGGATCCTCCGCAGCCGGCCCGCCGCCCGGGTGGGTGTGGTGCCCTTGCTTTTCGATCCAACGTCGTTCCCTGCGGCGGCGTTTGGCCCAGGGCCGGAAGATCCGGCGGCCGCCCGGCGGGCGGCGCGATCTGAGTTGGGCCTCGCCGAGGGGGCGTTCGTGGTCGCTTCGTTCGGCTTCGTCACCCCGGCCAAGCGCCTGCCGGTGACGCTCGAAGCGTTCCGCCGCCTGCGCCGCGAGGTGCCCGAAGCGCAATATCTGATCGTCGGCGAAGTCTCGCCGCACTACGATTTCGCGAGCGTGCTCGATCGGGGGCTCGACCAAGGGGTGCGCCTCTCCGGCCGAATCGCGTTCGACGCGTTCGAACGGGCGATGCTCGCGGCGGACGTCGCGATCAACCTCCGCTTTCCCACCGGCGGCGAGACCTCGGCTTCATTGATCCGCCTGCTCGGGTTGGGCGTTCCGACGATCGTCAGCCGGAACGGCTCGTTCGCGGAGATCCCGGCCGGCTGTTGCCTGCCGGTCGATCTCGACGAGACGGAGGCCGATCTGCTCGCGGCCTATCTCGTGCGCCTCGCTCAGGATCCCGACCTCCGGCGACAAATCGGCGTGGCGGCGCGCGCCTATGTCGCCGAGCATCATTCCCCGCAGGCGGCGGTCGACGGCTATCTCTCGTTCCTCGCGGAGGTGATCGCGGCACGCCCCGAGCCCTACCGGGCGGTGCCGCCGCTCGCCCCCTGGCCGGAGGCCGAGATCGGCATCGAGCTGGCCGCCGAAGTGGGTGGCGCACTCGCCGATCTCGGGATCGACGAGCGGGACGACGAGTCGCTCCGCTCGATCGCCGATGTGCTCTCGGATCTGCGGTGCCCCGAGATAAGCTCCGCCGTGCGATGACTCGGGGGAAATGGGTGCTCGTCGGCCTTGCGGGGCTTGCCGCGATCGCCGGCCATGTGGGCTGGTGGTACTGGCCACGCGAACGGGCGGTGGTGCCGGATGCCTCCGACGTTCCGGCGCGGATGCTCGCGGCGGGCGCCTGGGACGCCTGTCTCTGGATTCCCTATCCGCACCAAAACCTGGCCGCTCTCGCCGAGGAGCTGGACGACGCGCAGAGCTATTTCGCGGCGGTCGCGCGGCTGTCGGGCTCGGCCGAGCCTGCAATGCCCGCGTTCGGCCCGTTCGCCGTGCCTCCGGCGCGCGAGCTGGCCGCTTGCGCGGATCGATCGAAGGAGCGGCTGCGGGTTTCCGCCCGGGTCTATCCGGGTCTCGCCCTGGTCGCGAAGCTCGCCGGCCGCATTGCCGGCAATCCGTGGCTCGCGGGCGGCGACGTCAAAGTCTCGGATCGGCCGGCGACCGTCGCCTGGGACGGAACGCTCTGGACCGTCGAGGTCGGCGCTCCGACCGCGATCCCCGAAGCCGGCTGGGCACCCGACTCGGCGGTGCTCGGCGCGTTTCACCTCGCACGGCCGGTTCAGAGCCTCCCGGCCGGGATCTATCGGCTCGCCCATCGGAACGACGCGATCGATCTGACGCTCGAAGGTTCGCGCTTCCCGGAGAAGATGCCGTTCGATCCAGGCCAGCTCGCGACCGACCGGCCGATCCTGCTCGCGGTAGCCGGAGAACAAGGGAAAGACCCGGCTGCGGCGTTGGCGTTTTACGAAGGCAAGGGCACTTTCGGCCTGCCGAACGGCGTGCTGTTCCATCCGCCGAAACGGGCGCGCTGGGACCTGCCCGGAGGGGGGATCGGCGGCCTGCTCGCCGACCGGCTACCGCACGGCGCGAGCGCGGGCTGGGAGATGGTGGCGCTCGACGAAAAGAGCCTCGGCCGGGGCGCTGCACTGGCCCCGATGGTCTCCCGGATCGCGCCGCCGGAGGGGCCGTCCCCCAGCCCCCGGGTTCGAATGGCCGTCTGGCTCTCGCCCGAGCCTGCGCTCGTCGTGGTCGCCCGGATGCGCGCCGGGCTGGAGAAGTTTCCGCTCGCACTCCCTTCCGACATCCAGCCCTGGCGCGATTGGGAGACCGTGCTCACCCCCGCCGCCCGCTGCGAACGGGCGGCGCTCTGGTCGACCGCGGAACCCCAGGCGTTCCGGGTGCGGCTGTCGGGGTGCTCGTAGGAGAGCTTGAAGCCGTCGATCCGGTCTAAGTTGATCCGGTCTAAGTTGATCCGGTCTAAAATGGGGTGCGGAAACTCCCCTTTCGAAATTCGACCTCATGCGCCGGTTCGCCTCGCGATTTTCGTGCCTGCTCGTCGGCCTTGTGGCGTCGACGGGATTCGGTGTCCTCGGTGTCCTCGACGGAGCCGCGGGGGCGACCCGTTCCTCCGCGCGTGGTTTTCCGCTGATTCGCGAGATCGTCCCGACGATCCCGGAAGCCAAAGTGCAGAACTTCGGGGTCGCGGCCGATCGGCGCGGATTGGTCTACGTCGCGAACGAGGGCGGCCTGCTGATCTACGACGGCGCCTGGTGGCGGGCCCTCCCGATCGGCAAGGCGAAAGCGGCGTTTTCGGTCACGACCGACGCGGCGGGAAGAGTGGCGGTCGGCGGCGTCGACGAGCTCGGCATTGTCGAGTCGAGCGCTTCCGGTGAGCTGCGATTCGTCTCGCTCTTAAACCTGCTTCCTCCCGACGAGCGGCGGGTGGGGCAGGTCGCGGCGGTCTTCGCGACGCCGAGGGGATTCCTTTTTTTCACCGTGGACGCGGTGATCGAGTGGGACGGCCAAAAGATTACGACGCTGGCCCGGCCGGCGACCGGGCCGCCCTATCCAGGAGTCTTCGAGGTGGCCGGCGAGATCTACCTGTCCGATAAGACCGGCATTTTCAAGCGGATAGGCGATCGGTTCGAGCGGATACCGGGAGGCGATCGGTTCGTGGGCAAGAGGGTCGACCAGATCCTTCCCGCTCCGGGCGGCCTGCTGGTCTCGGTGCGCGCTGAAGGTTTGTTCTTGATGAATCCGATCGATGGCGGCGTGGTCCCTTTCGCGCCGGAGGCTTCGGCCTGGACCTCCGCGAACCGCCTGCTCGTCGGCGCGAGCTGCCGGCTGCCGGACGGCCGTTGGGCGCTCGGCTCGTACCTGGGCGGGTTGCTGTTGCTCCGTCCGGACGGCGTGATCGATCAGATCATCGATACCCGGCTCGGCCTGTCCGACAACTATGTGACCGGTGTTGCCCTGGATGCCGAAGGGGGGTTGTGGCTGGCGCTCAACTCGGGGCTCGTGCGGTTGGAAATCGGCTCGCCGATCTCGACCGTCGACCTGCGGTCGGGGCTTGACGGGAGCGTTTATGCGGCCACCCGCCATCGCGGCAGAATTTGGGCGGCCACCCCTTCCGGTACTTTCGTGGAGGAGTCGGGAGACCCCAAGAGCGGCCTGCTTCGCCTGAAGAAGGCCGAAGGGTTGCCGTCCGCGGGGTGGAGCTTTCTGTCGATCGAGGAGGGGCTTGTGGTCGGCACGGCGTTCGGGATCTACCTCGTCCCCGATTCCGGAGCGCCGGTGCTCGTACCCGGCTCCGAAGCGGCGGGCACCGCGTACACTTTGGCCCGCTCGGGAGATCTGCGGCGGATCTGGGTCGGCGGAGACCATGGCTTGGCGAGCCTCTGGCGCGAGGCGGGCGGCTGGCGTTTCAAGGCACCTGCCGCCGGGCCGGATGCGGAGGTGCGCACGATCGTCGAGAGCGGCGACACGGTCTGGTTTTCGATTCCGCTCGAAGGGATCTTCGGTCTCGATCTTGCGCCCGGGACTCCGGGGAAAAACCGCACCGACGCCGCGGCTTCGTCCGCCTTCCGCCGCGTTCCGGACAGCGACGAAACGAACCTCTATCGGATCGCCGGACGGATCGCCGCGTTACGTCGCGGCCGGGTCTACCGGTTGGACGAAGGGAAGAGTCGCCTGGTCGAGGATTCCGCGTTCGCCCCTCTCGGCGTAGACGAAGATTTTTCCTTCCTCGCCGAGGACGCGGCCGGCAACGTATGGCGCAACAGCCGCCCGACCGCCGTCTTTCTACGCCAAGGTGCGGGCTGGTCGTCCACGCCCCGTTCGCTGGTCGAGGTGCCGGCGCGGGCGGTCGAAACGATCTTCCCCGACGCCGATGGCACCGTCTGGCTGGCGGCGGAGAGCGGTCTCTATCGAGTCGAATCTCCGCTCCCCACGGCGGCGGTACTTCTCGCGCCCCAGCTCGCGCGGGTGACCACCGGACGCGGAGACTTCCTGTTCGGAGGCGTTTCCCCTCCGGCCCCGCCGGCGGAACTTGAGCTGCCGCATCGCTTCACCCGCTTGGAGATCCAGCTGGCGCCGCTGTCGTTCCGCGCCGGGCTGCGTTATGAAACGAGGCTCGATCCGATCGACGCCGAATGGGGCGAGCCGCGCACCGATCCGCGGGTCGAGCTGACCCGGCTGCCGTCCGGCCGCTACACCTTTCGGGCGCGCACGCTCGGTCCGAACGGCGAGCAGAGTCCGGAGGCCACCTGGACGTTCAGCGTCCTGCCGGCCTGGTACGAGACCCCGTGGGCGATCGCGCTCTTCGCCGCCCTCGCCGTTGCCGGAATTCGAACCTGGGCGAGCCTGCGCAGCCGGGCGTTGCGCCAGCGCGCGGCGCACCTTGAAGCCAAGGTGCAGGAACAGACCGCCGAGTTGCGCCAGGCGGTGGCCGATCTCGAACAGACTCAAGATGATCTGGAGTCCGCCAACGTCCGTTTGGAAGAGCTGTCGCTCCAGGACGAGCTGACGGGCATCGCGAACCGGCGCCGATTGCAGATGCTGCTCGACGCCGAATGGCATCGCGCCCGGCGCCAGCACCAGCCGATCGCCTTCATCCTGCTCGATCTCGATCACTTCAAGCGGCTGAACGACACCCGCGGCCACTTGGAGGGGGATTTCTGCCTCCAATCGGTGGCGGCGTTTCTCGCCCAAGCGGTTCAGCGCACGGGCGATCTGGTCGCCCGCTACGGCGGCGAGGAGTTCGCCGTCCTCCTTCCCACGACCGATCTGGCCGGTGCGCTCAAGGTAGCGGAACGCCTGCGCGAAGGGCTTGAAACCCTGGCGCTGCCGCACGACGCGGTTCCCGAGGGGCACGTCACTGCAAGCTTCGGCGTGGCGGCGCTCACCCCGCTGCTCGGCCAGGACCCGGAGGTGCTGATCGAAGCTGCAGACCTCGCGCTCTACCGAGCGAAATCGGACGGCCGGAATCTCGTGCGGGCGGGCGGGCCGGAGGAGGAGACCGGAGAAATGGACGCAGGGCTTACGAACTAGGGCGTCAGGCGACCACCGCGACCCGGCCTGAGCGGCCCGGGATTTCGCCCAAAGTGACTTCTCGAGCGATCGCCCGCTCCCTCGTCTCGGCAGCGTACTCGGCAGCCGTGAGGTACACGATCCCCATTGAGGCATGCCTTTCGAGCAGGGCGCGGAACAGAGGACGGTAGGCGAGCCCCTCGGTCTCGGCGTGGAGGGTGAGCACCTCGGTCTCCCCCGGACGGTAGCGGGCGACCAGCCGATCGATGTAATTTTCCGGACCGATGCCGTCGCGGCCGAGATCCTCGTCGAGCGTCGGCAGCGTGGTCGGAATTTCGAGCAGGTCGAGCGCCCGCTCGCGCACCACGGGGAAGAACGGCGGCGCGGCACCGCGCGAGACCGAGACGTAGTCGAATCCCCTATGCAGGAGCGCTTCCCAGCCGTCGTCCGTCATGTACCAGGCGGGGGCGGCGAAGCACTTGGGCGGCGCGCCGAAAACCTCGGTGAATTCGGCGATCCCGCGTTCGAGCGTCGCGTCGATCTTCGCCCGGTTCAGTCGGTGAAGCCGATCCTGCCAGAGGACATGATCCCAGGCGTGAAGGCCGACCTCGTGACCCAGATCGCGCGCCTGCCGAAGCGTTGCCGCGCAGCGCCGACCGATCTTCGGGGCGGGCAACAGCGTGCCGTAGAGGGCGGTCTTCCAGCCGTACATCTTCGCTGCGTTGGTGCGCAGCATCTTGGTCAAAAAGCCGGGCTTGGTGAACACCCGGAAGATCGCCCGACCCGAATTGTCCGGCCCGAGCGTCCAATAAAAGCTCGCGCGCACCCCCGCCGCAGCGAGATCTTCAAGCATCGCCGGCACGCCTTCCGCCGTGCCGCGGAAGGTGTCGACGTCGATCTTCAAGACGACCCGGGTCGATCGTGGTTTCATTCGCCTCCTCGCTCCTTCGGGCGCCTACGGCAGCGGCCAGTCGCTGCGGGACGAATGAAACCACGAACGCAGGGACACTTCTATCGCCGGAGCTTCCCTTCCTCGTCCGCCCGGAACCATTCGATCGTCTGGCGCAGCCCCTCTTCGAGCGGCGTCGTCGGGTCGACCCCGAGGATCTCCCTCATCCGCGTGATGTCGGGGTAGCGGCGCGGAATGTCCTCGTAGCTCTCGCCGTAGATCTCCTGCTGCTGGACGAACGTAATCTTCGAACCGGTCTCCGGGAAAGCGCGGATCATCGCTTCGGCCAGCTCCAGGACCGTCGTCTCGCGGTCGGTGCCGATGTTGAAGATGCCGCCCACCGCCTCGTCTTTTTCCCCCGCCATCGCGAGCGCCCGAACGGCGTCCCCGACGTAGGTGAACGCCCGTGTCTGCTTGCCGTCACCGATCACGGTGAGCGGCTCGCCGCGCAGCAGCTGACCCATGAAGATGGTGATCACGCGGCCGACGTCGATCCGGTCGAGGCGCGGGCCGTAGGCGTTGAAGAAGCGAACGATCACGACGGGTAGGCCCAGCTTGCCGTAGGCGAAACAGAAATGCTCGCCCACCGCCTTCGAGGTCGAATAGCACCAGCGGTCGATCGAGGTCGCACCGAGCAGCCGGTCGCCGTACTCGCGGAACGGCGTGTCTTTCGACTTGCCGTAGACCTCCGAAGTCGACGAGAAGATCACCTTCTTGTCGTACCGGTAGGCGAGCTTGATCACTTCTTGGGTGCCGTTGACGTTGATGTTCAAGACGTGGAGGGGGTCCTCGACGTAGTGCTCCACCCCGACCACGGCGGCCAGGTGGAAAACCTTGTCGCACTTGGCGATCAGGCTTTCCAGCAGGTCGTGGTCGAGGATCGACCCCTTGATGAACTGAAACTTCGGGTTGCCAATGTTGTGGCGGATCTTCAAATCCGACGACGTGTCGAGAGCGACGACCTCGTGCCCTTGGGCCAGCAGGAAGTCACCGAGGTGGGAGCCGAGAAAGCCGGCCCCTCCGGTGATCAGAATTTTCATGGCGAGCTCTTTTCAGTGGGAATGTGGGTTTTTTCGTTTGGATGGTGTTTGTGGTGACTAGAGGGCCTGAACGGCTTCGTCTAACCCCAAGCTTTCGTCGATTCGGAACCAGCGATCGGCGGTGGCGATGCGAATTCTC
This sequence comes from Thermoanaerobaculia bacterium, assembly GCA_038250865.1. Classification (GTDB taxonomy): domain Bacteria; phylum Acidobacteriota; class Thermoanaerobaculia; order Multivoradales; family UBA5704; genus DASYKS01. The sequence goes on along the minus strand of JBBSBW010000002.1, from coordinate 92,116 downwards.
TCACCGATCCGGTCTACCGTGCCCGGCGCGGGGCGTTGTCCTCCGGAATCGGCGGCGATCTCCTCTTCCGGCTCTCCCGCGTGGATCTCCACCCGCTGGCCTCCGATCGTGCCGAAAGCGCCCGGCCAGGGGGGGGCTACGGCGCGCACCAGACCATCCACCCGGGCGGCCGGCCACGACCAGTCGATGCGCCCGTCCTCCGGCCGGCGGCGGCCGACTTTCGACGCCTTCGACTCGTCCTGCGCGATCCGCGGCGCGGTGCCGGCGGCGACCTGGGGGAGCGCTTCGCGGAGCAGCTCGATCCCCGCCTGCTCGATCTCCAGGTAGAGCGAAAGGGCGGTCGCGCGCGGTGCGATCGGCACCGCCCGCTGGGCCACGATGTCACCAGCATCCGCCCGGCGCGCCATATGGTGAAGGGTGATCCCGGTCTCCCGTTCGCCGTGGACGAGCGCCCAATTGATCGGCGCTCTGCCGCGATAGGCCGGGAGCAGCGAAGGATGAAGGTTGAGCGCCGCGCTCTTAGCCGCGGCGAGAACCGAATCGGGCAGCAGGCTGCGATAGAAGACCGAGAGGATGAGATCGGGGGAGAGGTCGGCCGCGAGCGCCGCTCCTGCGTCGTCCAAGTCTTCGGAGTAGACGATTCGGAGACCATGAGCCGCCGCGGCTTCGGCCGGCGTTTTGTACCACCGGTTTTCGTGCGGGTCGTCGCGGTGGGTGACCACGGCGAGCACCTCGTCGCCGCGCTCGACCAGCAGCTCGACGGCACGGTAACCGATCTGGCTGTAGCCGAAGAAGAGGACCCTCATGCTGTTCTCCCCTCTCCCTCTGGGAGAGGGGCCGGGGGTGAGGGCTGGTCGAAATTGAGGGTTTCAACCACGACGCTCCGGGGCCGCTGCCGGACCTCGACGTAGATCCGCCCGACGTATTCGCCCAGCACGCCCACGGCCATGAACAGCAGCCCCATCAGAAAGAAGAGGATCGCAAACAGGGTGAACAGGCCCTCGGCTTCGGGGCCGCGGATCAGCCGGCGAATACCAAGAAAAAGGCCGAATCCTGAAGAGAAAAAGGCGATCAGCAGGCCGGTCCAGGTCGCGAATCGGAGCGGCAGCGAAGAGAACCCGGTGATCAAATCCGCCTGGAGCTTGAACAATTTCCACAGCGAGTACTTGGAATCGCCGACGGTGCGTTCGGCGTGGCCCACCGGTACCTCGGCGATCCGCCGGGCGAATTGGCAGGCAAGAGCCGGCACAAACGACGACCGTTCCGGGCAGCGGCCCATCGCATCGACCACCGGCCGGGAGTAGGCCCGCAGCATGCAGCCGTAATCGCGGAAATCGACCCCCGGCATCACCCGCCGCATCATCCGGTTGATCTGGCGCGAGGCGAAGCGGCGGAAGAATGAATCCTTCCGCTCCACCCGGTAGCCGCCGACCACGTCGAACCCTTCCTCCGCTTTGGCGAGCAGCTTCGGAATGTCCTCGGGAGGATTCTGCAAATCGGCGTCGAGCGTCACCACGACGTCGCCGCGCGATGCTTCGAGCCCTGCGAGAACGGCGGCGTGCTGGCCGTAGTTGCGGTTGAACGAGATGACCTTGATTCGAGCGTCCGCTCCGGCGATCTCGCGCAGGAGGGGGAGCGACCGGTCGGAGCTGCCGTCGTCGACCAGGATCGCCTCGACGCCCGTCTTGCCCGACATCGGTCCGGACGTGCCCTCGATTCCATCGAGCACCGGGCGAAGTCGCTCGTAGAGCGGGGACAAGTTCCCCTCTTCGTTCCAGACCGGAATGACGACCGAAAGGCGCATCGCAGATCCCGCTTGCAAGAACCGGCCCCGTTCCTTGGGGCTTTAGGCTCCGGCTTGCCCTACCGCGTCGTGCACCGCTGCGACGACGTCCTCGGCATCTTCGTCGGTCATCGTCGGGAACAGCGGCAGCGAGACGATCCGCGAGCAGACATCCTCCGCTACGGGGAAGCGCCCCTCGGCAAAGCCGTACCGCTCGCGATAGTAGGCGTGCAGATGGACCGCTTCGAAATGGAGACCGGTGCCGATTCCAAGATCCTTCAACCGGGCCATGAACGACGTCCGGTCGGGAGCCAGCACCGTGAACAGGTGCCAGGGATGAACGTGATCGTAGGGGGCGGTCCCCGGCAGCCCGAGGCCGGGCAGATCGGAAAGGCCGCGCCGGTAGATCGCGGCGATCTCCGCCCGGCGGGCGTTGAACCGCGCGAGCTTTCGCAGCTGGTGCAGACCCACGGCGGAGTGAAGATCGGTCAGGTTGTACTTGAAGCCCGGAAGGACCACGTCGTAAGTGGCCGGCGCCTTTTCGGTCGCCGAGTACGCCTTCCAGGCATCGCGCCGCACGCCGTGGAACCGCCAGAGCTTGATCCGGTCCGCCAATTCGGCGTCGTCGGTCGTGATCATGCCCCCTTCGGCCGAGGTCATGTTCTTGATCGGATGGAAGGAGAAGCAGGCGGCAGTGGTGCCCAGCTTCGTCGTTGCGCCGATCGGCGTTCCTTTGTATTGCGAGCCCGCGGCATGGGCGGCATCCTCGATGATCGCCACGTCCTCGCGCCCGGCGGCTTTGAGGACGGCCCGGATCGCGTCGAGGTCCGCCGGCTGGCCGGCGAAATGGACGGGTACCACCGCCTTGGTGCGCGGGGTGAGCGCCGCGGCGAAAGATTCAGGATCGAGGTTCCAGGTCGAGCGATCGACGTCCGCGAAAATCGGCGTCGCACCGCAAGCGATCACCATGTTCGAGGTCGCCGGCCAGGTGAGCGCAGGGACGATCACCTCGTCGCCGGGCCCGTACCCAAGAGCCAGGAAAATGACGTGCAGCGCCCCGGTGCAAGACGAGAAAGCGAGCGCATGCTCGGCGCCCACCATGGCCGCGAATTCCTTCTCCAGCGTTGCGGTGATCGGTCCGGTCGTGATCCACCCCGAGCGCAGGCAGCGGACGACCTCGTCGATCTCTTCCTCGCCGATGTCGGGGCGCGAAAAGGGGAGAGGCGGGTTCTTGGGCAGCACGGGGCGCAGACTAGTGCATTGCCGGCTCGCCCGCAAACAGCCCTCACCCTTCGATGCGATAAGTTTCCGCCCTATGAGCGAACCCCTCGTTGCCCCTTCCGGCCGGAAAACCTGGCTCACCGACCTCCTCCTGCTGGCCGTCGTCTTCGCCGCCCTGCTCGGCCCCTCGATCGGCCGCCGAGCGCTCTGGGAGCCGGACGAAGGGCGCTACGCCGAGATCCCGCGCGAGATGGTCGCGACCGGCGACTACCTGACCCCCAGGATCGACGGAATCAAGTACTTCGAAAAGCCGCCCCTCGTCTATTGGGCCACGGCCGCCGCGATTCGGATCGCCGGCACCTCCGAAGCGGCGGTCCGCTCGCCCATCGCTCTCTTCGCCCTGCTCGGCGGAATGGCCGTCTACGTAGCCGGCCGCCGCCTCTTCGGCCGAGCCGCGGGCCTCTGGTCGGCGCTCGTCCTAGCCACCTCGCCCCTCTGGCTCGGCCTAGGCCAAGTCCTCTCGCTCGACATGCCGGTCTCGGCCCTCCTTACCGCCTCGCTCCTAGCCTTCCTCCTAGCCGTCCGAGAGCCCCCCGGCTGGAACCGCCGCCTCCTGATCTGGGCCTTCTACGCCGCCGCGGCCCTGGCCGTCCTATCCAAAGGCCTGATCGGAGTCCTGATCCCCGCCCTGGTGATCGGAGCCTGGATCCTCCTAACCCGCCAATGGCGCCTGATCCCCGTGGCCCTAGCCCCCACCGGAATCCTCCTCTTCCTCGCCATAGCAGCACCCTGGCACCTCCTCGCCGCCCAAGCCCACCCGGAATTCGCCTGGTTCTACTTCGTCCATGAGCATTTCCAGCGCTACCTGACCAAAGTCCACAACCGCTACGAGCCCGCTTGGTACTTCCTGCCGGTCCTCCTGGGCGGGCTGCTCCCCTGGACGCTCTTCCTGCCGCAGGCCCTCAGAGACGCCTGGCGTACCGACCCAGCCGAGCGAAGAGAAACTCTCTTCCTCGCCCTTTGGGCCGCGCTCGTCTTCGGCTTCTTCTCGATGTCCGACTCGAAGCTGATGCCTTACGTCCTCCCCGCCGTGCCGCCGCTGGCACTCCTTGTCGGCCGCTGGCTCGGGAGCGTTGAGCAAGACTCTCCGCGACCCAATCGCTCCCCGCTCCGCCCGGCGCTTTGGTTCCTCCTGCCCCTGGGGCTAGTCCTCGCCGGAGCCGTAGTCCTCTGGCCCACGCCCCCCGAAGGCACCAAAGACCGCGCCTTCGTCGAGCTACTCGGCGGCTTCCGCCCCGCCCTGGCGATCTGCTTTGCCTTCATCGGGCTGGCTCCGTTCGCCCTCGACCGCCTCGGCAAACGACGGGCGAGCCTCGCAGCCCTTGTCCTAGGCAACGCCCTCCTTTTCACGACCCTCGGCGCGCTGGCACCCCGCTTCGACGCCTACCGCTCCACTAAGCCGCTCGTCGAGACGCCCCTTCCCCGGCTCCAACCCGGAGACGAGGTCGCGAGTTACCACTTCTACCCCCATACCCTCGCCTACTACCTGGAGCGCCGGATCACGATCGTTGGCTACACCGGGGAGTTGGAATTCGGTACCCTCCACGACGACACGACGGGCTGGATGATCGACGATTCGGAGTTCTGGCGCAGGTGGAACGGGCCGGGGAGGATGTTTGTGGTGGTGGATACGCAGCACAAGAAGCCGCTGCCTCCACAGCTCCAAAATGTGCGGGCGGTGGGGGGGGGGGAGTTTCGGGTGGTGGTGAATAGATGAGGGGGAGGGAAGCGAATGATAGCTCCTCTCGACTCTGGGCTTTCCCGAGGCGCGCGGTAGATTGAGGAGTCGATTGGGTACACGCGATGCTCTCGAGCCCAGTTTCCAGCTCCCCCTTTAGGTAGTAGACGACCAGATCTGGCCCACGAGAGATCGCGGTGCGCTCCTGTGTGCGCCTTTCGTCGAGCAGCCTCGAGCAATATGACGACTGAGCGCGCAGGTGGACGCGGCACGACCAGACTGAGGAACGGGTGGATCTCCTATGGCGAGCCTTGGTTTGGGTCAGGGGAATCAGAGATGAGCCTTTTTGGGAATGCTTTTCGCGTCTTCTACTAAATCCGCTCACGCTAGACGTGCGGCCCGAATTGGGAACCGCGGGTAGGCGGGGAGTCCTGCGGGGGTGCGGGGGAGAGGTGAGAAGCATGGCGAAACACACCGGGGGAGATGTGCCTGGGACGATCGACGATTTTTACCTTCAGCGTGATCGCTGGGTGCCTCTCCCTGCGCGGATCGGATCCTTTTCTACGCTAGCTGACCGGGCCTCTTCTAGAGATCTTGGTCTGCACTTTCTTCAGCATTGCCTGGTTAGGTCGCAAAGTCGGAGGCTGAGATGAGCACGTCTCATCGGCCGAGATTTCAGACGACTTTGTCGCGGCGGATCTTCAACTCTGCGTTGGCAATCTGGTGCCTCCTTCCCTTTTTTGCGCTTTGGTGCTTATCACCGTTCGCTCCCTTGGAACTCTCTCTTGTGGGAATTCGACTTCTTGCAATTGTCTGGGCGCTCTCGTTTTTGACCGTCTGCAATGGCCTACTGCGGGTTATTCTAAGATCTCCTGCTACCGATCAAAGTCTTTCAATGCTGCAGTGCCACCTTGGGTTGGTCTGCACATTGACTATTGGCTTCCCTTCGATCGCCCTCGGTGTCTTCCCATTGATACGCGAACAAATAAGCTCGCTACGGGATCCCTATTCTGCAGGCGTCCGGATCGACCTTGCAGAATCTCTGTCGAGTTCAGCAAGCGGTCGGCAACCTCCTCATTGGTCTGCGAGTTCTTGTCCTCCGGCCAGTCAGAAGACTAAGTATTATTTCCTCATCGACGTATCCGAAAGCTTCTTGACTCCGAAGCTGATTCCATTGATAGAGAAGGTGATTAAAGATCTTACTGTCAAATCCGGCTTTTTGGAACGCACTTGGCGCACCTCCGATCCTTCCGCAGTTTGGCTCTTTGCGGGTGATTATAAAAAAATACCGGAAGAAGAGGAAGATCCTGAGGTGAGGAGTCGAGAAGTACTGCGCGAGATCAGTGAGGGAAAGCTTGTCAACTATCTAAGAGGTTTGAACCTCAAGCCTGATCAAACTGATGTTCTGACATACCTAGGGAAGATCCATAGAAGTCATTCGAGAGACACATGCGTAAAAGTAGTGTTGTTTTCTGATCTTGTTCAATCTGTGCGGCCAGAAGAAAATTTTCTTACCAAGGAGGCAATTGCGCTCGAGGCCGATTCGCTAGCAAGCGATATAAGAGAGCAAGGAAGCATGGCGATTGTAGCCTTCTCGAAACAAGCCCTGGCGCCCGAGGATGCGGCAGGTGTAAATTTAGATCTCCGAAATTATTTTGAAAACCATCTTCGTCAGTCGGGGCAATGGCGAGAAATTAGCCTGCAGGAATATGCAGGCAAGCAAGAGTCTTCAGGAAAAGATTTAATGCTCGATGTTCTGTATAGAAGACAGGGTGATTTTGAGCCGCTTACCTTGAAATACTCTATGGTCCCGCTTTATCAATCCAGGAAATCGTTTTTCTATCTTCCTGCCGCTGAGCGAGATGACGAAACTGTGGTTGTTCAGTTGATTCGCTCGGCCAGCTCTCCCAGTGATGTCAGAATTGATTTGTTGGATCTCTCTTCGGAGAAAAGTATTGGCTTTCTGAATGGAAAGCAGTCAGCTTTGTCTATTGCGCTGAATGCCTCTGGGAGGGGAATTATTGTTGCGGTGGATCCGGCGTCAGTGGATGCGATTGAAAAAGAGCAAATAAAGCTTGTCGTCGCTTTTCCCCGGCGCTCTTCTCTTTATCGCATTCCTCTTATTTTAAAGTCTATCGTCGACGAAGGCGTCTTTTCTTTCTTGCGCGATGTGCTGTTTATCTTGAACTTCCTACCCTTGATTTTGGCAATCCATTTGTGGAGTCTTAAAGAAGCGTCGTAAGGGGAATGCGATGACCGGCACTAATGTACCCTTCTTTTGGTCTGGCATCTCGAGAATTTGGGTGCTCGTGCTGTCGGCAATTTTCTGTGCCGCTAGCTGTCGGCAAGTACCTTTACCGCCTCCGCCACCTGGGCCTGACTCCCTTCAGCGAGCTTTCAAGCTGCCGAATGTCAAGAAACCTTCCCCTGCAATAGCTTCGACCGCGAGCAACCCCAGTACCTTCAATGTCTATCTGGATGGCTCTGAGTCGATGCGCGGCTTCGTTAACGATCCAGCGGCGAACTATGGACTGGTTGTCGACTCGCTGTTGGGCAGCGCCACCACGGCTGGATACCGGATCAGGATCGATCGTTTCGGTGGCATTGTCGAGGAGGTGCCTCTCGCCTCCTCGGCTACCTTGCACGACCCTATGTTCTACGGCGGCAAGGAGACCTCCTTCCCGGTGCTTCTGCAGCACGTGGCCCAAAAGCGCGGTCCGGGCACCATTTCGGTCATTGTAAGCGACCTCGTGCAATCGGGGTCGACCGGAGATCAGCGGGCATTGGTTGAAGCTTTTCAGGCGATTGCCCGTACCCGTCCAGAAGTCCTTGTTCTAGGCTTTCGGTCAGCTTTCTGCGGGAAATATTGGATTGAGAGCCGGCCCGTTGCGAAGCGGACGTTGGAGCTGTGCCTGAACGGCCAAGGGCTCGAGCAGAGCCGGCCCTTTTACGCCATTCTCATTGCCGACTCTCGAGCCGAGCTCGAGGAGGCACGCCGCTACCTGACAGCGGACGTTCAAGGATTTCAGGAATTTGACGCAACGCGCCCGGGGGTCCCTCTGGTCAAGATCGAGTTTGTTCCACCGGATCCCGGCGAGCCCGCAGTCTGGACCCCTTGGGATGAGGCGCAGACCTTGGCAGGACGGGAATCGCCGCGACAGCTCCTCTCCTTCTTCGAGGCCGCGCCGCCTCCGCGTGGACAGGCTGAGCTCGAACTGGCCCTACTCTTCCCGTCTGATAGCAAGGGCGAGCACACCTATCCGCTGCGCTCGCTGGTCGACCTACGGGTACAGGCGGAGAAGTTGAGCTGGGGTTCCGACGGCAAGCCGACCGCCAAGGATCCTCGGCCAGTCGAACTGCCTTGGAGAGCCACCTTCGCGTCATCCGCTGAGGTGCCACGGAAGCTGCGGGGCATCGCGCTGACCTACACCCTACCCCAGCCGGAGAGGCTGACCTGGGACGCCTACCTTATCCAACTCCTGCCTGGCCAGGCCAACCTCCGGCCGCCGCTCTGGGTCGATGAATGGAGCACGGTCGACGATAGCGACCCGCGCGCCGGAAATCGGACGTTGAGACTCGATCTCTTCGTCAAAGCGATGATCCGTTCCATCCAGGAGAACGTCCCGCTCTCCGAACACTATCTTCTTCTCGGACGAGGTGAACGATGAGCAACCTGCTCGACTTCTTTCGTAACATTCCGCCGTTCCCGGGTATGAACCTGGTTGACTGGCAGGCCTTCCGCGGCGAGATTTGGGCCTGGCTTATTGGCTTGTGTCTGATCACCGCGGTGGCAATCGTAGGTCTCTTTGTCTGGCATTCAAGGAAGGTCAAGATCCGGGTGCCGCAGGATCCGTTCCTGCCATTCCGTCCGCTGCGCTGGCTCTGGCTCGCGGCCGTGCCGGCGGTCTTGGTCGCGATCGTCTACCTCGCTCGCTTCTTGGCTCTCTTCCCGCTCGTATCGCCCTCGCCAGCTGCCGGCGCAGTCGGGACGGCGCTGGTGGCCGGTTTCGCGACCTATGCCCTCGCCCAGCTCGGGATCTGGATTCCCGGCATCACCCCTGCCAAGTTCCGCTACCACCCCCGCTGGCTCTGGTGGCTCTTCCAGAGGAAGGGTGCATGAACGCGCCGTTTCTCGCCCGAGAAGGAGAGATTGCATGAACACCTTGATCTGTGCCGGTGGCTCGGGGACAAGGGTCCTTGAGGCCCTGCTGCACCTCTGCGCAGCCGGTTTGGGGCCCCCATCGCTCCGCCTGCTGTGGGTTGATCCTGACGCAGCCAACGGCAATGGCGATCGGGTGAGTGCACTCGTCGCCCGCTATATCGACCTGCACGGACGCTTTGCACGCCAGGTCGGCGACGGCCTCGGTCTGTTCCGCACCAAGCTCGACCTGTTCGAAGTTGGGGGGCAGTCCGAGGGCCTCAAGCCCTGGAGCCCGATCCAAAAAGGCGAGCGTCTGCGCGAGCTGCTGAACGTCGACCTGCTCGGCTCGACCCCAACCTCGCCCGACCTGGTGAAGCTCTTCTTCACCCCGGAAGAACTCGACATGGATCTAAGCCAGGGCTTTCGCGGCCATCCGTCGCTGGGCTCGGCGGCGATGTCGCGAGTGACCTTCCAGAAAGAGGCGCAGCCCTGGCGTCAGCTGATCGAGAAGCTCCGCAACGACCTTGCCCAGGACGAGGGAGCGCGCGTTTTCCTCACCGGCTCAGTGTTCGGTGGCACCGGTGCCGCGGCGTTCTATCCGCTGGCCCGCTTTCTCCGCGAAGAGGCCACAGTCAATGGCAACCGTCTCAAGATCGGGGTCAGCGCTCTAGCTCCCTACTTCCGGTTCGCCGCCTCCACCACGCGAAACTCATCTTCTGGGGCACGCCAGGCGGCCCGGGCCGAAAATTTTCCGCTGGCGACTCTTGGCACGGTCGACTTCTACCGCCACCTCGAAACCCATCAGCGGCTCCCGTTCGACGTGGTGCATTGGGTGGGAGCCGACGCCCCAGCCGACGTCAACTTCGCGGCCGGTGGTCCCGAGCAGCGCAACCCGTCCCACTTCGTCGAGCTGATCGCCGCCACTGCGGCTCTCGAGTTCTTCCACCAGCCCTCGGCCCTCGTCGGATCGTGCTACTCGGCGTCCGGCGATGGCGAACAGGCGGTGCTGGAATGGCGCGACTTGCCGCTCGCCAACCTCGACCGCGGCCGGGTGCGCGACACCCTGCTGCGTTTCTTGCTGGTCGGTGCCGCCCACGTCGGTTTCTGTCAGCCGCTGCTACTCCACCCCGACCTACCGCGCCGCCCCTATTGTGTCCCCTGGTACTGGGAGCGCTTCGCCTCCAAGGGGGAGTCGCTGCTCACCGAAGAAAACCAGCGGGCTCTCCAAGGCCTGGAAGAGTATTTCCGCGGCTTCCACGTTCCCTGGTGGGAGCAGCTCCACCGCCATGACACCGTGCGGCTGCTCAACCGGGCCGCACTCACGGAGCAAGGAGAGGTCCGCCTCGACCGCCTTGCCAACCTGCTGTGGCCAGACCGCTCGGGCGAAGCCGACCCGGAGGCCATTGATGCCTTTTATTCGGCGATGGTCGAAGTCCCCGGGAATCTGGGAGGCGAAGGCGGCGCCGGCGCCTATCTCGCCCTTCTGGCCCATGCCGCCGACCGCTACATTGCGAGCCACTACCGGAAAACCGGGGCCTAAGGAGCTGCCATGCCAAGCAAAATCTTTCTCAGCCCGCTCCGGCAGGAGGAGTCGTCTCTCAAGCTTCCCGACGCCGGCCGTTGGGGGACGGCCGACGACTTCCTGGCCAAATACGCGGCCGACATCCTGATCGACGGTGAAATCCAGGATCGCCAGCTCATTCAGAGCGTACCCACGGTCTTCGCGCGCCCCATCCAGTTTTACCAGGCGCTGGAAAACGTGAATCATCCGGCGCACGCTTCGGTGGTTGGGCAGTGGCGCGGCCAGCTCGCGGTCTTTGCCCTCTTACGCTGGTTGGACCTCTCGATCGATGCCGTCCCCTTTGCTCTGCCGTCCGGCGAGGCGGCACCACCAGACCGTTTCCAGCCGATGTCGGCCGACCTGCCGCTGCTCTCTATCTTGAGCAGCCAACTGCCCCACCCGCGCCGGGAATGGGAGCGCTGGTGGCTGCTCTATCTCCAGGGCCACCTGCTTTGTGCGACCTCGCCCTGGAGCCTAGTTTACAGCCCGGCCGAACCCGGCTGCCCGGCCGCAATCCATTGGCAGAAAGAAGGTCGGCTGTTCGACCCGATCGCGTACTTTGACTCGGGCAAGACCGGGCGGTCGGAGGAGCTGGCCCTGCTCGCGGCTTGGCTCAACCGGGTGTTGGAGAATGAGGCACACCGTTTTGGCGTGGCCGATCGCCCGCACCTTGATGGGCCTTTCAAAACGATTGTCCGCGAGCTGCGCGCCTGGCAACGCGACCTGAAGGGCTACACCGACGAGCGAATGAGCCGGCAGCGACTTGCCGAAGGGGCCGACCTGGTACGCGAGCCCCCTTACAAACATGTGCTGGTACCGCTCGATATCACCGGCCTGACGTCACAGAGCGATCTGTTCCTCGATACTCCAGCCGAAACCGTGCTGGTGCTCTCTCGTAAGGGGGTCGATCCCCGCAAGCGCGTTGACCGTGCCGTGCTCGCCGGGCAACTGCACTACGATTCGGCGGCATTGCCGGGTCCCCGTGGCGAGGCCGGCTGGCGCACTCCAGCGCGCCAGGAGATCAACCATCCCTATCTGATCGCGGAGGAGGCGTTCTTCCCCCCGAAGCTTGCCGAGGTCGCGCTCGGCAGTGAGGCATACACTCCCGGCACGACCAAGTTCGCTCTACCACTTACACCGCTGTTTTTCCGCTACTTCGATCTCCCGTCCCTGATCGATCGTGGAATTCTCGCCGAGTTCTCGGCTACCGACAGCAAGGTTACAGCCCGCCTGCGCCTGCCTCTGCGCGGAGGAGATGTGCTGGCGGTTGAGAAGTCTTACGATCGAAATACCGAGGTGTTCCAGGTCGACGGAGGCACCCCCGGCCTCGGCTTCTGGCCCGATTTCTATGATCCAGCGTGGAACCACAACATCGCCCTGCTGGCGGACCTTTCGGATAGCAACGTCACCGCAGCCCCTCTCCTTGCGGGGGGCACCACGCTCCAGTTCAATTCCTCCGACGGTTCGCAGAACGCGCTCAGGGTCTGGTTCAGCCGTGAACCGGTGCTCGGTTTCGCGCTGGCCACGAGCGACCGAAGCGAGTCCGCTGGGGTGGTGGTGCGGCGCTCTTTGCGTCCGCCCCTGCCCCGGTCCCAAGCGGCATGGCAGGTGGCGGTCGATTTCGGCACCTCCAGCACCCATCTGATGGTGCGCGACGAGGCGGGCGCCAGGCTCGAACCTCTCAAGCTCGAGTCCCGTACGGTGGTCTTGACCGAGCCGAACGAGGCGAATCTCCAGGCCGTTTCGCGAGGGTTCTATCCCCGCGAAGAGGTGATCCCTCCCTTCCCGACTTTGGAGTTCCTCAACGATGGGACCCTGGTTGGAGAAGCAGGGGGCCGGATCCAACGCGCCCTTTACGCTCCGCGCTATAAGCTCACTCCGGACAACGTCAAACTGTTGGTCAAGGATCTCAAGTGGGCGCCCCGGGGGGGTGGGCTCGACGAGACTCCGCTGCGCGAGTACCTCGAAACCCTGGTGCGAGCAGTAGCCTGCGAGGCAATCGCGGAGGGGGTCCAGCGGCTAACCTTCGAGTGGTCCTACCCATTGTCGCTGCCGCGCTCGACGCGGTACTCGATGAGCCAGTTCTGGCAGGCGACATCCCGCTCGTTCGCGATTCCCGGCCGGTTGGAGATCAAGGCCGGGACCGGTGTCTCGGAGTCTGAAGCCCTCTGCCGGCACTTGGCCACTCTGGAGTCCTCAGCCTTGCCGATCGAATCGGATGCCGTCTCGGTCGCCATCGACATCGGCGGCGGCTCGTCGGACATCGGCTTCTGGACGGCGAGCCAGATGCTCGACCAGGTCTCTCTCAAGCTCGCGGGCAATGACGTGATTGGGCCGCTCTTGAAGGTCCCGGGCCTGCTCGACGACTTGGTTCAGGTGTGTTCGCCGGGCTCCGATCGATCACTGGTATCGGGGACGACGGCCTACATCAACATTCTGCTCACACAGGCACGGGATACTGCGGGCCGGATTTTTGAGGGGGGGGATCCACGGCACCATCCAGTGCCGGTCGCCCTCTCGACCCGGCTGCGCGCCAGCGATCCGCCCTGGTCGGTCGCGCGAAGTTTGATCTATCTGTTCGCTTCGGGTCTCTCGTTCTATGCCGGGCTGCACGCGCGCAAATGGATCAGTACGGTGAGCGTCAAGAGCGCAGTCCTTCAGTTTGGAGGCAGAGGCTCTGCGCTGATGACCTGGCTGGCCCAGGGCGCAAAGCTTAAGGAGGTTCTCAGTACCGCCTTTGTCGCCGGCCTCACTCTCGACCAGCCGGAGAACGGGTCGACGGAGGTGAACATTTACGGCCCGGGAATCTCCTACGACCCTGGCAGCCCGCTCAAATCCGAGGTTGCCCAGGGACTGCTCAAGCGGCAGCCGCTGCAGCAGTCCCCCGAGCGCCGCGAGACCACCCTCCTCGGGGAGATCGGCTGGCACGATCCCGAAGACCCGGACAAGGCGACTCTTCCCTGGGACCACCAGGCGACGGCGGAGCAGCTGCGGCGCCTCAAGCCGCCGCCCAACCACGAGAGCGGCTACGCGGCCTATTTCCTTTCGCGGGTGGTGCCTCAGCACGTCGAAGTGCTGGGGCTCGATGCTGCCGGTCTAAGTTCTCTGCGCATCGACTCCGCCCAGGCCCAGGACTACCTGCGCCGCGCCGTGGCAGGCGATGACGGCGTCCTCCAACCGGTCTTCGGAGTCGAGCTTAAGGTCCTCTTGGACAAGTACCTCGAACGAGCCACCAGTCATGCCTAATGCGTTCGATCGCCTGTGTCGCTGTCAGTGGCTCCTACACCGGGCCCATGGCGTTTTCCTAGGGGTGCTGCTGCTCGGAGCAGCCCCTGACAGGAGCCTCGCGCAAGGACCCGTCACGGCTGAAGTGACGATTTTCGGAGACCAGAAAACCTCGAATCCGCGGGCCGAGTTCGTTTTACGGCAAGTACCCTCTGGCTCCTTAAAAGGAGGAGTGCTGACGCTTGTTTTGATCAACGATCAGGGGTCGGACGACGGTGCCTATCAAGGGAAATTCGTTATCAGTAAGCAGAGGCTTACGGTTGACGCCCGGATCAATCGGAGTGAGGACAAACGCACTTACCCCCGAGGGCGTCTTGAGATTCCTGGAAGAGAGAAGCTTGATCTTGTGCTCAAGGAGACCCAACGTGGAAGGCTTAAAGATTCACTGCAAATCGCAGCGGTCGTACCGATTTATGTCGAGATGAATAGGCTCGGCAAATCGCAGGAAGGAGTCGAACTCAGACTTCCCGCAGATCTGGTATCGGCGGTAGTCCTCAGCGCGTCCCTTAAAGGAGAAAGCGGTTCCTTTGCTCTCACCTGCCACCATGAACAAGGAATTGATGTACTTCAGTGCTTTCCTCAACCTAATGCATCGAAGCAAACAGGGATCTTGCGACTTGAACTTTGTACGCAGGGCAGTGCCTCTCTGGAAGATTGTCAGATTATCGTCAGCAAACAGCCGGTGACGCTTGGTAAGGATAAACCAGAGCAGACAAAAGATCTCAGGATCGAGGTTCTGAAAGGTCCGAACCAGATCCCCCAACTAGTCCTTTCTGGCTCCGGTGTAAAGGCTCGGGCGGCTAAAGGGATGGTTACTTGGGAGACTACACCCCCGCACTATCTATCGCAACCAGTTCAAACGGATCTTTTTGTGGGGCCAGACAACAAATTCCAGGCCGTCATCCCTATACAGTGCCCAGCCGCAGAAGTGACTCTCCAGCGAGTAACTCTAACCCTTCCCGGCGACCGAGTTCGATGGCAACAAGTAGGGCCTATCCCGCTCTGCCCTGTACCGCTGGGTTCCTGGGAAGTTATCGTGCATCCAATTCTCGTGATTCTTCTTGTGATGGTGCTGCAGGCGAATTTGATCTTTTTTGGGTGGTTTTTCTTCTCAGATGTCCGGAAGAGGAACCTGCCGGGAGACGCTTCGCAAACGCCCAAGGTGGTTGACCCATCGGCGCACCTGGAAGGGGTATTGGCCAGGCTCGATATCCTCGGCGGCCATGTTCAGCGCATACCTGAGGAGGTAGAGAAACGGTGTGTCCTCACCAGGCGGACCTCAACGACGGAAGGCGGCACCGGTCAGCTCACTGAAAGGCATGCACGCGACCAACAAGCGGAGCAAGTGGAGCAGGTCATGCTGAACCTGGTGAACTCCTGGTGGGGGCAGGGCGGCAAAGATCGTAAAGAGTTGAGCCAACGGATTCAGCGCAGCGACCTTTCGCTTCAACTGTACCGTTCGGTCGGGCTCGACACGACCTTGACCATTGTGACCAACCGGACGTTCGGTTTTGCTCCCACCACGGATTCGAATCCGGCCGAATGGCTCTGTTACGTTTGGGGTGATCGCGAAATCCTCGCGCTGCCGCTCGACGCCCGGCTCTTCGAGGCGGGCAACGCCATGGTGGTTGTGGCCCTGCTTTTCGAGGGGTTGGGGAATGAACCACCGGCCAAGCTCTCCTTCCGCCGTGCGGACCGTGCCTGCCGGTTGACTCCTGTGCCCGGAGCGCGCGGTCGCTATTCCCTTAAAGAGCCTGGGCTCCTGGAAGTGACCGACCGCTCAGGCCAGCCCCTGAAGGATCTGCCGCCCTCTTCGCCTGTTCCTACGCCGGTGGCGACGCCCGACATCGAGAAGATCCTCGCACCTCTGCGCGCGCTTCCGCAACGGTGGGAGAGCCTCGTCAGCCAGCTCCAGCCGCTGGCCACTGAAAGAAACCGCGTGCAAGAGCTAGCTGCAACGATCAACAACGTCTTGATTGCGGTCGAGCAGATGCGCCAGGAGGTCCATGACCTTGCTTCCCGTCCGGCCGTGGCCCCCAGGCCTCCAGAGTCTGCGCAGCTCGATGAGGTGTCCCATATCGCGGCGCCAGTGTTGAAAGACGAGAGCGAGGTCCCGAAACGCGCGGGGGCGGATTACTCTCGCGAGCTGACCCGGCAGGTTGAACCTGAGCTTTCCGGGACCATTCCCGCAGGGGCGACGGACTTTCGAGATCGGCTTCAGCCCTCCTTGATCAATCTACGGATTCACCGTGTCGATCCGATGCCGAGAAACTATCTGGTTCGTCTTAAAGATCAATGGGATTTACTCCTTCGGGGGAATTGGGAGACTGACCTTGTTCATTTCCAGGCGGCAACTGGAAATAGAGACATGGACGGCTTCCTCCACCTTGCGGAGGCGAAGATCGAAGGCCCGGCCCGATTCCGAGCAAGCGGAGTGCTGTTTGAGGAAGCCTTCACAATCCAGCTCGCGCTCCGGGTTCGCGATTCCCGCAGCGACTGGATCGGCCTGTTAGTGGCGCCCGGAGTACCGATCGACAAGTACAAGGACAGCTTTTCTCGCCTCATTCGCTCCCGGCCCAGCGACGTTCCGGCGGTCATCAGCGCAGTGAAGAGCCCCGCCATCTTGCAGCCCGAACCGACGCACGGGAACGGCATCTGGCGCGTGGTCCTGCCTCTGCAGGTTGAACTCGTATGAAGGCCCTGTTGGTGGTTTCACCCTTGCAACGCCGGGCGGCGGCTGTTGCTGCCTGCGTGCTTTTACTCGCATTCTGCTGGCTCGCGCTCTTCTCGTTGTCCAGGAAACAACCGTCGAACAACGGTAAGGCGCTGGCCGAACTCAAGAAATGCAGCGAGATGCTGCTGACGCGGAACGAAGAGCTGAAGAACTGTCAACTCGAATCCGGAATTCGGTACACAGACTCACCCCATCCAGAGGTCTCGCTGCAGTCGGAATCCTCCGAAGTCTTCGATCCGGTCAAATGGAAGGAAGAAATTCTGAACACCCTCCCTCCGAAAATTCGGAAGGAGATTGCTCCGAACCTAGATCATTACTTCGGTATAGCTCAAAAAAATTTCGACGAATTGCGACACGAGAACCGCCAGATCCGAGAAGATTCCCGGGAGACATCGCGCAAGCAGGACCAACTGCTCAAGAGCTACGAGGAGGCTGCGGACAAAGCGCCAAAGCTGGAGGCCAAAGATCAAGATCTCCAAATCTGCCGCGCTGACAAGACAACGCTTGAGGAGCGTGACCGCGAACAGGTCGAGAAGACCGAGAGGGCCGTTGAAGACATTCGCCGCTTCGAGACATCGAACCTCAAGTGCGGCATGCCCAGCCCCAGCTGGGACGGGCTCCGGGAAGCGAAGAAGAAAGAACTCTGTTCCTTCCTAGAGGAGCGACGGAAGGACCTGGAGAGGCTTGCCGGACACTGACCCGGAAGCTCCCTTGCATGACATCCCGGCCAAGCGCCGTTCAAAACGCCGAATCCCCCCGTTACGCCACCCGCCCCCACCCCACCGCCCGCACCTCCCGCTCTGCCCCCTTAGCCGCCAGCCGCCGCCCGAACCGGCCGGCGAACACCTTCGCCATCGCCTTGAGCTTCAAGTTCTGCCAGGGGAACCGCCGGGGGGAGAGGGTCCTACATTCTTCGGGGAGCATGACGAGGCTTACGTGGACGTTGGGGGCGCAGCCGATGGGGAGGGCGCGTTCCATGCAGGCTTCGTAGAGGCGGCGGAAGACGGGGATCATGTCTTCGGTTTGGGGTGGGGCGGCGTGTTGGAGGTCGGTGCCTTGGAGGGGCCGGAAGACGCAGACGGTGGGGATGGCTCCGACCGAGGTGATCCAGTCGATGGCGGCGATCGAGGATTCGGGGGATTCTAAGCCTGCGATGATTTCGCCGTTGGTGACCCAGGGCTCGTGGCGCGGACCTCGGTCGGCGAGGGCGGCGCAGTAGCGGACGGCGCGAAGGTAGCGGTCGAGGCCGTAGGCTTCGTCTTTTCCGGGGCAGATGTCTTTGAAGATCTGGCGGTCGTAGATCTCGAAGCAGAAGGAGACGCGGTTGACCCCCATGTCGCGCAGTTGGTCGTAGCGGGCGAGGTCGTGGTGGGGCGGGGTTTGGACGCCGACCAGGAGGCCGAATTCGGATTTGACCCGGCGGATCAGCGGTTCGAGGATGTCGAGGTAAGTCTCTCCGGTGTAGTGGCCGGTGTTGAAATCGACGTAGGTGATGCCCGATTCGTCGCGCGCGGCGCGGATGACTTCCATCACCTCGTCGATCGATTTTTCGTCCGCGTCGTCCATCCCCAAGTTCAGGCCCACCGAGCAGAACTTGCAGTTCGTCCGCTCGGGTTTGACCGTCCAATATTCGCAGACCTTCGCCTGATAAATCCCGAGGTAGGTGCCTTGGAGCGTGCCGATGCGGGTCATCGGCTTACCCGTCGTGGTCGTGCGGTCGTACCACTCTGGCCGGGGGGAGAGGCGGACTTCCGTCACCCGCTCTCCGTCGCGGCGGAGGAGGTACTTTCCCGCCTCGCGGTGGATCGTGTAAGGGGAGGCCTGGGCGAAGCTCTCAGAGACCGGGACGTTGGTCCAGAATTCCGCGGGGCCTCCCGGCGGGCCGTCGAGGATCAGCTCCAGGCCGCTGCCGAGCCCGGCACGGGTGCGCATCACTTTTCGTCCGCCGTCCTCTTCGACCAGGCAGGAGTCGTCGAGGCGCGCGCCTTTGCAGTAGAGGTCGAGCTTGAGCAGTGCCGGGTTCTTCCGTAGCTCTGCGAGTTGGATCATCCGAGGTTCCTCCAGGTCAGAACGATTCAACCCGACCGGGCGTAGGAGCGCGCCACCCGGGCGGGTGGGGAGGGGTAGGGGCGTCGCAGGCTCTCATTGGCGCCCAAAGTGCAAACTTTTGTCGTCAGCTCGAAAGATCTTGTCCCTTCTAGATCTTGTGCCTCACCTGCAGGGTTAGGGTTCTCCCTGCAACCAAGAGGAGCGGCCATGGCGAAGACGATCGTGATTGTGGGAGGAGGTACGGGGGGCTGGATGGCCGCGTCGTATCTCAAGAAGGCGTTACCCAAGATCGACGTGACGGTGATCGAGTCGGCCAACGTCGGAACGATCGGCGTCGGCGAAGCCACGTTTTCCACCGTCAAGCTGTTTTTCGACTTTCTTGGGTTAGACGAGAGTGAGTGGATGCCGAGCTGCAACGCCACTTACAAAATGGGGATCCGCTTCGCCGGCTGGCGCGCCGACGGCGGGCACTTCTACCATCCGTTCCAGCGCTACGAGGTGGTCGACGGCTTCAACCTCGGCGACTGGTGGCTGCGGTTGAAGCGCCACGAAGAGCCGTTCGACTATGCCTGCTTTCCGACCCCGGCTCTGTGCGACGCCCAGCGCTCACCCCGCTTCCTGGACGGACGCGTCTACGACGAACAGGTCCAGGAATACTTCAGCGGCGAAATCGGCGGACACAACAACATCATCCAGGATCACAAGGTCCAATACCCCTACGCCTACCATTTCGACGCCGGTCTGCTCGCGGTCTTCTTGAAGGACTTCGCGATGGCGCGCGGCGTCCACCGGATCGTCGACGACGTCGCCGGGGTGGTGCGCGACGACCGGGGCTGGATTGATCACCTGGTGACCCAAGAGCGGGGCGATCTGTCGGCCGATCTGTTCGTTGACTGCACGGGGTTCCGCGGCCTGCTGATCAACCAGGCTCTCGGCGAGGAGTTCCTGTCGTTCTCGGAATCGCTGCTCTGCGATCGGGCGATCGCGTTGCAGGTTCCGCGGGACGTGCGGGTTCACGGGATCAACCCGTTCACCTCTGCGACGGCGATGTCGGCCGGCTGGTCGTGGAACATTCCGCTCTATGGCCGGGTGGGCACCGGGTATGTCTATTCGAGCGCCTTCCTCTCGCCCGACGAAGCGGAGAAGGAATTCCGCGCCTATCTGGGGCCGGCGTCCGAGGGGCTCAAGGCCAACCACATCAAGATGCGGATCGGCCGCAACCGCAATTCCTGGGTCGGCAACTGCGTCGCGATCGGCTTGGCCAGCGGCTTTGTCGAGCCGCTCGAATCGACCGGGATCTTTTTCATCCAGAATGGTATCGAGGAGCTGGTCAACCACTTCCCGAGCCATGAAATCGACGAAGCCACGGTGCGCAGCTACAATCGGGTGATCGGCGATTGCATCGACGGGGTGCGCGACTTCCTGACCCTGCACTACTGCGCGAGCGACCGGGCGGACAACGATTTCTGGCGCGCGACCAAGACCGTCGTTCCCTCGGATTTCCTCGCCGAGCGGCTGGAGCTTTGGAAGCGGCGGCTGCCGAACGCACGCAGCATTCCGCAGAGCTTCCACGGTTTCGAGTCGTATTCCTACTCGGTAATGCTGCTGGGTTTGAACTACAAGCCGATGTCGAGCCTGCCCGCGCTCGATCAGGTACCCCCGGGCAACGCGTTGCGCGCTTTCTCGGCGCTTCGCGAACGAACTCGGAAGCTGGTCGCCGAGCTTCCTTCGCAGCTGGAGTACCTGACTTCGATTCGGGAGCAGGCCGGAGCGGCGGTGGCGTAGACCCTCACCCCCGTCCCCCTGGGTGCGCGGGCCTCCGGCCCGCCTTGGCGGGCGAGACGCCCGCGCACCCAGGGGGGAACTGCGCTACCGCTTTTTCGCCTCCTTCACCTCGATCTCCGCCTTGACCTGCCGAGGCGGCAGGGCTCCGGTCAAACGCAACTCGGTGCTGCCGGGAGCCGGCTGGAACGAGGGCCTGACTTCTACGGCCGTTCCCGCCCGGTTAAGGCTGGAGCTCTGCTGGCCACTTTCGTTGCCGCCGACGTTGATCCGGTCGGTGAGCACGCCCGGCTTGTTCTTCAGCTCCGCCCAAGGATCGCGGGCGGTCGGGATTTTCTCCAGCTCCTGGGCGCTGACCGTGTTGCCGGTGGCAATTCGTCTTTGGTCGAGCAGGGGTGACTCCGCAGTCACCGTGATGACATCCTCGGACGACTCGGGTTCCATTTCTTCATAGGCGTCGAAGTCGTAGTACCCGGCATCGGCTTCGGCTCGTCCATCTTTTTTCGCGCGTCGGATCGGCAATTGTGATCGAGGCACGGGCCGCAGGCTTCCTCCCGTGTAGCGCGCGGCGATCCCGGGAGGCAGATAGAGCCTCCAGCTGTGCTGGAGCACCTCTCCGCCGGGACCCGCTTCGAGCTGGGGCAGCGCGAAGGTGCGGCGGGCGGCCCGTTTGGCCGCGACGAGAGAACGATCGCTGAGCGAGATCTCCACCGTCGTCGGCCCCTCTCCGCGATAGCGCAGGGGGAGCGGGTGCTTGCCGTTCCGCTCGATCGGCCGGACCACATCGCCGTCGACGGTCGCCGATTCGAAACGCATCCCTTCCGGCAGGGTCAGCTCCAGCGCGTCGCGGTGATCGAGAAGAAAGAAGCGATCCTGAATCAGAAGGGTGCCGTCGGCGTTGACATAGGTCGCGGTCCAGCGGTTCGCAATCGGCATCGCCGTGCGGTCGACCGTCGGGAGCAGGCCGATTCGGAGGGCAGGCTGCGGACCTGATGCAGAGTTCGTCGCGACGGCCGCTTCGAGCCTCCAACCGCCGACCGGCGGGCGCTCGGCCAGCTCCGCCTCGAGCGAATCGGGCGGATCGGTGAGGTCGATCGTCGACCAGGCGTTCTGCGGCACCGGGTTGAGGGTCGCTACGACCGAAGAAGAGACCACGAGGTAGCGTGCGCGCACCGCGACCGACGGCTCGACGATCCCGAACGCCAGTTCCGCGGGCGGCGGCCCGGAGCGCCGGGAGAGGATCTTCAAGAATCCCGATCCGGCGAGCCGCTGCTTTCGTTTACCCGAGACCCACGCGCCGGATCCCGACGAGCCTCCGATCGAGACCTCCGTGCCGTCGTCCATCCAGGCGCGTTCGACGACCAGGCCGGCGGGCAACTTCGCCTCCAAGGTCGCGAGTTCGCCGCGCAGGACTTCGACCTGGACCGTATCGAGGCGAAGCACCTCGTCGGCCCGTAGGTCGAGATGGGTGATGACGACCGACCGGGCAACGGCGGTCGCGGTGGCCATGGAAGGTGCCGCGGCGGTCCGTACGGAGAGGACTCCAGCGCCTGATCCTTGAACGGGAGCCGGGGCCAGAAGCAGGTGCCGACGACCGGCGTCGATCCGGTCTTCGAGTTTGACCGCGCCGGGCAGCTCCCAGCCGACTTCTGCCGGCAGGTCGAGGCGCACTTCAGAGATCGGCGCGGCCCCCGCTCCGGTGGGGATCGAAAAGTTCTCTGCCGCCTCCTCTGCGCCTGCCCCGCCCTCCGGGCGATCGACGCGGCTGGTTACGGTTGCGACGTAATGGCCGGCGGCCGAGGGCACGAAAGCGAGAGCGCCGCTCGTCGTTCGATAGAGCTTGGCAGGGGTGCGAGCCTCGGTTCGCACGCTCTCGATCCGGCCTCCCACCGGCAACGCGATCGGGGTGCCGCCCTTGCCTTGGGCATCGACCTCGAAGCGGGTTTCGAGCCGCGCGACGTTCCCCTCCAAACGGACAGAGATGCGCTGCGCGGCCAGCAGGGTCGAGTTTGCGGCGGCGGGAGATTTCGTTCCGTCGGCCTCGCGGGCGCGACGGACCAGATCGAGATAGTCGGCGAGCGGCAGATGGACCGCTTCGACCCCGGACTCCTCCTCGGCGCGAGCCGGAGCGGCCGGTGAGACGGCGAACGCGAGAAGGGCGAGTCCGAGGAGGGCGGCCGTTCTGATCTTCCGGGCAAACATTATCGATCCCTCCTCGAAACGGGCAGCGGTTTGACATCGATCAGCAGCGGGGGCGGTTCTTTCGACCAACCGGCCCAGTTCGCCTCGATGACCGAAAATCCGGCCGGGGCGTCCAGGAACGAGACCCAGGAGGGTTGGGAGGAGCGAGCCGAAAGGCCGCCCGGCGGAGGCGAGACCCTACCCGCGCGCCCCGGCTCGGCGAGCGTATAAAGGAAGCCGGGAGGTGCGACGACGCGCACTTCGACCCGGCTTGCAGGAATTCCGAGCCGCGGCAGGGGGATGCTCAGTCGCCCGCCTTGGGTCGGAAACGGCGCGTCGATCAGCGCATCGAGATAGGCGACCTGGGAGGCTTCGCGCACCACCATGGGGAGCGCCCACTCGTCGATCCCGCTTCCTCCGGCGCCTCCTGCAAGACGCCCCGGAGTGACCTCGATGCCATCGCGCCGTGCGGTGAGCAGGCGCGCCGAGGCCGGCAGGCCGAGAACAAGCGCCGACTCGCCGTTTCGCGCATCGGCCCACAGTTGGTAATGCGCGGTGCCCGCTTCGCCAATCAGCACATCGACCACCAGGCGGTCGATCTGGCCGGTCAGCACCTCGCCGCCGGTCGCCCAGGTGACCCGCCAGAGCGGTGAAGGACGGCCCGGCTCGGCGCGCAACGGTTCGCCCGGAGCGTCGCGGAAACCTGAGGAAAAGGCGTCTAGTTGATCGACGGCCAGCCGTTCGAGCGGTTGAGGCCCGACCGGTTCGAGCAGTCCGTCGTTGGCGCGCACGGCGACTTTGCGCGCGGCGCGCACGGTCCGGGCCTCGGCCGGGACGAGCACAGGACTGTCGATCTCCGCCGCCGGATCGGCCGCGAGCTGGATCTGGAGACTGAAATCGCGGGTTGTCTGGCGACGCAGGCGAATCGCGAGCGTGGCGCTTTTCACCTCCCAGTCGGCCACCCGGTCGCCGGTCGCCGCGAGCACTTCGTATCCGGCCGGCACCGGAACGCTCAAGCCTTCGAAGGTCTCCGGCCGGCCGCCGCGCACGTGGATTTCGAGGAACGAGGTTACCCGCCGCCGAGCCCGCGAAACGGCCAACGCGCTGGCGGTGTCGACGTCGAAAGAAAGAGGCTCGTCCGCGGTCGGCGCGGCGGGCGCCGGCTGGCCGAACAGCCGGAGGCTCAAGCGTGTTCCGGGATCGCCCACCAAGTTCCAGCGGCCGGGGCCGTCCTCCGCCGCGGTTCCGCCGGTCTGTGCTTCAATCCTTTGGATTCCATTTCCCGCAGCGAGAGTTCCGGTGACCCAGGCGGCGGCCGGCCATGTCACCTCCAGATGTCGCTCCGCTTCGACCGCGTTCAAATCGAGCTGCACGGCCAGGGCGGACTCGACCGTCACCGTATGGCGCCCGCTTCCGCGCAGGCGCAGAAACGCCGGGCTCGAGCCACCCTGGGGCGAGTCGATCGCGGCCTCGCAGCCCACGGCGGTCACCGAGATCAGAGAACCCAGCCCCGGCAGGGCGAGGATCAGCTCGTCGGTCGCCTGAGCCGGATCGAGAACCACCGCCAATTCAGTGGTTAGGCGCGCGGCATCCGCGCCGACCACGATACCGATTCGTGCGGATTCCACGGCGAGCGGCACGGTAGGAGCCGGCGGATCAGGAGGCTTTGGATGCGCCTGATCCCAGAGCGTCTGAAACCGTTCGAGCGAGAGGGATACCTGCTGCGATACGAGAGGTGACGGCGCCGCGAGCCACGCGGCGATTCCTCCCAGCAGCAGAGCGGCGAGGGTAGGGCGGGAGCTTCTCATGGCCAGCCTCCGAGTCGATTGACTCCAACAGATGACGCAACGGCGTTTCGAACAGGCGCTGTGCGAGCCCTGCTGCAAGCGGGTGGCCAGGGGGCGGCGCGCACTGAGACTTGCCTACTTCTCGCTGTCGAGCACCCTCATCTGGCGGGGGTCGTAGCGGGCTCCGGCGACGGCGGAGGCAGGGATGGCCTCTTCGATCCGGGCGAGATCTTCGAGGGAGAGATCGACGTCGAGCGCGCCCAGCGTTTCGTCGAGCTGGGTTCGTTTGCGGGCGCCGAGGACGGGCACGATGCTTTTACCCTTGGCGAGCACCCACGCGATGGCGAGCTGCGCAGGGCGGGTTCCTTTTTCCGCGGCGAGTTTCTCCAGCTCCGCAACCAGGCGCTCATTGCGTTCGCGGTTCTCCCCCGTGAAGCGGGGCAGGTGGGCGCGAAAATCGCCCGTCGCGGCGGGTTTGGAGCCGGAGAGCAGGCCGCGCGAGAGGACGCCGTAGGCGGTGACGCCGATGCCCAGCTCGGCGAGGGTTGGGAAGATCGTCGCCTCCGGGCCGCGGCTGAGCAGCGAGTATTCGATTTGCAGGTCGCAGATCGGATGGACGGCATGCGCGCGGCGGATCGTCTCCGCTCCGACTTCCGACAGGCCGATCGCGCGGACGTAGCCGGCCTGCACCAGTTTGGCGATCGCGCCGATCGTCTCTTCGATCGGCACCTGCGGATCGAGGCGCGCCGGCCGGTAGATGTCGATGTGCTCGACGCCTAGGCGCTTCAAGGTGTAGCCGAGGAAGTTCGCCACCGCCGCCGGGCGGCCGTCGAATCCTATCCAGCTGCCGTCCGGCCCGCGCAGCGCGCCGAACTTGACCGACAGCAGCGCCTGCTCCCGGCTGCCCGGACGTTCGCGCAACGCGCGGCCGATCAACATCTCGTTGTGCCCCTGGCCGTAGAAGTCGCCCGTGTCGAGCAGCGTGATCCCGGAATCGAGAGCGGAGTGGATCGTCGCCAGGCTCTCCACCTCGTCGGCGGGTCCGTACATTCCGGACATTCCCATGCAGCCGAGGGCGATGGGGAAGACGGTGGGGCCGGAGCTGCCCAGGGCGCGAGGAGCTTTGGAAGTTTCGGTGGTCATGAAGAGAGGATACTCCCACGGTGTCCCCGGTAGCGGAGTTCCTCGCACCCAAGTCTTGAAGGAGAGTCATCGAATGGCGAAACGCTCGGCCGGGGATCCTCGAACTTTGATCCCCGAGCTACTCGAATCCCTCTCGACTGCCCCGGCGGCCACGCCACCTGCCCTGCGCCAGGCGATCCAAACGCGCAGCGGCGCGCCTCCAGGAACCCCGGAACGCGAATTAGCCGAGATTCCGGCCGAGCTTCGCGAGTTGGTCGACAAGATCGCCGACCGCGCAACCGAGGTGACCGACGAAGATTTCGCCGCCTTGTCGGCGCGGGGTTACACTCTTGATCAACAGTTCGATGTCGTCCTCGCCGCTTCGCTCGGCGCAAGCCACGCCCGGCTGAAGAGCGGGCTCGATGCCCTGGACCTAGCGGTGGCCCAAACCGTAAAGGAGAACTGACGCCATGCGCCTTCCCCTCCGGCAGAACCTCTCCTTTCTCCAGCGCCTGATCATGCGCATCGTGGTGGCGAAATCCGGCTTCGAGCCCGGCCCGGTCACGGTCTGCTCGTACCGCAAGCGGTTCGTCGGCGAGAAGTTCATGCGCGCGCTCCAAGCCGCGATGATCGAGGCAAAGCACTGGCAACGCCAGGAGACGGAACTGTTCGCCGCATTCGTCTCGAACCTCAACTCTTGCGCCTTCTGAGTGGGCTCCCACGCCGCGGTCGCGGCGCACGGAGTCCCGCAAGAAACGATCGAAGCAGTGTTCGCCGACTGGCGCACCGCGCCGATTCCCGATCGCCTTCGGCTCACCCTCGGTCTGCTCGAAAAGCTGACGCTCCGCCCGGAGCAGGTGGGACCGGACGACATGAAGCCGCTTCTCGCCGCCGGAATCTCTCCCGACGCGATCCGCGAGGCGCTCCACGTGATGTTCCTGTTCTCCGCCCTCAACCGCTGGGCCGACACCCTCGATTTCGAGCGCCCCTTGGGCGGCGACTACCAACCGAGCGGCAAATTCCTGTTCGAGAAGGGATACTTGAGCGGCGTGCTGCCCGGGTAGGCCTCACAGCCTTGGATCGATCGGTTCGCTTTCGAGCGCCAGGACGGCGAAGGCGCATTCGTGGACTCGGTAGAGCGGCTCGCGGCGGACGAAGCGTTCGAGGGCTTCGAGGCCGAGGGCGAATTCGCGAAGGGCGAGGGAACGCTTCGCCGCGACGGCGCGCTGTTTCAAGCGCACCAGGTTCTCGGGAGTCGTGTACTCCGGGCCGTAGATGATCCTCAGGTATTCACGCCCGCGGCATTTGATCGCCGGTTGAGCCAGGCGCTTTTCGCCTTTGGCGATGAAGCCTGCGGGCTTCACCACCATCCCCTCGCCGCCGCGGGCGGTCAGATCCAACCACCAGGCGACCGCGGATTCGACGCTTTCGGCGTCCTCCAGATCGACGACGCGGTGGGGAGTGGCGAGGATCAGCCCGGGATCGGCCGCTGCCAGCCGGGCGAGGAGTTCGAGGTGCCAGATGTGGTCGCGATCCGCGTGGACGACGCCTTCGGAGGCGAGCAAATGGAACGGCGCAATAAGCAGATCGGCGAGCGACTCCACCGGCCAGATGTATTGACGGTAGGCGGCGACATAGGCCTCGACCTGCGCCTGCCGCGCTCGGGTCGCTTCGAGTAGGGGCTCGGCCTCCGGCACCCGCGCGGCGACCCGTTCGAGCGCCGCGATCGAATGGGCGAGAGCCGAGCGCCCGGCGGCGCCGACCGCGGCATACTGGTGCCGGAGCAGCTCCAATGCCTTGGCCGACCAGGGCATCAGTTCGGCGTCCAGGACCAGCCAGTCGCTGCCGAGTTCGTCCCAGAGTCCGATGGAGTTGGCTGCCGCTGCCAATCGCGCCAACAGTTCGCGCTCAGTTTCGACCTCGGCGAAGAATCGCCGGCCGGTGCGGGTGAGGCAGATGCCGGGCTCGCCCTCTACCGCGCCGAATCGGGCGCGGGCGGTCTCTTCGTTCCGGCAGAGGACGACCACGACGCGCGAGCCCATGTGCTTTTCTTCGCACACCACCTCGCGGACCCCTTCCTTTTGGAAATAGGCGAACGCTTGGTCCGGATGTTCCAGGAAATCAGGCCGCGGCGAAGTTTCGGGCGGCGCCATGGTCGGCGGCAGGTAGAGCAACCAACGCGGATCCGCGGCGAACCGGCTCATCGTTTCGAGCGCGGCAGCGGCGTTGCCTTCCCTGATTGTAATCCGGCCCAGCAGACGGGTCTCGATGGACCGCTTGCCCGAGACGTCGGCAAGGTCGAGAAGATCGTCGGCGCGCGGATCGGCTTGCGCTTTCTCGGAGGAGGGCGAGACGTGACCGATCGGCCGGACCGGCTCGCAATAGACCGCCGCCGCCGGGACCGAGACCAGCTCCATCTCCGGATAGCGCAACGCGGTGAGCCGCCCGCCGAAGACGCAGCCGGTATCGAGATTGATCGTGCCGTTCAGCCACTCCGGTTCAAGCACCGGCGTATGGCCGTAGACGACTTTCGCCCGGCCGCGATATTCGGCGGCCCAAGGGTAGCGGACGGGGAGGCCGAACTCGTCCGTTTCGCCTGTGGTTTCGCCGTAGAGCGCGAAATCGCGCACGGCGCCCGAGGCCCGGCCCTGCATCTCCTCTTTCATCCCCGCATGGGCAACCACCAGGTGCCCGCCGTCTAAGACGTAGTGGCTGATCAGGCCGTCGAGAAACGTTGAGATGGCTTCCCGCCGTTCAGGCGTTTCGGCTTCGAGCTGGGCGAGCGATTCGGCGAGGCCATGGGCGACGCGGACCTGGCGACCTTTGAGCGCTTTGACCAGCTTCACGTCGTGATTGCCCGGTACGCAAAGGGCGGTGCCGTCTTGAACCATGCCCATCGCGAGAGCGAGCACATCGGGTACGCGCGGCCCGCGATCGACCAGGTCGCCCAGGAAGACGAGCGTCCGCCGTTCCGGGTGGTGCGCCGTGCGGCGGCCGTCGGGGCGCCGGTCGAACTGCCAGCCGAGACGGGTCATCAGCTCGGCCAGCTCGTCGAAACAGCCATGGACGTCGCCCACCAGGTCGAACGGTCCGGCAAGCTCCGGTTTGCGGGTCCACAACTGTCGGCGCTCGATCTCGGCCGTCGCCGCCTGTTCCTCTGAGGTCAGATGGAAGACGTGGCGGAACCCTTCGCGGCCGAGCCCGCGCAGCGACCGCCGCAACTGCTGGATCTGGTTGCGGATGACGTGCGGCCCGAGCGACCGGTCGGTGCGCTCCAGGTTGTGATCGCGGCAGACCCGCTCGGGAAGGTCGAAGACGATCGCCACCGCGAACGTGTGGTATCGCTTCGCCAGCTCGATCAGCGGCTTCCGCGCTTCGGGCTGGACGTTCGTGGCATCGACGACCGTGAGCTTCCCGGCGGCGAGCCGTTTCGCGGCGATCAGTTGGAGGACTTCGAACGCGTCGCGGGTGGCGCCCTGATCGTTTTCGTCGTCCGAGACCATGCCGCGGCAGGCGTCGGACGAGAGCACCTCGGTCGGCCGGAACAGCCGCCGGGCAAAGGTCGACTTGCCGGCGCCCGAAGGACCGATGAGGAGCACCAGGGCCAGCTCCGGAATTGCGATCTTCATCGCGCCGCCGCCGATGTGGGCTCGACTCCGCCGGCCGGTTCGTGGGTTGCGACCCGCTCGAACACGGCCATCTGCGACAGGGCGCCGTGTTCCGGATCTTCCGGCCCGAGCGGCGAGAGTTCCACGCGGTAGCCGAACCGGCCGGCGACCCTTTCGGCCCAAGAGGCGAATTCGGCGCGGCTCCACTCGAAGCGGTGATCGGCGTGGCGGAAACGTCCGGCGGGCAAGGAAGGAAAGAGAGCGTTGTACTCGGCGTTCGGAGTCGTCACGACCACCCAGCCGGGCCGGGCGAATTCGAACACCACTCGTTCGAACGCCGCGAGACGCGGCGGATCGAGATGCTCGATCACCTCGACCAACGCCGCGGCGTCGTATCCGGCAAGCCGGCGGTCGCGATAGGTGAGAGCGCCGTGCAGCAGGCGAATGCGCCCGCGTTGGCCGGGCGGCATCCGATCGAGATTCAGCCGTTCGGCGGCGATTTCCAGACTGCGGGAGCCGGCGTCGAGGCCGACGATCTCTTCGAATTGGCGGTCGGCGAGCAGGCGCCGCAGGAGCTTTCCCTCGCCGCAGCCGAGGTCGAGCACCCGCCGGGCTCCCGACTGGCGAAGGACCTCCGCCACCCGCGCCAGCCGTTGCTCGTGAAGTCCGAAAGGAGCTTCGATTTTCTCTTCCGCGCCGTCGCGGCTCTCGGGATCTTCCGTCGGGCTTTCCTCTTCGGGGACGAGCCGGGCGAGCGCGCTCGCGATCAGCGGTCGGAAACGCAGGTAACGTTGGGCGATCGCCTCGCGAGCCGGATGCGCGGCAAGCCACCCTTCGCCGTGGCGGAGGAGCTTTTCGACCTCTTCCGGCCCGAGCCAATAGTGCTTTTCTTGGTCGAGCACCGGAACCAGAACATAGAGGTGGGTGAGCGCGTCGGCGAGCCGCACCGTGGCGGTCAGCTTGACGTCAAAGTAGGCGCTCGGACCCCAATCGGGGAACGTCTCGTCGAGCGGCAGCGCGCGGACGTCGACTTCGTAGCCGAGCGGTTCGAACAATTGGCGAAGGAACCGCTCGCCGCCGCGGCAGGGGAGGGCCGCGATCTCGATTTCGAGCGGAATCGCGGTAGCTGCCAGCTCCGGCCGATCCTTGCACCGACCGCCGAGCGCGCTGCCGAACACCCGCGAGATCGCGACCGATAGGAACGACGAGGCGGCGTACGGCCGATCGTTGACGTATTGCGTCTCAGACACCCCGCGGCCGCGGACCAGGGCGATGGGATCGACTTCGAGCATTAACGCCGCGGTGCAACGCTCCGCGCTCGCCTCCGGATAGAACACGCGCGCCAGGCCGAACGACAGCTCGAACGTATGCACCCGATCGGGGTGTTTATGGAGCAGGTACCCGAGATCGGTCGCGGGGGTGGCGGTGGTCGAGAGGGTGAGGATCATCGGTTTCCGCCGGGCGTGCCGGTCGTCGGTTCGGGTTCGCGAACCCGGGCCGTTTGCCTACCCAGGCCTCCAGCCTGGGCTGACGTGACGCGGCCCTTCAGGCCGCCAACGTTGCGGGTACGTGCGGCCCGGTCGCCGCCGGTGAGCGCCATCCCCCCTACGCCACCGCCTCCACCGCCTCCACGTAGCCGCACCCTTCGGTGTTGCAGATCAGCTGGGTGCCGTTCTTCTTGGTCGTCTTCTCCATCAGGAAAGCGGCGCCGCAGGTGGGGCAGGGCTTGTTGACCGGCTTGTTCCAGAGCGCGTTCTTGCAGTCGGGGTAGCGGCTGCAGGAGTAGAAGATCTTGCCGCGCTTGGAGCGCTTTTCGACCACCTCGCCCTTGCCGCATTCGGCGCAGGGAACTCCCGTCGGCTTGGGGGCCGCGGGGGCCGGGCCGGTTTTGCGGAGATTTTTGCACTCCGGGTAGCCGGTGCAGCCGAGAAAGGTTCCGAAGCGGCTGCGTCGCAGTGCCATCGGTTTGCCGCACAGCTCGCAGGGCGGAATCTCTTCGGCCGGCGCACCTTCTGCGGTGCCTTCCGCCGCCGGGGCTTCCTCTTCCGAACCGGTCTCGACGTTCCGCGTGTATTTGCAGGTCGGATAGTTGGTGCAGGCGATGAACGCGCCGTAGCGGCCGAAGCGCATGACCAGCGGCGAGCCGTCCTCCGGGCACATCTCTCCCGTCGGCACGCCGTCCTTCTTGACGTTCGGCATCGTCTCGCCGGCGGTCGCCAGGTCGCGGGTGAATTTTTCGTCGAACTCGCCGATCGCCTGCTTCCAGTCGATCTCGCCGTCCTCGATCCGGTCGAGCTGTTCTTCGAGGGAGGCGGTATACCCCTCGTTGATCACTTCGTTGAAGCTCCCCTGGAGCATCGTGTTGACGATCTTGCCCAAGGGCGTCGGGCGGAAGCGCGCCTCGATCTTCTCAACGTAGCTGCGGTCGGTGATCGTGGTCAGAATCGCGGCGTAGGTCGAAGGGCGGCCGATGCCGTTTTCTTCGAGCGCTTTAACCAGCGTCGCCTCGCTGTATTGAGCGGGCGGTTGAGTGAACTTCTGCTCGGAGGCGAGCCGGACGAGCTTCAAGACCTGGCCCTCGGCGAGCGGCGGCAGCATTCCCTCGGCGGCTTCCTGCGCCTCTTCGCCGTCCGCGCCTTTGCCCCCTTCGGACTCTTCCGGCGCTTCGCGATAGACGGCGAGGAAGCCGGCGCGCTTCAAGACCTTACCTTGGGCACGCAGGGTGTACTGGCCCTTGTCGCCCGCTGCGATGTCGGCCTGGGTGACGTCGAAGATCGCAGGCAGCATCTGCGAGGCGACGAAGCGGTCCCAGATCAGCTTGTAGAGCTTCAGCTCGTCCGCTTTCAGATAGTCCTTCACGGCGTCCGGCGGCAGATCGAAGCTGGTCGGGCGGATCGCCTCGTGGGCGTCCTGAGCGTCCTTCTTGGTCTTGTATCGGTTCGCTTTCTCGGGGAGAGCGCTCGGGCCGTAGGTGGCGGCGATCATTTCGCGCACCCCTTCGAGCGCCTCTTCCGAGACGCGGGTCGAATCGGTACGCATATAGGTGATCAGACCGATCGCGCCGCGGTCGCCAATCTCGCGTCCTTCGTACAGACCCTGGGCGAGCCCCATGGTGCGCTTGACCGAGAAGCCGTGACGGGCGGCCTCCTGCTGCAGGCGGCTGGTGATGAACGGCGGACTCGGCCGCTGGAGCGATTCCTTCCGTTCGACCGTGGTGACGGTGAACTTGCCTTTCTCGAGGTCGCCGACGATTTTCGCCGCGCTCTCGCCGTTGCCGACTTCGGCCTTGTCCTTGCCGATCCGACTCAGGCGGGCGTGGAACTGAGGGGGCTTGCCCGCATCCAAATCCGCGCCGAGCAGCCAGTACTCGACCGATTGGAACGCATCGAT
The DNA here is from genome assembly GCA_038250865.1 of Thermoanaerobaculia bacterium. Lineage (GTDB taxonomy): Bacteria > Acidobacteriota > Thermoanaerobaculia > Multivoradales > UBA5704 > DASYKS01. The sequence continues at coordinate 59,734 of JBBSBW010000002.1, read as the reverse complement.
GTCGGCCTGACGCTCGCAGACCATCTTGAGCGCGACCGACTGGACGCGGCCCGCGGAGAGCCCCTGCTTGACCTTCTCCCAAAGCAGGGGAGAGAGGCGGAAACCCATCATCCGATCGAGCACCCGACGCGCCTGCTGGGCGTCGACTTTCGCCACGTCGATCTCGCGCGGCTCGGCGAGCGCTTTGAGCACGGCGTTCTTGGTGATTTCGTTGAACGTCACCCTCTTTACCATCGACGGGTCTTTGTCCAGCACCTCGGCGATGTGCCAGGCGATGGCCTCCCCCTCGCGGTCCGGGTCGGGCGCCAGGTAGATCATGTCGGCGCCCTTCGCCGCGGCGCGCAGCTTCTTGACCACTTCTTTCTTGTCGGCGAGCACGGCGTACTGGGGCTCGTAGTTGGCACCGAGCCCCATGTCCTTCTTCACCAGGTCGCGGATATGACCGAGCGACGCTTCGACGGCGTAGTTGCGCCCGAGGAACTTCTTGAGCGTGCGGGTTTTTGCGGGACTTTCGACGATCACCAGATTCTTGGCCATGGGTTCCCTCTAACGCTCCGGAGCGATTCTCCATTCCAAAGGCCCGTTCGAGCCGCCCGATGATGTCCGCCCCGGAGGCGAGCCGGGGAGGGTACCACCGGGCACCCGGGGTCGCAACTTACACCCGTCGATACCGCCCGCCCGGCATTCTCAAGACCCGCCCGAGCAGCTCCAGCTCCAAGAGGGTCGCGAGCACGCGGTCGATCGGGGCGCCGGTTGCCACGACCAGATCCTCCGGCGCACGGTCGAATCCCGGAACCAGGGCCTGAAGGATCGCCCCTGCGAGGCCGGCCAGCGGCGGCCCGGCCTCCGGCGGCTCCGACGGGAGAATCGACAGTTGGGTCGCGACGCGAGGCGCGAACAGGTCGAACAGATCCTTTGGATGCTGGGCGAGGAAGGCGCCGTCGCGCAGCAGGGCGTGGGGCCCGAGCGAGCGTTCGTCAAAGATTTGGCCGGGGACGGCGAACACGTCGCGGCCGAGGTCGAGCGCCCATCGTGCGGTCGAGAGCGAGCCGGACCGCGCGGCGGCCTGAACCACCAGGACAGCTTGGCTGAGTGCAGCGATCGACCGGTTCCGCACGGGGAAGTTCCAACTGCGCGGCTCGTAGCCGCAAGGAAATTCGCTCACCAGGGCGCCCCGGGCGGCGATCGCCCGGCCGAGATGGGCGTGGCCGCGCGGGTAGTCGATCCCCAATCCGCAGCCGAGGATCGCGACCGTCCGGCCGGACAGGGGAGCGAGTGCGCCGCGATGGGCCGCCGCGTCGATCCCTCGGGCAAAGCCCGAGACCACCGCGATCTCGCGCTCGGCGAGGGCCGAGGCGAAGAGCTGGGCGACCTCCAGGCCATAGGCGTCCGCCCGGCGCGAGCCGACGATCGCGACCGCCGGACCGGTGGGCAGGTCGCCCGCGATCGAAAGGACCGGCGGGGCGAGCGGCAGCTCGGTCAGCACCTGTGGATACTCGGGATCGAACCGGGTGACGATCCGGGCGCCAAAGGCGGCCGCCCGCTCGCGCTCCGCGATTCCCGCCTCGCGGGCTCCGGAAAGCGCCGTGAACGCGGTTTCGAGCTGGCGCTTCGGCACGCCCAGCTCGCGGGCGAGCCGCTCGAGGGAAGGGGTGGCGGCTCCGGTCCAGACGTCGAGATCCTCGGCCAGGCGGGCGAGCGCCGCGCGGGAGAGGTTCTTCTCGGCATGCAGGCCGATCAACAGATCGGTCGTGGAGCGGTGCGAAGGGTGGATGGGGTGCGGCGGGGCGACTTCGGACGGGGTGATGTGCGAGCTCAGGGTCTCGCCGTTCGTCGTTTTCATGGCGCGTGGCCTCCTCACCGGAGAAAAGACGTAAAAGGGGGGGCTGAGTCTCGATGATTCGGGGACGAAGGGCGTCCGGAAGCGCGAAGTCGTTCGTATATACTCCCTGCGGCCAGCCCAAGGACGGTACCTCCTACGAGCGCACTCGAACGTGATGACGACACGCGCGATCCCCCAAACGCACCGCTCGAAACCCTCGGTCACGGAGACCACGCCGATGTCTCGCGCCTCCTTCCGGCTCCAATTCCTCCCCTTCGCGACCGTTTGTCTGCTCGTCTTCGGTTTGGCCGGGTCACGACCCGCCGCCGCGCGCGAGTCGGCCGGCGGTGCCCAGCTCTCCTTCGGGGTCAAGATGGCCCAGCAGGGCCTATGGAACGAAGCGCTGTTCCGCTTCCACCAGGCCGAGCTGGCGGACCCTGCCAACCCGCACATCCGCAACAATCTCGCGGTGGCGTACGAGGCGACGGGCGATTTCGAGAAGGCCCTTACCTATTACAAGCAGGCGCTCGAAGCGGCGCCGAACGACCGGACGCTGCGCGGCAACTACGCGCGCTTCGTCGAGTTCTACCAGGCGTACAAGGGGGGCAAGGCGGTCAAGCCCTCGCCGGCGCCCAAGGACGTGGCCAAAGGCGGCTTGAACCCGGCGGAGCCGCTGGTTCCAAGCGGTGCGCCGGCCTCTTCGCCGGGGGCGCCGATCGAGATTCCGGACAACACGCCGACCCCTCCGCTTTGATGGAACTGACGTACCCTCCGGCGATGCACCTGCCGGGCCTTTAAGGAGAATTCTCGATGCGCTGGAAGCTCTTTGCGGTCGCAGGAACGGCCCTTTTCGTCGCGCTCGCGGCGGCTCCGCCGGCCCGCGGGTCGTCGATCGAAGTGCAGCTCAAGCTGCCGCAAAAGGCGCGGCTCGATCTCAAGGGCAAGAAGTCGATCGCGGTGGCGCCGTTTCAGGTCGAGACGAAAGAAGACACCCAGCGGTTTCAGGGCCGCGACATCGACGTGCAGAAAGAGTTCGCGCGCTACCTGGTCAAGGTGATCCGGCGCGAGACCGAGCTTAAGGTGATCGAGACCGGCGCGCTCGATCTGCCGATGACCGACTTCGAGCAGTTGGCCAAGCAGACCGACTTCTGGCAGGCGCTCGGCGAGCGCACCGGTGCCGATCTGCTGCTTTCCGGCGGGCTCGATTTCGACATCCAGGATAAGACCGGCTACCGCACCGAGGAGTACGTCTCGCCGTTCAACGGCCAGACCTATTACCGCCAGGTGCTGGTCGAACAGACCGGTTTCGAATACGACATCCTGATGCAGGTCTACGACGCCAAGAGCGGCACCCTGGTCTACCAAGACAACTTCAAGGATTTCCAGAAGTTCGAGGGGGAATCCACCGATCCGTTGCGCGGCATGTTCGAGAACCTGCTGTCACTAGAGGACAAGATCGTCGGCGTCTTCACCCAGAAGGAAGTGGAGACTACGCGAACCCTGTTCACTAATTGACGGCCGATCCGAAGCGGCCCGTACGTGGTGATGATGTGTGATTCGGTCGAGGGCAATCCGGTGGTTCCCGTGGCTCGCGCACGAGCCGATTCGCGAGAGGAGGATTCGTTGAACCGTTCATTTCCACGTTTTCGGGGCTGGTTGTTCGGCGGTGTTTGGATCGGAGTTCTGGCGATCTCCATGCTCGCCAGCTTTGCCGGAGCGCCCGCGTCGGCGCAGACTTCCGGCTCGTTCGGCAAGAACAAGATCGCTTACCGCAAGTTCGATTGGCACATCTACCACTCGCCGCACTTCAACCTCTACTACTACACCGCCGAGGAACCGCTGCTCGAGAAAGTCGCTTCGCTCGCCGAAAGCGCCTACGACCGGTTGTCCCGGGATTTCAACTTCCAGATCAAAGAGCCGGTGCCGTTGATCTTCTACGCCACCCATTCGGCGTTCGAGCAGAACAACGTCATCCAGAACTTCATCCCGGAAGGGATCGGCGCGTTCGCCTCCCCGGCCCGATTCCGGATGGTCATGCCGGTGGACCTCGCGGATTCCGAGCTGATGGAGCTGATCCTCCACGAGCTGACCCACATCTTCCAGTACAAAATTCTGTTCCAGGGCCGCCTCGCCGAGGCCGCGACGACCTCGCCGCCGACCTGGTTCATGGAAGGCATGGCGAGTTACATGGCGAAAGACGAGTCGTCGCGCGACAAGATGTTCCTGCGCGACGCGGTGGTCAACGACCAGATTCCCTCGGTCGGAGACGACTTCGGCGGCTTCTTCGCCTACCGCTTCGGCCACGCGGTATTCGATTTCATCGAAGACCGCTGGGGCAAGGACGGCTTTCTCGACTTCGTCTACGAGGCACGAAACGCGCTCGGCTCGCGGGTCGATCGCGCGGTCAAGCGGACGTTCAAGCTGGAGGTCGAAGACTTCGACGCCGAGTTTCGCCGCTGGCTGCGCAAGAAGTACCTGGCGCAGCTGATCGTGACCGGCGAGCCGGGCGACTTCGGGCGCCTGTTCCGGGTCGAAGGCAGCGGCGGCCGTGCGACCTACGAGACCTCCCCCACGGCATCCCCTTCGGGCGACTTGGTCGCGGCGTTCAGCTCCTACAAGGGCGATGTCGACGTCGTGCTGTTCGATGCGCGCAAGCGCAAGCTGCTGCGCAACCTGACCAAGGGCTATTCGAGCCAATATCAGTACCCGGTGGCCCAGGAGCTGGAACTCGGCCGGAAGACCGGCCGCGATCTCGCGTTCTCGCCCGACGGAAACACGATCGCGCTGTTCGTCAAGCGAGAGAGCGGGCGCAGCCTCGCAATGCTCGACGTCTTGAAGGGCGGCATCCGCAAGATCATCGACATGAAGGACATCGAACAGCAACTCGCGCCCGCCTGGAGCCCGGACGGCAAGACGGTCGCGTTCTCCGGCTTCCAAAACGGCCAGTTCGACATCTTCACGATCGATCTCGATACGCTGGCGATCACCAACCTGACGGGCGACCCGGTGTTCGACGGTGCGCCGACCTATTCGCCCGACGGCAAATCGATCATCTTCGTCTCGGACGTCGGCGACAAGCAGAAGCTGTTCCGTATCGACCTCAGCAACCCGAAGGAGCGCTTCGCGGTCACCACGGGCGACTCGATCGAGAACGATCCGATCTACTCGCCGGACGGCAAAAGGGTCTATTTCACCTCCGACCGGGCGGGCGCCGAGAACATCTACAGCCTGGATCTCACCACCGGCACCTTGCTCCAGCACACCAACGTGGTCACCGGAGCCTCGATGCCCACGATCCTCAAAGGCGAGGCCGGCAAGGAAAACCTGGTCTACACCGGTTTCTGGAAAGGCACGTTCGATCTCTACCTCTCGGAGCTGGAAGAAAAGATCGGCGCGCCGGCCAGCGAAGCGATCGCCGCCGCGCCGACCAACGCCCAGGCGATCCCGCGCTTCGAGCCCGACATCCAGGTGGCGATCGACGACGCGAACAAGGAGAAGTACGGCGGCCGCAAGTTCTTCCTCGAAGGGGCGCAGACCTACGTCGGCGTCGATGACAACCAGACAGTCATCGGCCAGGTGCAGTTGAGCTTCTCGGACTACCTCGGCGACAAGCGCATCCAGGCGCTCTTCTCGTCGATCGAGAGTCTGTCGAACTTCGATTTCATCTACGCCGACGTGTCGCACCGCTGGCAGTGGAATGTGAACCTGTTCGACACCCGGCTGTTCTACGCCAGCAACGAGGTGGTCAACGGAGATTTCCGCCGCGGTTCCTCGGCCCTTGAGGAGACCGGGCTCACCGGCTCGGTGGCTTACCCGTTCAGCTTCTACCGCCGGGCCGAACTCGGGCTTGGCTACATCCAGCGGAAGATTAAGTTCAACTCGTTCATCCAAGATCCGCGAACTGGTTTGCCGGTACAGGTTATCGCGCAGGCCGACGACAACTATCCCATCCTCCAAGCGGCGTGGGTTTCCGATACCACCGCCTTCATTCAGTCGGGTCCGCACTCTGGGCACCGAATCCGGTTGGACGGCGCCTACGCACCAGATACCGGGGGGAGCGGTACGCTCCTCTCTCAAGTCGACCTCGACGCCCGGAAGTACATCGCCTTCACCCAAAGGAGCGGCCTGGCGCTCCGAGCCTACGCGGCGGCGACCGACGGCAACAGCCCGACGCCGCTCCGGATCGGCGGTCTCGACACCGTCCGCGGCGTCGATTTCCTCTCCCTCCTGGGCGACCGGGCATTCTTCACCAACATCGAGCTGCGCTTTCCGCTGATCGACGTGATCTCCACCCCGTTCCTCGGCTTCCAAGGGGTGCGGGGCGTGCTCTTCTTCGATACCGGCGGCGCCTGGTTCAAAGACGTCCAAAACTTCCGGTTCTACGACTCGAAGTCCGGCAAACTGCAAGACGGCGTCGCCGCCTACGGCTGGGGCGTCTCGGCCCGCCTGCTCGGCGGTCTCGACTTCAACTGGGATTTCGCGAAGCCCTACAAGTCGGCGACCCAACGCGACAGCGGCTTCCGGACCTCGTTCTGGATCGGGACGCGGTTCTAGCGGTTACTATCTCAAGTAGGCTTTGCGGACAGGGAGGGGGAGAGATCCTCCTCCCTTCTCGTTTGCATTTCGTTTGCCCCTTCGCCTTGACTTGACCAACTTCCTGGTTCACGCTGGAATCATGACCAAGCTCAACGCTCATGAGGCGAAGACCCGCTCGGAGTACCTGCCGAGAATCGAGGCCGGTGAAACGATCGTGCCGTGCCGGAGGAACATTCCGATCTCAGAAATCCGTCCGTTGACGACGGTCGAGTCGTCCCGGCGGCCGGAGATCGGCTTCGCGAAGGGGACGTTCACCATCCCTGACGAGTTCTTAGAGGCGCTGCTGACCGAGTTTCTGGACGCCTTCGAAGGTCGGAACGACTGAGGCCGCTGCTCGATACCTGCACCTTCCTCTTGGCAGCGCTCGACGATCCTAGACTTTACCACCGGTCCAGAATCCAAGCCTACCCGGTACGCGTTGCCTGGTAGGATAGGGTCTATGTCCTCCGTCATCTCAAACGTCGTCGAAATCGAATCGGTCCAGCCGCACCCGAACGCCGATCGCTTGGCGCTTGCCCGAATCAAAGGGTGGCAGGCGGTGATCCGCAAGCACGAGGACGGCAGTCCTGAATTCGCTCCCGGCGAGAAGGTGGTCTTCATCCCGCCTGACAGCACTCTGCCGCGCGAGATGGCCGAGCGCTTGAACGTCGTGAGCTACCTTTCCGAACGCACCGACGTCGAGGGGGCGCGAGTGCTCGTCGTCCGCCAGGTGCGCCTGCGCGGCGAGCCGTCGTTCGGGCTGGTGGTGCGGCCGGAAGATCCGAGTTGGCCGGTGGGGACCGACGTGCGCGAGCACTACGGGATCGGCAAGTTCCGGCCGCCGGTGAAGTTCTCGGCCGGCGATTCCGAGTCCAACCATCCGCTGTTCCAGCGCTATACCGACATGGAAAACCTGCGAAATTTCCCTGAGATTTTGGCCCCCGACGAAGAGGTCGTCGTGAGCGAAAAGATCCACGGCACCAATTCGCGCATCGGCTGGGTCGAAGGCAAAATGCTCGCCGGTTCGCACGGTCTCCAAAGGAAGCGCCCGGAGCCGGAAGATCTGCCAACCAACACCTACTGGTTCCCCTCGACGCTCGAACCGGTTAGGAACCTGCTCGACGATCTTAAAAACCAGGGCCACAACGTCGCGATCCTCTTCGGTGAGATCTACGGCAGCCGCGTCCAAACCCTCCACTACGGCCGCCGCGACGGCCTGGGGTTCGCTGCCTTCGACCTCCTGGTGGGGGAGCACTACCTCGACTACGACGACTTCGCCGCCCTCTGCGATCGGCATGGCGTGCCTACCGTTCCGATTCTCTGGCGAGGACCGTTCTCGTTCGAAAAAATCGCTGAGTTGAGCCGCGGCCAGACCACCCTGCCCGATCAACACATCCGCGAAGGCGTGGTGGTCAAGCCGGTCAAGGAACGGTTCGACCCGGAAGTCGGGCGAGTGGTGCTCAAATACCTGAGCGACGACTACCTGCTGAACGACAAGATCCGGGCGGGGGATGCTACGGATCTCTAGGGGGGACGTTAATGGGGGCGAAAGACCTTGTAGAAATCCGACCATTGTGGATGCCATGCCAGCGCTGCAAGCAAAGCTAGCTCTCTCATTGAGGCCCATCGCCGGCCCACGCCGACGGTGGATGTCTCCATTTTACTCAAGGCAGGACTTTGACTGCGCCTCCAGAATTGATTGGGCTGGCGGGAAGCCCCCGGGACTATTGGACGCTTGGAATGCCCGGCAACTAGTTCAGCTGCTTTTGATTGCAGTGGTGGCTGTGGGGTGCGAGCCAACAGCGATAAGCGTAGCGGAGAAGATTGAGCTACAAAAGGCCGACTGTGAGGAACTCTACAACGAATACCATTTTCCGATTGAAATGGCCCGCAATGCCAAGGGAGCCCCGAAGGAATATTATTTTGTACGCCCCGCTGATCCTCACACAGTTACACTTTTCCCAATCAGGGAATACCGTGAGGCCGATGGAGTAATCGTCTTGGACCGGTGGGGGCGGCCGCTCACGCTTCAACTTGCCATGGATCTTTTTGATTCACGCAAGGCTTACGTGTACTCCTTTGGGCCTGACGGCAAAGAGTTTAATAACGATGACATTGTTTTCCCCGATAAGTAACCTCACCCCTCTCGGTCCGTGCCTCCTGACCGATGGCCTGCCGCGTACTGCCGCAAAGGGTCTTTCTCTATACCGGATGACTTCTTCGAACCGCTGCCCAACGACCTGTTGGACGCCTTCGAAGGCCGGGTTGGATGAGGTATAACGCTGGAACAGCGGGTGGTTCGACTCGGAACCGCCGGCCGAGGTCGAAGGGAAAATGCTCGCCGGCTCGCACGGCCTCCAACGCAAGCGCCTCGGCGCTCAAAGATCCGACGGATCGATAAGGCGCAGCTCCGAAAAGTAGTCGCGGAAGAACCCTCGATCGCGGCTGAGCAATGCGTCAGATTGAAGCTGGGCGTGAGCGCCGACGAAAAAATCGGCTACCACGCGTTTCCGCTCGCGGCGCCGAGTGGCCAGGCAATATTTCCGCCACAGCCCTCCAGCCAGTTCGGCAGCTTCTTGGTGGAGCGGTTCATAGACCAATCCCAGATCGCTCAGGGTGCTTTGAAACAGTGGGGCCTCCGAGAAGTGAGCGCGTACTTCACCCCAGACGACATCACAGGCTGTGAGAGTCGCCGCGTCGTATGCGCGGCGTAAGGCTTCTCTCGAGGTCGAGCCGAAGATCGGATCCCCCGTCAGAACGTCCAGGATTACCGACGAATCGACCGCGATCCTCACGCCTTCCTCGGCCGTGGGCCTCGCATCTCGTCGAGGATCTCATCGACGGGTCGCTCGTAAGGCAGCACCGCCCATACTTTGTCGACCGGGTGGATGGCTGGATCGTCCTTGCGAAGGAGGATCCCTTCCTCTCGGATTTCGAAGGAAACCGCTGTGCCGGGTACGAGCCCGAACCGTTCGCGCACATCTGCAGGCACCGTGACTTCACCTTTGGATGAAATAGTTCCATGCATGAGTCTCAGCGTATTCCGCCGGGGCAAGCGGGTCAATGACCTTCGACTTCGTCGTCCTCAAACCCGCACGCTCTGCGCGCCATCGACCGACCGCTGTAGCCGCCTCCTTAGACCTGCCTCCGCCGCTCCAACCGCCCCAGCCATTTACCCAGCACAGGAAGGTCCCGAATCGCCTGCCGCCAGCTCGGATTGTGCGGCCGAAACGGGGAGAGGGCAAGGAATAGGGCCAGCCAGAGGATGTTCTGAGGAAAGCCCACCCCTAGGGTTAAGTGCGAGCTGAGGTGGAAGAGGGCGAGGCCCAGACCCCAGGGTCGGTGGAGCGAGGGGCGGGCGATGATCCAGAGCGCGAACAGCTCCAGGTAGATCGTGACGATGCCGGGCAGCCAACCGGCTAAAGGGTGCGCGACGAACCAGGGTCCGAGGAGGCTCGCCGTGTCGTCCTCGATCATCTTCGCCGCGATCTGGTGGGCGAGGCCGTTTGGGTGAAGATAGGTGATGAATTCGCCCCGGATCCACTGTTCGAGGATGCTGCCAGCTTTCCACATGCCGGCCATGCTGTAGGTCAACAGGATCAGGGCTTGTGTGCCGGAAAAGACCAGCAGAGTCGAGGCGCGAGCCTTTCGGTCGGTCGATTGGCGGACGTGCCAGCCGTCGGGAAGGAAGATCAGCACGAAGGCGATCAGCACGCCGAGATGGTCGCCGTGGTTGACCGCTCCGAACGAGAATTTGAGTGCGAGGTATTCGAGCAGCGAAACGAAGATGACGACGCGAGCCCAGCGATACCGGGAGAGCGTTGCGGCGAGAACTCCACCGAATAGATGGAGCCACAGGATGGCGGTGATGCCGGCTCCGGTTCCGACGAAGCGCAGCCAGAAAAGCGGCCAGCGCGGCGTAATTTCGGTTGTGCTCAGGTAGCCGGCCCAGGAGAAAAGCTCTCCCGCGGCGAAAAAGAAGAGAATCGCGTAGTAGGCCCCGATCAGGGTCTGGGCGGCGGTGAAGCGCTCGCGAGAGAAGAGATCGAGGGTGGAGCGGGAACCCCCTGGGACGGCCTTGGGTTGGAAGAAGGCAGCGATCGCCTCGATGCGGTTGCGCTTTCTCACAATCCCTCTCCGCTCGCGAGCTCGCCGAGGCTTCGGGATTCGAGATTGGCGCCGGTCTTCCATTTCTGCACCGGATCGTAGCGCTCGAAAACCAACTCGTAGCGCACCCGGCCGACGAGGTAGCTCGTTTCGAGCTGGAGCCGCAGATCCTTCACTTTGGCCGCCTCTCCTTTTTCGATCGCCCGGCCGAGCCGCTGAATGACCTTGCGACCGATGTAGCGGTTGCCGATGACGAGCGTTTCGGGGGCGTGAGGGAACGGGATCGGCGGTTTGAAGTTCCGTTTCCTCTGGCGCAGGATGAGCAGCACGTACCGGCTGTCCTCGTTCGGCACCTTGGAAAACAGCGACCAGCCGTACAGGGGAATGATCTCGTCGACGCCCGGCAACAGCTTTTGACTCGCCGCCCCGGCGAAGAAATACACCACGACCAGAACGGCGAGTTGCCAGCGGAGCCGGCGCAGAGATTGCGTCCTCATGTTTGAGAGCACCGATATCGGAACTTGCTGCTAACTCCTTGAATTTCCATCATCTTAGATGAGCCGGCCGGCGGCGTCAAACCGAAGCGCCGCCCTTCCTCCTGGCCTTTTTGGCGCCACAGGGCGGAAACAGATACAATCTCGTAAATATGTTGATCCAAGTCCTGGGCGGCTTCGGCGGGGAGAGCGACCTTTGCAGGATGACGTGCCTGCTGATCAACGGCACGATCGCCCTGGATGCCGGATCTTTGTCTCAGGTTCTATCGATCGAGCGACAAGTGGGCGTACATTCGATCGTCCTGTCGCACTCCCACATGGACCACACCAACTCGTTGCCGTTCTTCATCGAGAACGTCTACGGCCAGGGCGACCGGGCGATCGATCTTCATGCCTCCGAGGCGACCGCCTACGCGATTCGGAAGTACCTGTTCAACAATGCGACCTGGCCGGATTTCACCCGGCTGCCGAACCACCTGCTGCCCGCGGTGCGATTCCACGAATTCGAGTCCGAGGTGCCGATCACGATCGACGGGGTGAAGATCACTCCGATCGCGGTCGATCACCTGGTGCCGACCCACGGCTTCCTGATCGAAGAAGGAGACCAGGCGTTCCTCTGGTCGAGCGACACCGGCCCCACCCGACGGCTTTGGGAGATCGCGAACCGGACGCCGAATCTCTCCGCCCTGTGCATCGAGACCAGCTTTGAGAACTCGCTCCAGGAAGTGGCGGATATTTCGCTACACCTCACCCCGCGGACGCTCGAAATCGAGTTGAGGAAACTGGAGCGCAAGGTGCCGATCCTGCTCCATCACCTGAAGCCCCCCTACGTCAAACGAATCATGGAAGAGGTCAAGGCGCTCAAGAACCCCGATCTCGATTTCCTGGAACAGGGAAAAGAATATCGGTTCTAAACCCGCAACCAGCGCGCCCGGGCGAGCAATCCAAGCCGCGCGCGCAGTCCGATCTTCGGCGGGGTGAGAAGCAGGCTCCCGTCCGCCTCTTCAACTTGCGACAGCAGCGCGAGCCCGGCGAACAGGGCATAGGCCACCGCTTGGCGAGAGCCGGCCGGCAGCGCGGGAAGCCCGCGGGCTCCGCCCAAGAACAGCGGCCTCAAGCGGGCGCACTCCCTCCGCGCAGCGGCAAGCAGAAGCGATTCCGCGGGAGGATTCGGGGCAGCGTCGCCGACTTCCGCCCGCGGCAAGGGACAGCGCCCGGCCGTTGTTTCGCTTCCAAGGTTCTGCAGCCGATCGAGTCGAATCAGCCCGGCGCCGAGCGCTTCGATTTCGTTCGATAGAGGGGCGCCCAGCCAGGCGTGTCCCACCGCTTGGGCGAGAGCGCGGGCGTCACGCTCCGCTGAATCGAAGGTTGCCGGTTGATCGTGAACCGCTCGGTGGCGGGCGCAGGAGCAGAGGGCGTTCAACCCTTCGACCGACCAGCGGCGGCGGCCCTGCTCCCGGCACATGCCGATGAAAACCGGCTGGCCGACGCCGCGTCCCGAGAGCGCCTCGTCCAGTGCGTACTCCCAGCGGTTGATCGCGGCGAACCGCTCTCCTTCCAGGCCGCGTTGCCGGGCAAAATCGAACAGGACGGCGACGTGAGAAATCAGCGCTTGCGCCCGGCGCCGTTCCGGCCGGGTGAGCAGCGCGAGCGCTGGGGCGAAATCGCCGAGCCGGCTTCGGGTGAGGTCGGCGCACAGCTCGATTGCGGCTTCCGGGTCCGGTCGCTCTAGAGAAGAGTCGGGCGGCCGGATCTCATCCGCCAGGCGGCTGTGGCGGCTCGCGCCGAGCGCATCGGCGCGCCATTCCGGGTCGTCCGGATGCCATTCGATCGAGTGGCTCACCTCAGGCGAGCAGTCGGAGCAGCTCCCGCTGCGGTTCCGCGCCGGTGATTTCAGCGGCGGTCGCGGTGAGCGCGACGTTGATCTCGGTGCGGATCCCAAAGTCGTCGGTCAGGTATACCCCGGGCTCGATCGAGAAACCGGTCATCGGCAACAGGCGCCGGGTGTCGTGCGTTTCCAGGTTGTCCATGTTGGCGCCCTGGCCATGGTCGCTGATGCCGATCGAGTGGCCGGTGCGATGGATGAACCGGTCACCGAAGCCGGCGCGGCGGATCACCTCGCGGCCGACCTCGTCGACCTCCCAGCCGGCGATGGGCGTATGCGGGAAACGCGAGCGGACCAACTCCCACGAGGCGTCGCGGGCGCCGGAGACCGCCGCCCACACCTCCTGCTGGCGGTCGGTGGGGGAGGCGGCGCAGACCCCGCACCAGGTGATGTCGGCGTAGACGCTCGTCGGGGGCTTTTCTTTCGCCCATAGGTCGATCAGCAGGAAATCGCCCGGGCGGATCGCCGCCGAGCGCCCCGGGCCGGGCTGGTAGTGCGGGTCGGCGGCGTGGCCGTTCACTCCGACGATCGGGTCAGATTCCGCCCACAGCCCTGCCTTTTCGAACGATTCGAGGATGAAGCTTTGGATCGTGTATTCGTCGGCCGGCTCGCCGCGGCGGAGGAGGGTTTCGACCTCGTGAAACGCTTCGAGCGCGATCCGGTGCAGGTGGACGTTCGCTCTGCGATGTCCGGCGAGCTGCTCTTCGGTCCAGACCGCCGCGAACTGCTGCACCAAATCGGCGCTGCTCGCCAGCTCGACCCCGAAGCTGCGCAGCAGCTCGGCGGTTCCCGCATCCAGCCGCGAGATGTTCGGCAGCTCGTTGTTCGGGCTGTATTGGGCGGCGATTCGGCGGGTGCCGGAGACGAGGTCGCCGAGCTTTTTCCTGTGCTCCTGCCAGGGGAGGTAGACGTCCTTGCTGCCGGGCAGATGGTCGAGCATCGAAGACTCGATGGCGTGGACCAGTTTCTTCGGCTCGCCCGCTCGCGGGATCAGGTAATAGCAGCGTCGGGTGACCAGTTTGCCTTCGCCGTTCAAGCTCAACAGGTCGAGGCCTACGGGATCGATCTGCTGAAAACAGGCGAACAGCCAGCCGTCGAGATCAGCCTCGGCGAGCGCGTTTTGAATGTCCGTGATCCGTTCCGCGAGCATCGGTTTCCTCCGAAAAAGTACCTGACCCGAATCGTATCAGAGCCTCGGCGCTACACTTCGCCTGCGGGATTCGTGATGAGAGCCTTTTACACCGACCATTTCGTCCTGCCCGTGCCGGAGGGGCACCGCTTTCCGATGGCGAAATACTCGCTGTTGCGCGAGCGGGTGCTCGCCGCCGGATTCGTGGCGCCGGAGGATCTGCGGGTTCCGGAGGCGGCGAGCGACGGGCAGATCGTGCTGGCGCACGACGCCGACTATGTCGACCGCGTCGCTTCGGGCACGCTTGAACGGCTGGAGATCCGGCGGATCGGCTTTCCCTGGTCGGAAGCGATGGTCGAGCGCTCGCGCCGCTCGACCGGGGCGACGATCGCCGCCGCTCGGGAGGCGCTCGAACCGGCCGGGGCGGAGGGCGGGGGTGTGGCGGTCAACCTGGCGGGAGGTACCCACCACGCGATGCCGGCCCGCGGCGAGGGGTATTGCGTCTGGAACGACTCGGGTGTTGCGGCGCGGGTGCTCCAGCGAGAGGGGCGAATTCGGCGGGCGATCGTGATCGACTGCGATGTCCATCAGGGCAACGGCACGGCGGCGATCTTTCGCGACGACCCTTCGGTTTTCACGTTTTCGATCCACAACCGCAACAACTTCCCGTTCCACAAGGAAGTGAGCGATCTCGACCTGGAGCTGGCCGACCGGACCGGCGACGAGGAGTACCTGCGCCTGCTCGAAGAGGGGCTGGAGCGCTCGCTCGGCGCGGCGCAGGCCGATCTCGCGTTCTACGTCTCGGGCGCCGATCCCCACGAGAACGATCGGCTGGGCCGGCTCTCGCTCACTTTCGCCGGCTTGGGCGAGCGCGACCGGATGGTGTTTGCCAAGTGCCGCGAGGCGGGGGTGCCGGTGGCGGTCTCGATGGCGGGCGGCTACGGTCAGGTGATCGCCGAGACGGTTTCGATTCATGCCCTAACCGTCGCCCGGGCCGCCGAAAGTTGGCGCGAACGCCGCGCGGAAGCCGCGGCTCTGTAGAATCCGCGCAGTCCGACATCTCGATCCGACCCTCGGGGATCAAGCCCCGGGCGTCGAGAAAGGAATCCCGTCATGCCCCGTTCCCTCCGTTCCCTCCGTTTCCTCCTGGCCGTCGCCGGCCTCCTGGTTTTCACCGCGGTCCCGCGGGCTGCCCAAGCGGCCGGCGAAGGGCGTCTCCTCGGCACCGTGGTCGACGAGGCCGGCGCACCGCTGCCCGATGTCTTGGTCACCGTCACCCGCGAGGGAGTGGCCAATTACAAGCAGGAAAAGAAATCCGACAAGCGGGGCCAATTCACCATCATCGTGCTCGACGCCACGGTGTCGTACAAGTTCACCCTCACCAAAGAGGGCTTCCTGTCGCTCGAACAGGACCTCAAGATGAAGCTCGAAGAGACGATGCGCCAAAGCTTCACCCTGATCGTGGCGAAGGCGGCGGCGCCCAAGGTCTCGGCCGAGGAGATGGCAAAGCTCGAAGGCAAGAACCAGGCGATCGCGGCGTTCAACGAAGGGGTGGCGGCGTTCAATGCCAAGGACATGGGGCTCGCGGCCGAGAAGTTTCGCCAGGCGACGGATCTCGACCCGACGATCGTCCAGGCGTACGCGGCGCTCGGCGAGGCCTACATGGATCTTGCCAAGTGGAACGAGGCGCTCGCCGCGACCGACCATTTTCTGGAGCTTTCCCCGGGCGACAAGCGCGGGCTCCAGGACCGCTACGACATTTTGAAGGCGCAGGGGGACAAGGCGAAAGCGGGCGCGGCGCTCGACGCGCTGATCGCCGCCGATCCGAGCCACGACACCGCGGTGCGGGTGTTCAACCTCGGGGCCGAGGCGTCGCGCGCCGGAGAAACCGACGCCGCGATTGCCTACCTGGAGCGGGCTCTCACCATCGATTCGACGCTCGACCCGGCCGCCTCCGCGCTCGGCAGTCTGTATCTCAAGAAGAAGGATTACCCGAAGGCGCTCGCGTTCGCCGAGAAGGTTCTGGCGGCCAAGCCGGGCGATCTCGAAGCGATGACGCTCCGCTACGAGACGTATCGGGCGATGGGCGACAAAGCGAAGGCGGCCGAAGCACAGGCGGCGATGCAAACGGCGAGCGCCGCTTCGACCCCGGAAGAGCTTTACAAGCAAGGGGTGGCGCTCTACAACGCGAACAACTCGGTCGCTGCGCGCGCCACGTTCGAACAGCTGGTCAAGCGCGATCCGAACCACGCCAAAGCGCATTTTCTGCTCGGCAACATTCTGGTGAGCACGGGCGAGAACGCCGGGGCGAAGGAACATCTCCAGAAGTTCTTGGAGCTGGCGCCAACCGACCCCGACGCCGAGACCGCCAAGGAGATGTTGGCGTATTTGAAGTAGGAAACTTGGCCGCGTCGGTTCGGCGGAGGGTTCCTCCCCCCGGGGAGGGTGGCGGTTGGGTCCGGGGGGAGGCCAGGAGGGGGGCGTTCGTGCGTCCGACTTGTGGTCCCTACCCGCGCTCGACCTTCTCGTCCTTGGTCACCCAGCCGTCCATCAGGTGGACAATCCGGTCGCCCGCCTGGGCGTTCTTCTCCGAGTGGGTGACCTGGATGATCGTCATGCCCTGCCGGTTCAATTGGCGGAACAGCTGCATGATCTCTTCGGCCTGGGCCGAGTGCAGGTTGCCGGTCGGCTCGTCGGCGAGCAGCAGCCTCGGCCCGCCGACGACCGCGCGGGCTACCCCCACAAGCTGCTGCTGGCCGCCCGAAAGCTGGGGCGGGAAGAGGTCTTTCTTGCCGACGATGTGGAACCGGTCGAGCGCCTCGGCCACCAGCGCCTCGCGCTCCGCCCGCTTGATATTCCGGTAGGAGAGCGGCAGGTCGAGGTTCTCGGCGACGGTCAGGTTGTCGAGCAGGTGATAGCTCTGGAAGACGAAGCCGATGTTTTGCTTGTTCAGCTCCAGCCGCTGCTTCGGTTTGAGCGCATGGACCGGCTGGTCGAGAAAGCGGAACTGGCCGCTCCAGGCATGATCGAGCATGCCGAGGATCGACATCAGCGTCGTCTTGCCCGAGCCGGAGGGACCCATGATGGTGACGAACTCCCCCTCCTCGACTTTCAGGTTGACCTGACGGAGGACCCAAACCTGTCCGGGGCCGGCGGGGTACGCTTTTTCCAGGTTCTCGATCTCGATCATGCTTCATTCTACGCACGAATCGGGGAAAGGATTTCAGTCAAGGCGGCGGAGAAAAAAAGAGGCGGCGAGCCCGTAGAAGGGCCCGCCGCCTGGGAGAGGTCTGGTGGATCTCAATCGCTTAGGGCTAAGCCCCCGCGCCTTACCGCGGGTGGTCGATCCGGTCCTTGAGCGCGTCGTACTTGAGCAGCTGTTCCGGGGTGAGAATGGCCGAGAAGTCGTCGTCGAAGGCCTGAAGCAGCGTCTCGATCTGCTCGTACTTGTCATGGCGGGAGACGACCAGGGCGCCGACCGCACAAGCGTCGGGATTGGCGGCATTCAGGGCGGTCTTGATCTGCTCGTTGAGGGTCTTGATCTCGTCGCCGATCGGCCGAATCGCCGTGCGGGCGGTGGTGGCGAGCGTGCGCAGCGTCGCGATCTGTGTGGCGTTCAATCGGAGCCCGCGGACCAGCACCTGGGGATTCTTCAAGAACTGGGCGATCGCCTTGTTGTCTCCCCCTTCGTCCTGGGCGCGGGCTGGGGCTACGGCGGCAACGGTGGCGAGAAGGGCGAGCCCGAGGATGAACAGACGCTTCGGCTGCATAGGTTTCTCCTTTGTCCGACGAGGTTTAAGGCCGAGTGCATCGCATCGGCGACGCGGTTCGTTGTCTTCTTGGGATGAAACCCGGGCCGGACGAATTTCTTGCGGGTCCAAAAACAAAACCGCCCGGCATATAGCCGGGCGGCTCGGTCCTCTCGTGCCTAAAGACCGGTCAAACGGTCAGGAGACGTGGAAGCCGCTCTGTTCGAGCTGCGCTTCGTCCATCTGGCGCGGGGCGCCCGCTTCTTCTTCGACCACCCGGCCGTCGAACAGGTGGATCGTGCGCTGGGCGTAGCGGGTGAAGCGCGGGTCGTGGGTGACCATGCAGATCGTCGCCCCTTCGGCGTGCAGCTCGGCGAGCAGCCCCATCACCTGCTCGCTGTTGCGCGAGTCGAGGTTGCCGGTCGGCTCGTCGGCGAGCAGGATCGACGGCTTGCCCACCACCGCGCGGGCGACTGCCACGCGCTGTTGCTGACCGCCGGAGAGCTGCGACGGATAATGCTTCATCCGGTGCGCCATGCCGACCCGCTCCAGGGCCGCCTGCACGCGCTCCTTGCGCTCCTTGGCCGGCATTCCGCGGTAGGTGAGCGGCAGCTCGACGTTCTCGTAGACCGTGAGGTCGCCGATCAGGTTGAACGCCTGGAAGATGAAGCCGATCTCTTTGTTGCGGATGCGGGCACGGTCGGAGAACGACAGGTCGGCGACCTGCTTGCCGTTCAGCCGGTATTTGCCTTCGGACGGCGTGTCGAGCAGGCCCAGGATCGACAGCAGCGTCGTCTTGCCGCAGCCGGACGGTCCGCCGATCGCCACGTACTCGCCGTTCTTGATCTCGATGTTGATGGTCGCGAGAGCGTGAGTCTCGACCTCGTCGGTGAGGAAGACCTTGGTCACGCCGTCGAGGTGAATCAGGGCGTCGGATGTTGCGCTCATGGGTTTCCCCCCTCGTTCTTAATCGATTTGTCTTCGACTCGATCAGATCAGATTTGGTCGAGTTTATCCAGTTGGGTTGATCCGGTAAAACTAGTCCAGCTTGATCCGAATGACGTTGTCCCAGGCGGAAGTGTCCGAGAGGATGACCTGGTCGCCCACCTGGAGTCCGCTCACCAGCTCGATCATGTTGACCGAGCTGCGCCCGAGCTGCACCGGCACCTTGACCGCCGCCTTACCCCCCTCGACCAGCTTGAACATCTCGACCTTGCTGTTGGGCTGGCCGTAGGCCGGCCGGCCGACGAACAGCACGTCGGGAAGGCGTTCGATCTCGATCGTGCCGTCGACCGCCAGGTCGGGCCGGGCGCCCTTGGGCAGCGCGGAGGTGAGCGCCACGTCCACCGTGACGGTGCCTTCCTGAACCGAGGGGGCGATACGCGCCACCCGGCCGGTGACCAGGCCGTTGCGGGTATCGATCGATGCCGTCTGGCCGAGCGCCACGTCCTTGGCCTGAGTTTCCGGAATGCGCAGCTCGGCTTTCAGCTCGCCCGGCCGGGCCACCCGCGCCAAGTTGGTGCCCGGCGTAACCCGTTGGCCGACCTGCACGGGAAGCTCCTGGAGAATGCCCGAGATCCCGGCGCGGACGTGCAGGCCGTCAACCTGGCGGCGCCGGAGCTCGACCAGCGTCTGGGCCTGCTGGACTCGCGCCCGCTGGGCGGAAAGCTGGGCCGCGGCGGATTGGGTGCTCTTGGTAACCCGCTCGACTTCGATTCCCGCCTGCCGGCCGAGCTGGTCGGCGCGCAGCCGGGAGAGGCGGAGGGTGAGATCGGGAATCAGCCCGTCTTTGGCCAGCTGTTGGTTCGCCTCGGCCTGCAGCTTCGCCTCTTGCGCCTGCGAATCGACCGCGGCGGCCTGCGAGCGCTGGTTCAGCACGTCGCTTTCGAGCCGGGCGCGCAGGTCTTCAAAGTCGGCGTTGGCACCTTGGAGCTGCGATTCGGCGTCGCTCAAGCCCTGTTCGAGGTCCGGATTCGACAGCTCCAGCAGAATGGTGTCCGGCTCTACGGTAACTCCGGGCAGCGCCGGGATCCGCTCGACGCGGGCGTCCTGGGAGGCCGAAAGCCAGCGGATGTCGACCGGAACGAGCGTGCCCGGACCGCGCACCTGGCGCAGCATCGGGCCGCGCTGAACGGTGTCGACCCAGACGGTTTCGCGCTCGACGGACGGCGCCGCCGGCTTGAGACGGGAGATGAGGTAAGTGATCACCCCGATGGCGAGGACGCCGAGCGCCGCCCATGCGATGCGCTGATTACGGCGTTTCCGGGTTTGGTCGGGTCGTTGAATATCCATGTAGGGGGGCTCCGAACGGTCTCGCAAGCAGTACGGCGAGAGGACAGGAATGTTTCCGAGAACTTATCAGGGCGATGCTTTGGTGCTCGGGTTCACTCTCGCAGGTGCGCGAAGAGGAGCAAACGGGGACTCGCGGAGTCCAGAGGCTTCCAAAACCGCTATCCAACCCTGCGCGCCTGGCCCAGAAGATGGCCCGCCTCGGGCAGGATCAGCCGGTCGAGCGCGAGCGCCACGGCCTTGGGCGAGCCGGGCAGGAGGAAGATCGCGCGCCCCCCGGTCATCCCGGCGGCGGCCCGGGAAAGCATCGCGGCCGGTCCCACATCGGAAAACGAAAGCATCCGGAACAGCTCGCCGAATCCCTCGATCGGCCGTTCGAACAGCGGGGTCGCCGCCTCGATCGTCACGTCGCGGGGAGAAAAGCCGGTGCCTCCCGAGACCGCAACGACGTCGACTCCGTCGATCCGGAGCGCGGCGAGTAGGGCCTCGCGCACCTCCGGGACCTCGTCGGGCACGATTTGAGTCGAGGCGACCGTATGGCCGGCCGCCTCGACCCTCTCGCGCATCGTCCGGCCGGAGGTGTCGGTCTCCGGCGACCGCGAGTCGCTCACCGTGATCAGCGCAAAGCCGAGCCGGGCGGGCGAAACCTGCCGATGCTGCTCTGCGCTCAAAGCGTCCCCTCGTTCAGCGCTTGAACCTGTGGTAGATGAAAAGCACGATCAAAGCGCCGAGAACGGCGATGACGAAGCTCCGGATGTCGAAGCCGGAGATGCCGCCAAAGCCCAAGAGCGTCGCGATCCAGCCGCCGACCACCGCTCCGACGATGCCGATCAAGGGAGTCACCACACAGCCGCCCGGATCTTTGCCCGGCATAATCATCCGGCTGAGCCAGCCGGCCAGTGCACCGAATACCACCCACGAGATCAAGCCCATTGCTTGCATCGAGAATCTCCTCTAGAAAAAGTCGGCCCAGAAGGCTGAGCTTAGAGCGAACGCGGCATAGGCGCCACGACCCCGATACAATGGGGTATGCACGACCCGCGCCCCCGACTCTTCCTGATCGACGGCTACTCGAACATCTTCCGAGCTTACTACGCGATTCGCAGCCTCTCGAACTCGCGCGGGGAGCCGACCAACGCCGTCTACGGCTTCATCCAGATGCTCCGGAAGCTCCTGCGGGAGGAGCGCCCGGAGCTGATCGGCGTGGCGCTCGACCTCTCCGGCCGCACCGTCAGGACCGAGAAATACGAGGCCTACAAGGCGAACCGTCCGCCGACGCCCCCGGATCTCAAAAGCCAGATTCCGCTCGTCCGCCGGGCGCTCGAAGCCTACCGAATCCCGGTGCTTGAACTGTTGGGCTACGAGGCGGACGACGTGCTCGGCACCCTCGCTTTGAAAGCGTCGGGCGAGGGGTACGACGTGGTCCTGGTCTCGGCCGACAAGGACCTGATGCAGCTGATCGGGCCGCACGTTTCGATGTACCACACCGGCCGCAACAAGCTGTACGGCCCGGCCGAGGTGACCGAGGATTTCGGCCTGCCGCCGGAGAAGGTGGTCGACGTTCTCGCGCTGATGGGCGACGCGGTCGATAACGTCCCCGGGGTCCCAGGGATCGGCGACAAAGGGGCGAAGGCGCTGATCCAGGAGTACGGCACGCTCGAAGCGCTGCTCGATCGGGCGGGCGAGATCACCCGGAAGAGCTACCGCGAAAGCCTGACCGCCAACCGTGAGCTGGCCTTGCTATCGAAGGAACTGGTCACCATCCATACCGATCTACCGATCGCCCTCGATCCTCTGGCCCTGCGTCTCGACGCGCCGGACGAGGACGCGCTGCGCAGCCTGTTCGGCGAACTCGAGTTCTTTTCGCTGCTCGAAGAGCTGAAGGCTTCGGCGCGGCAGAGCCCGTCCGAGATCGTCGCGGCCGAGGAGATCGTCGACCGGGCCGCTTTCGAACAGGCGGCGGCTGCGGCGACCACGGCGGCCAACGCCGAGCTGTGCGTCCTCCTACTCGGTGGTGAGCGCCAGGAGCCGCCGCTCGGCCTCGCCTGGCTCGCGGGGGATGGCGTGCCGCGCTATGTCGACTTGCGCCGGGAAGGCCTCGCCGATGCCGCCTGTGCGGCGATCGGCACCTGGCTCGGCAACCCGGAGCTGAAGCTGGTCGGCCACGACTTGAAAGAGCTGCTGCGGCGGACCTGCAACGCGCCGATCCGAGCCGACCTGTTCGACGAGATGCTTATCTCTTACCTCTTGAAACCGTCGATCCACGGCCACGCGCTCGACGAGTTGGCGGTCGAACGGTTGAACCGTACGTTGCTCACGGCGAAAGAGGTCGGCTGGGACAAGGGCCAAGAGCCGCCGCAGGGAGACTCGCGGCTCGGCATGTATGCCGGCGAGAGGCTCGAAGTGGTCCGATCCTTAGCCGGCCCAATGCGCGGCGAGCTGGCCGCGGCGGGGTCGCTCGGAAAGGTCTACGCCGAGATCGAGCGCCCGCTGATGTCGGTCCTGGTGCGGATGGAAGAGACCGGCATTCTGCTCGACGTCGAATTCCTGCATGCCATGGCGAGGGAGCTGAACGGCGAGATTCTCAAGCTGGAGCAAGAGATCTTCGACCTCGCGGGCGAGAAGTTCAACCTCGGCTCGCCGCAGCAGTTGGGGGTGATGCTGTTCGAAAAGCTCGGCTACCCGGTGCTCAAGCGGACCCAGAAGACCAAGAGCTATTCGACCGGCGCGGAGATCCTCGAAGAGCTGGTCGCCCGCGGCTATCCGATCGCTGAGCGCATCCTGCGCTACCGCGAGCTGACCAAACTGCAATCGACCTACGTCGAGGCGCTGCCCGGCATGGTCGCCGCCGACGGCCGCATCCACACCCGGTTCAACCAGGCGGTCGCGGCGACCGGCCGGCTCTCTTCGACCAGTCCGAACCTACAGAATATCCCCGTCCGCACCGAGATCGGCCAGCGCATCCGCCGGGCGTTCGTCGCCCCTCCCGGCCACCTGCTGGTGATCGCGGACTACAGCCAGATCGAGCTGCGCATCCTCGCCCACATCGCGGAGGACCCGACTCTCGTAGCGGCGTTCGAGGCGGGGGAGGATATTCACCGGGCGACCGCGGCGACCGTTCTCCACGTCGATCCCGATCTGGTGACCCCCGAGCAGCGCCGGGCGGCCAAGGTGATCAACTTCGGCATCCTCTACGGCATGAGCGCGTTCGGTCTCGCCGCTAACCTCAAAATCCCGCAGAAAGAGGCCGACCGGTTCATCCGCGAGTACCTGGAACGTTTTCCCGGCGTCCGGCGTTACATCGAGGAGACGGAAGCCTCGGCGGAGCGCGACGGCAAGGTCGAGACGCTCTACGGCCGCGTCCGCTGGCTGCCCGACATCCAGAGCAAGAACCGCAACCTGCGCGAAAACGCCAAGCGAATGGCGATCAACGCCCGCATCCAGGGCACCGCGGCCGACCTGTTGAAGCTCGCGATGATCGAGGTCGACGCCCGGCTCGCCAAGGAGCACCCGGCGGTTCGCCTGTTGCTCACCGTGCACGACGAGCTGGTGTTCGAGGTCCCGGAGGCCGACGCCGAGCGCGTCGCCCAGGTGGTCAAGGAAGAGATGGAAGGAGTAGCCAAGCTGCGGGTCCCGCTGGTGGTCGACACCGGTCGCGGCGCGAGCTGGTATGAGGCGAAAGGCTAAGAGTCGCTTTCGGAAAGGAGCAACACGATGGCTTTCGGTTTTGGTGATTCCAAATCGGTGATTCCGCGTCCCGAGGACGCGCTGATCGGTCGTTCGACCCCGCTCGACGTCCCGGAACGTCATTTCGTACTCGGCACGCCGCTCGCTCCTCCGTACCCGGAGGGGATGGAGCTGGCGCTGTTCGGTCTCGGCTGCTTCTGGGGCGCCGAGCGCCTGTTCTGGCAGGTGCCGGGGGTCTATTCGACCTCGGTCGGCTACGCCGGTGGCTACACCGCGAATCCGACCTACCGTGAGGTCTGCAGCGGCCAGACCGGACACACGGAGGTGGTGCGGGTGGTATTCGATCCCGCCCAGGTGAGCTATGCCGCGTTGCTCCAACTGTTCTGGGAAAACCACGATCCGACCCAAGGTATGCGCCAGGGGGGCGATGCCGGAACCCAATACCGCTCCGCGATCTACACCTACGGCGCGGAACAGGCAACCGCGGCTTCCGCCAGCCGCGCCGCCTACCAGGAGCGCCTCTCCGCCGCGGGCTACAGAGCGATTACCACCGAGATTGTCGCCGCCCCGGAGTACTACTTCGCCGAGGACTACCACCAGCAATACCTGGCGAAAAAGCCGGACGGCTACTGCGGCATCGGGGGGACCGGGGTCTCCTGCCCGATCGGGTTGGCTGCGGTATAATTTCCAGGCGATGCCTATCGCTCTGCTGGAAGAACCGCCGCTCGCGTTGCCTGGGTCTTTGGGTCCCTATCGGGCCAAGGATTACGCGAACCTTCCCGATTCGCCGCGCTGCGAGCTGATCCAGGGGAACTTCTACGTGCCGCCGAGCCCCGCGATTCCCCACCAGTTCCTCGCCTTCGAGCTAGCCAAGCGGCTCGACGTCCCGGCCCGAGAAGCCGGGGGGTACGTATTCATGGCTCCTCTGGACGTCCGTCTCGCGGATCACTCGATCGTCCAGCCGGACGTGATCTACGTCTCGGCGGCGCGGCGCGGCATCCTCGGCGACCGCAAAGGTTGGATCGAGGGCGCGCCCGACCTGCTGATCGAGATCCTCTCGCCCGGCACCGCCCGGCGCGATCGGGTGCAGAAGCTCGATCTCTACGCCCGTTCAGGGATCGCCGAGTACTGGATCGTCGAGCCGGCCGAGCGCCAGATCCAATTCCTGGTGAACGAAAACGGCCGTTTCGTCGTGGCCCTGCCGGACGGCTCCGTTTATCGCTCCGGCGTCCTCCCCGAGATCAACCTCGACCTCGAAGCCTTCTGGGGGGAAGCGGCCCGCCGGCTGGGTTAGGGGCGAAGCAGGCGGGTGAGGTATTTCAAATGCGGCCTCGCTTTCGTTCCGGCCGCTTTGCGGCTTTCTCCAATTTCTCCAGCTCGGCGATCGAAGATGCGGGAGGGAGCTTCAACAACGAAGAGAAGTCGTCCAGCCGGTAGAGCGCAAAGGCCAGGGCGAGCAGGCTTTCGAGCGAAATTCGGCCGGACTCCTCGAAGCGCCGCAGGGAGGCGAGGCTGACTCCGGAACGCTCTGCCAGCGTGATCTGCTTCCATCCCTGCGCCAGCCTCAGCGCCTTGGCACGGCCCGCAAGGTCCTTGGCGACCTGCTCGGGGGTTATGAGTGAAAACCTGTCCATCGGCTTTGGACCTCCCGGTCGGCGGCTATATTAGCGCTATTATAGTAGCGTTAGAGGGCCAGATGCGCAGGTAAGCGTTCGTATGTTGGCGTTTTGTGGGGCGCGTGAATTGAACGCCAAGGGGTATGTGGTGTCGCCCTACCCGGGCGGGCTCGCTATACTGCCGCGGTGCGTCGCTTCGCTCTTCTAATCGTTCTCTTCGCCGTTCCGCTCTGCCTGGTTCCGGGGCGGGGGACGGGGGGTATCCCTTCGCCGCTGGTCACCGCGCTCTCGGTGGAGGTTTCGGCGACTTTGCGCAATGCCGCGGCGCCCGGGGTTTTCGTCGCCCGGATCGACGACGGCGAGACGGTTTTCGATTTCGACGGCGACACGCCGCGCATCCTTGCTTCGAACACCAAGCTGCTGACCACGGCCGCAGCGCTCGACGCCTTCGGCCCCGGGTATTTCTTCGAGACCCGTTTTCTCTCCCGGGGCGCTGTGCGCGACGGGGTGCTGCGGGGCGATCTGGGGGTCGTGGGCGGCGGCGATCCCAGCATTTCCGGCCGCGATTGGGCGGGCGACTCCTATGCCGTGTTCCGCCAGTGGGCTGGGGCTTTGCGCGCGCGGGGGATACGGAAGGTAGCGGGCGATCTCTACCTCGCCCACGGGCTGTTCGAGGCGCGGCGCATTCATCCCGATTGGCCGACCGAGCAGCTCGACGCCTGGTACGAGGCGCCGGTCGACGCGCTGTCGTTCAACGACAACTGCATCCTGATCCGCGTTCGTCCCGCGGCGGCCGGCGAGGCGCCGCAGATCGAGACGATCCCGCCGGTCCAACTGCTGCGGGTGGACAACCGCGCGAAGACGGTCGCCGGCCGGGCGAACAATCCGATCATCCGGCGCGAAGGGGACCTGCTGATCGTCTCCGGCAAGATCGGCACCGCGAACGGTCCATTCGACACCTGGATCTCGGTGCCCGATCCGACGCTCTATTTCGGCCTGTCGTTGATCGACGCCCTGCGCGAGGAGGGGATCCAAGTCGCAGGCAAGGCGCTGCCGGTCGAGGGCTTGCCCGGCGAGGTTTGGGAACGGCTGGCGGCCTACAAGAGCGGTTTGCTTTCGGCGGTCGAAGTGGCGAACAAGCGGAGCCAGAACTTCTACGCGGAAAGCCTGGTCAAGCTGCTCGGCGCCCGGCGTTGCGGCCACGGCGGTTGGCGCGAGGGGACAGAGGCGGTAGCTGAGTTCCTCCTTTCCTTCGGCGTGCCGGCCAGCTCGTTTCGGCTCGCCGACGGCTCCGGCATGTCGCGCGGCAACCAGCTTTCGCCGCACCAGATGACCCGCCTGCTGCGGCACATGTGGTTCCACCCTTCCGGGGCCGAATTCGTTCATTCGCTGCCGTTCGGCGGCGAGGATAACGGCGGCTGGAAGGCGCGCCTCGCGAGTCCCCCCTACCAGGGCAACGTCTTTGCCAAGACCGGTACCCTCGCCGACGTATCGAGCCTGTCGGGTTATGCCCGCGCCGTGTCGGGCCGGGTCTACGCGTTCTCGATCCTCTTGAACCAGACGCGTAGCAACGAGGAAGCCCACCGCGAGCAGGATCGGATCGTCAAAGCGATCATCGATCAGGGCTGAAAGGCCGACCTGGGGAGAATGCCGGAGATGTCCACCGAAGTCCGCGCGGTCAACTACCGCGAGCTGATGAAGAAAGTCGAGCAGGTCGTCTCCGCGATCGACCGCTCGGACGACGTGTCGAGCACCATCCAGACGGTGATCGAGACGATCATCCAGAAGTTCCGCGACGAGCTGGGCATCTACGGCGGCCGGCTCTATCGCCTAGAGGGGAACCAGTACGTGCTCGAAGGTCTGTTCGGCGACGCCGCGCCGGTCGAGTTGGGGTTGAAGATCCCCTGGTCGTACCCGCCATTCGAGAGGCTGGCGGAGGACGGCGTGGTCTATATGGCGGCGAACGATCCGGGAGTCGATCCCGAGCTCGAAGCGAAACTCGGCGTACAGCGCTTCGCCGCGGTCGAGGTGGGCGACGAGGATTTCGTGCTTGCCTTCGACATCGCACCGGGAGTCTCGGCCGACGACGTCCGTTTCTCGCTCGGCATTCTGCGCCACAGCATCAACGAGAAGATCCGGCGCGAGCGGATGCGCACGCTGTTTGAAGAGGCCCGGAAGATCCAGGCGTCGATCCTGCCGCGCCGGGTGCCCAGCTACGGCCAGTTCGATCTGTTCGGCCGGTTCGAGCCGATGGAGAGCGTCGGCGGCGACTTCTTCGACTACATCCCGCTCACCGAAAAGATTCTGGGGCTAGCGATCGCCGATGTCTCGGGCCACGGCCTTACCGCCGCGCTCCAGGTCCGCGACATCTACATGGGCCTGCGCATGGGGCTCGCTCGCGACCTGAAGATCGTCCGGACGGTGGAACGCCTGAACGCGATCATCCATCGCAGCACGCTCACCAGCCGGTTCGTCTCGATGTTTTACGGCGAGCTGGAGCTGAACGGCAACTTCA
The DNA here is from genome assembly GCA_038250865.1 of Thermoanaerobaculia bacterium. Classification (GTDB taxonomy): domain Bacteria; phylum Acidobacteriota; class Thermoanaerobaculia; order Multivoradales; family UBA5704; genus DASYKS01. Next base: position 31,866 of record JBBSBW010000002.1, on the reverse strand, counting down.
TCTATGTCAACGCCGGGCACCCGCCGCCGTTTCACCTCGCGGCCGACGGCACCTGCCGACTTCTGGAAGAGGGCGGCCCGGTGCTCGGCCCGCTCGCCTCGGTCTCCTACGAGCGCGGCTTCGTGATCATGAAGCCGGGCGACATGCTGGTGTTCTACACCGACGGCATCGTCGAAGCCCTGGGCAAAGGAGAGGGCGCCGAGCGCGAAGAGTACGGCCTCCGCCGCCTGATCCAAGTCGCAAGCGCCAACCGCGGTCCCTCGGCCCAGTCGGTGGTGGAGGCCGTCTTCAAGGACGTCGAACGTTTCTCGGATGGCGAGCCGCCTCAGGACGACCGAACCGTCATGGTGGTCTGCCAACCACCGGGCGAGATGCCGACCCAAGCGTTTCCGCGGCCACGGTTCGTGTAGTAGGAAATCAGGCGAGCGGCATCATCTCCAGCTCCTGCCGCAGCTTGATCAACAGCTTCTCGGCATAGACGCCCGAGCGAAGCTGCACCCCGGGATAGATCTGCGTCTCCCGCCCAACCACCACGCCCGGGTGGATCACACAGTTACACCCGGTCTGCACATGGTCGCCGAGCACCGCCCCGAGCTTCCGCCGCCCGCTCGGCCGGTCCTTCCCGACGTGAATCTCCCGACCGTCGTGGCGAAAGTTCGACAGGATTGTCCCGGCGCCCAGGTTGACCTCGGCCCCGAGGATCGAATCGCCGACGTAGTTCAAATGGGGAGCCCGCGCGCCGGGCAAGAAAATCGCCCGCTTCACCTCGGTATTGGCCCCGATCACCGCCCCGTCGCCGATCCAACATCCGCCGCGCAGGTACGCCCCGGGTCGGATCTCCACGTCCTCGCCGATCCACGCCGGCCCTTCGATCACCACCCCCGGAGAGAGCCGCGTCCCACGCCCGATCGCGATCCGATCGCCCGCGAGCGACACCTCCGGCGGCACCCCGATCTCGATCGCAGAAGAGGGGAGGGCGTCGAGGATCTCGTCGAGCGCCTCCCCGAGCAGCGCCCACGGCGCATCCGGGTCGAAGCGAGCGCGGAACGGCTCGGGCAGGTCGGAGAAGAGAGGCGGCAGCATGGGGACGGCGGGATTATAGGCGGGTAACTGGGAACTCTGTGGAGTCAGCAAGATGTGTCAACCTTCGCAAGATCCGCAACCTGCGCTAGTATCTGACTACTATGAAGACCATCCGCGCCGTAGCATTCCGAAATGGCGACTACTGGGTGGCGCAGTGCCTCGAGCACGACCTCGCAGCCCTCGCGGCACGCCTGGACGATCTGCCGAACGAACTATCTCGGGTCCTCGCTCTTCATATTGAAGCGAGTCGGCAGAACAGGGTCGAGCCGTTCAACGGCTTTCCCCCGGCACCGCAGCGATTCTGGAAGATGTACGAAGCGTCGAGGTCGCAGGTGGGACCCATCGGCAACGGTTGAAGGAGAGCAATATGGCGAAGAGAATCTCGATTCGTGCGATAGCATTTCAGAGAGGCGATTGGTGGATCGCACAGTGCCTGGAATACAGCATCGCAACGCAAGCCAGGAGTCTGGAGAAGCTTCTGCCCGAGTTCGATCGTCTGATCAAGGTCCAAATTGCCGCGAGTCTTGAGATGGGAATCGAGCCCTTCTTCGGCTTTTCTCCGGCCCCGCGGAAGTACTGGGAGATGTACGAGAAAGCCAGCACCCAGGTGTTACCTGTTCGGCAGGAGGTGCTGGAGGGTCCGCAGTTCGAGGCGCGGGTAGCTGCTTAGTCTTCGGGATCTGGGTCGAGGCCGAAATCCAGGGGTGGAAGTCCATAAAGTAGACACAAGTTCTGAAGCACTTCCGGCTCGAGAAGATCGTCTTCGTCTGTGGTCGGCAGGGTCATCAACTTTGCCCCGTCAGTAAGAAAAAGGCCATGCACGCCTATCTTCAGGGTCCGGGCCTCTAAGCCGTACTCGCTCTTGGCCCGCGCCATGAACTGCCTCAAGGTAAATTGCCAGGGATGTCCCGCCATGCGCCTCGCCCTCCCTTTCGAGATCGGAACATAGTAGGAACCTCAAGAGTCGCGCAAGCGATTAGACCGAATCTGGTATGACTTCCTGAACCCCCCTTTGCCCTTTGAGCCGCACCAAGCCCCTCCCGCTCCGCTTCTACCGCCGGCCGACCGAGCGGGTCGCCCGCGAGCTGCTCGGGCGGTATATCGTCCGTGACCTCGCAGGCGAGCGCCTGGTGCTCCGCATCGTCGAGACCGAGGCCTATCTTGGGGCTCCCGATCGGGCGAGCCATGCGTGGGGCGGTCGGCGGACGGCGCGGAAGGAGAGTTTGTACCTGCCCGGCGGGCATGCCTACGTCTATTTCATCTACGGCATGCACTTCTGCCTGAACGTGGTGACCGAAGGAGCGGGGCTCGGCAGCGCCGTGCTGATCCGGGCGGGGGAGCCGGTCGCGGGCGAGGAGCGGATGCTTGCCCTTCGAGGACTTCTGAAGGCCAAGCCCGGCGACATCGCGGGTGGCCCCGGTCGGTTGTGCAAGGCGCTTGGGATTGGCCGCGAGGATGACGGCGTGCGGTTCGACCGCGGGGCGCTCAAGATCGTGGAAGGGGAGCCTCTCTCCGCAGACGAGATCGCGACCGGGGCGCGCGTAGGGATCGATTACGCGGCGGACGCCGTCTCGTGGCCCCTCCGCTTCGCGATCCGTGGCAACCCGCATGTCTCGCGCCCGCGGCTCTAAGGGGCGCTGGGGACTAAACCGTCGGGTCAATGATTTCTACGCCCGTGTTCTCGAAGTCTCCTCGGTTGTGCGTGGCAACCGACCAAGATCTATCAACAGAGCGTATCGGTAGACTCTGACTCGACAGGAACGAAGTAACCTTTCTCGGGACAGGCGAGAAGCCAATCGACAAGGCCCCGCTCGATCTCGAACTCCTCCCCGGGCTCGATCCCGTCTTGGCGACGGATTTCGATAGGCAGAACGATTTGACCTTTCGTGGAACCGCTCATTCCTCTACTTTCCCTTCCCCGCCGACAGCGTAATGTGGCCCGCGTTGGCGAGCTTCCAGAACACGAGAAGGGCGTCGAGCTGAGGCATGGGGGTGATCTTTACGATCGCCTGGATGTCGTAGCCGCCGGTGATACGGGTGAGCATGAAGCCTTCCTGCGGCGAGATCTTCAGGGTCTGCAGCTCTTCCATCTTGCGCGCCAGTTTGGGCACCGAGGTGAGGCTGACGCCCGCGAGCTCGACGGCGTCTCGGACTTTTCGTTCTCCGTCGCGCAACGCGATTTCGGTGTCTCGCTTGTCCGGCTCCAGGCTGCGGGCCGCGCGTAGGTGGCGGAGCGCCAGCTCGTATTCCTTGTCTTCGAGGTAGCGCTGGGCGGCGGCCAGGAGCTGCGAGAAATCGATCGTGCCGTTGGCGCTCGACGGCGACAGGGCCGGGAAGCGTCCCGTCATGGCGCTATTGGGCCCTCCCACCCAGCGCGGCTTGACCACCTTGAGCCGCCCTTCGCGGTACTGGTCGAACAGGACGCGATAGATGAAGAACTCGGTCGAATGCGTCTCGCGCTGGATTTCAGCGACCGTCCGCTCGTCGTCGACGTGTTCGAGAATTTTGCGTTTGGCCGGATCGAGCTCGGTCTCGTCCCACATGGCGATCTGCACCGGGATCACATCCGAGGAGGGGATGACCGAGCGCAGCCGGTTCCACTCGTCCACCCGCTGTACCCCTTCGAGGATGATCGCCGTGACGTCGAGGTTCATCGGGATCATCGGGTGCTCGGGCAGCACGTCGTCCAGGAACTTGAAGTCCGCCTCCAGCCAGGTGAAGACGTCGTAAATGCTCTCTTCGGCTTTGACCCGGAGCAGGCGATGGAGGTCCGGCTCGCCGATCACGCCGGAGTCGACCAGAATGCGGCCGAGCAGGTTGCCGGTTTTACCCTGCTGCTGGACCGCCTGGGTCAGATTCTCTTCGCTGATGAAACCCTGGCCGACCAGGAAATGCCCCAGGTACTCCTCCGGCTTGGTCGAAGAGGAGGAGATGACCCGTCCCTCGCGAAAGTAGATCTTCTTCTCGATCTTCTCGCGTTGGATGTGCAGCGTCCCCGTCTTTTGACTCTGGGAGAGCCACTGCAACAGCTCGGCGAGCTGCATGGTCTTGAGATTTCCGACGATGCCCATGGCTTTGGCTTGCGACTGATTATAGTTCTGGGGTTCCTGGAAACGCCCGCCCCGCTAGGGGGCCGGGGAGGCCGATACGCCGGCTTCGGAGCGTCTCCGGAACGAGGAACCCTATAGGAAAGACGCCCTCAGCGCGCAGGGGTAGTCCCGGTCTGGCCCTGATAGTGAGAGGACGAGCCGGGCTCGCCGTAAGCCACCTCGGGCTCGGATTCCATGGCGATGAAGATCAGCTGCGCGATCCGCCGGCCGGCTTCGAGCACGAACGGCGCCGGCCCCAAGTTTTGCAGCTCCAGCGTAATGTTCCCTTCGAACCCCGGGTCGCACCAACCGGCGAGCGAGTGGTTGATCCACAAGCGGCCCAGGGTGGATTTGAGCTTCAGATCGCAGGCCACCGCGCGCGGGATGCGCACGTATTCGAGCGTCGAAGCGAGAATCACCTCGCCCGGGAACAGCTTGACCGCGGACGAGGTGAACTCCTCCGGGTCGCGCGTCGGGCAGATCCAGTGGTCGGAGAGCCGGACGTCGTAGCTCGCCGAGTTGACCTGGGACGGCTCGAAAGGGCGGACACCGTCCGCCATCCCCCATTCGCGAATCCAGCGGTCGGGCTTGATCATCTCGGGTCTTAGGTGAAGCTGACCGGGGTGGTGACCTGCTCGCGGTGGATCGTGTCGACGAAGCGGATGATCCGGCGCTGGAGCGACATGAACAGCGTCGAGGTGCGCGCGCCGCCGCCGAAGAAACGGACTCCCTTGAGCAGCTCGCCGTCGGTGACGCCGGTCGAGGAGAAGAGGATCTCTTCGCCGGGGGCCAGCTCCTCGGTGCTGTAGATCTTATCCGCGTCCATGATGTCCAGATCCTTCAACCGCTGCTCCTGCGCCGGGTCGAGCGCCTTCAATCTTCCTTGAATCTCGCCACCCAGGCAGCGCATGGCCGCCGCGGTGATCACCCCTTCGGGCGCGCCGCCGATTCCCATGGCGGCATGGACCCCCGTGCCGCGAACGGCGGCGGCGATCCCGGCCGAAAGGTCGCCGTCGCCGATCAGGCGAATGCGCGCTCCGGCGCTGCGGATGTCGGAGATCAACTGCTGGTGGCGCTCGCGATCGAGCACCACGACCGTCAGGTCGCTCACCTTGCGGTTAAACGCGGCGGCGATGTTGCGCAGATTTTCAGCGGGCGGTGCGTCGATGTGGATCGTGCCGCGGGCGGTCTGGCCGACCACGATCTTTTCCATGTAGACGTCGGGCGCGTGGAGCAGACCGCCGCGCTCCGCCGCCGCGAGCACGGCCACGGCATCCGGGGCGCCGGTGGCGCAGAGGTTCGTTCCTTCCAGAGGATCGACCGCGATGTCGACCTGCGGCGCGCCGGCCTTGCCGCGCGCGGCGCCCAACTCTTCGCCGACGTAGAGCATCGGCGCCTTGTCGCGCTCGCCCTCGCCGATCACGATCCGGCCGTCCATTTCGAGCAGATCCATCTCGCGGCGCATCGCTTCGACCGCCACGTGGTCGGAGTGGCTCCGCTCGCCGAATCCCATGGTCTTGGCCGCCGCGAGAGCCGCCTGCTCCGTGACGCGGATGAAATCCTGTTCCAGCCGGTGGTCGATGGCCATCAGTCTGCGCTCCCGACTTCGACCGGCATCGCCACCAAGGGACGGGGAACTTTTTTCTCCACCAGCGGCGGGTTGAACGCCGGAATGCCGGTGATCGACTCGCCGATGATCAGGGCGTGGATGTCGTGGGTTCCCTCGTAGGTGAAGACCGATTCGATGTTCAACATGTGGCGGATGACCGGATAGTCGTCCACGATGCCGTTGGCGCCCAGGATCTCGCGGGCGATCCGGGCGCATTCGCGCGCCACCCAGACGTTGTTCCGCTTGCCCAGCGAGATGTGCTGGTGCTTGAGCTTGCCGGCATCCTTGAGCTTGCCGAGCTGGTAGGCGAGCAGCTGCCCCTTGGTGATCTCGGAGACCATCCAGACCAGCTTTTCCTGCACCATCTGGTGGCACGCGATCGGCTGCCCGGCGAACTGAACCCGCTCCTTGGCGTACTCAAGCGCCGTGTAGTAGCACTCCATGGCGGCCCCCAATCCCCCCCAGGCGATGCCGTAGCGCGCCTGGTTCAAGCACATCAACGGGCTCTTCAAGCCGGTCGAGCCGGGGAGAAGGTTTTCGGCCGGAATGCGGCAATCGTGAAAACCCAGCTCGGAGGTGGTCGAAGCTCGGAGCGAAAACTTGCCGTGTTGATCGGACGAGGTGAAACCCGGGGTGCCCTTCTCGACCAGAAAGCCGCGCACGCCGTCTTCGGTCTTCGCCCAGACGACCGCGACGTCGGCGAGCGTGCCGTTGGTGATCCACTGCTTCGAGCCGTTCAGCACCCACTCGTTGCCCACCTTTTTGGCGGTGGTCCGCATGCCGCCCGGGTTCGAGCCGAAATCGGGCTCGGTCAGGCCAAAGCAGCCGATCGCCTCGCCGGTCGCCATCGGCGGAATCCAGCGGTCCTTCTGCTCTTTCGAGCCGAAGGTGTAGATCGGGTACATCACCAGCGAGCTTTGGACCGACACGAAGCTGCGCAGCCCTGAATCGCCGCGCTCCAGCTCCTGCATGATCAGCCCATAGGCGACGTTGTTCAGGCCCGGAAGGCCGTAGTCGGAGATCGTCGCGCCGAACAGGTTCATCCGCCCCATCTCGGGCACCAGCTCCAGGGGCGTGCGCCCCTCGCGATGGCACTCTTCGATGATCGGCTTGACCTTGTCGTCCACGAACTCGCGCACGGTATCGCGCGCCATCCGCTCTTCTTCGGACAGGAGGGGATCGAACTCCAGGAAATCAACACCAGGAAAGCGGCTCAAAGGGATTCTCCTTCGCGAAGCGGCAGGATTTGGGTAGCCGGAGAGGCAAACTCCCCGCGACGCGATCGTCGGTAATAAGGATACGGACGCATGCGTCCGGGACGCGATGATACCACTGCGGGAGGTTATGACCCGCCGGGACGGACCAGGATCCGGACATCCATCCCCGGTCCCGCAAGCCAGGATCGACAGCTCACTCGCTTTTCCTGGGACCGCCGGCGTCCTCGCCGGCGTTTAGGGCACTTGCGTTAAACTCGGCAACGATCGATGCACGCGGTTCTGCATCGAAGGGAGATCAAGATGGAAGCCGCCCTAACGGCGCTGGAGACGACCGGAACCATTGACGAGGATCACCTGCTCCGACTCGATGAAGCATTGCCGCTCCCCGGTCCGATGAGAGTGCGGGTCATCGTGTTGTATCCCCTGACCGAAAGGGAGGACGAAGACGAATGGCTGCGAGCCGCGGCTCGCAGTTCCGCCTTCCTCGATCTCTCGTCTCCCGCGGAGGACGTCTATTCGCTGGAGGATGGGGAGCCGTTCGGTGACCAAGCATAAAGTCGTCCTTGTTCCCTTCCCGTTTGACGACCTTTCGAGCACCAAAGTTCGGCCGGCGGTCTGCTTGACGGAGCCGATCGGACCTCATCGTCACGTGGTTCTGGCTTTCATCACCAGCCAGGTCCCGAGCAAGCTTCTGGACTCTGACCTTCCGCTGGATCCTCGCGATCCCGCCTTCGCCACGACGGGTTTGCGGGTTCCGTCGACGCTTCAGCTCCATCGATTGATGACGGCTTCTGCCTCGCTCATCAAAAGGCAGCTCGGCCATCTCTCGTCGGAGCTACAGGGACGCGTCGCCGAAGGGTTGCGTAGCCTCTTCGCTCTGCAATAAGTGCCCATCGCTTGGTGCCGGCACGGCAGGGCGATCGTTTGCCGACGCGAGAGGGGCACCGTCCCGTCGGCAAGATCGCTCCCATCTCGCGGCAGATCCTTTTCTCGGCCGTGCGCGGCGAATTCGGCCACCCCGCCACCCTTTCCCCCGTTCCCGAAAACGAACCTCGGACTCCGGCGAACGATCTGCCGGTCGCCGGGATCGAATTCGGGAAGAAAAAGACCGTTCCGCCAGACGCGCGGAATGATCTTCTCCCTGAAAAGCCCCATCCGCTCGGCCAGCGGAACGGTCTTCTGACTAAAAAGACCTCTCCGCTGGGCCAGCGTAATAGTCTTTTGCTTCATTTAACTCATCCGCTGGGCTCGCGGAATGATCTTTTTGTCCATTAAACCTCTCCGCTAGACCCGTGGAACGGTCTTTTCTCTGCGGAAACTCTTCCGCTGGGCGAGCGGAACGGTCTTCTTGTGCGGCATGACGCTGGGCGAATTGAGCAGAACGTCTCGCCGAGTTCGGATGGGCTATTCCAAACGCGCGCGAACCTCGGCGGCTTCCTCTGAGCGGCCTGCGGCTTCGAGCATTTCGGCTAGGCGGTGCATGCTCGTAAGTACGTCGGCCTCCCTGCGCTGGTCGCCGGCCTGGTGAGAGATCTCCAGAGCGGCTCGGTATGAATCTCGCGCGGCATTGAGATTGCCGGAGTCGACTGCGATATCACCCAAGGCAGTAAGGGTGTGGGCTTCCGCATCCAGATCTCCGAGCTGGTGGGCGATGACGAGTCGTCTTTCGAAAGACTCGACAGCGCGTCGAGTCTCACCGATGGAAAGAAACGCGTGGCCGAGGTTGCTCAGTGCCAATGCCTCGCCCTGCCGATCGCCGAGGGTCCGGAAGCGCTCAAGGGCAAGCGTAGAAGTCCCGATCCCGCCTTTAGCGTCACCGGAGTAATTAGAATAAGCGCCAAGGGCGGCGAGGGCCACCGCCTCTCCGCGTTGGTCGCCGATCTTCCGGAATATACCGAGGGCTTCCCTGGAAAGCTCGATTGCGCGCGGAATCTCGGTGAGCTGAGCGAAGGAGTTGGCGAGGTTACCGAGGGTAATCGCTACGCTGTGTGGATCGCCAACCTCTCGGGCGATTGCAAGGCCCTGCTCGTAAAACTCAATTGCTCGCTTCTCCTCGCCCATATCTGAGTAAGCGAGGCCGAGAAAGCCCAGGGCCTCCGCTTCGTCGCGTCGATCATCAACCTCCCGGGTGATTGCTAGGTACTTCTCGAAGTGTTCGATCGCACGCGAGATTTTGCCAAGTTTCTCGTAGGCAAAACCTAAGTCCTTCAGAACCTTTCCCTCAAGGCGTCGGTCCCCCAACTCAATAGCGACAAGCCGTGCTTTTCCGTACAGGTCGATCGCTTCCTGGAACTCACCCACGGCTACTAGGGCGAGGCCGAGGTTCCTGAGGTAGTGCCCTTCTAGGTCCAGTACGTGTATCCGCCGAGCGCCCTTGAGTCCTGCCTCGAGCCACTCGATCAACTCTCGAGGCGGAAGGCGTAGCTTAAGGAGCTTGCCACCGGCTCTCGGGTACTCGCTTGCGATATGCGCTGCCTCCTCCTGCACTTCAAGATTCGCCGCCGACCACGCCTGCCCCGCCCGGATCTGGTGGGCTTCGAGGTCGAACAAAGCGAGGCCCTCTGCCTGTCGCTTTGTGTCTTCCTGATAGAAGCTGTTTGCCCTTCGAAGCACCTCGCAGAAATACTCGGAGTGCCGAAGTTCGGCTAGCGATCGTTCTTCCTTGCCCAACTGTGACAGCGCGATTGGCCGCGCCAAGTCGTGAAGCTCGAAGCGATCGTTTCGACTTTCAAGAAATCCGATTCGAACGAGAGCCCCGAGGGTATCCTCGACCTCTTTATGTTCGTCCCCACCAATCCCCCAGACTGCCGCAACCGCAGAGGCGTCGAAATTCCCCACAAAAATGCTGAGGAGGCGGTAGCGTTCAGGCAAGGCGATTGGGATGGCGATTGGGTGAGCCGCGGAACCGAGGCTGAAAATCTCACTTCCAAAGGCAGCTTGTTTCAATCGGCTGATGAGTTCGGCGGTTGAAACCTCAGGTAGCAAAATGAGAGCGCCTGCGGCCAAGCGGAGTGTGAACGGGTTGTATCCGCAAAGGTGCGCGATTTCCTCAGCCTGGTCCCCAATCTGTGGGGCGATCCGAAGTAGCAGCGTGACGGCATCGGCTTCGGTCAAAGGCCCCAGTTGTAGCTGCTCGAGGCTTACGCGGCTTGGTCTCGACGACCTCGAGATCACGACCACGGATGAGCTTTTTCCAGGGATAAGCCACTCGATCGCTTCAGGATCGGTATCGTCGAAAACGAAAAGTCTCGCTGAACTGTTCGTTGCAGAGCGGAACAGCCGCGCAAGTCGCTCTAGGTCAGGTGGGAGCGCAGTGAACGGCATTAAGTCGCCAAGGATGCCTACAATTGCCGCTGTCGCGCGGTCCTGGGGGCTGCCGGGCAGGGTGCCAAAGGGAATCCACCACACACCCTCTAAGTACCGGGGTGCCACTTTCGGCAGTACAGCGCGCACCAAAGACGTCTTGCCGATTCCTCCCGGCCCCGTGACGAGGAGCCTAGCGCCACGCTCCAGAAGTACTGCTGTTATTTGCCTAATTTCGCTGTCACGACCTATGGTCTTGGTCGAACTAGATGCCTTTTCAGTGACCTTCTCCAGTCGCCAACTGGGGCCTCGGTAAGGCTGTTGCGCGATCTGCCCGATGCTGAGATCAAGAGGAACACCTCGGGGGCCTCGTTCCGGCTTGGCACCCGGCCCAAACCGGAAGACCGCATGGTGGATACTCCAGAAATCAGGAGCGTTCCTGCGGAAGACCTGCCAGTCAAATGGGTGCAGGGCGAAAAGGAAAGGGGCATCCGCGCGCCCCGAAATCACGTCGCGCTTCTGGTTGAGCAGGAGGAAGAGCTGTCCGAGTTCCGCTTCCTCGCTTTTTGTCCTCTGGCCGCCCCGGAACCAGAACCAGCAGGGCCTCGGTGCCTGTTCGACCTCTTCGAGAATCGCCGTGACCAGATGCTTCCCGGCCGGTGGATTCGATAGATCGAAGCCCCGGAGGATCACGCCCTTTTCTCCGGCGTAACTTAGGAGGAGCCTTCCCAGCAGCTCCTCGGCAGTGACATCCTCGGTGGCGACCGCCAGAAACTCGAAACCCTGCGCCAGATTCAAAGCCGCCTGAAGCCGCTTCCACTCGGGCTGGTTTCGGCTCTCTTGGACCCACTCCTCGCTCCGGCCCGGAGCATTCGAGTCAGCGGGCTGCGTCAGGGGCACGCCTCGGCCACCTCGTCCCAGGTTGGGCCTTGGATACCCAGCCGCGGCCAAAGTAGTGGGTGAGCGTCGTACCAGTGAATTGCGTTGTGGTACCGAAGCATGAGGTAGCCCTGAAGGAGGGAGTCCATCCTCGCCTTGTTGCTCTCGTCGAGAGGAAACGTCCGCGCCTGATGGACCAATTTGAGCAGGCTCTCGTCCGCGGCCTCAATTCCTTCGAGATACGTCTGGCGAACCTGGACGATGGACTGGTCGGCCACGTCGCGCGTGATCACGTCCCCATCGACCCGATAGATGCAGTCGATCACCAAGCGGAGCAGGTCGCGGATGTAGCCGCCGCTATGGACGACGAGCCACGCGGCGACGGCGGGGTCGGAGAAGTATTTGGTGCCGACCCGCTTGAACAGGGCGTCTCGCATGGCCACAACGCCCTGCTTTTGGAGCGTAGGACGTCCGTCCTCGGCATCCTTGCGCTGGAAGATCCGAACCATCGGCAGGAACTGGAGCTCTTGCCCGAACTGAGCACCCAATTCCGGGGCTCTGCGAACCATAAAAGGCGGAACCGTATAGACCACGTGAACGGGAGGGCGCAGCTCTCGCGCGTGAGTAAGGAAGGCGCCGAACCAATGATTCCGGTACTTCTCGCGCTCCTCGGGGCCGGCGAGGTCGCCCGTCGCCCGCTTTTCAATCCCGTCCAGGATGATGACTAGAGGCTTGCCGCTATTTTCCGCTTGTTTCGCGGCTTTTCCCAGCAACTCGAAAACTCGCTTCCGGAGGCCCTGGACATCACCCAGCCGCTTGGCGACCTGTTGGAAGAGTGTGGTGTCGGTGGTCAGGTTGGCCTTCACCTTCGCTGAACCGACGCCGACCTCGAATCCAGAGGCTTCGATTTCGGAGCCCAGGAGCTTATGCACCTGCTCAGCGTACTCCGTGGCCCAGCCCGGGAATCCTTCGGGTTGACCTTCGGGGTAAAGGGCGAGGACGAGCGCAAGCAGGATGTCGTGGTGGGTGATGGGCTCGTCGTCCTGGATCCAGGCGCCGGCATCGGCAAGCTCGACCCGATAGTCCCTCTCCTCGAGATCCTTCTTGAGCTGCTTAAGCTCCGTGCTCTTGCCGCTTCCCGGCAGGCCTGTGACGATCTGCGTGGTGGGCTTGCTGGCCAGCCGGATGACCTCGGCGACTCGTTGGCGCCAGGGCTGGCCACGGAACTCGACGGGCGAGTCGAAGTCGTAGTGTCTGGAGTCGCCGGGTGGAATCGGTTCGTCGAGCTGGCAACTCTTGAGCAGCTTTCTCTTTATGGTGTCGTCCAAGATGCCCCCGGTTTCGAGGCTACGGCGCAGCGCCTCAAACATCCCTATAGGTCAACGCTGATCGTAGCTTAGGTTTCCCCGGGGCGAAAGATTCGAGTGATTCGAGGTCTCCCGCATATAAGATGCCCCCCTATGGCCTTTCCCGGTGGCAGTGCCTGGTCGCTCGCTCGCGATATTGGGGAGGGCGTGCAGCTGGTCACCGAGCGTACTTTCAAGAACCTGACCCGGGCGGACCTGGATCAGCTGAATTTCGAGATCGACCGGGCGCTTAGAGATCTGCGCTCGGTGGCGGTACCGCTTGAAGACATCCCCGCCATTCAACAGAAAAACCGTAAGCTCCAACGGCTGAACGGCAGCGTGATCCTGCTCCGTGCGTTTCGCCAGAGGCATAAGACCTGACCCATGCCGGCCCGAATCTTTGAAGTCCTCGACTCTGTACGACCGGCTCTCACGGTCGCTTCGGGCGTTCTCGCCGCGGCCGCTTCCTACTATGTCGAACGCTCGTGCGCCCGGCGGGGGCTGCTGCCGCCCGGATTTCGGGTGTTCTGGCGCCGCTCGCTCGCGTTCCTGTTGCTGGCCGCTCTGCTTTGGGTGGCGGTCTTCGGGCCACTCGCGCTGATCGGCACCGCTTCGAAGGCGGAGGTCGATTTCAAACAGGTGAGTACCCTCGATCTGTTCGGGCTGCAGATGCTGCTCGCGTTCACCACGCTCTCCTGGTTCGGGCTGGGATTTGCGGTGCGCCCGCGCTCCCGGCCGGTTCCTCAGGTCGCCGAAATCTCTGAGATCGCCGAGGCTCCCGAGCTTGCCGAAGACATCCTGCCCCAGATTCCAACGGACATCTCGGACGGGCAAGACGAGATCCTGTTCGAAACTCAAGGCATGGAACCCGATCCGGTCCCGGCTTCCGTCCCGGCTCCGGTGCCGGTCGAAGCGGGGCCGGTCCTCGACCCTCCTGTGCGCCTTTCCCTCGGCCGGCAGTTCGCGGCGCAGCTCGGGTTTCGGGCGCCAAGGCCGCTCTCCGAGATCGGCTTCGGGCTGGTTGCCGGGTTTGCGATTTGGTTCGCGGTGCTCGCGGCAATGTTCCTGGTCGCGGTCGTCGTGGCGAGCCTTGGGGGCGAACGCTTCCTGCCGAAGCAGGCCCCGGCGATGATCCCTTGGATGGCCGGCCTGCCGATCTTCATCCGCCTCCTGCTCAGCCTCTCCGCCGGGTTCGTCGAAGAGACCTTCTTCCGCGGCCTGCTCCAGCCGCGGGTGGGGATCGCGTTTTCTACCGCCTGCTTCGTGCTCGCCCACGCCGCCTACGGCTCGCCGTTCCTGCTGGTCGGGGTGACGCTCCTGTCGCTGATCTACGCGTTCCTCGTCCGCTGGCGCCAGAACCTCTGGCCGGCGATCGCCGCCCATGCCCTGTTCGACGGGATTCAACTGCTGGTGGTGATCCCCGCCGCCCTGCGGTTCATGAAGCCCTGAGGCCGGGAACCGAAACGCGCCTCCCTCGGTCCTAGGAATGAATATGGGTTCTGCTAGACTGGTTGGCGAAACGATGCCCCTGGAACACCGCTTTCACCTCGGGATCGGCAGCCGGTTCGAGAACATCGAGCTGGTGCAGGTTGTGCTGAAAGATTCGCTGGAGCGCCTGGGCCTCGACGAGGACGCCCGCCACTGGGTGGACATCGCCGTACGCGAGGCGGTCGCCAATGCGATCAAGCACGGCAACCGCCAGGATCCGACGAAACGAGTCGAGGTCGACCTCGGGCTCGACGGCGAGAGTCTGGTCATTCGGGTGGAAGACGAAGGGGAGGGGTTCGAGCCCGGCGAGGTGTCGAATCCGCTCGCGCCGGAGAATCTGCTCAAGCCTAGCGGCCGCGGCATCTTTTACATGCGCAGCTTCATGGACGAAGTGCAATACGGTCTCCGCCCCGACGGCGGCACCGTGGTCACCTTAAGAAAACGGCTCCCTGCCGATGGAGCCGATCGTGAACCGGCGGGATTGGCAGAACAAGGAGAGAAAAGCGAATGAACGTTTCAGCGCGCCAACGCGATGGCGTCACGATTCTGGATCTCAAGGGCAAGCTGACCCTCGGCTCGGGGGAGGCGGCCCTACGCAGCATTCTGCAGGATGCGCTCAACGCCGGAGCCACGAAAGTGGTGATCAATCTGAAGGAGGTCTCGACCATCGACTCCACCGGAGTCGGCGAGCTGGTAGGTACCTACACCACGGTGACCAACCGGGGCGCGAAGCTGAAGCTCGCGACGCTGCCGCCGAAGCTTCAGGACATCCTGACCATCACGCAGTTGATCACCGTCTTCGATGTCTACGACACCGAGGACATGGCGATCGCTTCGTTCTAGACGTTCCGGCCGGCGTCGCGGGAAGCGGCGCCGGCAGATTTCTCCTTCCTCTCGCGGTCTACCTTCTGAGTCGCCGAACATGACGCCCGTTCCCGATCGCGGACCGGTGCCTCCCTCTCCGTCGCTTTCCGCCGGTCTGCTCGACCTCGGCCGCCGCGTCGAGCTGCGCCTGCCGGAGCTGCTGCCGCCCGCCGATCAACGGCCCGAAGCGGTGCATCAAGCGATGCGCTATGCCCTCACCAGCCCGGGCAAGCGGCTACGGCCGATCCTGACTCTCGCGGTCGCCGACCTGTTCGGAGTCGGATTGCGCTCCGACCGCTCGACGCGGGTGCTCGACATCGCCTGCGGCATCGAGATGGTTCACGCCTGTTCGCTGATCCTGGACGACCTGCCGGCGATGGACGACGCGGCCTTGCGCCGGGGGCGGCCGACGGTCCATCGGACCTTCGGCGAATCGGTCGCCCTGCTCGCGGCACTCGCGCTGCTCAACCGCGCCTACGCCCTGGTGGCGGAGGCCGCGCACCACCTGCCCGGCAAGCGCTACACGTCCGAGGACATGATCCACCACCTGGCGGCGGCGATCGGCAGCGCCGGACTGATCGGCGGCCAGGCGCTCGACCTGTCGAGCCGGCCCGAGGAGCTGGATCTCGAACGGCTGGAATTCATCCACAGCCACAAGACCGGCGCCCTGTTTATGGCGGCCGGAGAGCTGGGCGCGATGGCCGCGGACGCCAAGCGCAACGAGCTGGAGCTGATCGCCCGCTACGCCAAAAACCTGGGGCTGGCGTTTCAGATCTCGGACGACCTGCTGGACGTCCTCTCCACGCCGGAAGAAGCAGGCAAGGACGTCGGCCAGGACGCGGGCAAGGTGACCTTCGTCAAGCGGTTGGGAGTGGCCGGAGCGCAGACGCTCGAAGCGGAGCTGCTGGGATTCGCGATGGTGTCACTCGAACCGCTGGGCAAGAAAGCGGAGCCGCTGCGGGAGATCGCGCGGTTCGTTCAGCACCGGCGGCGGTAGGCGGTTAAACTCCGCCGGATGGCGGAAATCCCCCCAGGCGAGACGGACGATCTGGAGCGGGTCCGTGAGGAGCTGCGGCAACGCGGCTATCTCTCCCATGGGTTCGAGCGGTTCCTGCTTCAGGATGCTTTGCGCCCCCGCCGGCCGTTGCGGGCGTTGGTGATCCTCGCGGTTAAGGTCGGCCTGCGCACCGGGCTGGTTCTCTCACCGCCCTTGGCGTTTTGGCTCGCGGCGGCGAACGGCGCTCTCACAACCCATCCCTTCGATGCCGCGGTCCTCTTCCTTCATCTGTTCGCGCCGATCGCGCTCGCCGCGGCGCTCGCGTTCCTTCTCGTGGGGGCGGCGACCGCGTGGCTGGTCCGAGTCTCCCACGTGCGGCGGATCGAGGCGTTCACCTTTGGCGCCGCGGCGGCGGTTGGGGTGGCGACTTTGGCGCTCGCGCTCTGGCGCGCCGAGGAATTGGTCGCCGCGAGCGGCGCCTGGCAGATCGCGGTGCTGGCGGTAGCGGCGCCGTTCGTTTTCTATGCCCTGGTCAAGACCGTCCATCATGGCCTGTTGACTCTGGCGATCCGGTTGGCGGACGAACCATCCGAGGCCTGGTCTCTCTCGCGCGGATGGCTCGCCTTCGTCCTCGCCGCTGCCGCGCTCGTGGTGCTGCTTCCCGCCCTGCTCGCCGCGCGGCACCCGGCGGCGGAGGCTCCCGGGTCGCTCCCCATGGCACCGGGCGGCCGGGTGCTGGCGATCGGCATCGATGGAGTGCTGGGTTCGGAGCTCGACTACCTGCTCGCCCGGGGCGAGTTGCCCGCGCTCGGCGCGCTCGCGAGATCCGGCGCGGTGTTCTCCTATCCCCGGGGGACGGAACCGCCGGCTTCCTTCTGGACCCGGATCGCGACCGGTCGCCCCTCTCCCGAGCACGGCGTGGCGGCGCTCGACGGGTTTCGCCCGCTGGGATGCCGGACGACCCTCATGCGCAGCGGACCGCTGCGGCCCTATTGGCGCTCGATCGAGGTTCCGCTCGGTCTTTCCGAGCACCGGCCGCTGCTCGCCGGACGGCGCTCGGCGTTCGCGTTTTGGGAGCTGGCGGCGCGCGGCGGTGAGCCGGCCCTGGCGGTCGATTGGTGGGCGACGTTTCCGGCGGCGGCTGTCCCCGGCCGCATCCTCGCCCATGGCGGCTACCAGCTGCTCGGCGAGCGGGCGAAGGGGACGGTGGCGCCCGCGGCCGATGCGGTCGCACTTGCCGCGCTGGCCCGCGCCGCGGCCTCGGAAGGTCCGCCGCCCGAGCTGGCGAAAATCCTCTCCCGCCCGGCGCTCGCCCGGCTGGATGCCCGGTCGCTCGCGCCGGATCGGTTCTATCGCGCGGCGTTTCTCGCCGGGCTCGCGCTTCGACCCAAAGCCGCGGCGCTCTACCTCGCGGCGCTCGATATCGCGGCGGACGGCTGGCCGGCCGGCTCGCTCGCGTTCGGCGACCGGGTGCGCGCCGAGCTGCTCGCCGCGGATCGCTTGATCGACAGCGCGCGGCCCGGGTTCGATACCGTGGCGATCGTCGTCGATCCCGGCCGCCGGGGAGGCACCGAAGGGCGCATCGTCCTCTGGCGCGCGGCCGGTTGCCGCGGCAACGGGACGGGACGCCCGCTCGAATCTATCGCCCCCGAAGCCCTCGCCTCCGGCCTGATGCGCGCGCTCGGATTGCCCCAAAGTGCCGAGCTGCCCGCGCCCCCCGCGGTCTGCCTCTGGCCCGCGCCGCCGGGCCGGGTCGCCACCTACGGCGTGCCCTCCACGTCCGCCGCCGCAGCGCGCGAGAGCTTCGAATATCTCGAAAACCTCCGGTCGTTGGGCTACTTGTGACGTCTATAGGAGATTCTGATGATCCCGTCCAGATTCCTTACCCGTAGCACTCTCGCCTTCGCGTTGCTGGTCGGCGGCTGTGCGGGCGGTCCGCAGGCGACCTCCGCCCCCGCGGCTGCGCCGACGATCTCTCACGCTCGGGGTACCGCGCCGGCCGCTTCCTCGCGCTTCGTTGGTCCGGAAACCCGGCGCGAGGATCTTGTCGAGGTGCAGCATGGTGTGCCGGTGGCCGACCCGTACCGCTGGCTCGAAGATCCCGACTCGGCCGAGACGGCCGCCTGGGTCGCTGCCGAAAACAAGATCACGTACTCCTATCTGGAGAAGATCCCGGCGCGGGCCGAGCTCAAGAGCCGTCTCACGGAGCTGTGGAACTACGCCAAGTTCGGCGTCCCGGAAAAGCAGGGCGGGCGCTACTTCTTCACCGCGAACGACGGGCTCCGTAACCAGGCTCCCGTCTACGTGCTCGATTCTTTGAACGGCGAGCCGCGCCTGCTGCTCGATCCAAACACCTTGTCGGCCGACGGCACGGTGGCTCTCGCCGATGCGTCCTACAGCCGCGACGGCAAGCGGATGGCCTACGGCCTCTCGGCGGCCGGTTCGGATTGGGAAAACTGGAAAGTGCGCGACGTCGACACCGGCGCCGACCTGTCGGACGAGTTGCACTGGGTGAAGTTTTCCGGCGCGGCCTGGACCGCCGACAGCGCGGGTTTCTACTATTGCCGTTACGACGAGCCGAAAGCCGGGGGAGAGCTCGAAGACGCGAACTACTTCCAAAAGGTTTTCTATCACCGGATCGGCACGCCGCAGTCCGCGGATCGGCTGGCGTTCGATCGGCCGGATCAGAAGGATCTCAGCTTCTACCCTCTGGTCACCGATGACGGGCGCTATCTCGTGCTCGGGATTTCGCGAGGCACGGAGGTCAAAAACGGTTTCTATTACCAGGACCTTTCGGACCCCGCCTCGCCGGTCGTCCGGCTGCTCGACACGTTCGATGCGCAATACAGCTTCCTGGGCAACGACGGCCCAATCTTCTGGTTCGCGACCACTCTCGACGCGCCGCGATCGCGGGTGATCGCGATCGACCTCCGCCATCCGGAGCGGGCGAGCTGGAAAGAGCTGATCCCCGAACGGGCCGACACGCTCCAAACCGCCCACGCGATCGGCAACGGTTTCGTCGGCACCTATCTGCACGACGCCGCCTCGCGCGTCGAGGTGTTCGACCGCGAGGGCAAATCGGTGCGCACCGTGGCGCTGCCGGGCCTCGCGACGGTCGGCGGTTGGAGCGGCCAGGTCGGCGATCCCGAGACGTTCTACTCGATGGTCAGCTACAACCGCCCTTCGACCGTCTTCCGCTACGACCTTAAGACGGGGGCGAGCACCGTCTTCCGCCAGCCGAAGCTCGGATTCGATCCGGAAGCCTACGAAACCCGGCAGGTCTTCTACACCAGCAAGGACGGCACCCGGGTGCCGATGTTCCTCACGGCCAAGAAGGGGTGGAGCGAGCGGGGCAAGCTGCCGGTCCTGCTCTACGCCTACGGCGGGTTCGACATTTCGCTCACCCCCGGATTCAACGTCCGAAACCTGGTCTGGATGGAGCGCGGCGGGCTGCTCGCGATCCCGAACCTCCGCGGCGGCGGCGAATACGGCGAGGAGTGGCACCTGGCCGGCGCGAAGCTCAAGAAGCAGAACGTCTTCGACGATTTCATCGCCGCCGCCGAGTACCTGGTCAAAGAAGGTATTACGACCTCGTCCCAGCTGGTGATCAACGGCCGCAGCAACGGCGGCCTGCTGATCGGCGCCGTCCTCACCCAGCGCCCCGACCTGTTCGGTGCGGCGCTTCCCGGCGTGGGCGTGATGGACATGCTGCGCTTTCACAAGTTCACGATCGGCTGGGGCTGGGTCTCCGACTACGGCTCGCCGGACGATCCGGAAGAATTCAGAGCGCTCTACGCCTATTCGCCCTACCACAACACGAAACCAGCCACCTATCCGCCGACCCTGATCACCACCGCCGACCACGACGACCGGGTGGTTCCGGCGCACAGCTTCAAATTCGCCGCGGCGCTCCAACACGCCCAAGGCGGCCCCGCGCCGATCCTGATCCGGATCGAAACCAAAGCCGGCCACGGTGGCGGCAAACCCACGGGCAAGCAGATCGAAGAAGCGACCGACGAGCTGGCCTTCACGATCCAGGCGCTGGGATTGCCGGGATCGGGACGGTAGCGGCAGATTGGAGCGGGTCGCCCAGGGAGTATTGGTCGGGTATTTTATTCCATTGAAATCATTCGCTTCTGCGGTTATACTTTTGTGTATAACCCTTTGTGAGGAACTCAATGATGCCTTCGTCTCTGTGTAGCTGCCGAATTGTCACGCATGCCAAAACCTCGGCGGTGTTTGCCACCTTAGTTTTGCTCCTTACCGTGCTTCTGATGCCCGCGCCCGGCCGGGCGCAGATCGTGGTGGACGATTTCTCGACCAATCAGGCGAGCCTCTCCCTCACCTACCCTCCGGCCGGCACGTCCGCGTCGTCGAGCGCGTCCGGAGCCGGGATTCTCGGTGGCGAGCGCGACATGCAGGTCAACCTGACCGCCGGGGTGATTGCCGGCAATACGATGAGCGCGGTCGTTTCGAGCGGCTTCTTCTCCTATTCCCAGGACGCGACGATCTCCGGCAACGGCGTGCTCCAGTGGGATGGCGCGGACAGCTCGCCCACTCTCAACCCGACCGGGCTCGGCGGGATCGACCTGACCGCCGGTGGCACGCAGGACGCCTTTGACCTGAGCCTGTTTTTCGATGACCTGCCGGTCAACATGACTTTCACGGTCTTCACCGACGCAGGCAACGCCTCGACCTTCACCCTGGCCGCTCCGGGGCTGGTCTTCTCGGCGACCCGCTTCGTCATTCCCTTCGCTTCCTTCACCACCTCGCTCGGCACGGGCGCCAATTTCGCCAACGTCGGCGCGGTGACCTTGTCGCTCGGCTCGGCCGTGAGCGCGCCGGACGTGGTGATCGATTTCTTGCGCACCACCGCGACGATCCAAGCGACCAAGACGGTGGCGATCCTGGTCGACGGAAACGGCGACGGGCAAGCCAATCCTGGAGAAACGCTGCGCTATACCGTGGTAATCACCAATCCCGACGACGCTCAGAACGTGGCGGCGACGGGGGTCTCCTATGCGAACGCGGCGCCGGCCGATACCACCCTGGTGGTGGGTTCGGTCACGTCTTCGCAAGGCCCGGTGACGACCGGCAATGGTGGAGGCGACCAAAGCGTCGCGGTCGATGTCGGAACGATCGCCGACGGGGCAAGCGTCACGATCACGTTCGACGTCTTGATCGACAACCCGCTGCCGGCCAACGTCACGCAGATCCTCTGCCAAGGGACGATTTCGAGTTCGACCTTGGGGTCCGGCTTGACCGACGACCCGACACCTGGCGGTACCGCCGATCCGACCATCATTCCGGTGAGCGGCACGCCGGTGATCTCGGCGACCAAGGCGGATCTTTTGTTCGTGGATGCCAACGGCAACGGCCAACTCGATCCGGGTGAGACGGTTCGCTACACCGTGGTGATCACGGATACCGGCAACGTGGACGTCTCAGGAGTGGTCTTTTCGAGCGGCATCGATCCGAACACCCAACTGGTGGTCGGTTCGGTGACCACCTCGCAAGGCACAGTGACTACGGGCAACTCCGGAGGCGACACGAGCGTCTCGGTCAACGTCGGAACGGTGTCCGGCGGAGGGGGCTCGGTGACGATCCAGTTCGACGTCACCGTCAATAACCCGTTCCCCCCGGGCGTGACGCAGATCGCCTGCCAGGGAACGGTCACCGGCTCCAACATCTCGCCGACGCCAACCGACGATCCCGACACCGGAACGCCGAACGACCCCACCGTCACCCCGGTCGTGACCGCGGTCGTGACCGAAATTCCCACGCTCGACCAGTGGGGCCTCCTGGCCCTGATCGCGGCGCTGTTCGTAGTCGGCGCGAGCCGGCTGCGCAACCGCCGCCGTGGGCTGGCGACGCCGTAGATCGGAGATTCCGGCCCGGGAGAGAGATTCTCTCCCGGGCCTTTTCGATCGCCGGATCTGCACAGCCACTAACCGCCGGTAGCCAAGATCGAAGGGGGATAGCCGCTCTCGGCGAAGCCGAGCCCCTTCCCGCCGCGGAATCGCGCGATGGGCCGTCGAATCGGCTCACCGCCGCGAACCAGGTGAAAATCGTCTCCGTAGAGCCGCTTTAGGCCGCGTAGAGCGGCTATCGCCCGTGGATAGCCGCTCTACGGAAGGGAATAGTCGCTTCCTGGAGCGGATAGCCGCTTTCCGCGGCCTAAAGCGGCTATCTGGAGAAACAAAGCGGCTATCCGAGCCCGATAGCGAATAAAAATGAGTGGATAGCCGCTTTCCGCGAGCTATAGCCGCTCTACGCGGCCGATAGCCGCGATCCGGAGCGGCTGGCCCTTCGAATCCGGCGAATTCACACCCTTTCCGTTGCCGGTACCGGTACCGCTTCCCTTTCCCGCTCCCTGCGCCAGATCGGCAAATCCCACTGCGCCACGAAGTAGGCCGCGATCGAAAGACCGCAGGCGAGGAAGGCGATCCAGAAGCCCATCTCGAATTGGATCGTGGCGATCCCGCCTCCTTCCTTGACGGCATCGGTCAGGATGTTGGCTCGACTGGCGGCGAGAGAAACCACGGAGAGGCCCGCGAGCAGGATCCCGGCCCAGCGCGCGGCCGCACCCTTGGCGAGGCTGAGTGCGAGCCCGCCGATCGTGGCAAGCAGTGCCAACAGGGTAAAGAGGTCGCCCGAGTAGCCATTGTTCTTCGAGTTCCAATCGCTCCGGGTCATGCCCATCGACTGGAGCTCTGAAGGGGCCGACCCGGTCGCGAGCTGAAGCCCGGTCATGGTCACGTGGACTCCGGCGCAAGAAACACTGAGGAATGGCAGCAGGAACGCGAACAGAGCAAGAGCGAAACCAAACGTCGGAAGTCGGCGGGACGAAAATGACATGGAGTCCTCCTCTAGGGTTAAGAAGCTTTCGGAACGAATGAAGGCGGCGAACCTCCCTACTATTTAAGACACGCGAGGGAAACCTTGGTGGCGGTTCAGGCCGCAACGCACCCGCTACCGCCCGCGTTCAGTACCCGACCCCACACGGAAACCCGGTAGAGGGGTCTACTGTCCGTGTATTCGCCGGAAACGAACGCCTT
The DNA here is from genome assembly GCA_038250865.1 of Thermoanaerobaculia bacterium. Lineage (GTDB taxonomy): Bacteria > Acidobacteriota > Thermoanaerobaculia > Multivoradales > UBA5704 > DASYKS01. The sequence continues at coordinate 8,933 of JBBSBW010000002.1, read as the reverse complement.
CTGTTCCGCGGGGCGCGATAACGGTTCGAACCAAGGCCCCTGAGGAGATCGAAGCTGCGATCGAGAGCCTGACCTCTTCGGCGAAAGAGTAAGGGGTCGAACGGTGGTCGGGCCTGGGACCGCTTCGATGAGATCCCCGGAACGCCGAAAAGAGGCTCGCCAAACCGAATCGGCGAGCCCCTCGTTTTAACCTGAATTCAAAGGTGGGTTGAGGACTGCGGCCTCGGAGCTAGTCTTTAAAACTCGGCCTTGAGGGTCTGTGCGGTGATCGAGCCGTTGGCCTGGCGGGTGCCGCGGCCTTCGATTCGCGGGTGCTGGTTGCGATTGAAAGAGGTCCGTAGGGCGGCGATGTTGAGCAGATCGCCGCGGGCGCTCCAGACCGTTGCCGCGTTCACCGCAACTTTGGCACCGGTCGCCAGAGTGATCGTGTTGCCGCTGAGGCCCGAGACCGCGCCGCGGAACTGGTTGCCGGTCTGGGGGGTGTCGTCGGTGCCGTTGTGGTGACCGCCGCCGTTTCCACCGCCATTCCCACCCCCGTTGCCGCCGCCGTGATCATCGCCGGGCTCCGCTTCGCGGTTGCCGGTGAGCGCGCCGGCCGCCGGCTGGCGGGTGGATTGACCCGTCGCGAGAGAGGCCGAGGACGACGAGGTCGCCGAGACCGAAGCGGTATCGGAAAGGGACACCGGCTCGGTCGGGCTCGCGCCGGACTTGGAGCAGCCGACGGCAGAGAGGGTGACGAGCGAGAGCAGAAGGGCGGGAGCGAGGGTGAGGGTCTTGGGCGTCATGGTCGGTCTCCTTGAAAGGGCTCGAAGTCGTAGGGTCGGGGGGCGATCTCGCCCGTTCCGGTTGCCGTTCAAGGAGGTAAGACAGCGGTCGAGGCCGATGGGAACAAGATTCGCCAAAGTGGGTTCTGCTGCGGCGGCGGCGAAAGTGATCGAGCGGACCGGGATGCGTCGCGAAGGACCGGCGGCGGGCTGAGGAAGTCCCTCCTCGGCGCAGCCGGGTTGTATATAAGCCCAGACCCCACACGCGGTCCCGGCCAGATCACCCCTGGTCTGGCCCGGCCACCGAGCTACGGCGAAAGTTCCAGCACTTCTCCCGGGTTTAGAACGCCTCGCGCACAGGAGGATTTCTTCCCCGGCAGCGCCTCGCTCGAACCGGTCGCTTCTTCTGGCGCGTCGAGGCACGCTTGGATTTCGCCGGGTGCCAGCGAAGGGAATACTTCCACCCCCGGTTCGGCGAGCGTCCCTTGGCCTCTTGCCCAGTTTCGCAGGAGAAAGAGAGGCACTTCGATACCGTCCTGGAAGACATGGAGAACCCGCGCCCTCTCGGCGCCCTGGGGGTCCCGGACCCGCACCGTGCCGCCATCGTCCGTGACAGTAAGGGTTGCCGGTTCACCCACGGCGACCTCAAAGGCGCGAAGCGAGTTGCCCGGTGCGCTCACTACAAACTCGACCCTTTGGACCGATGGCGGCAAGTTGGTGCGAAATGCCCCTTCGAGGTTGGTGCGTGTATCGCCCGTCATTCCCATCGGCGGCACCCGCGGAAACACAGAAACTTTGGCGCCCGGGACCGGACCGCGGTTGGAAACTACCTTGCCTAGAAAGGGCTTGCCTGACCGAAGGTGAAGCTCGATCGGCCCCAGATCCTGACCCTCGACCAGAACGACGGAGGTCGGCTCAGCGAACGCTTCTCCTTTACCAAGGGTCGCGTCGATCTCGATCGGTCCCGCAGGCACGCTTTGAAAATCGAAGCCCCCCTGCTTGGTGCTGACTTGGGTGAGCAGGAATTCATCCTCGGGAGAGAGCAGGACGTTCGCGGCCTCGACAGGCCGGTCGTTCTCGTCCACCACTCGACCAAAAACGCGACCGCTGGGGATCACAAGGTCAAGATCGGCCTTGCCGTCTGTGCCCGCTTTCACCTCGACCCGGCGCACCAGGCGTAGAGGGGGGGCGGACGCTGCGATCTCGACGACCCAGTTAGCTCCCTTTGGCAAGATCCCTCCAAATCGTCCGTCGGAGTCGGCGTCCATTCTCACGCTCACGGCGCCATGCTCGCCGCCGAACCATAAGGTTCCTGCGAGCGGTTCCTTGCCGTGCCGCAAGGTCCCCTCGACCACGATCCAGCGAACCGAAACGACATGTCGAGCGCTCTCCTCGCCGTCGATTCGAACATCCCTCTCGGAGCTCAGGGTCTGCCCTGTCGAATCGAGGACTTCGATCGAGAAGGTGCCGGAAGAACCCGACGGAATCCGGACCTCGCCCTGCGAATTCGCCGTTCCTTCGAACAGATCCTCATAGGAGAGGGCGCTACCCAGCTCCCCAGCCCGCATCACCCGGACACGCCAAGGCCGTTCCTGCCAATCCATAGGGGGCTCGACCGCGACCTCAATTTGCAGAGGGCGGTGCAGAACGATCGGCTGATTGACGAAGCTCTCGGCCTCGCGCTCGACCCTGACCGGCGCGATCCGCGCTGTGGCGAACCCCTGGTGTTGGATTTCGAGGGAGTAACTTCCCGGGGCGATGCCGGCGAGCTGAAAGAAGCCCGTGGCTTTCGGTTGAACCTCACGTGCCGTAGCGCGAAGTTTCTCCGTCTCCGTCAAGTTGCCGCCACCGGTCAATGGGGCAAGGCGAACCGAGGTAGAAGGACGGGCCGGAGACTCGGCCGGCCGAAGAATGAGCCGCCCCTCCCGCGGCAAAGGGCCGGAAGCCCTGAGGTTCAGCTCGAAGTGGATTACCTGAGCCGACTCGGTCGCGCAATCCGCCCGGGACCAAGCGAGGAAAACGAGAACGACGCTCAGGAGAGAATGTCGGCAGGCGCCCTGAACCCCGGCCCTCATCTCAAATCCGAGCCCCACCACCTCCACAGCTGAAGCACGAGGCTGGACAAAAACCAGAGCCCCCACATCCGCCGCCGCTGGTACCGCCGCCCCCTGTGCCCCCGCCTCCTCCGGTGACCGTAATCGTGCTACAGAAGGATCCGCTCTCGTAGCAATCGATGGAAGGCGTCAGGGGGTCGAAGATTAGGTTGCAGTGGGTAGAACCAACCTCGTTAGGCCCCACAGAGCGACAGTAAGCGTTGTTGGCGAGATGCACCGTGATTGTCCAATCACACTCCTCGCAAGCTCGTGCTGAAGTGGCTAAGGGGCCGACCGCCAGCAGTCCAACCATTACGACCCAGAGAACTCTTCGGTTCATAGCAACTCCTCCTTTGAGCAATCTTTCCTTGTTCACGCCCTTCTGTCAAGATATGCGCGATCTATGCTGGCGCTGGAATACCAACGGCGGATTCAGGTTTCCACAACGAAGAAAACCGCCCGCCTTGAGGCCTCGCTTCGGCGAGACAGAGATCTTGCTGAGGGCGGGGCAGACCGGGTGCGCGAGCTGGTTGAGGAGATGCAGCCGATCTTTGCTGCCCTGGGGCTGAAGCTCCAAGCTTTCGCCACCGTGCGCCTGTTCGTCGAGGCGGCCGGGCGCGACGCCGCGACGGTCGAAATGGCCCGCGTGGCGGCACCGCGCGCCGCTCGACGATGGCGGCCAACGCCAGCTCGCCCGCCAACATCAGCCCCGTCGGAGCGATCTGAGAGGCACTGGAGTAAAATAGATTCGATGTCCAAGCCAGTCTCACCCACGGTAACGGTAGACGCAGAGCGGGCGCACCCCTTGCGGACCGGTAAGATCCGCTTGACGAGGGGCACGGCGAGCGAGATTGCCCGCGGGGTTGGGGTGCGGCCCTCCGAGGCGAAATTCGCCCAGAAACTGTTTCGCCTCCTGAATCCGACGTCTTCGAAGACGGCAACCTTCAAGTTTGCCGTTACGGGAAAGCCCGGTCGCTCCAGCAACAAATAGTCCTGCATGTCTGAGGCGGATCCCAAGTCGGTTTTTCCGGGAGAGTCCGTCCTATGCAGTCTGGCGCTTTGCTGCGCCGAAATAAGGCTCGCCGGATCGAATCGGCGAGCCTCCTGTTTTTAGGGAGCTTCAATCGGCGGGCTCTTCGGCGGAATAGGGTGTATCAAACCCCCCTGAGGAGATCGAAGCCGCGATCGAGAGGTTGACCTCTTCGGCGAACGAATGACGCGGCGAACGGAAGTCGGTTCTGGGACTGCATTGATAGAGCCTCCGCGGGCCACTACGACTCTTCAACCTCCGGCGCCGGCCCCAGCCGCCGCTCGAATCGTACCGCCAGGCGCATCACTTCGCGCCGCTGCTCTTCCACCCAGGCGCACAGCCGCCGGTCGGCGGGGTCGATCGTGGTCCCTTCGACTCCTTCTCGCGCAAGCTGTCGGCGGGTCGCCTCGGCCAGGAACTCCGGGATGTGGCGCAGGTCGACGCCCGCCGCGCGCACTTCCGCCCGGTAGGTCGATTCGCCGAGCTGTCGCGGACCGACCGGTGGCGCTTCGCGCCTCAGCCCTTCGACGAAGAATTCGATGATCCGGCGAATGTGCGGAATTCCGCGGAGACTCAACATCACTGTCTCGCGGAAGGGCCCGGATCGTCGGCGGGCCTTTTCGAGCTTGTCCAGGTGCTTTTCGATCTTTTCGTTCACAGCGTCAAGCCCTCCAACTCCCAAGGGTGCAAAAAGCGAGGCGTCTGGGCACAGCGCACCCGGCGCCGTTCGCGGATCAGATGCAGCAACGGGCCGGGCGCGCTCTCGCCCCGGCGCAGGAGTGCGGCCCAGACGCGCAAGGAAACGTAGCCGCCCGGTGGTAGCGACGCCCCTGCCTCGGTGGCCAAATTGGCGATCCGCCCGGCGAGGGCGGGAAGCCGGTCGGCGTACTGCATGTAGAGAAGGCAACGGCCCAGCTCCAGGGTGGCTTCGGCGGCGGGGAGCGCGTCGCCCGAGATTTCGTAGCCCCAAGCCGCCCGCTCGAATTCGAGCGCTGCCCCGGCGAAGTCGCCGTCTCGGGTCGCCCGCTCGCCGCGGTGCATCAACATCCGAGCGAAGCGCCGGATCCGGGAAGGATCGGCGGATTCCAAAGGAGAAAAAGCGGGGCACGCGTCGATCCTAGAAGTCCGCGCGCCCCGGGGATGTGGACGACGTTTCGCAGCCTTGGGGAGGGGGGTGTCGCCCATGGGCAGGAGCGTAGGGTCGGTTTGCTGCCGTTTGCGCAAGCTCGCGCGAAAGATCCTCTCGCAGGCTAGAGATGCCCGGAAGCGGGCGCTTGGCGCAAGGTTGGCTCCCTCAAAGGAAAATTCGTCGCCCGTTTCGAAAAAAAAGACGCGATTTCTTGTCTCGCGAAACCTGTTGAGAGCACTATAGGTGGCATAGAGTTCCAACGAATGAACGAACCGGAAGTGCCCCTTCTGTCGCGCGCTTTGACCGCGTTGCGAGTCCTCCTCGGGTGGACGCAGGAGAGGCTCGCCCTGGCGGTCGGGGTCGACCCGAGCACGATCCGGCGGCTGGAAAACGGCAAGATCACCCTCACCCGGGAGCGGCTGGAAGAGTTCGCCAAGCTCATGGAGGCGAAGCCCGGCCAGGTCGAAGAGGCGATCGCCTTCGCCGCGACCCAGAGCGCGGATTGGTGCCGAGAGCCGGGTGACGCCGCGTCCGATCCGCGCGTTGTGGTGGCCGAAAAAGCGCTCGCCGCAGTGATCGCGGAGCTGCGCGCCGAGTTCGAATCGGCCCGGCGGGATGCAGATCTCGCTGCGGCGAAAGAGGACGCGGCGAAGCGCTGGCAGATGCTCGCGCCGCTCAATCGGGAAAATCGCCGGCTCGTGGTGGAGGATTGCTGGGCTTTTCAGACCCCCGCGCTGTGCAGACGGTTGTGCGACGAGAGCGAACGAGCCGCCGCCCGAAGCGCGACCGACGCCGTTGGGCTCGCGCAACTCGCTTTTCGGGTGGTGGATTTTCTGCTCCAGCCTGAGGTGCAGCAACGTGCCGAAGGGTATGCCTGCGCCTTCGTCGCGAACTCCCACCGGGTTGCGAACGAGCTGGGCACGGCGAGACTTTCGATCGACCGATGCCGCGAGCGGTTTCCGTACGGCAGCGGGGATGAAATGGGGTTGTTCCCGGAGTCCCGGGTGCTGGATCTCGAGGCCTCGCTTCGGCGAGACGAAGGCGAGTTCGGCGAAGCGTTGTCGCTGCTCGACCGGGCGTTGGCGATCTGCGAACCGGGCGATCGAGTGCGGGTTCTGCTCAAAAAGGCGGATACCTTCGAATTGGCCGGGGAACCTGAAAAGTCTCTGGCCGCGTCGGCGGAAGCACTTCCGGGGATCACGCTCGCCGAAGACGGTCCTCGGCTCCATTGGCTCCTTCGCTTCAATGAGGTGAAGATCCTCCTCGCACTGGACCGGCCGCGCGAGGCGGCCACCGCATTGCCAGACCTGCGCCGGCTTGGCACCGAACGGGGAGATCGCTTGAGCTTCCTGCGCCTGCGGTGGTTGGAAGCGAGCGTCTCTGCGGCCCTGGGTGGTGTGAAGGAGGCCCTGGTCGAGCTGGCCGCGGTCCGGCGTACATTCGCAGGGATCTCGTTCCCCGCCGATGCGGCGATCGTCGGCCTGCACGAAGCGGAGATCCTGCTGAGAGCTGGGCAGACCGGCCGGGTGCGCGAGCTGGTCGCGGAGATGCAGCCGATCTTTGCTTCCTTGCAGCTGAAGCTCCAAGCGCTCGCCGCTGTGCGCCTGTTCGTCGAGGCGGCCGGGCGCGACGCCGCGACGGTCGAAATGGCCCGCGCGGCGGCAAAGGCCCTGTGCCGAGCGCCTCGCCATGGGTAACGCGAACCTTTCCGCGCAGAAGGGGGGACCTGGGGCGGATCGGTATCCCCCAGGTCCCCGCGCCGTGCGAAGGGAGCGCCAGCCGGTCAGAACTGAAGCTCGACTAACCGTCGGGATCGAAGCTGAGTCCGATGTCGCCCGTCGGCGGGGGTACAGGGGCGGTCAGTCCGCTCGGGTCAGCACTGAGCCCGATCTCGCCGAACAGCGAGCCGGGTTGGCTGCGCCCGTTCGGGTCGACCACGAATCCGATGGAGGCCGGCTGGCCGCCCGGGTCGAACGAGAGCCCGATCTCGGCCCAAAGCCCCGAAAGCAGGCTCCAAGCGGAGCCGAAAAACGAGGCTTCGCGGCGCGGCGCGGCGTTTGCGGGTGCCGCGAGCGTGGCGAATAGGACGAGGGCAAGCAGGATGCCGCCGAGGCGGCGGGCCGGCCGGAGGGGATTCCTTCGGTCCATGGGGTCTCCTTTCGGGAGGGTCGGGCGCGGGCGTTCGTGCCGCGCGCCTCTACAGATAGAAGGTGCGTGATGCGCGGTTCCGGGCATGGAGGATCATGAATCATGACGAAAGCGGCGGCGAGAGCGGTTCCGGTGCCGGTAGTACCGCCGGTAGACGGGAGCACCCGACGGGTGCCAGTCATCTTGCGGGGGGTTCACGGTTGGGATCAGGCGGATCTGGCCCGGCGGGGCGGGGTTCATCCGAGCGCGCTCTCGAAGCACGAGCGGGGGAAGGTTCTGCTTCCCGAAGAGGAGCTGGAGAAGCTGGCCTCAGGAGCCGGGTTGACGGTCGCATTCGCCGAACAGGTGATCGCCTCGGCGGCCGTGTTGGTTTCCTCAAGCGGTGGATCGGCCGGCGGCGACCGGGTCGCGGAGGTCGCCTGCCGACTCGCCGCGCTGCTCGCCCCCGCCTTCCTGGCGCTCGAAAGCCGGCCGACTCTCCCCTCGTGGGTGCCCGATCCCGAGGACCCAGACGGGGTGCTGCTCGCCGCGGCGCAGTGGCAACGGCTCTCGAAGCGAACGCCGAGGCAGCGGCTCCTGGTGATCGAGTTCGGCTGCGAATACCAGACCGAGGCGCTGCTCGTTCGCCTGTGCGATGAGAGCGCCGACGCGGCGGGCCACAGCGCGGCAGATGCACTGAACCTGGCGGAGCTCGCGCAACGGGTCGCCGCCCTGGCCTCCGGCTCGAAAGGACGGGGGGCTCGGCGGGAGGGTTACGCCTGGGCGTTCGTCGCCAACGCGAAGCGGGTGGCGAACCTGTTTCCGGACGCCGAGGCCGCCTTGGCGCGCGCCCGCACGATGTTTTCCCAGGCGCCGCGGGAGGAGGACGAGCTCATCGATGAAGCGCGGGTGCTCGACCTCGAAGCGTCGCTCCTGCGCGATCAAGGACGAATGGCCGATGCGTTGACCCGGCTCGACCGAGCGCTGGCGATCTGCCGGCCGGAACATCGCGCCCGCATCCAGATCAACCAAGCGACGACGTTCGAGGGGAACGGCGATCTCGCCCGGGCGGCCGAAGCGCTGCGCGAAGCCCTTCCGGCGATCGAACGCGGCGAAGGAGGGGAGTACCTCGGCTGGCTGCTGCGCTGCAGCCTGACCAAAATCCTGATCCCGCTGGGGCGGGTCGAGGAAGCGGCGGAGGCGCTGCCCGACCTTTGGCGCGACGGCCGGCGACTTGGCACAGCCCTCGACCTGCTGCGCCTGCGCCGGCTGGGTGCGACCGTCGCCGCCGCCCAGGGCCGAACCGCCGAGGCGCTCACCGATCTCGCCGCGGTCCGAAAGGAGCTCGCGGCGCTTCCGTCGCCGGCCGATGCCGCGATCGCGGGGCTGATCGAGGCGGAAATCCTGCTGAGGGAAGATCGCACCGGAAAGGTCCGTACCCTCGTCCGCGCCATGGGTCCGACCTTCGAATCGCTGGGCCTCGCGCGCGAAGCGCACGCCGCCTACCGCCGATTCGTCGCCGCGGTCGAAGGCGAAACCGCCACCGTCGCGATGGCCCGCGAGCTGGCGAAGGCGATCGAACGGGGTGGGAGGCTTGCTTCCTGAGCGGTTGGGGTTTCGTCAGTCCGGAGCCACATGCTTAAAGTCTAGTGTTACCGGTCACCCAAACCCGTAGAAATCTGGACACTTTGGTCGGCCTTGGCTCGCAGGTAGGCCAGGTATCCGGGGTCCGGCGAGGACTGGAGCACCTCGTCGACCAAAGGGAGAAAGTAGGCGAGCGATCGAATGGG
>JBBSBW010000001.1:0-244208 GCA_038250865.1 Thermoanaerobaculia bacterium | reverse complement strand
GGAAGGGCAGAAGCCCTACCGCATTGTGGGCATCGCGGCCGAAGGCTTTCAGGGCGACGGCCTCGCGACCGGCATCTACATCCCGCTCGCGACCGCCGAGGGCCTGCTGCGCGGCCTTGACGACCGAACCAGCCGCAGGCTTCTGCTATCTCTTGAAGGCGGTGCCGGTCGGACTGGGCGACTTCAGCGCCGGCTCGTCGCTGATCGCCGACCCGCGCCGCATGACGATCTTCTTTACCGCGCTCTGCCTGGGCACGGCCCTCCTGGTGAGCCTCGCGCCGCTCGTCCAAGCGCTCCGGCGGAATCTCGTCGGCGCCTTGAAGAGCCGCGGCGAAGGCGATAGCGCGAGCCGCACGCTCGACTTCCGGAGCCTTCTGGTGATCGTCCAGGTCGCCCTATCGGTCGTGCTGCTGCTCGCCGCCGGCCTCCTGCTACGGACGAATTTCGAGGTGCGCGGCCAGAAACTCGGGTTCGATTCCGACCGGCTGACGCTCGTCACCCTGCATATTCCGACTCTCCGCGGCACCGACAACACGCAAGGATTGAAGCTCTACCAGAGCATCCTCGAACGCGTGAAGGCGCTGCCCGGGGTGAGCGCGGCGGGGCTCGCCTCGCGTGTTCCTCTTTCGATCGTCAGTTCGACGGATCCGGTGTCCCTGCCCGGCGCGGCAGAAAAAGTACCGGTCGCGATGAACGTCGTAAGCCCCGAATACTTGGACACGTTGGGGCTTCGACTCGTCGCCGGACGGGATTTCACGAGTGGCGACAAGCCGGACGGCGTGGGCGCCGCGCTCTTGAATCAGGCCGCGGTCGAGCAGTTCTTTCCCAAGGGCCGCCCGCGCATGACCCTGATGGTGCGCGCAGACGGGCCGCTCGCCCGGCCGCTCGCCGAGTGTCTGCGCCGGGACTTCCCCGATGTCGCAGTGATCGATTTTCAGCCGATGGCAGAGCAGGTTCGCCGCGCCTCCGCGGACCAGAAGATGAACGCGGGCCTCGCCGGGGGCTTCGGACTGTTCGGACTCGGCCTCGCGGCGCTCGGCATCTTCAGCGTCCTATCCTTCACCGTGAACCGCAGCGGCCGCGCGATCGCCATCCGCATGGCGCTCGGAGCGACCACTAAAGACATAGGGCTCTGGGTGCTCGCCGGAGCGGGCCGCTGGGTGGCGGTAGGTCTCGCGATGGGCCTCGCGGCCTCCTGGCTTCTCGGTCGCCTTCTCGAAAGCCTGCTCTACGGCGTACGCGCGAAAGACCCGCTCATCGCCCTCGGAGTCGTCGCCCTCCTTGGCACCGTGGCCCTCGCCGCGGCCCTGTTGCCGGCCCGGCGGGCGGCGCGGATCGAGCCCGTTCGGGCGCTTAAGGAAGAGTAGGGTGAAGCTCGCGTCGGCGGCGTCCGAGGCGCAGCTTCCGCACTTCGAGAGGGTGGACGAACCAGGAGAGCGAGTATATCCTCCAGCCTATGAAGTCTCTCCTAGTTGAGGTAGACGATGAGTTGGCCGGACGATTGGAGCGGGTCGCTCCCGCAAGGTCTCGCCGAAGGTCGGAGTTTGTTCGAACGGCGATCTTGAAGGCGCTCTGGGAGGCCGAAGAGCGAGCCACGGCAGAGGCGTACGCGCGCCAACCAGACAGCCCTGCCACAGCTTTCGATCCTGCGGTTTGGGAGTGTCGCGGCCCGGGCGAGCCATGAAGCAGTACGAGATCTGGTGGGCTGACCTTCCAGCTCCCGTAGGGCGGCGGCCCGTCTTGCTGCTAACTCGAACCTCGGCCTACGGCTACTTGAACAAGGCGATCGTCGCTGAGATCACCACGACCATCCGCGGAATCCCTCAAGAGGTAATGGTCGGAACACTCCAAGGACTCGGACCGTCGGTCGCCAACTTCGACAATATCCACGTCGTTGCAAAGAAACTTCTGTCTTCCCGAGCGGGCATGCTCTCCCCCGTGCGAGAGCAAGAAGTGAAACGGGCCCTCGGCTACGCACTCGACTGGCCAGAACTTAAGACGCTCTGACCGGCCTGACTCCGCTTTCGGTCAGAGTAGTCAGGTCGAGCCTTCCGAGTCTCAGCGGCGACACAGATGGGGCCTCGGGGTATCTCCCGGGTATCTCCTTTCGCTTTTGACATCAAAGCGATCCTTGCTTTAGCGTCAGGGGCGATCTTGAAATCAGGGAGATAGAGCCCAAGGGCGCGGTCGAACAGGATCGCTTTCTCCGTCTACCAGCCCTGACGATTTGGCGGACTGGGCTGGTGAGTAGCAAGGTTGGGCGACTTGATCGTCTCCAACTTCCTTTGATCATCGTTCCGGAGAACAGAGATGGACGAACGCGACGTACTGTGGGGCATGTATCAGGAACACTGCACACAGGGCCGGCATCACGAGGATCAGCGGGCGACCGTCACCAATCTGGTCATTGCACTTGCAGTCGCGATGATAGGTCTCCTCTCCTACAAGGATCTCTCGCGCACCATGTGGCCGCTCGCGGTCATGGTGCTCCTCCTTGGACTCTTCGGCGCCCTCTTCAGTCTCAAGCACTATGAACGTTTTCGGTTCCACATGAAGTGCGCCGGGGAGTATCGAGATGCCCTAGAGGTTCTCCTTCCTGCATCAAAGCTGGCCGAGCATCGCATGAACGCCAAGACCGAGCATGGAACCAAGTACGGGGCGGTTGCTGCTATCCACCTGTTCATCTTCTGGATGCTGCTCAATCTGGCTATCACGACGCTCGGCACAGTCCTGCTCTGGGCGTCCCTGAATAGTGCCCAGTAGGATCTCGATGCAACGTGCTTCGACCGTCTAGACCGCTCGTTGGCAGCGGACGCGCCAAGAGCGGCGCGCCACTGAACTCGTAGTTCAGCAGGGAGCATCGATGAGATTTTTTTTAGAAAATGGCCCTCAGTCCGAAGAATACAGCTGGGTACGTGAGGGGAAAAATGCCTGGTGCAGAGAAGCTCGGGAGTTTATTGAAAGCATCTGGCTTCAATGCGCAGAGTTCCTGGACTCGGACCTCCAGCGTGATGCGTGCAATAATTTTCATCAGCGATGGTGGGAACTGTATTTGGCTCATGTATTGATGGTGAATGGTGTATCTTTAGTTCCGCGAAAGCGTCGTCATCCCGCCAAAATGGGCCCTGATCTGCTGGCGATCGTAGGAGAACACAAGTTCTGGATAGAAGCAGTCACTGTCTCCTCGGGCACGGGGCCAGATGCTGTCCCTGAAGGAGAGGAAGGCGTAGCCTGCGATGTTCCGGATGATCAAATTAAACTCCGCCTTCAGTCAGCACTCGTCAGCAAGCTGGAAAAATACCGAAGTTATCGGCTCAAAGGATGGATAGAATCAGGGGATGGCTACTTAGTAGCGCTAAACGCCGCACGTGTACCTTGGGTTCATCTTGAGAGTACAGTCCCGAGGATAGTCGCATCTGTATTCCCGATCGGTGTCGAAGTGGTGCATCTGGACAACGAAACTTTGCAGGCCGTTGGCCTGACTTATCAGTACCAAGCTTCTGTTCCAAAGAAGTCAGGAAAGACAGTTCCGACCACCCCATTCCTTAATGATGACTATAAGGGAATTAGCGGCATTCTCTATTCGCACGCTGACGCCTATAATAGGCCACCAAACACTGGTGGTGATTTCGTCTTAGTTCACAATCCCTTGGCTGATGTTCAGTTGGCAGAAGGTTTGATTAAAAGAGGGCGTGAATTCCAAGCGGATTTAAGTGACCCGCAAGCACTGAGACTACGTTTAAAGATATGGGGCAGCGGAACCTGTCAGGCCCAAGAGGAAAGGTTGGTGGGTTCGAACGGCCCGCCGCAAAGGGGACGACGATGTTGAGCCAATGGACCACCGATCTCCGCCACGCCGCGCGCTCCTTAAGGCGCCGGCCCGGTTTCACTCTGATGGCGGTGGGCACGCTCGCCCTCGCGCTTGGCGCCAATGCCGGGATGTTCGGCGTCGTCAACACGGTGCTGGTCCATCCGCTCGCCTACGCCCAACCCGACCGGCTGGTCTACATTGCCGGCACGGCGCCGGGCTCTGACCTTCCCGAAGAGTTCGGAGTAGGCCAGGAGTTCTATCTTCAATATCGCGAGCAATCCCACCGCCTCAAGGACATCGCGATCTACAACTCGTTCACCTCGACCTTGCGCATCACCGACCGGGTGGAGCGAATTCGGATGTCCGCGCCCACCAACTCGCTCTACTCCACGCTCGGCGCGCGTCCCGCGATTGGGCGTCTGCCGGTCGCCGCCGACGAGTCGCGGGTGGTGGTGATCAGCGATGAGCTGTGGCGCACCTGGTTCGGCGCCGACCCGAAGGTCGTCGGACGCACCTATGACGTCGCGGGCGAGAGGCGCGAGGTAGTCGGTGTGATGGGACCTGAATTCCGGTTTCCCAACGACGGCACGCTGCTGTGGATTTCCGGCGAGGTCCGTCCCGAAGAGGTCACGCCCGGCAATTTCGGCGTCCGTCTGGTCGGGCGGATGGCGCCGGGAGCCACGCTCAAGACGGTGGCCGACGAGCTGACGATCCTCGCCCGTCGCCTGCCGGAGCGCTTCGGAGGCCCGCCGAGCTACGCAAAACTGATCCAACAGCACCATGCGGTCGTCCGCCCGCTTCTGGATGAGATGCTCGGCTCCACCGCGAAGTCCCTGTGGGTGCTTCTGGCGGCGGTCGCCTTCGTGCTGCTGATCGCCTGCGCCAACATCACCAACCTGTTCATGGTGCGCGCCGAGGGGCGCCGCCGGGATCTCGCGATCCGGCGGGCGGTGGGCGCCTCCCGCCGGCAGCTGGTCCGCCTCCAATTGGCGGAGTCTCTGATCGTGGCGACGGTTGCGGGCGGCTTGGCGATCCTGCTCGCCGCCATCGCACTCCCCCTCTTCCTGCGCGCGGCGCCCGCCCGCATTCCGCGCCTCGACGAGGTCCACCTCGACGGCGCGACGATCCTGTTTACCGCCGTCGCGGCTCTTCTGTCGGGCCTCGCCTGCGGCCTGATTCCAGCGTGGCGCGCCTCCATGGCGGGTGACCTTACTTCTCTGCGGGACGGCGGGCGCGGCGCCACCCCCGGACGGCACTGGCTGCGCGACGGCCTGGTGGTGGCCCAGACCGCCCTCGCGCTCCTGCTGTTGATCGGCTCGGGGCTTCTGGTCCGAAGCTTCCAGGCGCTCCGCCAGGTGGATCCCGGTTACGACACCCGGGACGTCTTTACCTTTCAGTTCGCGCCGGAGCAGGAGCAACTGAAGGACGGGCCGTCGTGGGCGCGCTTTCACCTCGATTTCCTGAAGCGTCTGGCGGCGGTGCCGGGGGTCACGTCGGTGGGACTGGTGGAGAATGTCCCGTTGAACGAGGGTACCGCCGACGACCGGTTCCGCACCGAAGCGATGGCTTCCGATCCGGATGCGGGCATCCTTCTCAACTACACCTACACGGCCGGCGACTACTTCCGGACGATGGGGATCAAACTACTCCAAGGCCGGCCGTTCGACACGGCGGACCAGCTCACGACGCCGGGCAACGTGGTGATCAGCCGCACCGCTGCCAAGCTGATGTGGCCCGGAACGAGCGCCATCGGCCGTCGGTTGCAAGCCCGGGACGCGACGACCTGGAACACCGTCGTGGGCGTCGTCGACGACGTGATGCAGGACGGTTTCCGCGACACCCCGCAGGCTCTCGTCTACCTGCCGCTGGCGGGGCCGACGCCTACGAGCTGGCAGATCAGCTCGCCGGCCTACGTGCTCAAAACCGCCCGGGCCGAAGTGATTGCGCCGGAGATCCGCGAGCTGGTCCGCGAAGTGGCGCCCGAGGCGCCGATGTACCGGGTCTACACCCTGGCGGGGCTGGCAGCGGACTCGATGGCCCAGCTGTCCTTCACCATGCTGACGCTCGGCATCCTCTCCACCCTGGCCCTCCTCCTGGGCTCCATCGGGCTCTACGGCGTGCTCTCGTACGCGGTCGCCGAGCGGACGCGCGAAATCGGCGTGCGGCTGGCCTTGGGCGCCACCGTCGCCAACGTCCGGCGGATGGTCGTGGCGCAGGGCGCCCGTGTGGTGGGCCTGGGGCTCGTGCTGGGCCTCGTCGCCGCCCTCGCCTCTTCGCGGGTCGTAGCGAGCCTGCTCTTCGGCGTTGCCGCCTTCGACCCCGCGACCTTCGGCGGCATGTCCGCCCTGATGGCTGCCGTCGGCGTGCTCGCCTGTCTCCTCCCGGCATTCCGGGCGTCGAGAGTCGATCCGATCGAATCGCTGCGCAACCCTTAGCAAAGAACTTTGGAACCCAAGACAACTGAACCCTCGCCGGCCCCCGGTCTTTCGGAGGATGCTTCCGCGGGCGCCTCCGCGGAGCTGGTCCGGCGCATACTGGCCGGCGATCTTCCGGCCGAGGCGGAGTTGGTGGCGCGTTTCAGCCGGGGTCTGTCGCTGATGCTGCGTCGCCTCACCGGCAACCCGGCATTGGCCGACGACCTCCTTCAAGACACGCTGGCCCTCGCCCTCACCAAGATTCGCCAGGGCGAGGTGCGCGAGCCGGAGCGGCTGGCCGGGTTCGTTCGCAGTCTGGCTCGCAACCTGTGGATCGCCGATCGGCGCAAGGAGGCGCGCTATGTCGCGCTCGACGACGGCGAGGAGGAGGCGGAGCGCCCGGCGCGGCAGCTCACAGATCCGGGGCCGGCGCCGTTGGACCTGGCGCTCGCCAACGAGGAGGCCAAGCAGGTGCGGCGGCTTCTTTCGGAGATGCGCTTCGACCGCGATCGCCAACTATTGCAGCGCTTCTACCTCGGCGAGCAAAGCCGCGAGCAGATCTGCGAGGATCTGGATCTGGAGCCGGAGCGTTTCAACCAGCTGATCTTTCGCGCCCGCGAGCGGCTGCGGGACCTCTGGGAGAGGGCGGAGAAGCGACGGCGCTTCTTTGACCGCGTGGGCAGATTTATTGGCAGAACGGTGGAGGAACCTTCACCGAGTGCTCAGATGAGGTCGGACTGATGGACCATTCGACGATCGACAGCGAGAACATCGCGGAGCGCTATGTCGCCGGCCGACTTCCGGCCGAGACGATGGCCGCCTTCGAGGAGCACTACCTCGAATGCCCGGGCTGTTGCCTGCGGGTGGAGACCGCGGAGCGTCTGGAACGCGGACTGCGTCAGCTCGCCGAGCAAAAGACCCGAAGCGAACGGGATCGACCCGCGGCGACCGGCTTCCGGCTCCGCCGGCCGATGCAATGGGGCCTCGCCGCCGCGGCCGTTCTGGCGCTCGCGCTATTGCCGCTCGGCTGGCAGAGCCATCGCCTGGAAGATCTGCAAACCGAGCTTGCGACCACCCGCGAGCGGTTGGCCCAGGCGGAACGGGAAGAAGCGGAGCCCACCGGTGCGGAGCGCCTACCCGCGGAAGCGACGCGGCACCTCTCCGAAGTGGAGAGCGAGCTATCCCAGGCCCGCCAGGGCCTCGATCAGGCCGAGCGGGAGCGCCGAACCCTCGCCGACCAGCTCGCGGCGGCCCGCCGCCCGCGGGGGGATCTGCCGATTCTCTCTCTTTCCTCCTCGCGGGGCGGCGCCGATCCGGCGCACCTGCCCACGCTCAAGCTGCCGAAAGAGCCCGGTCTCGTGGCGCTCTGGGTGGAGCCCGGCGACAGCGGCTTTCCGGCCTACCGGGTCGTCCTCAAGAGCAGCTCTGGAGCGGCCGTGCTCGACGCGTCCGGCCTGGCGCTCAACGACCTCGGCGCCCTGCTCGTCACCGTCTATTCTTCGAGCCTGCCCCCGGGCACCTATCGGCTGGAAATCGAGGGCCGAGCCCCCGGCGGCAAGGCGGTACCGGTCGACCGCTTCGACCTGCGCGTCATAGCTGCTCGCTGACATCAAAGATTTTTTGCAATCGGCTCCTCCCTCCCCTCACTACCCCCTCAGATGCCAAACATCTGAGCCTTCCCGATCGAGGGGACGCTCCAAGGGCTGCCGGGAACTCTCCGGCGCCGAGGGAGGAACTCATGAATCTTCGTGAATTGCAGGACGTTTTGTGGAACGTGATCCGTTGGGACATCGAAGACAAGTCTTGGTGGAGTAACTGCAACGCAGAGGTGCTCTACAAGGCGTCCCAAGAGGTCTGCACGGCCATTCAAATCCTCGCCTTGCACTGCAACCATCCGGCATCGAACCGGGACCAGCAGTACTACAAGGAATGGATCCGGGACGCCGGCCGTCAGACGCGCGAAGCGATCGAAAAATGGAACGTCCCCGACTGCACGATGAGCAAGGCCCTGCCGGAATTCCAGAAAGCCGCCAGCCGGATTAGTACCTGCTCCCCCTCCAAGCAGAGCGACATCGGCACCGACCAGCCCCGGGTCCATCCGCTGAATTCGGAAGGCTGATCGCCGCGCAACGATCCAACTTGTCCCGGGCCGGTGGCGCTCCACCTCGGACGCCTCCGGCCTCGGGGCCGCTCGAAACGGACATCTTCCAATGACTGGAGAGGGAGCTAGAGATGAGCTTCGAGGACTTCCTGGGAAAGAATCGCTGGAGAGTCAGCGTCAATTCCGGATCGACGAAATGCCAGGTTGACGAAATGATCTCCATCGACGGCAGCGAGAAAGACGTGATCGTCCGCTGCCTGCCCGACGATCACTTCTATGCGAGCGGTATTTACGACGACCAAAGCGACGTGATCTTTGGCCGCAACAAGTCTTACACCTTGCGCTTGGGGAACAACAAGAGCTTACTGATCTGTGACTTCTCCGGAGGGCCGGTCGCCATTACCGGCTCCTGGACCGCCGAGGACATCGGCAACCGGGGCGACGACGGAAAAGTCCTGCCCGTCACCGCCAATCCCCTTGAAGGATGAAGGCTCCCCAGTAATAGGGATCGCGGTAGCGGTGCTCGGCCGCCAGCCCCAACCGGGCCTGCCGGAGCGCCGCCGCCGCCGTCTGACCTTCGCCCCAAAGGCCGTGGTAGAAGCGGGCCATCAGACGGGCGGTGGCGCGGTCGTCGACCCGCCAGAGGCTCGCCACCACCCGCGGCGCTCCGGCGTAGAAGAATCCTCGCGTGAGCCCCAGAAGACCCTCGCCGCGGATCTCGCGGCCGAGCGCGGTCTGGCAGCCGGAGAGCACCACGAGGTCGGCGGCAAGGTCCAGGCCGTAGATGTCCCGCAGCCCGACGAAGCCGTCGAGCGGCCGGCCCGAAGGGTCGACCCGAGAGAGCACCAACCCCGAAAGCTCAGGTCGCGCCGTATCGAAGATGCCGTGGGTGGCGAGATGAAGGGTGCGAAAGTCCCGCAGCGGGCCGCCCACCAGGGCGTCGCGGCTGGCCGCAAAGCCCTGCTTAACGAGGATCGACCCGGCAGGCGCCGCCGCGGTGATCGCCTCCGCCTCCTCGTGGGAGAAGCCCAGCCGGCCCAGAGGCGCTGCGCCGCGCGATTCCGGCCCGCTCCCCGGCGAGCGGGCACGAGCCGCTCCGGCCAGGCGAGAGTCCTCCGGGCCGAAGACCGGGTCGGCCAACACGATCCCCAGCCGCGGCGCGGCGGGCCGCCCGACCCACTCCCGGCGTAGGGCGACCAGGACCGAGGCGGAGGGCAGCTCGACGACCTCGTGATCGCGCAGCAGCGGCACCGCCTGGGGGTTCGCCGCGGTGGCCGGCGAAGCGTCGGAAACGGAAAGCAGATCGAAGGGAAGAACGTCGAGCGCGCCGTCCGCCACGACCGCGAGGCGGTGCGCTCCCAACCGGCCGGCCACCGGCCCCAAGAGCATCGCGCCCAGCTCCGCCTGGAGTCGAGCCACCTCGGTGCCGCCGTCGCGCGACGGCGCCGCCAGCGCGGCATATAGGGCGCGGGCGGCCGGCTCGATCTCCCTTCGTGGCGGGAGCGCGAACGCCTGGAGGGAGCTTTCTCCGAGCAGCCATAGAGTGCTGCGCTCTCGGCCCAAAGCGATCTCCAGCAGCAGGGTGTCGGAACCCAACAGGGCCTGAATCTCCGCGGTGGGCGCGGCCGCTCCTCGATTGAGCGCGGCGCGGCGTGGCGACTTTGACGCCTCTTCGGCGGCCAGCCGATCGAGCTCGGCGGTCGCCTGCTCGATGCCGCGTTCCAGCTCTTTGACCTGGCCGAGGTCCGGGTGAGCGGCGGCGAGAAGCTGCTGGCGCCGTCCCGTTTTGAGCGCCAGCTCGCGATCGAGGTCGCGCCGCCGGGTCGCGCTCTCTGCGTCGCGGCTTTCCGCGAGTCCGCCGCGCTCCACCAGGTCGAGAAGCGACCGGGCGCGAGCCCGCTCGCTGGTTTCGAACGCCAGCCGGTCGAAGCCCAGGCCGGGGCGAGCTTCGTCGAGGCGCATCAGAATGTCGATCGCGACCTCGAAGGCGGCCTGCTGGGTGCCCAGAAACGAGGCCCGCAGCTCGGGGGCCGCCAGCTCCCGGCGCATCCCTTCGAGGAGATCGAGGGCGGCCTCGGCCTCGACCCGCGCCGCGTCGAGCCGTCCCAGATTCAGAAAGGCGTGGGCGCGCGCGGTCTCGATCCGCACCTCGTTGGCGCGGTCCCCCACCGCGCGGACCAAGACCAACGCTTCTTCGAGGGGAGGCAAAGCTTTTTCGGGCTCGCCGAGCGCGATCCGGATCTCTCCTGATTGGCAGAGGGAAAAGCCCCGGCGCGGGCGATCGCCGATTTCGCCCTGGATCGCGAGCGCCTGGTCGACCGCGTCCGTCGCCTCGCGCCAACGCTTGAGTTGGGCGAGAGCCTCGCCGAGCAGGCTCGCCGAAATGGCCTCGGTCCGGCGGTCGGCGATGCTCGCGGCAAGCTCCCGCGCGCGCCGGTAAAAGCCGAGGGCGGCCGCCGGCTCGCCTCGGTCCCGCTCCAGCAGTCCGAGGTTGTTGAGCGTAGCAATCTCACCCCGGCGGTCCTCTACCTGATGGCGCAAGGCCAACGCCTGGTCGAGATAGAGCCGCGCCCGCTCGACCTCGCCGAGCGAACCGTAGAGCACCCCAAGGTTGTTCAACGCCGCCGCCTGCTGGCGCCGGTCCCCGGGGCCGGACAGGCCGGCAAGGATTTCCCTCTGCTCGCCGTAGGCGGCGAGGGCACGGTCGGTCTCTCCCAAGGTGCGGTAGAGCACGGCGAGGTTGTTGAGCGACTGGGCCTCGCCCCGCCGATCGCCGATCTCGCGGCGCAGCTTGAGCGCCTCGCTGTAGCGGGCCTCCGCGGGCACCGGTTCGCCGAGCTGGAAATGGGCGTAGCCGAGGTTGTTCAGCACGTCCGCCTGGCTGCCGCGCTCGCCCAGCTGTTCGAAGATCGCCAGGCTCTCGCGATAGCCGGGGAGGGCGTCGCGAATCCCCCCTCCGGCATGCTGCACCAGGCTCCGGTCGTTCGTGAGGTCGGCCTCGCTGAAGCGGTCGCCCAAAGAATGCACGAGCGCGAGCCCCTGGGCCAAGGCGGCCCCCGCCTCTTGCAGCTTGCCGAGATCCCATCGGGTCAGGCCCAGATCGCAGAAAGCCCGAACCTCGCGGTCCGGCCGCTGAAGATCGTGCCAGCGCGTCGCCAGATCGGACAATAACGCCTCCGCCTCTTTGAGCCGGCCGAGCCGGCGCGAGACGGCGGCCAGGGCCGCCAGTGCCTCGGCTTGCCCTCCCGCATCTCCGGCGGCCTCAAAATGCCCACGCGCGGATTCAAGGTCAGCGAGCACCGGCTGCAAGCCCTCCTCCCGGCCCGCGGAAGCTTGCCCGTGCCAAGCCTCGTCCGCGCGGGTGAGGGCGAAGAGGGCGGAAAGGCGTTCGCGGTCGGCACCGGTCTCCTCCGCCGCCTTCTCCAAACGAAGCTGGAAACTTCCCGCCGCCACCCCCAACGCCGCCGACCTCACCTCGACGAGATAACGCCCGGAGGAGGGAGGACGCCAGAGGATCTCCTCGGTCCCCCACCGGTCGAGCGGAGAGTCGACGGCGATCAGGATCTCTCCTTGCGGGCTCAAGAGGGAGAGGATGCAATCGATTCCCCGTTGCTCGGCCGAGACCCGCCAAGCGCCGCCGGCCGCAAGCTCGACCTCGAAGGTCCGCACCTCGCCAGCCCCGAGGGCACCCTCGACGGGAGCCCCGGGGAGAAGTGCCAGCCGCTCATCCGGCTTAGGAGCCGGAGAGGACGACAGACCGAAGGCCCCCAGAATCGCAAGCGCAAGCAGCAGCCGATGCCGGATCGGCGACCGTTTGGCGGAGGCGGTGGCGATCATTGCGGAGAATCCTGCTCTCGATATTCAACGGCTGTGCAGCTCATCGCGGAAATCTTGGATCCAGGAACGACAACTGAGCTGGAGCCGGCCGTCCCGGCGGATCTGGAATGTGCCATGGAAATCGACGCGAAGTTCGCGAGCCTCGCTCGGTCTTGGCTTGGTCGACGCCACAGTGGCCACGGTAGCTGGACGGCGGAGGCAATACCGGATACTGACAATCGATCGGGCACATTTCTCCACGGTTCGTATCGGCTCGCACTATAAGCAGGCACTCGGCCTGGGTCCCCTGAGAGGTCGCTGGCGGGCCCCTCGACCTCATGTCAGCAATCCGGTAGCCGGGAACGCGTCAAAGCCTTCGCGCCGACAGCAGTTGACCCAAGCCTCCCGGGCTGAGACCTGAAGTCGCCGCGACACCGGGCGCTTCTCGCCCAGGACAGCGATTTTCCCCGCTCGGGTCTCAGTGGTAGTCAACGATCTCGACTTCGTTGGCATAGCCGTCCTTCCAGGTGAAACACACTCGATACTCTCGATACTGTTGGTTGATCCGGATGCTGTACTGCCCGGCTCGACTGCCCTTCAGGCGCTCTAATCGCTTCGACGCCGTCATCACGCTATCGCGCCGATCGCTACCCGAGGCCGTCGCGATGGCGTCGAAGCCATCGTCGTGGAACAACTCGCGGAGCAGTGCGGTTCCGACCGAACCGGAACCTCCGAGCACGATCGCGGTGCGCTTGTTGGTCATGGCGGCAATGTTACGCGCGAAATGCTGCCCTTGAAGCTGGGTGAAGATAGGACCCCTTGCAACCTCCAAGGTTGACGACTGACCCACACCGGTAGAGAATTCCCCAGTGATCTTCACGGTCGCTCTCTCTGATCGCGCGGTGAAAGACCTTCGCAAGTGTCCACAGCACATTGTGCGCAACCTCATGGCGTGGGCGAGAAGAACTCCGAACTCGCACGGGTCGAGACGGTCAACAAGCATAGGTACTAGGGGGCGCGAATGATCCAAGCAGGCACCAAGAAACCTCAGAGAGCGGAGCGTAACGCCGCGACCCACGCTTTCCTTGAATCGCTCAGCGGTGGGCCGCTGACCTTTGGCCAGCTGCTCTTGGCGCAACGTGAGGCGGAAGAAGCGAGCGCGTCGCAGTTCGCCGCCAAGCTCGGCATTTCGCGCCAGCATCTGCACCAGCTCGAAGGAGGGGAAAAGCGGGTGAGTCCCGAGCGCGCGGTACGCTTCGCACGGCTTCTCGGCCAGAGCGAGGCGTTCTATCTCCAGTTGGCCTTGCAGGATCTCGCGAACGATTCCGGGATCGACGCGCATATCGAAGTCAAAGTCGCGTAGCTGGCTGCGCAACGGCGAGCAGCCGGGCTTGGGCGCTCTCTAGTGAGCCAGCCCCAGTTCCACTGGGTCACGGGCCAGCACCGCTGCATTCCAAACCAGCCCTCGCTCGCGGCGCTCTCGGCGGATATTCGGGCGTTCATTCGCGGGGCTGGGTAGCTAGGAGGGTGGCGTCATCCGCCGCCTCGATCGATTCGGACTCACTAGGGTTTGCCTCGGACCTACTAGCGGGAAGTCTTGGCAGCTCGCTCTCTCATGTGATTTTCGAGCAAGTAAGCGACGCCGCCGAACAAACGCTGAACCTCCCAAACGCCGCCATTAATCGCAACGATACCAAGGCCCCACGCCTCGATCTCGAATCCAAACCTGCTAAATGCACTAGCCGCCACAACGAGGAAAAGCGCCACGATCGTTTCCTCCGCAAGATACCTTCACACTCGTTTTCGAGTGAGTACCCTATCGGACGCGGCAATGGCGGCCAGTGAAATGGCCCCACCGCAGCCTGCCAAAAGCGGCCCGAACGGGGCAAGAAAGGTAAGCAGAACGAGCGGATGTCGCGAATCCGCTCCAGCAGTTCGTCGAAGTAGGTGACCTGCCCCGGCCCGGGCGGGTTCTTGAGGCGCTCGTCGTCGAGCGTGAATCCTTTGACGATGTACTCCCTAAGACGCTCGGTCGCCCACGTTCGGAATTGAATGCCGCGGCGCGAGCGAACCCGGTAGCCGATCGCCAGGACCATGTCGAGATTGAAGCATTCGATCTCTCTCCGGACCTGCCGTCCGCCTTCGCCCTGAACTGTTGCAAGGCGTGCAACAGTTGCCTCACGGGAAAGTTCGCCTTCCACCAGGTTGTCTAACAAAACGGCCTGAGGCTACAATGGCCGCAGGAGGCTTCGAATGTCTACCGTGAGCACTCGCGTCCTGAAGGATCAACTCTCCAGCTACCTGCAGCGGGCCGAAGCCGGCGAACAGATCGTCGTGCTCCGAGGTGGTCAACCGGTGGCCGCGCTGGTACCCATGGCTCAGGTTCGGAGCTTGGACCAGGAGGCACTTCTGGCCGAGCTGGGAGCCCGCGGTCTGGTGGAACTGCCAAAACGCACTTTACGAACCACGTTCCAACGGCCGACGGTTCCGAATCGAGGCAAGCTGGCCTCCAAGATGGTCCTTGAGGATCGGCGTTGATCGTCTTTGTCGACACGAGCGTTCTGGTCAAACTCTATGTCGAGGAACCCGGCTCCGAGCAAATGCGCTCACTGACGGCCCAGGGGGAGCCGATGGCCGCCTCCTATCTGGCATTTGCCGAGATGCACGCCACCCTCGCCCGTCGTCAGCGCGAAGGTCTCTTGCATCCCGACGAGTTTGAAGAACTCAGCCTGCGTTGGGCAGAGGATTGGCAAGGACTTACGCAGGTGCCGATCGGAGTCGAAGTCCTGGCTCTCGTTCCGGGGCTTTGCGAGATCCACCCGCTTCGAGGCGCTGACGCCCTCCACCTCGCAAGCGCGCTCCTGCTCCAGGAGAACGGTCTGGACGTCACCTTCGCTTGCTCCGATCGGCTCCTGCTTGCAGCAGCCACCTCGGAAGGTCTCGCTATATACGACCCAGTCCAGGCTGCTTCAGAGCACGCCTAGTGAGGCATCGGATAGTCGGCCGGCATCCTGGGTGCGAATCCAGCCATTCGTCCCATCGTCCTCGACGGGAGATCTCCTTGAGCGCCAAGAGGTTCGCGTGGCACCTATCTGGGCAGCTCTCGATCCGCTCATGCGGCTCCTTCGCTCGGCCGCAAGCTCGCTCGCCGGAGGAGGAGTTTGGATCGGGCCTTCAGCCCCTCGCGGGTGTTTCCGGAATCGATTCCTGGGGCGTTGCCCCAGGCTAGGATAGGACGCGGCTTCGGCGCTCCATCTCCCCGAACAGGCCAGGCGCAAGAGGCGCCAGCCAAATAGAGGCAGCCCAGACAAGCAGCTCGCTTCCTCGCTCACCAGGCTCGCCTGGTAGCGGCGAGCGAAAATCTTGTCGCGCCAGCCTGTCAGCGAGCAAGAGGTGCCTCCCACGTACTGGCATCCAGTTAGCCTAGGTCAGGCTCCGTTCCGCGTCGGTTATGCCAGAGCGCGAGGGTGAGCGTGTTCCGTCCCGCGATGATCATCGGTTCTCAGCACACGCCGTGGCTTCTCGAGATCGCCTCGATCCCGCCCTGGGGCCGGGCGACGAAAGCGACCCCGCCCGCCGCATCTGGACCGAAGTCCAGACCGCTATTTCTCGCTGCGGCGCCTGAATCAGAGGGGCGTTGCAGTGGCGAGTTGGAGAACTTTCGCCTGGACCCCTTCCATAATCGAATCTCTGATGAAAGCGCTGGCCGAGAGGATTTCGATCCCGATCAGTTCTCCCCGCTCATTCAGTTCCGCCGTGATGTTGGGGCTCAGCTCGATGCTGCTCGCCTCTTTCTCGTCGCCCAGCCGGAGCGGCTAAAGGCTGCGCAGGATTTCATGAACACCGTCATCCGAATCCGCGCCCAGAATGCCCGCTGAGCTATCGCTGAATTCGGCGTCGATCGCTGCTCGGCGAGAGGGCGCGAGCTGATTACGAAGCCACTTCCAAAAAGCCGGGTTGGCCATCTGCTATCCCTCCCGAAAAGTCGATTCACGTCGCCGCAAGATCTTCTCCGCATCGGCCAGCGGTCTTACGTCTCGGAGAGCCGATATGTGCCTCGGGTAGCACCTATCCACGCTGGATAGAGGGTATGCGCCTCGGAAAGCAGCTCTACCCGCTGGATAGCGACTTTACGTCTCGGACAGCCGCCATACGCCGTGGATAGCCGCTATCCACGCCGGATAGCGGCTTATCCGTCCCAGAATCGGATCAGCGGTCCCGGGATCGGATCAGCGGTCCCAAGACAGGAACAAGAGGTCCCAGAATCGGATCAACAGTCCCGGGAACGGAATATACGTCCCAGGACCGGAATAACGGGTCCCGGGATCGGACTCTACGTCCCAGAATCGGATCAGGGGTCCCAGGATCGGAGCCGCGGACGCGTAGAACGAACTGCGGGCGTGGAAATGGACTTGGCGCGCCGGATGTGCGTTTCTTGCCGTCCCAAGCGGTTTGCCGCCGCGGAATCGGCATCGCAGTCGGCGGCGACACGTCGCCGCGATCAAACGCCGACGCGCGGTGAGCCTATTCTTACCACACGAGTTGCAGGCAGTACTGTCGAACTGCCTGCCATGGCACGTGTAGGGGCTGCCAGGCAACGCCGCCCCCAATCTGGCGCCCTCCCTCCCGACCGTGACAGACTCGCGCCGACCGTTTTCGGCTGCAAAAACAACCGGGGCCGACGTGCCTTTCGAGCGCGCCGCCCCAAGAGTCGGAGGACCTACCTTGCGAGGACTCTTCCAGACCAAGTCGCTCGACGCGATTCTGGCTTCTGCCGCGGACAAGACGAACGCATTGCGGCGCGAGCTGGGGCCGTGGAACGTCACCCTGCTGGGCGTGGGCGCGATCGTCGGCGCGGGCATCTTCGCCACCATCGGCACTGCGGCGGCGGGCGATGCGGCGCGGCCGGGGGCCGGGCCTTCTTTGATGCTGTCGTTCGCCATCACCGCGGTGGTCTGCGCGTTCACCGCTCTCTGCTACGCGGAGATGGCGGCGATGGTGCCGATCTCGGGCTCGGCCTATACGTATTCGTACGCGACGCTCGGCGAGCTGATCGCCTGGATCATCGGCTGGGACCTGATCATCGAGTATGCGGTCGGCAACGTCGCGGTGGCGATCAGTTGGGGCAACTACTTCCGCACCCTGCTCGACGGCTTCGGCATCCACATACCCCAATGGATGGCGATCGACTACCGGACGGCGGCGAAGATTCCCGGCCTCTACGAGAGTGCGCCGCACATCTTCGGCATCCCGATCATCTTCAACATCCTGGCGTTCGGCATCGTCATGCTGATCACGATCGTCCTGATCTGGGGCATCCGCGAGTCCGCTTCTCTGAACGCCGGCATGGTGATTCTGAAGATCCTGGTGCTGCTGTTCTTCATCGGCATCGCGCTCCATTACGTGCCGGCGACCAAGATGGCCCAGAACTGGCACCCGTTCCAACCGAACGGCTGGGGCGGCACGCTCGCCGGGGCGGCGGTCGTCTTCTTCGCCTACATCGGCTTCGATGCGGTTTCGACCGTCGCGGAGGAGACCAAGAACCCGACCCGGAACCTGCCGATCGGAATCTTGGCCTCGCTTGCGATCTGCACGCTGCTCTACGCCATGGTCGCCGCCGTGTTCACCGGCATGATCCCGTATCCCGAGCTGACCAAGATGCTCTCTTCGCAACAGGCCGAGCCGCTCACCATGGCGCTCGATCACGTGGCGCCGAATCAGACCTGGGCGACCACGCTGGTGGCCTTTGGCTCAGTGATTGCGCATACCGCCGTGCTGCTGGTGTTCCAACTCGGCCAGCCGCGCATCTTCTTCTCGATGGCGCGCGACGGCTTGCTCCCCAAGAGCTTCGCCAAAGTCCATCCCAAGTACCGCACGCCGTACGTGACGACGATCTGGACCGGCGTGTTGGTCGGCGCGTTCTCGGCGTTCACCAGCATCGACGAGATGGTCGACCTGACCAACATCGGCACGCTGTTCGCGTTCGTCCTGGTGTGCGTGGGCATCCCGATCCTGCGCTTGAAGGACCCGAACCGCGCCCGCCCGTTCCAGGTGCCGTTCGGACCGTTCCTGCTGCCGCTTCTGGGCGCCGTCTCGTGCATCGGGTTGATGTTCTATCTGCCTCCCGCCTCTTGGTGGCGGTTCATCGGCTGGCTGGTGCTCGGCTTTGCGGTCTACACCTCGTTCGGCTATTCGCAGAGCGTGATCGGCCGCAGCTTGGGCCGTCCTGAGAAGACTCCGCCGACGCTCAAAATCGCGTCGATCGGCTTCCTGCTTCTCGCGGCCGGCCTGTTCGCGATACCGCATAACGCGGGGCCGGGGACGCTCCTGGCTCTTGCCGGGGACGGCACCGCGGCGGAGCACGGTCGGGCGCTCTGGGGCCTCGGGTTGATCGCGATCGGCGCGTTGGTGGGCTTCGGCGGCGTCGGTGCCACACGCAGCAACCGGGCGACCGCTTGATGCGCGTAGGCCGGTAGAAGAAGCTGGAGCGACGCTCGTGGCACTTGGAGCCAGGACCTATCGGGTCAACGAGATCTTCTACAGCCTGCAGGGGGAAGGGGTTCGGGCGGGAACGGCGAACCTCTTCCTCCGCTTCTCGAAGTGCAACCTCACCTGCAAGGTCGAGAGCCACGGCTTCGACTGCGATACCGAATTCGAATCGGGGCGCGATCTGGCGCTGGACGAGATCCTCTCCGAGTTTCAGGCTCTCTCCTCGGCCTGCCGCTGGGTGATCCTGACCGGCGGCGAGCCGGCGCTCCAGGTCAATCGGGAGCTGATCGACACACTTCACTCCGCGGGGTACTCGCTCGCGATCGAGACCAACGGCAGCTTCGAGCTGCCCCACGGAATCGACTGGATCACCGTGAGCCCGAAAGTCGCGGAGCATGCGATCCGTCAGCGTACCGCCCACGAGGTGAAGTACGTCCGCGGCCACGGCCAGGCGATTCCGCAGACGGTGGTCGAAGCGGAGCACTATCTGATCTCCCCCGCGTTTGCCGGCGACCGGCTCGATCCGCGGGCGCTCGCCTGGTGTCTCCGTCTGGTGGAGGCGAATCCCGCCTGGCGGCTGTCGATCCAACAGCACAAGGTTTGGGGCGTGCGGTAGGCGGCTCCTCCATGCCTGCCTGCGCCCAGCATCCGGAGATCGCCGCGCTCTACGCCTGCGACGGCTGCGGGCGGCAACTTTGCGACCGGTGCATCACCGCGGGCCACGCCCTTTTGTTCTGCAAGATCTGCGGCGAACGGGCGATCCCGGTCACCCCTGAGGTCGGGCCGGCGCCCGGTGCTCACTCCGCGATCCAACATCGGCGCCGCGCGGCGGTCGACTCGACGTACCGGCTGGCCGATGCGTTCGGCTACCCGTTCCGCGGCATGGGGAAGTTTCTCTTCATCGCCGCGCTGGTCTGCCAGGGCGCGGTGGAGATCATGGTGCGCTTCGGCATCGATTTCTTCCGCTTCGCGCTCGCGTTCGGTTTCTGGTCGCTGCTCGTCGGGCTCCAGTTGAAGATCGCCCGATCGACCAGCGAGGGCCAGGACGAGCTGCCCGACTGGCCGGATTACTTTTCGATCGGCGAGCGCTTTTTCGACATCCTGGTCTTCGTGATTCTCCAGATCTGGCGCTACGGCCTGGTGGCGCTCTATGTCCTCGTGTTCCGCAGCGCCATCTTCGCCAAGGAGCCGAACCTCCCCGTCTGGCTCGGTCTCGCGGTTCTCGTATGGCTCGGCGCGGCCCTCGCCACGACGGCGCTCGGCGCGGTCGGCAAATTCAATCCCGATCAGGTGCTGCGGCTCGATTTGCACTACCACGCGTTCCGCGCCTGCGGCGCCGACGCGATCGTCATCGCGAACCTCGTCTTCGCCCTCGACCTCGCCGTCTGGCTCGCGCGCATCGGCCTTAGCGGCATCCCCTTCGCCGGTAGCGCGATCACCGGGATTCTCGGCACCTACGCGCTGTTCGTCTCCGCCCACCTTGCGGGGTTGTTGTTTCGCCGGAATGCGCCGGAGGTCGAAGAAATCTACTGACCGGTCGGCTCCCGGCTTACAATGTCGGCTCAATGCGTCCCGGCCTGCTCACCCGCCTTCTGTTCGTCTCGTATTGCCTGGAAGCGGGGATGTTCCTGCTCATGGTGCCGTGGAGCCCGGCCTGGGACCGGACGGTTTCCCAACTGCCGGTCCCGCTGATCGCTGCCGCCCTGCGCGCCACGTTCGGGCGCGCGGCGCTCGCCGGCTTCGGCATGGTCCATCTGATTTGGGGGGTTCACGACCTCGATTCGCTCTGGCCGCGCGGCAAGGGAAAGACCTCCGAAGGAACGGGCGCGGCACCTCCGGCGGAACCGCCTGCCGATTCCGGCCTAGATGCCGGGGCGCCCGGTGCCGCCCCCGGGGTTTGAGTTGCTGGCGATCAGCGACCGCCGGGCGGTTGCCGGCGGAGCGCTCGAACCCTGGCTTGCACAGGTCGGAGCCGCGGGGGTCGGGGCGGTGCAGATCCGCGAGAAGGACCTCAAGGACCGCGAGCTGCTCGCCCTCGCCCGATCCGCCCGCAACCTCTTACCGCCGGAGACCCTCCTCTTGATCAACGGCCGCATCGACGTGGCCCTGGCCGTGGGCTCAGACCGCAACGACGGCTCAGCGTGCGGTAGCCGGGTCGGCGTCCATCTGCCGGGCACCGGCCTGCCTACCGCGGCGATCTCTGCGCTGCGCGGCCGGTTCGGCGCCGATCTCGTGATCGGCCGCTCCACCCACACGCTCGACGAGATCGAAACCGCACTCGAACAGGGGGCCGATTACGCCACGTTCGGTCCGGTCTATCCGACCCCGAGCAAGGCGTCGTTCGGACCGCCGACGGGCCTGGCGGCGTTCGAGCGCGCGGCGGCCCTCGGCCTTCCCCTCTACGCGCTCGGCGGCGTTACACTAGAGCGCCTGCCGGAGCTGGCCCGGGCGGGCGCCGCGGGGATCGCCGGAATTCGGATCTTCCTCGAACCCGCCGAGCTGCCCGCGCTGGTCGCCGCCGCCCGCGCACTTTTTCCGCCGCGCTCCCCCGACGCAACGAGGCTTCCCACGTGACCGAGAACGTCCTTACCGTTGTGCGCAAAGCTCCCCAAAAACTCGGATTCCTGTTCGTCTCGCTCACCGTGCTGGTGCTCGACCAGTGGACGAAATGGCTGATCGAGGTCCATCTGCCGCTCCACGCCTCGACCCCGGTGCTCGGCGGCCTCGCGAACTTCACCCATGTGAGAAATACCGGCGTCGCATTCGGCCTGTTCGCGGCGCAGGGGCTTTCGAGCGGCAGTTGGCTGCTCACCGCCCTCGGCCTCGGCGCCCTGGCCGCCGTCTGCATCTACTTTTGGCGTACTCCCACGAAGGACCGCACCCTGCTGGCCGCGCTCGCCCTGGTGGTCGGCGGCGCGCTCGGCAACCTTCTCGACCGGGCTGCCACCGGGGCGGTGACCGACTTCGTCGATCTGTTCGTCGGCATGCACCATTGGCCGGCGTTCAACGTGGCGGATGCCGCGATCTCGGTCGGCATTTTGCTGATGGCGATCGACAGCGTGAAACGCCGCCATCCGGCCCCGGAAGCGGCGTAGCGTCCTCCCCGATGGGACATCCCGTGCCGTCCACCTGGGTGGTTGTACCGCCCGCATCCGGGGAAGAGGCGGCCGGGGCGCTCGATCGCCTGTCTCGAATCGACCGCTACATCGCCCAACATCTCGACGTGCCGCGGAACCAGGTGCAGCGCTGGCTGCGCGACGGCCGGGTGCAGAAGAACGGCAAACCCGCCTCCGGCTCGGATTCCGTCTCGGTGGGCGACGAGATCGCCTGCGATCCTCCCGTCCCCGGCGACGACCGGGTGGTGGCGGAAAGCGGCGATCTGGCGATCCTGTTCGAGGATTCCGAGCTGCTCGTGCTCGACAAGCCGGCGGGGCTCGCAGTGCATCCGGGGGCCGGACGGGCGACCGGAACGCTCGCCCATTTTCTGCTCGGCCACGATGCTTCGATCGCCGGAGTCGGCGGACCCGGGCGCCCGGGGATCGTTCACCGGCTCGACCTCGGCACCAGCGGCGCGATGGTCGTCGCCAAGACCCCCGAAGCGTATCGGGCGCTCTCCGAGGCGTTCGCCGATCGCGCGATCGACAAGCGCTACCTCGCCATCGTTCACGGCGCGCCGAAAATCGTGGCCGGGACGATCGACGCCCCGATCGGCCGTCATCCTGTGAACCGGCAAGAGATGGCGGTCGTCCCGCGCGGCCGGCAAGCCCGCACCGACTACCGGACGTTGGCCACCGCAGGGGGATTGGCGCTGCTCGCCTTCCATCTCCACACCGGACGGACACACCAGATCCGCGTCCACGCCAAACACCTCGGCCATCCGCTGGTAGGAGATCCGCTCTACGGCGAGGCGCGGTGGAAAACGTTGGAGAAGACGCGCCAGGCGGTGGTGCGGGATTTCGCCCGGCCCGCGCTGCACGCCTGGCGGCTGGCATTCGCCCACCCGAAAACCGGCGCGCCGCTTGCCTTCGAGGCGCCGGTACCGGAAGACCTTCGCGCCCTTTGGCAGGCCGCCACCGGGAACCCCTGGCCCAAGCTTCCTAGTTGAACGTGATCTGACCGTTCTTCATCGTGAACGGCGACAGGTCGTCCGGTCCGTTCGCGAGGTAGGTGAGGTTCGGGTCGATTCGCACCGCAACCTTTCGGCCGTGGGGTACCGACGCCTTGGTCGGGAGGGTGACTTCGATGAACTTTCCCGCGACCGTGTTGAGCGAAGCGTCCGGGCTTTCAAACGCCACGATCAGCAGGCCGGGGGTCGAGCGATCGACGGTGAACGTCGCATGGCCGAAGCGGGCATCCATCCGCACCGAGGGCTTCCCCGCCTGGATCGCCGGGTCCCAGCGCAGGCCGACCTGACCCTTGGTGAACGGCCGAGCCTCGATCGTCGACACGCCGAGCGCCGCCGAGCGGCCTGGGGCGAGCCGCGCCCCCGGCGCCCGCAGCTCGATCGACTCGCCCCGCGCCTCCACCCGCAGCGTGCCGGGCTTGACCAGGATCGGAATCGGCCGGCCGGCCTCATCGACCAGGAACGTGTCGGCCGGATCGAGGTCGAGCACGAACGTGTCGCCCGGCTGCACGTCCGCCGCGAGCCGCAGGTAGAGCACCGCGACGGGGCCGTCCAAGCGGTTGATCATCGCAGCGGGCGAAGCGAACGTAAGCATCGCTTCCAACGGCTGGAGCGAGGCGCGATAGGTGACCGCTCCGCGCGGACCGAACACCAGGGCGCCGACGAGCGCCGCGAACGGCTGGTCCCCGGCGTTGCCTGTGAGGCCGCCGGCCGCCAGTGGGCTCTCTACGATGCGCTGCGGACCGCGGCGGGTGCGGAAACAGACCTGGCCCTGCTTGATCGGCCGGGCGGCGTAAGTGCGCACCACCACCGCGACGATTCCCCCGGGCTGTCCCACGGCATCGCTGACGCGCAGGGCGAGTTGCGTCTCTCCCCCGCCTCCCCCGCCGCGGGCGAAAACCGGGGCGGCGAGGCTCGAAAAGCCGAGGGCGAGACCGAAAGCGAGGAGACGAAAGGCTTTGTGCGTGGTAGGCATGACCCGATCCTCCGGGAGAAACGGCTGGAGCGGCAAGGGTAACGCCCGCCGGATTACAGAAACATGACAGGCGAGAACTGCCGCGGGAACAACCTAGACCGCGGCCACCGCGAGATCCGCGGTCTCTTCTTTGGGCTTCGCGGGTTCCGGGGCCAAGTACTCGTCGATCATCGCGGCCAGCGCCGACGCTCCCGACCGGGCGACCGCCTGCTCGACCAGCTTCCCGGCGAGACCTTCGAACTCGGCGATCACCCCGAGGTGCCCTTCGCGGCAGAGGGACGCGAGGTCGTAGCGCGTCGCATCCGCCCAGCGCGAGGCGCGAAATAGCGCCTGGCCCGGTTCCGCCGGACGGCCGAGCCGGAGCCAGATCTCGGCGGCAACCCCCAGCAGGCCGGCGATCCGGCGGTTGTCGCGCAGCTGGATCGGCGGGCGCGGCAGGGGCCGGGGGAGAAAGGGGGTAAAGCCGAAGCGCGCCAAGGCGCGGGAGAAATCGCGTTCGACCGGCGGCTCGCGGTGAAACAGCGCCTCGAATGCATCGTCGCGCGCCAGCCGCCGCCGTTCGACGGGGGTGAGCTGGGGGGCCACGCCGTGGACCCAGGCGGCCTCCACCTCGCTCATCCGCTCGCCGACGATCGCCCAGATCTCCGGGTCGTCGGTGAGCCCGGCGAGCAGCGGAAACGCCACCCCCGCCCCGTCCGGCAGCCGATCGAGCAGCGACAGATCGCCCGCGAGCACGGCGGGCAGGGCATCGACCACCAGGGTCGCCCCCGGCGCCTCGGCCCGCTCGCCGGGCAGGAGCTGCAAAAGCACCGGAGTGCCGCGCGCCAGGTGATCGCGGGCGAGAGCGTCGCGCGCCGCAGCGAGGAGCGGCGGCACCGGCGGCAGGTAGGCGACATCGTCGAGCGGCTGGCCGAGGAGCGGCGAAAAATCGACCCCCTCGCCCGAATCGCCCAGCCGCCCGCGAGAAAGGTCAAGCCAGGGTTCGTTCGCCCCCGGCCAATCGCGCGGCGCGAAGCGCACCCAAAAGCGTGCCGGTTCGGGGCGGGTCGCCGCCCAGCGGAGGCTCATGCCCAGGCTCCCAGGGGTAAAACCGGCGCAACGGCCAGGTCCGGTCCAGTCCGCTCGGATCGGGCGGCCAGTGCCCGCTCGATATATTTCGCCAGAACGTCGACCTCCAAATGCACCCGATCTCCCGGCACGAGGTGCTTCAACGTCGTCACCGAGAGCGTGTGCGGCACGAGCGCAACCTCGAAGCGATCGGCAGACAGAGCCGACACCGTGAGGCTTACGCCATCGACCGTCACCGAGCCTTTTTCGACCAGGTAGCGCTCCAGAGCCTCGGGCAGCGAGAACGCGAGAATCCGAAACTCTCCTTGCTCGCGCCGATCGACGACGGTCGCGGTTCCGTCGACGTGGCCCTGTACCCAATGCCCGCCGAGCGGATCGCCCACCCGCAACGCCGGCTCCAGATTGACCTCCGCTCCGGAGCGAAGATCGCGGAGCGCGGTGCGCGCAAGCGTTTCGGGCGACAGCTCGAAGGCGGCGCGGAACATCGCGGGAGAGATCGGGTCGAGCGCCACCACGGTCAAACAGACGCCGGACACCGCCAGGCTCGCACCGAGCGGTGGAGTGGGCAGGCGCGCGACGAGATCCGACGAAAGGTCAACCGCCAAACGGCGGCCGTCGCCTGGCGTCAGCCGCGGATCGCCCGCGACGCGACCGGTTTCGAGGATCAGCCCGCTGAACATCAGGCGCGGGCCTTCCCATAGAGAGTGGCGCGCTTTGTAAGGTCTACGATCTTCACAATCCCGATGGTACCAGAGGGCTGCGTCTCAGGAACCGCCCAGCATGTTGTGCAAGCCGCTGGCAGGTCGTTCGAGGACAAATCCTTTAGCTCGCCGGCTCTTCAGCCGCCGACCAATCCTCGACTATCAAACCGGAAATTCGGGCCATGTCATCAAGGTTGGCAGTGATCAGGACGCGAACTTCACAGCTGTCTCGGAGGTTTCGAGGTTCGAGCCTGGAGAACCGAAGCGAGCAACTCATCGACGGCCGCAACAGTCTCGGAATCGACCGCGCTCAGCTGTTCGAAGAATCCGGAAGACCATTCCAAACCCGGGCCAAGTTCTCTCTCAAGCGCTCGCGCGACCAGGCGATTCCGACTGATCTTGAGCGCCCGGGCTCTACGATCGACCGCGTCTAGGAGCCGCTGGGGGATCTGAATGTTGGTCGCCATGTTCACCGAAAGTATAACCGGATTGGACTTTGGCGGAGCGCTCAGAGTCCGTAGGGATCGCGCCTGTACCGGCCTTGCTCACCTACCGCCAGCCAGCAGCTCGTTCAAACATCCGGCTCGCAGGCCGGAAAGGATTACGTCCTCGCCCCGGCGTTTTGCTTCGATCCGCTCCAGGCGCGGCGCCTCGGCCAGCCGGGCGAAACCCGGACCGCCGACGGGGCTCGGAGCCGCGGCTCCGCCGAGCAGCAGCGGTGCCGCGTCGACTTGCACGGCATCGTAGTTTCCGGCGGCGACGAAGCTCGCGTGGACTTCGCCGCCCCCTTCGACCAGGACGCTTCGGACCCCGCGCCCGAACAGTGCCGCGAGAACCGCCGCGGGCTCGACCGCGGCCAAGCGGACCACTTCGGCGCCGGCTGCGGCGAGCGCCGCGGTTTTTCCCAAGTCCGCAGATTCGGTGAAGATCACCACCGGTCCCGGCACTTTGAACATCTGCGCCGAGGGGGGCGTCCGTAGGCGCCGGTCGAGCACGACGCGGAGGATCGGCCCTTTCGCGCGGCCGAGCCGCCGGTCGAGCCGCGGGTCGTCGGCGAGCACCGTGCCCACCCCCACCAGAATCGCGTCGTGCTCCTCGCGCAGCAGAAGCGACGTCTTGCGCGCTTCGGGCGATGAGATCCACCGGCTCTCCCCGGCGACGGTCGCGATCTTGCCGTCGAGGCTCATCGCCCATTTGAGCGTCACGGAAGGCCGGCCGAGCACCTGGGAGACGAAGAACGGCAGGTTGATCCGCACGGCGTCCGCGGCGAGAGCACCGACTTCGACCTCAATACCTGCCTCCCGCAGCCGGGCGAAGCCCTGGCCTGCCACCTTAGGATTCGGATCGCCGACGCAGGCGACCACCCGGGAGATGCCCGCCGAGATCACCGCGTCGGCGCATGGAGAGGTGCGGCCGAAGTGGGAGCACGGTTCGAGCGTGACGTAGAGAGTGGCCCCTTGGGCGGCGCCCGGCGAAGCGGCGGCCGCGGCGCGCAACGCTTCCACCTCGGCGTGCGGGCCGCCGACCTCCCGGTGCCACCCTTCCCCGAGGATCTGGCCGTCGCGCACCAGGACCGCGCCGACCCTGGGGTTCGGCGCCGTGCGGTAGCGCCCGAGCCCCGCCAAGCGCAACGCGCGCCTCAGATGCCGCAGGTCGAGGGGGCCGATGGGGCCGGTGGGGCCACTGGGATTGCCGGGGGGCAAGGGGCGACCCTCAGCCGAGCAGAGCGTTGGCGAACGCGCGCGGCTCGAAGTCGATCAGGTCGTCCGCCTTTTCCCCGACCCCGAGGAACAGCACCGGAAGCTTCAGCTCGCGCGCGATCGCGACCGCCATTCCCCCCTTGGCCGTGCCGTCGAGCTTCGCGAGCAGGACACCGTCGACCGGCACCACCTGGGCGAATGTCCGCGCCTGGACCAGCGCGTTCTGGCCGGTCGTGGCGTCGAGCACCAGGATCGTCTCGCGCGGCCAGCCGGCGGCTTCGCGGTCAATGATCCGGTTGATCTTGGACAGCTCGGCCATCAGGTGATCTTTGGTGTGCAGCCGGCCGGCGGTGTCGACGATCAGCCGGGTCACCCCCCGGGCGCGCGCCGCCTGGATCGCGTCGTAGACCACGGCGGCCGGATCGGCACCGGTCGCCTGGCGGATGACGTCCACCCCCAGCCGCTCGCCCCAGAGCGCCAGCTGCTCGATCGCCGCGGCGCGGAACGTATCGGCGGCCGCGAGCAGCACGCGCTCCCCCTGGTCCTTGGAACGCCGCGCGAGCTTGGCGATCGAAGTGGTCTTGCCGACGCCGTTGACCCCCACCACCAGGGTCACCCGCGGCCCTTCGCCGACCGGCTTCCTCTTGGGCGCCCGTTCGAGCAGCAGGGCCACCTCTTCGGCCAGCCGGGAGCGCAGCGCCTGCGGGTCGGTCGTGTCGGTGGTCTTGCGGAGCATCTCGACCAGCTCCAGCGAGGTTTCGACCCCGAGGTCGGCGGAGATCAGCGCCTCTTCGAGGTAATCGAGCGTCGTCGCATCGAGCACCGCGCGGCCGGCGACGGCGGCGCCCACCCGCTCGATGATCTCGGTGTGGGTCATCAACAGCCCGCGCTTCAGCTTGGTCCAGAACCCCGCCTTCTTCGCGGCGTCGGGATCGGGAACCTGGGCCTCGGGCGCGAGCGCAAGGTCGATCGGAGGTTTCGTTTCCTTCATCCGCGGGATGATATCCCGCTCTGCTATCGTCCATCTCCGCCCCAACCCTACCGAGGAGAAGCTCGTCATGTCCCGAACCCGCTTCGCGCCGCTCCTGCTCCTGGTGCTCGCCCCCGCTGCCGGCAGGGCGGCGATGCCGGCCGCTCCTCCTGCCGACACGCCGGCTCCTCCGCCGCAGGCGGCCCTCCGAACGCTTGAGGCAACCCCGATCGCCCTTCCGGGCGGCACGGCCGGCATCGGCTTCGACGATCTTCAATTCGCCCCGGGAATCGGCAAGCTCCTCGTACCGGCGGGAGGAACCGGCAACCTGGCACTGATCGACCCCGCGACCCACGCCATCACAACGATCGGCGGGTTCCAGCCCGCGACAGGCTCTTCCGGCGGCCACGACGCGGGGACCACCTCCGCGGACGAGGGGCGGGGCTACCTGTTCGCGATCGATCACGGCACCAAGCGCGTCGACGTAATCGACCCCGCGGCGGGGAAGATCGTCGCAGGAGCCGACCTCGCGGGGAGCCCCGACTACGTCCGCTACGTCGAGGCGACGAACGAGGTCTGGGTGACCGAGCCCGACGGCGAGCGGATCGAGATCTTCGCCCTCTCGAAGTCAAAGCCACCGATCCCGGAGCACGTCGGCTTCGTCGCCGTCCCCGGCGGGCCGGAAGCCCTACAGATCGACGCCGCGCGCGGACGGGGCTACAGCAACTTCTGGAAGGAAAAAACCGTCGCGATCGATTTGGTGAAGCGCGCCGTCGTCGCCACCTGGGACAACGGCTGCACGGGAGCCCGAGGCCTGGCGTTCGACGCCCAGCGCGGCTTCCTCTTCGTCGGCTGCGCCGAAGGAGGCGCAAGCGTCCTCGATCTCAACCACGACGCCAAGCGCCTCGACCACGCCGAATCCGGAGCCGGAGTCGACATCATCGCCTTCGACGCCGGCCTCTCGCACCTCTACGTCCCCGGCGGCAGGGCCGAGACGATGACCGTGTTCGAAGTCGGCAAAGACGGCCGCCTCACCCCCGTCGCCACCACCAAGACCGCCCCGAAGGCCCACTGCGTCGCCACGGATGATCGGCATCAGGTGTACGTCTGCGATCCGACGGGGGGACGGTTGTTGATGTACCGGGAGGGTGGGTAGCCCGGGTCTAGAACGATCTGTCCTTTGCCGCCCCTCATGGGGCGACAAGCCGCTCAATGCATTACCTCGACTTCACGCTTGATTTCGTTCCCGATGGCAAGGGCGGCGTATCCGTAAAAGTCGCGGATTCGCCGGCCGGGCAGGGGCGCCTTGAATCGTTTGATCCTCCACCGGTCGAGGAAGATCTAGCCGTCGTGACCCGGGCGGCCGATGCGCGTCTCGATGCCGAACGGTCGGGGGTCCCGAGATCCGACCTCGACGGCCTCGAAAGGATGTCTGCGGCATCCCTTCGCTCCCTCGGAGCGCAGCTTTTCGAACGCCTCTTTCGTGGCTCCGTGCGTCGGCTCTTCGACCTCAGTTTCAGTCGCCTACGCCCGGACGACGGACTACGGATCAAGATCCAGCTGGACCTGCACGAGCAAGCGCTCGCTCCGCTACACACGTTGCCGTGGGAATTGCTCTTCGAAGGACAGAGCAATCACACCTTGGGTCTCGACCAAAGGTTCTCGATCGTCCGCTTCGTTCCTCAGCGGCGGATGCTCGATCGACGAGAGCTGCCGCGCCCTCTGCGCATTCTGCTGGCAGGCGCCGAACCTCGTTCCGCGAGGATGCTTTCCCTCGACGAATAAATCGAACGGGTCCGTAAAGCGGTCGAGCAACCGGGCGAGATCGAGGTCGAGCCGCTGATCCATACGACCCCCGAGTCGCTTCGTCGGGCGCTCACGGACGGGAAGGAGTTTCACGTCCTCCACTTCATGGGCCATGGCGATTTCGATTCCGATTCCGGCGAGGGCGAGATTCACCTGGAAGATGGAAGACGCGGTACCTCGAAGATGCCTGGCTGCAGGCTCGCCGATCAGCTGCGCGACCGGACCTCTCTTCGATTGGTCTTCCTGAACGCCTGTCGTACCGCCCGATCCACCGCGCCCAATCCTTTCAGCGGCGTGGCTGCCGCCTTGGTTCAAGCGGGGGTACCGGCGGTGATCGCGATGCAGTTTCCAATCACCGACAGCGCCGCGATCGTTTTCAGCGAAACCGTGTACCGATGCCTCGCGGCCGGCGAGCCGATCGATGCCGCGGTGACCGAAGGGCGCCATGCGATGGCCGCACGATTCCCCCGGCAGCTCGCTTGGGGCACGCCGGTCCTGTTCCTGCACGTGCCGGATGGGCGCCTGTTCGTGTCGGGAAGGCTAAGACCTCCCGATCCTGAGCGTGCTCCTTCCTCGCCTCTTCCCCTCCGTCCCCTTCACCAGCTCCCCGCTCCACCCGCCGACTTCGTCGGCCGCGAGGCGGAGCTCGCAGAATTGCGTGGCGCGATGTCGA
This sequence comes from Thermoanaerobaculia bacterium, assembly GCA_038250865.1. Lineage (GTDB taxonomy): Bacteria > Acidobacteriota > Thermoanaerobaculia > Multivoradales > UBA5704 > DASYKS01. The sequence continues at coordinate 213,560 of JBBSBW010000001.1, read as the reverse complement.
AATGTGGCCCGATCTGTTCTGTTCAAGGCATGGGCGGAGTAGGCAAGACCGCTTTGGCGCTCAAGGTGGCGCACGAGCTTCGCGATGCCTTTCCGGACGGTCAGATCTACCTGGACCTTCAAGGCATGAGCGCTAAGCCCCTCACCCCGGCTGAGGTGGCGGCGCACGTGATCCGATCTTTCCATCCGGAAGCACCTCTCCCCGCGGACTCTCGGCTCGCCGCCCTCTACCGCGAAGTGCTCCATGAAAAGCGTGTTCTTCTCTTGATGGACAACGCCGCCGATCGAGAGCAGATCGAGCCGCTCCTTCCACCCAGCACGTGCGCCCTGCTCGTCACCTCCCGGCAACGATTTTCTCTCCCTGGACGATGTCGTCAGGATCTGGATCAGCTTCCGCCGGACGATGCCTGCGCACTTCTCCGGAGGATTTCGTTTCGGATTGGCGACCAGGCTTCAAGCATCGCGCGCCTGTGCGGCTACCTGCCGTTCGCCCTCCGCGTCGCGGCGAGCACCCTCGCCGAGCGCTCGGACCTCTCCGTCTCTCACTACGCCCGTCGTTTGGAGCGTGAAGGACAAAAAGCAAAGCTTGGGGAAGCGGCTCTCGGACTCGGCTACACATTGCTTCCCGAGCTTCTGAAAACGCGATTCCGCGCTCTGGCCGTCTTCTCGGCGAGCTTCGATGCGGCGGCGGCCGCCGCCGTCTGGAATCTTCAGGAGAACGAAGAGGAAACGGACGAATCTCTAGGCGAGCTGGTCCGCCGCAGCCTCCTCGACGGAGAGGAAGGGCGCTACCGGTTGCATGACTTGGCGCACGCGTTTCTCCGAGTGAATCTCCCCTCTTCTGAGGAGGAAGCGGCCAAAGGGCGGCACGCGAGCCACTATCTCGCAGTCCTCGGAGCCGCGAGCGAGCGATACCTGACGGGCAACGACGGCATCCTGATCGGGCTCTCACTGTTCGATCGGGAACGGGTCCACATTCTCGCCGGCCAAGCGTGGGCTTCCGCTCGAATGGAAGTCTCCCAGGAAGCCGCCCGCGCCGCCAGTCAATTCCCTTCCGTCGGCGCTCACCTCTTGAAGCTTCGCCTGGCTCCCCAGGAGCAGATCGCCTGGGTGGAAAAAGGCATCGCCGCAGCTCGGCGGCTCGGCGATCGGCAGCTCGAAGGAGAGCACCTGGGAGGCTTGGGGATTGCTCATGCCGCCCTGGGCGAAACCCAACGGGCGCTCGAATGCTTCGAGCAGTATCTGGCGATCTCTCGCGAGACCGGCGATCGGCGCGGCGAGGGGAACGCCCTCGGAAATCTGGGCAACACCTACGCCGAGTTGGGAAAGGTCGGGCGAGCCATCGAGCTGTATGCCCAAGACCTCGCCATCCGGCGCGAGCTGGGCGACCGGCGCGGCGAAGGCAATGCCCTCGGAAACCTGGGAACCGCCTACGCCGACCTCGGCGAGACCCGGCAGGCGATCGAGCTTTACGAGCAGCGCCTCGAAATCGCCCACGAAATCGGCGATCGAAGGGGAGATGCGAACGCCTCGTGGAACCTGGGTGCCGCCTACGAGAAACTTGGGGAGATCGCCCGGGCGATTGACTTCATGCAGGCCTGTGTCGATTTCGAGCGGGAAGTCGGCCACCCGGAGGCCGAGAAGGATGCGGCGCATGTCGAGGAGCTTCGGGCGCTGGCAAACTCGACCTCTTGACCTGCGGAAACGCCGCCGAGACGGCGGCGGTCCCAGGACGAGCACACCCGAGGAGCTGGGCGGCGAGGACGATGCAGGAGGCCGATCGAAGACAGCTCCCGACCGTCCGAAGGGACTCACCAGCCGTCCGAAGGGACTTCCCGGATCGTCGGAAGATCTTCACGGGCGGTCCGGGACGTTCACCGGGCGTGCCCGTCGGTTCCGCGATCGCCCTGGGAGCACTTCCGAAAATCCGAAGGGCGCTCCGCGCCGACGGAAGAGATCTCCCGATCTTCCGGAGAGGCTCACGGGCTCTCCGAAGAAAGGTCCCAACGGCCGGAAGAGCGCTACCGTTCGCCCGGGACCCTTCCGGACGTTCCGGAGATCTCTTCGCGCGGCCGGGAGTTGCCTTCGCGTCGTGCGGAAAGCTCTTCGGAGAACCCGGAGACTTCTTCGGGAGGTCCGTAGATCGGCCGGTGCTTCGGGGGAGGGGATGCTTCCTACCCCCGGTTCTTCTCGTAGATCAACTTCAATCCCACCAGAGTGAGCATCGGGTCCACCTTCTGGATATACCGCGAGCCGGAGGCGATCAGCTCGGCCTGGCCTCCGGTGGCGACGACGTTTTTGAGGCCGGGGATTTCGGCGACCAGGCGTTCGAGGATGCCGTCGACCAGGCCGACGTAGCCGTAGTAGATGCCGGCCTGCATGGCGGTGCCGGTGTTTCGGCCGACGAGCTGATCGGGCTTCTTGACGTCCACGCGGTAGAGACGGGAGGCGTGGGCGAAAAGGGCTTCGGCGGAGATGGTGATGCCGGGGGAGATGATGCCGCCGACGTATTCGCCTTTGGCGTTCACCACGTCGAAGGTGGTGGCGGTGCCGAAATCGACCACGACGACCGGGGCTCCGTACAGCTCTCTTGCGGCGACCGAGTTGACGATCCGGTCGGCCCCGACCTCGGCGGGGTTGTCGTAGCGGATCGGCATGCCGGTTTTGACCCCCGGCTCGATGAACAGGGGGCGCTTGCCGAAGTAGCGCTCGGCGAGTTGGTCTAAGGTGAAATGGAGCGGCGGCACGACCGAGGAAATGACCACGGCTTCAGAAGCCGTAGGGTCGATGCCCGCGCGCTCGAACAGCGGCAAGAGGAGGGCGCCGTATTCGTCGGCGGTGCGCTCGGCGTCGGTGGAAAGGCGGAAGCTTTCGATCAGCTCGTCGCCCCGGTAGACGCCGAAGACGGTATTGGTGTTGCCGACATCGACCAGGACCAGCAGGCCGTCGGTCACGTGGGTCGTGGCTTTTCGCGCGCGGATCATGCGATCACCTCTCCGGCCGAAATCGTGATTTCTTCAAGCGGTTTTACTCCGGGAACGACCGCGCCGGGAAGCGACGAGGTTGCCAGGCGCAGACCCCCGTTGGCGTCGAAACCGAGGAACGTTCCGGAGACGGTCCTCTCGCCCATCCGGCAAACCAGCCGATCGCCGACTTGGTGGACCGACAAAGCGCGATAGGCGGCCGCCGCGTAGGCGGCGTCGCCCAGATGCTTCAGCTCGTCTTCGATCGCGCAGGCGAGGCTCGTCGCCAGCTCCGAGAGCGAGGCGTGCCCCCCTTCGATTTCGAGCGAGGTTGCGGCTGCGATTGGCAAATCTTCCGGCCGGTGCGAATGGTTGACGCCGAATCCGAGCATCACGATCGCACCCTCGTCCGTTCGGTGCGCCGCTTCGATCAGCAGGCCGCCGATCTTTCGGCCGGCGATCATGACGTCGTTCGGCCATTTGAGTCGCGGCGCCTTGTCTTCCTCGGGGCTTGTGCTGGCGGGGAGAAGCGGCGCGAGCCCGCGGCAGATCGCCACCCCGGCGAGCAGCGGCAAAGTCGCCAGGTGCGCCGGATTGGCGACCCAGGTCAGCATCGTCGCATAGATCCCCAAACCGCCCGGGCTTACCCACTGCCGCTTCTCGCGCCCGCGCCCCGCCGACTGCGTCCACGCGAAGAGGTAGGCGCGCGGCAGATTCTGGCGCTCGTCTTCATACTCGGCGGCGATCATCCGCGCCAGGCGGTTCGTCGAGTCGGTGTCGGCGACGACGATCAGGTTCTCGTCACCGCAGGGGTGCCAGCGCGTCAGCTCGGCGGCGAAGGTCGAAAAATCCACGATGCGCTCCGGCTCTTTCCTCAGCCCGCCAGGCTCGAACGGAGGCTCGATCGCCGGTCTTCCATCTGGGCGAGCGCGGCTCGGCGTTTCTCCACCACCGGGGCCGGGGCCTTGGCGAGGAAGCTCTCGTCGGCGAGCTGGGCATGGGTCCGCTCGATCTCCAGGTCGAGTTTTTCGATTTCTTTTTCGAGCTTCGCCCGCTCGGCCGCCTCGTCGCCGCCTTTCTTGGCACCGAGGATCTTGATTCCGATCCCCGCCACCAGGTCCTCCGGGCCGCCGTCGGACGTCGACCAGGCGCGCGAGCTAACTTCCAGGGATTCGAGCCGGCAGAGGCTGGCGAACAGCCCCTGCTGCTCGGCGAGGAATGCTTCGAGCACGGGCGATGCGGTCCACAAGCCCACCTTCCGCTCGCGGCCGGTCTCGGCCAGCACGGCGCGGACGCGGGTGACCGCTTCGATCATCGCATCCATCTGCGCCTCGACCGCTTCATCGCGCCAGACGGCGTTCGCCTGCGGATAGGGGGCGAGGCAGATCGTCGAGGGGTGGATCTCCTCGCGACCGGGCAGGCGCTGCCAGACCTCTTCGGTCAGGAACGGCATCACCGGATGGAGCATGCGGAGAGCCTGATCGAGCACGGAGAGGAGAACGTCGCCGATCCGCGGCCGGAGCTTGCGATCGGCGTCCGAGCCGAGCAGCGCGGGCTTGGCCAGCTCGATGTACCAGTCGCACAGCTCCCCCCAGAAGAAGTGGTAGAGCCGGTTGCACGCCTCGTCGAAGCGGAAGGTCTCGAACTTCTCGTGGACTTCAGCCGCGGTGGCCGAGAGGCGCGAGAGAATCCAGCGCTCCGGCGCGGCGAGGTCGGCCACGGCGAGATCTTCGGGCCGCACTCTGACCCGCGCCCCTTCCGGAATGCGGGCGAGCGCGAAGCGGGTGGCGTTCCAGATCTTGTTGCCGAACGCCCGGTAGCCGGCGATCTGCTCGGGGTTGAGCGGGATGTCGCGCCCGGGGCTGTCGAGCGAGGCGAGCGTGAAGCGCACCGCGTCCGCGCCGTACTCCTCAATGAGGTCCACGGGGTCGAGCACGTTCCCCTTGGTCTTGGACATCTTGACGCCTTCGGCGTCGCGCACCAGGCCGGTCAAATGCACGGCGGCAAACGGCGATTCCCCGGTGAAATGCAGGCCGGACATCACCATTCGCGCGACCCAGAAGAACAGGATGTCGTGGCCGGTGATCAAGACGGAGGTGGGATAAAACGTCTTCAAATCGGCCGTCGGCTCGGGCCAACCGAGGGTTGAGAACGGCCAAAGCGCCGAGGAGAACCAGGTGTCCAGCACGTCCGGGTCTTGGGTCAGCTCCGCGGCGCTCGCCACCCCCGCCAGACGCACCGCCTCTTCCTCGTCGTGCGCCACGATCGTCTTGCCGTCAGCGGTGTACCAGGCGGGGATCTGATGGCCCCACCAGAGCTGGCGCGAGATGCACCAGGGCCGAATGTTCGACAGCCAGTGCTCCCACGTTTTGCCCCAGGTATCGGGAATCAGCCGCAACCGGCCGTCCTCCACCGCCGCGAGTGCCTGGGCCGCCATGCCGGATACGTCGCAGAACCATTGGGTGGAGACGAGCGGCTCGATCGCCTCGCCGCCCCGTTGGCTGTGGCCGACGTTGTGGACGTGATCTTCCACCTTCAGCAGATGACCCGCGGCGCGCAGTTGCTCGACCACCTTGATTCGCGCCTCTTCGCGGGTGAGCCCGGCGAAATCGGGTCCGGCCTCAGGCGTCATCCGGCCGGTCTTGTCGATCACCGAAATGCCGGGCAGGCCGTGGCGCTTGGCGACCTCGAAGTCGTTCGGATCGTGAAACGGCGTGATCTTCACCAGGCCGGTGCCGAATTCGCGATCGACCATCTCGTCGGGAACGAACGGCAGGCGCCGGCCGAGCAGCGGCAAGATCGCCGCCTTCCCCACAAGGTGGGCGTAGCGCTCGTCCTCCGGATGGAACGCGACGGCCGTGTCGCCGAGCATCGTCTCGGGCCGGGTGGTGGCGACGACGATCCGCTCGCCGGTGCCCTCCGGGTCTCCGGGCTCCCCTTCGATCAGGTAAGAGACGTGGTAGAGCTTGCCCTGCACGGTCTTGGTCTCGACTTCGAGATCGGACACCGCGGTTTCGAGTACCGGCGACCAGTTGACCATGTACTCGCCGCGAGTGATCAAACCCTCGCGGTGGAGCCGGACGAACGCCTCGCGCACGGCCCGGTTGAGCCCTTCATCCAGCGTGAAGCGCTCGCGCGTCCAGTCGCAGGAGGCGCCCATCAGGTCGAGCTGTTGGCGGATGTTGCCGTGGTATTCCTTCTTCCACTCCCAGGTCCGTTCGAGGAACGCCTCACGGCCGAGCGCCTTCCTCGACGTGCCTTCCTTTTCGACCTGCCGCTCGACCATCAACTGCGTGGCGATTCCGGCGTGGTCGGTTCCCGGGAGCCAGAGCGCATTTTCGCCGCGCATCCGGTGCCAGCGGACCAGAAGGTCCTGGAGCGTCGATTGGAGCGCGTGGCCGATGTGCAGTTTGCCCGTCACGTTCGGCGGCGGGATCATGATGCAGAAGCTCGGCCGGCCGGGAACTGGAACGACTTCAAAGATCCCCGCCTCCGCCCAACGGCGCTGCCAGACCTGCTCGTAGGTCGAAGGCTCGAAACGCTTGTCCATCTCTGATTGGAGTGTTGGGGACTGGAGCGAGCTTCCCCCGGCTTCGGGCGCGGGATCGGAGGCTTGTGGGGTCGGTTCGGTCGGGCTCATGATCTCGGTCTCTTCGCTGCCATAGGCGTCTCAGTAGGGGCGGGGGGAAACCCCGCCCCTACACATTTGGGCCGAGGTTTCTTCAGATTCAGGCGTCGACCGCGGCTTCGAGCTCGCGGATCCGATCGCGGATCACGACTTCGGCGAGATCGGGGATGACTTCCCAGGCGACGTCCCGGACCGGACGGTCGCCGATCAGCTCGATCACCCGGCGGGCGATCCGATCAACGTCGGCGTCGGTCAAGTGAAAGTCGGCGGCGGGAGCGGCAGCCGGCGTCGGAGCTACAGGTACTTCCGCCGCAGAGACCGGTACTTCGGGAAAGACCGTCGGCGTCCAAGGAGCTTCCTGGATCGGCTCGAACACCGGTTCGGGGATCGAAGGGGCGGCGGGCAAATCGTCGTCGGCGGAGAGATCGAACAGCGGCTCGGGCTCGACCCGCAGGCCGAGATCGGCCTCGGAGAGCGGCGGCAGCGGCGCACCCTCCTCTTCCACCTCGAAGGTCGACCAGACCGGCTCGGCGGGCGGCAGATAGGCGGGCTCAACCCCTGGCGGAGGATCGTCGGCGAACGTGAAGGCGGGCTCGGCAGGAGCGGCGGGCGGCGCGGGAGGAGGAGGCGCGAATGCCGGGAACGGATCGGCCGCCGGAGCGGAGGAGAAGGCGAAGCCGCCGAACGGATCGTTGGCGGGGGCCGCCGGGGGCACCGGAGGCGTCGAGGCTGTTGGGAACGCCGGGAAAGTCGGGAACGCGGGGAACGTCGGGGCTGCCGGGGCCGCGGCGAGCGGCGCGGCCGGAGCGAGCCCGGGGAACGGGTCGTCGGTGAAGCTCGGCGGGGCGGGCGGCAGCGAAGCGGGCGCCGCAGGACCGGAGGCGAGCAGGTCGTCGACGATCTGCAGCAGCTCCTGGGAGTCAAAGGGCTTCTTCAGGTGGCGATCCGCGCCGCAGGCCCGCGCTTCGGTCTCGTCGAACGGCTCGAAGGTGCCGACCAGCAGGAGCACGGGCCGATCCCGGCGCAGCGCTTTGGCGCGGCGGGCGACCTCGTAGCCGTTCGCCCCCGGCATGTGGACGTCGGCGATGACCACGTCCGGATCGACCGAGTCGAGCAACGCGATCGCTTCGTCGCCGTTGCCGACCGCCCGAACTTCGTAGTCACCGTCCATGAAGGTCAGCTCGATCACCTTCTGGATCGTCACGCTGTCGTCGGCCAGCAGGATGCGTCGGCTCATTGGGTTCGTTCTCCGGTCTCTTACACTGAAAGCGGCCCCTAGCTTCAGGCCGCCTCTAAACGTTGCTTCAAGTAGTCCACGATGTCTCGGGTCGCCGTACCGGGCAGGAAGATCGCATCCACGCCCGCTTCTTTAAGGCTCGGAATGTCCGCCGCCGGGATGATCCCCCCGGCGAAGACCAGCACGTCCGCGGCCCCCTGGTCGCGCAGCAGGCGCGTCACCTCGGGCAGCAGACTGTTGTGCGCACCCGACAGGATCGACAGGCCGACGGCGTCGACGTCCTCCTGCACGGCGGCGGCGGCGATCTGCTCCGGCGTCTGGCGCAGCCCGGTGTAGATCACCTCGTATCCGGCGTCGCGCAAGGCCCGCGCCACCACCTTCGCACCCCGATCGTGGCCGTCCAAACCCGGCTTCGCGATCAGCACCCGCACCCGTCGATTCGTCATAAGTCCCAAGTTTATCAGACGCCTACCCGTTTGGGCGAAGGACACGGTGCCTATCGCTCTGTTAGAATAAGTCCCCCCGGCCGTTGAGGCCGAGAGCCCATTCGCGGGATCCCTATCGATCTCAGCTCTGGCCGCTCAGGCCAAATTTCAGGTCCCTCGGCGGACCAGAAATCAGGACATTTTCTAATGAAATGCCTTCACCTTCGTGCCCTTGGTGTACGCCGCTCTCTTCTCGCCCTTCTCTGTCTCGCCGTTTCATTCACCCCGGCGCTCCGCGCCCAGCAGCCCAACCTGCCCGCCAACAAGAGCGGCTTCCCGATCTCGCTGCCCGGTCAGCTCGTGAACAACGGCAACGGCAACGGCGTGTTCAGCCAGCCGGTGGTGGCGGACCTCGGCCTCTCGCCGGGATTCAAATCGATCGTCTTCGGCCTGCGCAACGGCAGGCTCTACGTGATCTACCGCAATCCGGCCAACGGCGTCTGGGAAGTGGCGCCCGGCTTTCCGGTGCAGTTGCCGAGCCACATCGCGGCGAGCCCGACGGTCGGCGACGTCACCGGCGACGGGGTCGCCGAGATCGCGGTCGGCTACGGCTCGACCCTCCAGGGCGCGCCGCCGAACACCGCGCCTGGAGGGTTCCGGGTCTACCGCAACAACGGCACGCTGCTCTGGCAGAAGATCACCGAAGATCGGGTCGAGGGCGTGGACGGCCAGCCCGACCCGGTGGTCGGCTCGGCGGCGATCGGCGACGTCGACGGCGACGGCGATCCCGACGTGGTGTTCGCCGGGTTCGACTACAACCTCTACCTGGTCGACGGCGCGACCGGCAACAACCTGCCCGGCTGGCCGAAGTTCATGCGCGACACGGTGTTCTCGTCGCCCGTGCTCCACGACATCGACGGCGACGGCAAGAAGGACGTGATTCTGGGCGTCGACGCCCATCAGGAAGGCTCGCCGTTCTTCACCCCGGCCGGCGGCTGCCTGCGCGTCTTCCGCTACGACGCCACCGGCACCGGCCTATCGAGCATGACCATGTTGGGCTCGCCGATCAGCGAGATCCCGGGCTTTCCCAAGTGCGTCGACCAAGTGATCGTCAGCTCTCCCGTGGTGGGCGACATCGACGGCGACGGCCGGCCGGAGATCATCCACGGCACGGGCTCGTTTTATGCCGGCCGCCAGCAAAAGATCTACGGCTGGCACTGCGACGGCTCGCCGGTCTGGGGCAATGTCGCCAATCCGGGCCTCGCGGTGACCGGCCAGGTGATCACCAATCCTGCCCTCGCCGACATCACCGGCGACGGTATTCTCGATGTCCTCTTCACCACCGACAACACCTCGCCGGCCACGACGTTCCTGCTTCACGCCGTCCGCGCGAACGGCACCGACATCTTCCCGCCGGTGGCGCCGAAGAGCTTCTTCGGCAATACCCCGAACGCGGGCGACCCGATCGTCGCCGACGTGCTCGGCGACACGGCGCTCGAAATCCTGGTGCCGGTCAATACCGAAATCGCGGCGTTCACCACCGCGGGCGTGCAACTCACCGAAACGACGCCGCACCCGAATCCGATCGTCAAGCCGAGCTTCTATACCGCCAACACCGTCTCCGGCGTGGTGGTCACTGATCTCGAAACCAACGGCGCGGGCGCCCAGACCGAGGTGGTCGTGGTCTCCGCAACCCCGTTCTCAACCCAGAGCGACACCCAGGTCAACGTCTGGAACCCGATCAACCGGATCGGCGCCATGCCCTGGCCGATGTTCCACCAAAATCCGCTGCGCACCGGGGTGGTCCCCGGAACGGGACCCTGCGCGGTTCACGGCGTGTGCAACATCTCGAACGTCGCCCGTCAGTTCTTCACCCTCTCCCCTTGCCGGATTCTCGACACGCGCAACGCCAACGGACCGTACGGCGGGCCGGCCCTCACCTCGGGTGCCCTGCGCGACTTCTCGGTGTTCGGCGTCTGCGGCATTCCCACCTCGGCTCGCGCCCTCTCGACCAATGTCACGGTGGTCGCGCCCACCAGCAGCGGATTCCTCCGCTTCTCGCCCGGCTGCGAACTCCCGGTCCCCGGGGCGGTCAACTTCTCGCCCAATCAGGTCCGCGGCAACAACGCGGTTCTGTCGATCAGCGACACGGGTGTCCTCACCGGCAACGCCGTGGTCGGCGGCAACGGCACGGTCCACGTGGTCGTGGACGTGAACGGGTATTACCAGTAGGGGCTAGACCCGCCGGGCGAGCGCGAGTAGCTGATAGCCGAACAGCGTCGGCATACATCGCGTGAGCCCGGCGAGCAGCGCTTCGGCCGGGGTGAGCAGCCAGCCCGGCCAACCGGGGAGCGCGAGGCGGAGCGGCAGGGTCGAAACCGCTCGCCTTTCGACCCGGAATCCTGCCGACACCAGCCGGCGTTCGAGGGTTCGGCGGGTGAGGAACACCCGGTGGGTCCGGTCGAGAATTCCGCGCTCCGCGTACTCGAAGCGACCGAACAGAAGCGCCAGCCGGACGGTCAGGTTGGCGATGTTCGGCACCGAGACGAGCAGAGGCGCCCCGGAGGGCAGCGCAGCCGCGAGTTGGGCGAGCGTGCGATCCGGATCGACCAGGTGTTCGAGCACGTCGGCGGCGAGCGCGGCGTCGAAGCTCCGGGGCAGGCGGTCGAGGGTTTCGAGATCGACGATCGCCCCTCCGGCGAAACCCTCCGCGAGCGGCGCCAGACCTTCCAAGCTCCCTTCGAGCCCCACCCAATGGAGATCGGCGCGCCCGGCCAACCGCGCCACCTGGCCGGTACCCGGGCCCAGCTCCAGCAGGCGAATCCCCGAGGGCAGCTCGCGCACCCAGGCCGCGAGTTGCCGGTGGCTGGAGCCGTGGAAATCCTTGAGCACGTAGCTCCCGGGAGCCGGCGTGATCATTCGGACCTTCCCGGCTGGGCAGGAGCCGGGGTCCCGCCGAGCGGCGCCAAGTCGATCGCCTCGGCGGCCGCCAGCAGCGGGTAGCGTAGGATTTTCTTCTTGTGCAGCTTGTAGCGCGTGAGCACGCCGAGAATCGAGAAGCCGTACTGGACGCTCTTCCAGAAACCGATCTGGGACGCCTCGTCGAAATAGCGCGTGGCGATCGGGATCTCACGAATCCGCAAACCCCGCCAGACCCCCTGGGCGATGATCTCGGTGTCGAACACGAAATTGTCCGAGTTCGCTTCGAGGGCGACCCCTTCGAGGTAGCGCCGGCTATAGGCCCGCAGGCCGGAGTGGTATTCCGACAGGAACACGTAGAACGTGGCGTTCGCGAGCGCGGTGAGCCCCAGGTTTGCCAGGTACTTCCATTTCGGCATTCCCCCTTCGAGCGGCCGGCCCCCGAGCATCCGGCTGCCGAACACCGCGTCGCACACCCCGGAAAGCAGCGGCTCGACCAGCTGGGGAATCGCCTTGGGATCGTACTGATGGTCGGGATGGACCATCACCACGATGTCCGCCCCGCGCGCGAGCGCCTCGCGGTAGCAGGTCTTCTGATTGCCGCCGTAGCCCCGATTCTGCGGATGGACGATCGTATGGATCTTGAGTTCGCGGGCGATCGCCACCGTCCGGTCCCGGCTGCCGTCGTCGACCAGCACGACGTCGTCCACCCAACGTAACGGCAGATCGGAAAACGTCCGTTCAAGCGTCGTCTCCGCGTTGTACGCGGGCATGACGACGCAGATCTTCTGCAGACGGAGCGCGCTGGAATCGGGTTCCACGGCTGCGGAGTTTAGGGGGCTCCGGCGCAGGAATCCAGCTTGGACGACTATTCCGCATGCTATTCCGCAGGCATCTGTCCCACCGCTTTCCCACCCATTCTGTTCTCCGGATATACTGCGGTCCCTTTTCGAGGTTCTTGATGCCTTCCTTAGAGACTGCAGAAGTCCGACCCATGCCCATTCCGGCCTCCCGGGCGCTGGAGAATGCGCTTGCGGATGCCGAGCGGTTTGGTCGATTGGAGGCCGAGGCCTTCGAAGCCGGGCTGCGGGAGATCGAGCAGCGGGAGCGAGAGAACCTGATGGGGAAGACGGCGCTCGCCTCGGAGCAGTTCGGTCCCGGGGTCCAAGACGACCTCCCTTTGGTGACCAGTACGGAAGTGCTTCGTCTCCGCCGCGAGATCGACCGGCTCGCCGATTTTCACCGGACGCTTCTCCATTCGCGATCTTGGCGCCTGCTCCAGGCTCTCAAGCGTCCGATCGGACGGGCCTGGTAGGGATCGGGGCGCTAAGGAACGATGCCGAACGACCGGGACGCTTTGGAGTCCGCGCTGCGGATCGCCCGCCTCGAAGCGCGGGTGGCCGCGCTCGAAGAGGCGCTGCTGCGCCGCTCCAGGGAGTTGCGTGAGCTGCAGCGTCATCTGCCGAGCCGGGAGCTGTTGAACCTGTCGCGACTGGCCGGCGGACTGCCCCCGGTTCCCCACGGACGCTACGACCTGGAAGTCTGGCGCGAGACGACCGCTCTTTCCGTCGCGAGTGTCGAAGAGACGCTGCTCGATCTTTGGCAGAGTCTGACCCCTACGGTCGCCGCCTCCCGATGACCGATTTTGCCTCGAAATCGCCTCCCGGCGCCCCGTCGCGGAAGGCCACGCTGCTGGTTCTCGCCTGGAATCGTTGGGATCTCACCGAGCGCTGCCTCGCCACCCTGCTCTCGACCGACCTTAAAAACACCGAGGTTCTGGTGGTCGACAACGGCTCGACCGATGAGACGCCGGAGCGGCTTGCAGAAATCAGCGGGATCCGCGTGCTGCGGCTGCCGAAAAACCTCGGCTTCGTGCGCGGCAACAACGCCGGGATCGCCGCCGTCGATCCGGCGAACGACATCGTCCTGTTGAACAACGACCTGATCTTTACTCAGGACGACTGGCTGACGCGCCTGCGTGCGGCCGCCGCCTCGGACCCGAAGATCGGCGTCGTCGGTGCCCGGCTGTGCCTGCCGGACGGCCGGCTGCTCCATGCCGGGACTTACATCCTGCCCGACACCATGTGGGGCCAGCAGATCGGATCGCTCGAACAGGACCTCGGCCAATACACGGCGGAGGTCCGCGAGGTCGAAGGGATCGTCTTCGCCTGCGCTTATATCAAGCGCGAGCTGATGGCGCAGATCGGCGGCCTGGCGCTCGACTTCGAGTCGTATTTCGAGGACACCGACTACTGCCTGCGGGCGCGGGACGCGGGCTTTAAGACCGTCGTCTGCGGCGGCGTCACCCTGATCCACGACGAGCATGGCTCGACCCAAAACGACCCCGATTCGCTCGGACGCCTGTTCCAGACCAGCCGCGCGACGTTCCGGGCGAAATGGGGCGCGGATTTGGCGGGCCGCTACGGGCATCGCCTGCTCTGGCAGTCGATCATGAACTTCCCCACCGGCTACGCGATGAGCTGCCGCGAGATCCTGCGCGCGCTCGATGCCGAGGGGGTGGAGGTCGCCTACCGCTACGTCTACGGGCCGCGCACGGTATTTTCGCCCAACGAGCCGGAGGACAGCGAGGACTACCGGCTGAACGTGCTGAGCTCGCGGCGCGTCTCGTGGCGCCCGAAAGCCTCGGTGGTCTACGGTCAGGCCGACGTTTTCGGCAGCAACCGCGGCCGGATCAAAATCGGCTACACGATGCTCGAAGTCGACGGCTTCCCCCGCGACTGGGTGCGCGCGGCGCAGAAGATGGCCGAGGTCTGGGTGCCGAGCGAGTTCAACCGGCAGGGATTTCTCGACTCGGGTCTTACCCGGCCGATCCAGATCGTCCCTCTCGGCGTCGACACCAATTATTTCCATCCCGGGCTTCACTCCTTCCCCAACCCGCATGGGGAATACGTCTTCTTCTCCGCTTTCGAGTGGGGGGAGCGCAAAGAGCCCGGCCTGCTGCTCAAAATCTTCAACGACGAGTTCGGCTGCGACGAGCCGGTGCGCCTGGTCTGCAAGGTGATCAATCGCGATCCCGGTTTGAAGCTCAAGGAGGAGATCCGCGCCCTGCGCCTGCGCGATCAGGGGGGCCGCATCTCGTTTCTGTTCAACCAGGAGTTCCCGCACTATCAGCTCGGCTCGCTCTACCGGTCGATGGACTGTTTCGTCTCGGTGTCGCGCGGCGAGGGGTGGAACATGCCGCTGATGGAGGCGATGGCCTGCGGCCTTCCCGCGATCGCCACCGATTGGGGCGCCCATCGCGAGTTCGTCCACGAGGGCAACGCCTATCCGCTGCGCGTTCGCGGCACCATTCCCGCGATCGCCAAGTGCCCCTATTACACGGGCTTCCGCTGGGCCGATCCGGACCCCGACCACTTGCGCCATCTGATGCGCTGGGTGTTCGAGCACCGCGACGAGGCGCGGGCCAAAGGCGCCCAAGCCGCCCGCGAGGTCGCCGAACGTTGGACCTGGCGGCACACCGCGCAGAAGATCGTCGCGCGGTTGACGGCGTTGGGCGCCTGAGAACCGATCCGCCCTAGTCGATCGCCTCGCCCTTCTCCGCTATGGCGATCAGGAGGAGCTACGCAGAGAAGAGGCGAAGGTTTGGCCGGTTTCGAATACGATTCCCCGACTATGCGCCGCCTTCCACCGCTCGTCCTCCTGCCGCTACTGGTCCTGCCGCTCGCCCCCCGGACCGCCCACGCCCAGGCGCCGACGTTCGACGCCCAGGCCGCCGCGCGCTTCGCCGATCTGGCGCTCGCCTGCGTCGGCAAGGAATATCCGAACAAGATCGCCCACGTGATGACCGGAGACGCCGACGCCAAGCCGCCGCACCTGCTCACCCCCGCGTTCTTCGGCTGCTACGACTGGCACTCCGCGGTCCACGGCCATTGGCTGCTTGCGCGGCTTGCCCGGACCTATCCCGAGGCACCTTTCGCTGCACCGGCCCGCACAGCCCTCGCCGCGAGCCTCACTCCGGAAAAGATCACCGCCGAGGTGGCCTATCTGGACGGCCCGGGCCGGGTCTCGTTCGAGCGTCCCTACGGCCTCGCCTGGCTGCTCCAGCTCGGCGCCGAGCTGCGCGGCTGGGACGACCCGCAAGCCAAGCAGTGGTCCGCCGCGCTCGCGCCGCTCGAACGGGCGGCGGCACAACGGATCGCCGACTGGCTGCCCAAGCTCTCGCGGCCGATCCGGATCGGCGAGCACGACCAGACCGCCTTCTCGTTCGGGCTGATCCTCGATTGGGCGCGCGCCGCCAAGGACGCCGATCTCGAAGCGTTGGTCCTCGAACGCAGCCAGGCGTACTACCTCGCCGACCGCACCTGCCCGCTCTCGTACGAGCCGTCGGGCCAGGACTTTCTCTCCCCCTGCCTCGCCGAGGCCGACCTGATGCGGCGCATCCTGCCGCCCGAACGTTTCGCCGCCTGGCTCGGCGACTTCCTGCCGCAGATCCCCAAGGCGATCGAGGCCCCCGGCTCGCCCTCGTGGCTGGAGCCCGCGATCGTCACCGATCCGACCGATCCCAAACTCGCACACCTGGATGGCTTGAACCTCTCGCGCGCCTGGATGCTCGAAGGGATCGTCGCCGGCCTGCCCGCCACCGATCCCCGCCTGCCGGAGCTGCGCGCCACCGCGTTGCGCCATCGCAAGGCGGGGCTCGCCGCGGTGACCGGCGAGCATTACGAGGGGGGGCACTGGCTCGGCAGCTTCGCCACTTATCTGGCGACCGGCCGGGGGTTGGAGCGGTAGGGATGTGGACGACGGGACCAACAAGGGCGCAGCCTGCTGCGCCCCTACGGCGGATCGGCGCGGTGGTCGGCAATGCCCACGTGTTCGACTGGAAACGGGAGGTGCCGGTGGACGAGGCGGCGATTCGGACCCAAGTCGAGCAGCTTTTCGCATTGCTTGCCGAGCGGCAGGTGGACTACATTTTGGTCGGCGGCATCGCACTGCTCTCCTACGTCGAGGGGCGCAACACCGAGGCCATCGATCTGCTCGTGGCGCCCGAAGCGCTCGCCCTCCTGCCCGAGCTGAAGGTTAAGACGCGGGACGCCGACTTTGCCGCGGCGACCTATGCCGGGCTCGACGTCGATCTGCTGCTGAGCACGAACCCCTTCTTCGATCACGTCCGGCACGCCCACGCGACCGTCCGTCCGTTCGCCGAGCGGGAGATCCCCTGCGCCACGCCCGAAGGGTTGTTCTTGCTCAAGCTCTACGCCCTCCCCTCGCTCTATCGCCAGGGCCGGCTGCCGCGCGCCGCTCTCTACGAGGCCGATCTGCTCGCCCTGCTGGTCGCGTTTCCGCTGCCGAAAGGGGCGCTGCTCGAAGAGCTGGCGCCGTTCGTCTCCCCGACCTACCTCGGCGAGCTGACCAAGCTGGTCGGTGAGATCTCCGAGCGGATCTCAGGCCACCGATTCGGCGCGGGCGAATCGCGGTAAGCCAAGATGACGAACTTCGGCATCTCCGTCGCGTTCTTTCTCCAGATCGCGATTGTGCTCGGCGCCTGCCGGCTGGTCGGCCGGCTGGTGCGCCCGTTGGGGCAGCCGCAAGTGGTGGCCGAGATGATTACCGGCGTCTTGCTCGGCCCGTCGCTGCTCGGCTGGATCGCGCCCGATTTTCAAGCTCGCCTGTTTCCCAAGCCGACGCTCGCGGTGATCTACGCCGTAGCTCAGGTGGGGCTCGCGCTCTACATGTTCCTGGTCGGGCTGGAATTCGACCTCGAATTGATCCGCAATCGGATCAAAAGCGCAGTCACCGTCTCCTGGGCGGGCATCATCACGCCGTTTGCGCTCGGCGCCCTGCTCGCCTGGATATTCCAGGATCGCTTTCCGCTGTTTTCTCCCGACGTCAAGCCCTGGGAAGCGATGTTGTTCATGGGCGCCGCGATGTCGATCACGGCATTCCCCATGCTCGCGCGGATCATCTATGAGCGGGGGCTCTCGGGCACCTCGCTCGGCACCCTGGCGCTCGCCGCCGGATCTTCCGACGACGCGATGGCCTGGTGCGTCCTGGCGGTCGTCCTCGCGAGCTTTACGGGCAAATTGTCGATCGCGCTGCTCGCGGTCGGCGGCGGCGCGCTCTACGCGGTGCTGATGATCGGCGTCGCACGGCCTTATCTCGGCCGGTTTTTCAACCATCTGGAGTCGAATCCGGGGCGCCGGCCGCTGGTGCTTCCGCTCACCCTGATCTCGGTGGCCCTGTGCGCCTGGGCGACCGATACGCTCGGGATCTATGCCGTGTTCGGCGCCTTCATCCTCGGCGTCTCGATGCCCCGCGGCGAGGTCGCCCGCCACATCGAGGGCGATATCTCGGGGCTCACCGGCACGCTTCTGCTGCCGTTCTTCTTCGTCAACTCGGGGCTCAACACGAAGATCGGCCTGATCGACAGCCCCAGCCTCTGGGGTCTTGCCCTCCTCGTCCTGCTCGCGGCCACGCTGGGCAAAGGGGTCGCCTGCGGTCTCGGCGCGCGTTTCTCCGGCGAGCCCTGGCGCGACTCGATCGCGATCGGCGCCTTGATGAATGCCCGCGGCCTGATGGAGCTGATCATCCTGAACATCGGTCTCGAACGCGGGGTGATCACGCCGACGCTGTTTACGATCATGGTCCTGATGGCGATCGCGACCACGCTCACCGCTGTGCCCACGTTCAACCTGGTGTTCGGGGAGAAGAAAGGCGCGGAAATCGAGGCCGCCCGGGCGGCCGGAACCGCCCGGGGCTAAAACCTCGGCTTCGGCGCAGTGCTCTTACAGCAGCTCGGCTTTGCGCGCCCGCCGCAGCACTTCGCCGCCCAGCTTGCCGTAGGCTGCGGCGCCGGTGGACCAGGATTCGTAGTCGAAAATGCTCCGGCCATAGCCGGGCGCCTCGGCGAGGCGGACGTTGATCGGAATCTCGGTCTTGAGCACTTTGCTGCCGTACTTCTTGCGCAGCCCGGCCACGATCTCCTCGGTCAGCTTGGTCCGATGGTCGACCATGGTGAGTAGGATGCCGAGCAGCTGCGCCTTGCCCACCCGGTCTTTGTTCATCTCCAGCAGCTCGAAGAACCCGTCGAGCGCGTCGGCGTCCAGGTGGTGCGGCGCGAGCGGCACGAGGTAGGCGTCGGAGGCGGCGAGCCCGTTGACCGTTAAAACCGACAGCCCCGGCGGGCAGTCGATGACCACCGCGTCGAACCGGCGGCGAACAGACCCAAGAGCCTTCTTGAGCAGTTTCTCCGGCTCCTGCTTCCGGGCGACCGCGAGGTCCATGCCGGCCAGGGCGAGCGCGCCGGGGATCAGGGAGACCCCTTCGATGCTCGACTCCCGAATCGCCTCGGCCGCCTCGACCTTGCCCAACAGCAGATCGGCGGTCGAAGGCTCGGCGTCGGCGCGGGGCACCCCGAGCGAATAGCTCGCCGACCCCTGCGGGTCGAGGTCGACGACCAGCGTCTTCAAGCCGCCGCGGGCGAAAGCCGCCGCCAGGTTCACCGCCGTCGTGGTCTTGCCCACTCCTCCTTTGACGTTCACCAGAGCCAGATTCATCGCGTCCTCCTCGTTTGCAACGATTCTACGCAAGTCTATCCGCCGGGAGGGCGGAGCGCGACCGGAACGAGGAAATACGAAAAAACCCGGCCGAGCGGGCATCCGTACGGATGCCGATCGACCGGGTCGCGGGGATGCCCCCAAGGGGGAGGCTCAGTTCGGCAGCAGGACGGCGTCGACCACGTGGATCACGCCGTTGCTCTGGAAGACGTCGGCGACCGTCACGGTCGCAGAGTTGCCCTTCTCGTCCCAGATCTTGACCGCTTTGCCGTCGAGCTTCGCGATCAGCTTTCCGCCGGACACCGTGTCGAGAGTCACCTTACCGCCACCCGCCTTGATCTTCGCCACCAAGGAGGCCGCGTCCCATTTGCCCGAGACGACGTGGTAGGTGAGGATCTTGACCAGGGTCGCCTTGTTCTCCGGCTTGAGCAGATTTTCGACCGTTCCGGCCGGCAGCGCGGCGAATGCGGCGTTGGTCGGCGCGAAAACGGTGAACGGACCGGGGCCCTTGAGCGTTTCGACCAAGCCGGCGGCCTTGACCGCGGCGACCAGGGTCGTGTGGTCTTTCGAGTTGACGGCGTTGTCGATGATGTCCTTGGTCGGATACATCTCCGCACCGCCAACCATCTTGGTGCCCATCTCATGGCTCGGAGCCGCAATGACGGTCGAAGCGACCAGGGCGGCGGCCAGACCCATCCAGATTTTCACATTCTTGGAACGCATTTGGGTATTCCTCTCAGTTGGCATTCGATCTCAGAAGCGCTCATGCAGGCTTTTTTTGTGCCTGCAACCAGTTCTACGCGGACTGGAGCGTTTCGGATGAGACCGGCGCAAAGGCCGAGAGAACGACCGCGCAAAGGAGCGGCGGCGGTCGGTGCCCATCGCTCTTTACGCCGAGGCGATCGCCCAGAGGAACAGAACGATCCCGGCCGCGACCAGGAAGCCGCCGGGAAAAATGAACACGATGAAGGCCAGCGGATGCGACCAGGCCAGGGTGAGCGCCTGGATCGCGAGCCCGGGGCCGATCAACCAGGCCGCCTGGCGCATCCGGCGATCGATCGGCCGAGGCTCGGCGGTCGTTGCGGAGAGGGTCATGGCTTCGTCTCCTTCCACAGCGCGTGTTGGCTGATCTTCGCCGCGTCGTGGACGTCGCTGTGGCACTCGATGCAGGAGGTCTTCTCGGCCGCGAGGTCGGCGAGGATGCCGTCGTGCCCGTCGCTCTCCAGGTAGGACCGCGCCCCGGCATGGCAATGCAGGCACTCGCGGTTCAAATACGGATCGTAGAGCTCGATTTTCGCCGGCATCGTCCCGAGATAGTTGATGTACAGATGGCGCAGACCGCGGATCTTCGACTTGAAGCCGCCGAACATGGCGTAATTGGTGTGGCAGGTGTAGCAGGCCTGGTCGCGCGGGATGCGCCGATTCTGGAAATGCGCCGCCGGCACGAAGTCGGCGCTGTCGATGTGCAGGCTCTTGCCGTACGGCTCCATCACGTGGCACGAGAGGCAGAACTCGGTCGATTTCGACCGGTCGAGATGCGCTTCGAGGGCGAAGACGGTGCCCAGGACCGGCAGTAGGAAGAAGGCCAGGAAAGCGAGGACCTTACCGCCTCTCCCGGCGGTAAGGTTGGGACGAAGCGCCACCACTGCGATCAATGCGATCGCCAGAACGATCAGCGCCGTGACTGCGAGTGCGATGCCTGGCATGCCGAGATTCCCTCCGATCCCCCTCGATCACTTCGCCTTCTGAGCGACCAGCCAATCCATCACCGCCTGGATCTCTTCGTCGGTCCCCTTGAACTCCTTGGAGTGGTTTTTCTTCTTCTCGCCGCCCGGCTCTAGCTTGCGCACGAACCGGATCAGCTTCGGCACTTCCGCCGCGGTGACTTTGCCGGTGAGGTCGGGCGCCTTCATCTTGGCGCTGGTCTGGGTGATGTCGGCCGAGGAGACGGAATGGCAGAGGTTGCACTTCTGCGCGAGGAAAATCGCCTTCCCGTCCAGTGCGCGGGCGGGCGCCGCGGCGCCGAGGAACACGAGGGCCGTGCCCGCTGCCAGGGCCGAGGTCCACGATGAGAACGTTCGATTTCGCATGGTTTGAGTCTCCTCCTATAAGGCGGGTCGAAGTGTAGCGCTCCGAACCCGATGAAAAGAGTCCGAGCGGCCCGCTCGGGGGCGAACTACCCATCGGCGTGCGGCGCCCTTTTTGTCCCTACCTTGACAGGTAGGTACAGAGCCACCTAGGAAGGGTGCGACAGTCGCCCTTGAGATCTGAAGAATCGGCTCTGTCGTACTTTTCTAGATTTGGCGTCACCAGAGAGAGAGCCGGGCGTTTCGCCCGGTTGGAGGGGCTCCGCATGAATCCCAGTCTTCGAGTCGCATGCATCACCCTGGTTTCCGGCCTATGGCTCGGCGGCGCCGCTGGCGCTCTCGGCTTTGCCCTGATCCCAGGCCATTCCCAGGAATCCGTAACGCCCCAGGCCGCGCCCCAGGCTTCCGGCACTTCCGGCACTTCCGGCACTCCGGCTCCCGCCGCTCCGGCGTCCTCCGGATATGCCGGCAGCGACGCGTGCATCGGTTGCCATGGCGACCAGGCCGATCATCTGGCGAACACGCCGCACGGCCGCGCCGGATTCGCCAAGCTTTCTTCGCTCGGCTGCGAGACCTGCCACGGGCCAGGCAACGCCCACGCCGAAACGCCGGACGATCCCGCCCTGTACCCCAAGCTCGAAAACCTTTCGGCCGCCAAGGCTTCTGCGGTTTGCCAAGGCTGTCACTCCGGCGGCAAGCAGTTCTTCTGGCACAACGGCCGCCACGAGGCGCGGGGCCTGTCGTGCATCACCTGCCACAGCGTCCACAGCCCCAAGTCGGAGCATGCTCAGCTCAAGCAAGAGTCGGTGACCGAGCAGTGCTTCTCCTGCCACAAGGACGTGCGGGCCGACACCTGGAAGACCTCGCACCATCCGATCCGCGAGGGGAAGATCTCCTGCGCCGACTGCCACAACCCGCACGGCACCCAGACCCCGAAGATGATCGAAGCGGCCTCGGTCAACGAGCAGTGCTACAGCTGCCACACCGAAAAGCGCGGCCCGTTCCTTTGGGAGCATCCGCCGGTCCGCGAGAACTGCCTGAACTGCCATTCGCCGCACGGATCGAACCACCTCAAGCTGCAGAAGACCTCGGTACCTTTCCTCTGCCAGCAGTGCCACGCCAACACGCGGCATCCCGGCACGCTCTACGACGCCACTACCCTGGGCGACGGCGCGCGGGCGAGCAACCGTATCTTCAACCGTGCCTGTCTCGACTGCCACGCTTCGATCCATGGCAGCAACCACCCGTCGAGCCCGTACCTCGGCCATTGATTTGGAACTCTTCCGGAGCGCGAAGATGAGAACACAACGAACGATCTCCCTTCCGATCCTGCCCCTGGGACTGGCGATGCTTCTGGCACCGCTCGGCCCCCTGTTCGCCGAAGACGCAAGCTCGGTGAAAGGTCCTTTCACCTTCCATCTCGATCCCTTCGCGATCGAATGGTTGCAGCTCGACCAGGACACGAATTCCTCGAAGTTCCAAGAGTACCGGGACCTCGACAGCGGTTTCCGCATCCCCCTGCTCAAGCTATCCGGCGCGAGCGCGGACGGTGATCGGACGCTCGACTTCTCGGCCAAGAACGTCTGGCGCGACGACGCGAGGCTCGACCTTAACTACGCTCAGGCCGGCAAGTATGGCGTGAGCCTGTCGTACGACAAGATCCCCCACCGCTTCGGCAACGACGCGAGCTTCCTCTGGACCCGCACGGGCGCCGGACGGTTCGAGATTGACGACGCGGTCCAGCGGGCGAACCAGGCGGCGATTACCGCACAGTTCGCGGCGAACAAGGCGCTGGTCGCCTTCCCCTTCCTGAACAGACTGATCTCGCCGCAGATCGCGTCGGCCCAGAAGATCGACATCTCGCTCGAACGCGAACGGACCCGGCTCGACTTCGACCTCGGCACGGTCCAGGGCCTCTCTTGGAACGTCTCGCTGTTCAACGAGAAGCGGACCGGCCTCCGGCCCTACGGCGCCTCGTTCGGCTTCAGCAACGCGACCGAGATCGTCGAGCCGATCGACTACGACACCTCGGAGGTGACGGCGCGCGGCGAATGGGCCGGAAAGAACGGAGGACTGGTGTTCGGCTTCCGCTCCTCGCGGTTTGAAAACTCGATCAAAAGCGTCACCTGGGACAACCCGTTCCGCGCCACCGATTCGACCGATCCGGGAGCCTATTCCGCCCCCGGCAGCGGCTCGATCAACGGCCCGGCTACGGGCAGGAACGCACTCGCGCCGGACAACAAGGCGGGCAGCTTCTTCCTCGACGGCCGCTGGCGTTTCCAGGGCGGCTGGTGGGCCAACGCGAGCGCGGCCAAGACCCGCATGCGGCAGGACGAAGCGCTGCTCGCCTACACCACGAACACGGCGATCAACACCCGCGGCGGCGCGCCGTTCGACGCCTCGCTACGGGCGAACCTGCCGCAGCAGAGCGCCGACCGGACGGCCGACGTCACCAACTTCTCCGCCAACGCGGGGAGCAAATTCGCCAACAACTTCGGCCTTGTGTTCCGGCTTCGATCCTACGAGTACAAGGACGACAGCGACCGGGTGACGATCCCCGGCTACGCCCGATTCGACGCGGCGTGGATTCCCACCGCCCGGATTACGGTGCCGCCGCAGTTCACCCGCACCGACTTCGGCTCGGAGCTGACCTGGGACGTCGTCCCCTCGACCAGCCTCGGCCTCTCCTGGAACCGCCAGACCTGGGACCGCAAGCGGCGTGAGGTGGAAAAGACCGACGAGGACGTGTTCAAACTGACGGCAGACTCGCGAGCGTGGAAGAACGTGACGCTTCGCGCCGCGCTTGAACTGGGCAACAAGTCGATCGGCAAGTACGACGTGGACGCGGCGGAAGACAGCTTCATCATCTCGGCCGGCGCCACCAACCAGCCCGGCCTGCGGAAGTACGACGAGGCGGCGCGCACCTACGACTCGTGGCGCGTCGGCGCCGATTTCGTCGTCGGCGACGCCTGGACGTTCACCCTGGCCACGACCGGCCGCAAGGATGATTACGACAAGAGCCAGTTCGGCCTGATCTCGGACGACACGCAGCACGTCGATTTCGAGCTCGCCTACACCCCGAACGAGAAGCAGGATGTCTACCTGTTCGGCGACCGCTCGAACCGCAAGACCTTCCAGAAATCTCGCCAGTCGGGCGCTCTGCCGTCGACCAGTCCGCTCGACGACTGGCAGGCGAAGTTCGACGAGATCAACGACATCTGGGGCCTCGGTTGGAACCGCAAGTACTCGGAGCGGCTGAAGAGCACGGTCGAAGGCCGCTGGTCGAAGTCGAACGGCAAGGCCGACCTCTTCAGCCCGCCGGGCGGCACGCCGGACGTCGCCCTAGGGTTCGACAACTACGAGGACATCGACCTCAAATCGATCTCCGGCAAACTCGACTTCACCCTCAATCCCCACGTCGGCTTCGGCTTCTGGTACCTCTACGAGGACTATACGATCGACAGCTTCAACCGCCAGGGCCTCCAGAACTACCTGCCGGGCACGCTGCTCCTGAACGCCGACAACGGCGACTACACCGCGAACCTGTTCGCGGGGTATGTGCGGTTGAGTTTGTAAGGCTTTACCCTTCCCGCCAGAGCCCACCGGGGCGGAGCGATCCGCCCCGGTTTTCGTTTGGGCTCAATCTGCCGTGGCACCGATCCAGCGGGCGTGCATTTTCCGTTGGAGCGTCGGCGTCTCGCCGCCGGAGAGGGCGAAGTCGATGCTGGAACCACGCAACGTGCATCCACCGATGAACACTCGACAAAAACAGGACCGGCCAGAATCGCCGCCAACGGTGCTGACCATTGGCCACTCCACCCGCACGATCGAGGAATTCATCCGGCTGCTTCAGGCACATGCCGTGACTCGCGTGGTGGACGTCCGCACGGTGCCGCGTTCGCGGCACAATCCGCAGTTCAACCGCGACGCATTGCCCGCTTCGCTAGAAGCCGTGGGGATCGGCTACGTTCACCTGCCGGGTCTCGGCGGCCTGCGTCATACGACCAAAATTTCAATCAACACCGGGTGGCGAAACGCCTCCTTTCGGGGGTTCGCCGATTACATGCAAACGCCGGAGTTTGAGGAGGCATTGAATGAGTTGATCGAATTGACGAGTCGAGACCGGATCGCTTTGATGTGCGCCGAAGCGGTACCGTGGCGCTGTCATCGCTCGCTCATTGCCGATGCGTTGTTGGTCCGCGGAATCCAGGTGGAAGACATCATGAGCGCGAACCGCCGACAGGTTCATACGCTCACACCCTTTGCAACAGCAACGGGTACGCGCATCATCTATGGGAGCCCACCTGCGACGCTTTAACCCCGTCGAACGCGCCGACGCTCATCAACTGGTTCCAGGCGGGCGCGTGTTCATGGAAGGAACGGTAGCTGCACCCATCCCGGTCTTTCGGCCCAAAGGTAGGGCAGGGCGTTCCAGCGCAAAATCTTGCCGCCGCAGGAAACTTGCCTGCCTGTAGTCTCGCAATAGCGGGTAATTGCACCTAATATTGCAGAGACAACACAACAGGGGTGGGCAGGAGGGAGATCCTATGGCTTCGAGGTCACCGCAGTTGCACGGCCTGGTCTTGAGTCTCATGCGTCAGACGTCCGGCTGGAAACAGGGCGATTTGGAGCGCGAGGCGGGCCTGGGCCAAGGGGCCGTGTCCCGATGGGAGAACGGCGCGCACCTCGACCGGTGGCAGCTCGACAAACTCGCCGCGATCCTCAAGGTTCCCCCCGACAGGGTGCA
This sequence comes from Thermoanaerobaculia bacterium, assembly GCA_038250865.1. Lineage (GTDB taxonomy): Bacteria > Acidobacteriota > Thermoanaerobaculia > Multivoradales > UBA5704 > DASYKS01. Next base: position 188,041 of record JBBSBW010000001.1, on the reverse strand, counting down.
GGGGCTGACCACCGCACTGGCGTTCTACTTCGCGGCGGAAGAGCCGCTCGGCTCGCCGGCCGATCTCGCCCTCCGGCACAAACAGATCCTCGAACAGTCCGGTCGCAGCGTCGCGATCACCCACCGAAAGGCGACGGAGCGGCATTTCCGCAAGCGCCTGTGGCAGGTCGAGCGCGCGGCGGCGACCGCGGCGTGGCAGCGCCTGCGCAGGATTCCCGAAGGGTACCGGCCGTCGCTGGTCGCAGCCGTCTCCGTTTTTCACACCTGGGCCGTCGTCGAGCGGTTCTGCGAAGAAAGCGCCAAAGCGGCGTCGCACGACGTGGAAGACGCCGCCAGGCTCGCGGCGCTCGCCCGCACTGCCGCGGCGCATACGCCGGGGGCTGCCGGCTATCAGACCTGGCTCGCCGGGTATGCCGCCGCTTTCGAAGGGAACGTGATTCGAGTCGCGGGTGACTTGCTTCGGGCTCGCCAGGTCTTCGTGGATGCCGAGGCCCAGCTCCAAGATGGAATGCCGGTCGAGCCGATGGACCAGTCGCGGCCGATTCATCTGTTCGCTGTGCTCCTCAAATACCAGGGAGAACTTGATCTGGCGCTCCAGAAGGCAGGCCAAGCCCTTGTGATCGCGAGCACGGCCCTTCAGAGGACCCGAATCCTGATCAACCGCGCAGATATACTCAATCGCAAATTTAAATTCCAAGAAGCGCTCGATGTGCTCGCTAGAGCGCGGTTGTCTGTTAAAGGAACAACCGAACGTCGCCTTTCTTGGGCGATCGAATTCAACGAAGCCAGCTATCTCTGGGAGGCGGGCCACACAGAAGAAGCGGCTTCCCGGCTCGATACTCTACGAGCCGAGGCGCATCATTTGGGCCGTGCGCTCGACGAAGTGCGGTTCCGCTGGCTCACGGCGAGGGTTGCTTCTTCCCAGGGACGATGGGTAGAGGCATCGTCCCTTCTCCATGAGATTTGGGAAGCTATGGCCGAGCGGCGGATCTGGTTCGAAGCCGGACTCGCCGTTTTAGAGCTGGCCGGCGTGGAGTTGGACCGGGGGAAGACGCGAGAGGTCAAGGGGCTCGCGACCGCCTCGGCCCATGTGTTCCGCGCGCAGGCCCTTCCGACCGAATTGTTGGCCTCGATCCAACTTTTCTGGGAAGCGGCCCGCCACGAGGCGGCTTCCGCAGAGGAGGCGAAGGAACTGGCTCGGCGGATGCGCCGCTCCGGCGGAGGGAATGCCGAAGCGGCTTGACCTGCGGTTCCCCGGTTTAGCCCTTGCAGCGTCCGTCCGGTTCAATCACGCAGCCAGCCTCGCCGAAAATAGGGGTCGGCGCGGCCCCGCAGCGACCGTCCGGCATAAGCACGCAGCCACTCTCCCCGAAGATGCGGTTCGGCGCGGCCCCGCAGCGACCGTCCGGCATGATCACGCAGCCGCTCGGCGCCCAGATCGAAGAGAAGAATCCCCGGACCCTTCCGAGCAGGTCCTCCAAAGGCCAGGGTGCCGCGGCGGCGTGGCTCGGGAAGGCGAGGGCGAAGACCAGGGCTCCCAACAGCGATAGACGGCAAAGTTTCGACGCGGACATGCGGGTGCTCCTTTCACGGCAGGGGAACCGACTGCGCGACCCCCATGGCCGTGCGGGCACCCCTTCGGTTGGAATTTCAGGTGCGCCGGGCGCGGATAGTGCGCAAAATTTTGCGCCGAGACACCTACAGTACACCTCTCCCCTTCGAGGCCCTTCACTTCGGCTACCCTTCCCGGGCAGCGCCACGAGCACCTGTCTTCGAAGGAGGGAACGTCGAATGAGTGACGACGCAGAGCGCCGCGCGCTGGGCCTCGTGGTGAGCTTTTTCTGCGACCTCGCGGGCCGCCAACAGGATCTGAGCGACCGGACCGGGATCGACCAGAGGCGCATCTCGCGGTATGAGAACAGGGACGTTCGGCCCGGGCGGGCGGCGCTCGAACGCTTGGCCCGAGGAACGGGTGTTTCCTCCGAGCGGCTCGACCAGCTCCTCGCGCTGTATCGAGCGATCTGTGCCGAAATCGAGGCTTACCCCGCCGCCGAGTTCGTGGCAGAGGAGATCTCGGAGCAGGAACTTCGGGAAGATCTCGACGAGATCGCCGCCGAGATCGCGAGCAGCATGAAACCGGAAATCTACGAGGCTCTGCTGGCGTTCGAAGCCGCGCTCGAAGGCGGCGATCCGCCCCTTTCCCCGCAAGAGGCGCGCGACCTCGCCGCCAGGTCATGGCAGCGCATCGTGCCGCTCTCCCATGAAATCCGCCTGGCGGCCTTCGAATTCGACGAGTTCCGCAATTGGGCACTGTGCGAGCGCATCTGCGAGGAGAGTCTCCAGGCGACGAAGGACGACCCCGAAGCAGCCCGGAAGCTGGCCGAGGAGGCCCTTACGATCGCGGAGAACGTATCGGCCGGCGAAACGACCCGTCAACGCCTGATCGCCTATGCCCTCGCTCACATGGCGAAGGCCGATACCGCTTCCGGCGAGCCGGAAGAAGCGGCCGAGAAGATTCGTCGAGCCCTGGAGATGTGGCAGGCCGGCGACGGTTCGGATGGCCTGGAAGACGCTCGCTTTGAGGCCCTCCTGGGGGCCAGCTCGTAACGAGGAACCGAGAGACCCTCTAATGAAAGCGTGGGCCTCTTGCCGCGCTGGAAAGAGGCTAATCGGTCGCCAAGACTGTCACGCGCGAGCGGATTCTGCGGTTACGCCGCGGCCGACCGTCATCGCGAGTGGAATCATCTCACCGATCGCCGAGCAGCGGCTCGGGAGCTTGGGGAGCTTCGCCGCTTCGGGCCGAGCGGGTGCTCGGCGCTCCCAGGGGAAAACTCAGCTGAAGGCGGGCCTTAGGGACAGCGCTTCGACGATCTCGTCGACGTCCAGCGCCGGCACGAACAGGTCGGGCGCCAGGCGGGCGAGGTGCTCTTCGACCAGCGGCAGCCCTCCGGGAAGGTCGGGCAGCGTGTCGCGTGCCTCGGCGCTCGCCGCGTAGCGGAAGTAGGCGCAGCCCTCGGGCGTGTTCTCGCGCAGGAGGCGATCGACCAGGCCGCCGGTGGCGGGGTTGACGCGGCCGACCACGCCTTCGAGGAAGATCATTGCGGTCGGACCGTCTTCTGCGAAGTGCGCGGCGATCTCCCCCGCCTCTTCGGCCAGGCGGCGGGCGGCGAGCGGGTATTTCGGCGCGAACGGCCGGTCGACCGGGCCGGCGAGCTGGCGGTCGATCCTCTGCCGTAGATCTTCGAAAGTCCAGCGCTCCGTTCCCTCGAAACCGAGCAGGTCGAAGCGATCCCGGGAACCGACGCGCACCTTGCCGTGTTCGGAGCGAACGCTGGTCGGCGAATTGAAATAGTCACGGCCGGTGAGCGGGTCGACCACCGGGGGGAAAAATCCGAACAGCCGGCCCTCGAGATCGCGCCCGCCTTGGGCTTCGCGCTCCGCGATCTCGGATTCGACCAGGGCGGCAAAGCCGGGCTCGCCGAGCCAGGCGGAGGGCTCGGCGGCAACGGGGGTGAGGACCTCGACCGAGGCGATCGAAGCCACCGATGCGTTCCACCGAGCGAGCGTCCGGCAGGCTACCGCTTCTTCGAGATCGAGCACCCGGCCTCCCCGATGCGCGGCGAGCAGCGCGCGCCACTCGTCGAGCCGGGCGAGATCGACGGCCGGGTGGGCCGCGATGCGAACTGCGGCGAGCGCAGATTCGTTCTCCTCCCCTACGGTTCCGGCGAGGGCGGCGAAGAACAGCTCGGAAGCGACCGGGCAGCCGGCCCGCGCATCGTCCGCCTCGAGGGCGTAGGGAAGCCAGCGCTCGCGCAGCTCGGCGATCGCCTCGCGCCGGGCCGTTCGGCGGTCGGGCGCCAAACGAATCGCGCGGCGGATCGCGGCCAGCTCCTCGTCCGAGCGGTGATAGAGAACGCTGTACTCCTCGACCGACTGGCCGGCGTCGATCACCAGCCGGATGTGCGGTTCGACCCCCGACGCAGCGAGCCGGGAGGCTAGGTATCCCGCCTGGGTGAGATTGAGGCCGGCGTCCTCCCGCAGGTGAATCCCCTGGCCGCGGGCTTCGACGACGAGCAGCGCGCGCGGGGTCACAGAGTTTGCGCCCGCTCCGGGTCCAGCTCGGGCGCTTCGATCATCCGAACCAGCCGCTCGCCTTCGATTTCGATTTCGCCCTCCGGGCGGAAATAGCGGCAGGGCCGGCCGGCGGCTTCGTCGTAGTAGGGCGAGAACAGATCGACGAAGGCAGTGTCTTCGAGCGCCCGGAGGTGGTGTAGGTTGCCGTCGCGGGGCTTGAGGACATCGCAGCGATCGGCAGGTCCCACCGTCCGCTCCGGGCGGGCCCTCGCGAAGCCGGGGGAATTGGGAACCCAATCGTAGGAGCGGATTTCCAGCCGGCCGGCGAGCACCCGCAGCATCACCGTCATCTCGGGATGATCATGGAGCGGCAGCTCGCGGCCGGCCGGGACGAGGAAGAGGCTCGCGTGAAGATCGGGGCGCTCGAACAGCGGCCGCTCGATCCACGGCGCCGCTCGGTCGAGGTCGGCAAGATCGACTTCCAGGTCGGCGCAGGTGAGGGATTCGAGCGCTGCTGCGAGGGCCGACAGGTCGGGCTCACCGGGCGAGCCGACCGTCCCGGCGGAAAATTCTCGCTCCGAAAGGTCGGCCAGGCGGCACAGCTTGGCGTGCATGACGAATAGAATATCGCCGAAACCTGCCGACCACCGAGCCGATCGCCATGGACGTCCTTGTGCTTCTCCCCGACGCCTTCGATCGGGCCTCGTTTTCCGCCGTGCCGGGGCATCGCTTCCGATTCGTCGAGACCGAGCGCGCGATCGACCATTGGCGGCCGACCGGTTTCGATCCTCTCGCCTATCTCGATCGGGCCCGCGCCGCGGCTCGGGCGGGACCGGTCGATGCGGTCGTCTCGACCCACGACCTGGGCGATTATTTCGCGGCGATTCTGGCTCGCGAGCTGGGGTTGCCGGGACCGTCGCCCGAGGCGGTGTTCCTCGGCCTGCACAAGTACTACGGCCGGCGGGCGGAGCGGCAGGCCGGTTTCGCCTCGCTCCGGTGCGAGGCGCTCGATCTCGAAGAGGCCTGCCCGCAGGCGTTTGGGTATCCCTGTTTCCTGAAGGCTCCGTTCCTGAAACTCGGACTGCTTGGGTTTAGGCTCGACGGACCGGAGGATCTCGCCCGCGCCTGGGGCATTGCGCGGCGCGAGCTGCCCGCCTGGTGCCGCCAGTACCTGCCGCTTTTCCAAGCCACTGTCGATCTCGATCGCTATCCGCTCGCCGGGCGCGAGATCATGCTGCTCGAAGAGTTTAGGGACGGGCCGCAGGTGACGGTCGAGGCTTGGATGCGCGATGGCGAGTTTCACCTCTGGGCGATCACCGATACCAACGTTTTTCCTGGATCGCGGGCGATCGACAATTTCTCTCTGCCCTCCCGCCTCCCGGGGGCAGCCCAGGCGAGTTTGGCGGAAGCCGCCGAGCGGGCCGTCCGGTCGATCGGCTTCGACGGCGGATTCGCCAACGTCGAACTCTGGTGGCGCAACGGCGAAGCGGTTCCGATCGAGGTGAACGCCCGCGCGGCGGCAAGCTTTTCGATCCTTTACGAGCGATGCCTCCAGGCGTCGCACTGGGCGGCGATCGTCGAAGTGGCGGGCGCCAGAATGCCTTCGGCGCTTCCCCGGCCCGACGGCACGGTCGGCGGCCAGTTCAACCTGATCACCTTCGCCGAAGGGCGCGTGGGCGATCTGCTGGATCTCGACGCCGCGCGCGAGGTGCCGGGGATTTCGCTCGACCGTTCGGCCGACGAGGTCGTCCGGCCGGTGAGCGAGTTCGGCGTCGTCCTCGCCCAAGTCGAGCTGTTCGGCGGAAGCTACGAGGAGATCCACGCCGAGGCGACCCGGATTCGGCGTCGGCTGTTGAAGCGGCCGGAGAATTCGCCGGGGTAGCCTTTCGGACTACAATCCGAGACTTCGCGCTCGGTCCTATTTTGCAGCGGGCGCCGGAGGTTCCTATGAACGGTCGCCGTCGCTCCTTGCTCGTACTCCTCGTTCTGATCGGCGCTCTTCAGCTCGCCACCCCTGCCGCGCACGGCATCGATCATGCCGTCCAGGTGGGTTCCGGCACCACCTTCTCGCCGCGGATTCTTGACAATCTCACGGAGACCGAGGTGACCTGCGACGCGGCGCGCCTCACCGGCCTGCTCGCGCGGACCACGGCGACGCCGGGGGCGGCGGCCAAGCTCACGAACCTGAACGTCTCGTTCACCGGAACGGGGGATTTCGCGGGCATCGCCACCGAAGGCACCGGGCCGCAGACGGTGGAAAAGGCGCTCGCGTTTTCGTCCAATCCGGAGGAGATCACCTTCCTGCGGAACCCCGTGCGGCCGCAGCTCTTCTCGGTGAGCGTGACCCGAAACGACCTCAATTCCGATCTGGTCGCCGGCACGAGCGATCCGGAGGCGATTCGACTGGCGATCAATCCAACGCTCGACACGAATCCCCCGGCCGGCAACCTGCTCGCGATCGACAACGTTTCGGGCGCTGCCGGAAAGATCGCCGACGCGAAGCCGGGCCGCGGTCTCGCGCCGCTTCTGGCCCCTTGCCACCGGCCGTTCTCCGATCGCGACGTTCACCTGTTCCGGGTGCTCGCGAAGATGGCGCGCGCCGAGCTGTCGGGAGCGCCGAGGACCGAGATCGCGATCTATCGCGGCGCGGAGACCGACAGCTACCGCCTGGATGCGTTTCCCTACAAAGCCAACGGCGCGAGCCTGGGCCGGCTGTCGGCGACGCTCGATGCGACGTTTACCGCCGCGGGTGCGCTCGATCAAGGGACGTTGCGCATTCTGCCCCGCTGCACGGAGGGGCAGACGAGCGATTGCACGGACGTGGTGGGAGCCGCCTCTCTCGCGCTCTACCGGCCGGAGACCTCGGGAACGCCGACCACGACTTTCGTACGCCTCGAAAGCGGCGTCGCCGAGTTCGGATGGGACGACCTGCTCCAAGGCACCACCTGGGAAAAGCCGCTGGCCGGCGTGGCCATCCCGGCGTTTCGAGCGTCAGCCCCGCTGACCTCCACCGAAACGACGTGCGATGCGAACCGGCTCGCCGGTCTGCTCACCAGGGCGACCGCGCTGGCCGCGCGCAACGCGAAGACTTCGAATCTCGCGGTTTCGTTCACCGCGACCGGCGATTTCGCCGGTATCGCGACCTCGGGCAACGGACCCGGCACGCCCGAGGCGGCGCTCGCGTTTTCCTCGAATCCGGAGGAGACAACTCTTCTGCGCAACCCGGCCCGGCCGCAGCTCTTCTCGGTGAGCGTGACCCGGAACGACCTCAACTCCGACCGGGTGGCCTCCGGCAACGCCGACGAGCTGCGCCTCTCGATCAACCCGACGCTTGACGCCAACCCGCACGCCGGCAACCTGCTCGCGATCGACAACCTGGCGGCTCCTGCCGGCCGGCCGGCCGATGCCAAGCCGGGACGCGGCCTCGCTCCCCTGCTCGCTCCCTGCCACGACGATTTCAGCGAAGCGGACGTTCACGTCTTCCGAGTGCTCGAAAAAGTTGTGCGCGGCGAATACGCGGGGGCAAAGAGTGTCGAGATCGCGATCTATCGCGGCGAGGCGTCCGAAACCTATCGGATCGACGCGGTGCCGATCGGCGCCGACGGCCTCGGCCGCGGCCGGCTTTCGGCGCTGCTCGAACTCCTTTTCACCCCCGCGGGCGACCTCGCGACCGGACGGCTCACCCTCCTTCCCCATTGCGCCGCCGGCGAAACGACCGGCTGCACCGACGTGGTCGGCACCGCTGCGCTCGCTCTGTACAAACCGGTTCTGCCAGGGGCGTTTCTGCCGCCGACGACCTACCGAGTTTCGACCGCGGGAGCGGCGAGCGTCACGATCGATTTCGCGGATCTGCTCGCCGGTACGTCCTGGCGCCGGCCGTTGTAAGGATGAGGTAGGACCGGGCCTACACCCCGATTCCAAACCGTTCCGCCAATTCGCGGGCGCCGCGATGGGTGACGGCGTTCATCGAACGGGAGTCTAACTTCGCGGCGCCGCCGACGTTTCATCCGCGGGTGAAACGTCGGTAGCGCCTTGGGTTCTATCTTCCTTTCACCCTAACGACTCCAGGAGAGAGGAACTTCATGCTCACCCTCAGCATCCGCTACCAGATCGATCCCAACAAGCTGCGTGATTTCGAGACCTACGCCAAAAGCATCGCCGAGCCGATCCGCCGCTCGGGCGGCGACCTGATCGGCTACTTCCTACCGACCCGCTTCGCCGGCCCCACCAATGAGGCGCTCGCCTTGATCGATTTCCCCGACCTGGCGGCTTACGAGCGCTATCGCGAGACGCTCGGCAAAGACCCCGAAAACATGGCGAGCATCGCGCAGGTCGAGAGCAGCGGCTGCATTCTGTGCGAGGACCGGGGGATTCTTCAGCGGGTCGCTTGAGAGCGCCCACGGTTGACAACCGGCGCGTCGGATACCATGCGCCGCCATGCCCGCTCTCGTCGATTCCCCCTACCGCCCCGCCTCCAAGCGCCGGGCGATCGGCGAGGCTCTATTCGCCGTCGTCGTATGGGGCGCCACCTTCGTAGCGACCAAGCGGGCTTTGGCAGATGCTTCTCCGGCGTTCGTGGTGGCGATCCGGTCGGGGCTTGGGGCTCTGGTGCTCGCGGGGGTTGCGGCTTGGCGCGGCGAAATGGCTCGGGTTCCGTTTCGCCTGCTCGGCAAACTCGCGTTTCTTGGGTTTCTTGGCATCGGCTTCCACCAATGGCTCCAGGCGCAGGCCTTGATGACGTCGGACGCCTCCACCGCCGCGTGGTTGGTGACGGTGTCGCCGATCTTCACCGCGTTGCTCGGCCGGTCGATGCTCGGCGAGCGATTGGGGTGGGCTGGAGTGGCGGGAATCGGAGTCGCCGCATTCGGCGTGCTCTGGGTCGTGGCGCGCGGCGATTTGGGTCATCTGGCGCAGAGCGGCTTCGGCACGATGGGCGATTTTCTGATGCTCTTTTCCGCCTTCAACTGGTCGATCTACACGGTGTTCTCGCGCCGAGTTCTCAAGGCGCAGCCCGCCGGGCGTACGACGTTTTACGTCCTCGCCTTCGGCTGCCTGTTTTCCGCGCTCTGGTGGATCGCGGCACCCGGTGGATCGCTCGGCGCTTCGATCGCGAAGATCGGCGCCGGGGCCTGGATCTCGATCGCGTTCTTGGGGCTTCTCGGTTCGGCGTTGGCGCCGCTCGCCTGGAACGACGCGCTTGAAACCATTCCCGCCGCGCGCCTCTCGGTGTTCCTCTACTTGGAGCCGCCGATCACCACGGCACTCGCGGTGGCGATCGGGCAGGAAGCGTGGCGCTGGGCGACGCTGTGGGGCGGGTTGTTGATCGTGTTGGGGGTGGTGATGGTGAATCTGCGGGGGCGATCGGCATCACCCGAGGTGTAGGGCGACGCATGCTGTCCGGCCTTCAGGACATGCTGCCTGCCCCTACTCCAACTCAAACAACGGGTCGCCGCCTTCTACGGCCTGGCCGGTCTGGACGTAGATCGCTTTGATCGTGCCGTCGGCTTCGGCAAGGATTTCGTTCTGCATCTTCATCGCTTCGAGGACGATGATGCCTTGGCCGGCGACCACCGTCGCTCCGACCTCCGCGAGGATCGCCACCACCCGGCCGGGCATGTAGGCCGCTACTTTCCGATGGCGGCGGCGGGTGTCCTGGCCGCCGGTGGTCGCCGCGAGGTGGGCGAGCGGATCGGCGATCTCCACCTCCCAGGCGGCGGACGCGCCGGAGACTCTCAGGGCCTCTTCGCCGCTTGCACGGACCACGACCTCCCGCTGCACGCCGTCGAAGCGCAAGCTGTAGGCGCCGCGGCCGAGGGCCGAGGCATCGACCTTGTGGACGACGTCGCCGATCGTCACCTCGTACCCGCCGTCGCCGTCGCGGCGCACCCGTGCCCGCTCTTCCCGCTCCCCGAGCTTGACCCAGAGATCCATCGTCAACCCTTCCGGCCGCCGCCCGGGCGGAGCGCGTCGCGGCGCCCGGCCGCGCGCCAGAGCGTCCGCCGGCCGGTCGTGCGCGGCACGGCGGTCGCGCGCTGGGCGCGTTCGAAATGGTGGATCGCGGCGGCGATCAGCGGCAGGTCGCCCGATTCTTCGGTGCCCAAGCCGTGCAGCTCGCCCGAAGCGAGTTTGCGGTCCAACATGCCGATGTTCATATTGCCGGAGCGGAAATCAGGATCGGCGAGCAGCGCGCGGAACAGCGGCGCCGTCGTGCGAATCCCTTCGATCCGCAGCTCCGCGAGCGCCCGGGAGAGCCGGTCGAGCGCGCGCGGCCGGTTCTCGGCCCAGACGATCAGCTTCGCGAGCATCGGGTCGTAGTGAATCGACACCTCCGCCCCTTCGTAGACCCCGGCGTCGTTGCGGATGCCCGGCCCTTCGGGCCAGCGGAGGAGGTGGATTTTGCCCGGCGAGGGCTTGAACTTCTGGAACGGGTCTTCGGCGTAAAGCCGGACCTCGATCGCGTGGCCGCGCGGCTGGACGTCGTCGAATTCGGGGCCGAGCGGTTCGCCCTCTGCCACCCGGATCTGGGTGTAGACGAGGTCCAGACCGGTCACCAGCTCGGTCACCGGGTGCTCCACTTGAAGCCGGGTGTTCATCTCCAGGAAGTAGAAGTTCTCGTCCGCGTCGAGCAGAAACTCGCAGGTCCCGGCGTTCGCGTAACCCACCGCCGAGGCCGCCCGCACGGCGGCCTCGCCCATCCGGCGGCGCAGGTCGGGCGAGACCACCGGCGAGGGCGCCTCTTCGACTACCTTCTGGTGCCGGCGCTGGAGCGAGCATTCGCGCTCGCCAAGTGAGACCACGCGGCCGTGCAGGTCGCCCATTACCTGGATTTCCACGTGGCGCGGATCGACGATGAATTTTTCGATGTAGACCGCGCCGTCGCCGAAGCTGGCCAACGCCTCGGCGCTCGCGCCGCGAAACGCCGCCGCGATCTCTGCCTCGGAATCGACCCGGCGCATCCCCTTGCCGCCGCCGCCCGCCGAGGCTTTGATCATCACCGGATAGCCGATCGAATCGGCGAACTCCGCGGCACCCGCCGCATCGGCGAGCGGATCGCGCCCGCCGGGGACGACCGGCACGCCGGCATCGATCATCCGGCGCCGGCTTTCGACCTTCGAGCCCATCGCGTCCATCGCCTCTGGGCTCGGGCCGATGAAGACCACCCCCGCCTCGCGGCACATCCGGGCGAATTCGGAGCGCTCGGAGAGAAAGCCGTAGCCGGGATGGATCGCGTCCGCGCCGATCCGCTTCGCGAGATCGACGATCTCCTGCCCTTTCAGATAGCTCTCGCGCGACGGAGCCGGGCCGATCGGATACGCCTCGTCGGCGAGCAGAACGGGGAGGCTCTGGCGATCCGGCTCGGAGTAGATGACGGCGGAGCGGATGCCCATTTCGCGCAGCGTCCGCAGCACGCGCACCGCGATTTCTCCGCGGTTGGCGATCAGCACTTTCTTCAACTTACGGGCGATGGGCGGAGGAGTAGGCAAGGTGGCATATCCTACCTGGAATGCCTGTTCCTTCGCCCGTTCGGCTAGCGGTCTGGTCCGGTCCCCGGAACATCTCGACCGCGATGATGCGCTCATTCGAGGGCCGTTCCGACAGCTACGTCACCGACGAACCGCTCTACAGCCACTATCTGAAGGCGACCGGCCTCCCCCATCCCGGCCGGGACGAGGTGATCGCCCACCACGAGAGCGACTGGCGGAAGGTCGTCGCCTGGCTCACCGGCCCGGTGCCGGGGGGCAAGGCGCTCTGGTACCAGAAGCACATGGCCCATCACCTGCTGCCGGAGATCGACCAGGGCGATCTCGCAGGTACCACGGCCGGCTGGCTCTCGAAGCTCGAAAACTGCTTTCTGATCCGCGAGCCGCGGGCGATGCTCGCCTCGCTCGCCAAGGTGACGCCGAATCCGACGATCGAAGATACCGGCCTGCCCCAGCAGGTGGAGCTGTTCGAGCGGATCCGCGCCCGGCTCGGCGCGGCGCCGCCGGTCGTCGACGCGAAAGACGTACTGCTCGACCCGCGCCGGACGTTGGGCGCGCTGTGCAAGCGGGTGGGAATCGAATTCGAGGACTCGATGCTCGTCTGGCCGCCGGGCCGCCGGGCGACCGACGGCATTTGGGCCGAGCACTAATACGCGGAGGTCGAACGCTCGACCGGTTTCGCCCCCTACCGGCCAAAAGGCGACGATCTGCCGGAGCGCTTGGAGCCGCTCGCCGAACGCTGCATGAGGTTGTACGGCCGATTGGCCGAGCACCGACTGTAGGGGCCGGTGCAAGAACTCACGCAGGCCGATCCGTCCTCTGGAGAGGGCGATTCGACCCGCCTTCCTCCGGTTCGCCCCGAAAATCGCCCGCGTGGAAGAAACCGAGACGTTGGCCGGAGGATTGCAACTCCGGCAAGCGTGAGACAATTTCCTCGCCCGTATTGGGCCGAGGTTCTGAGGAGGAGTTCAGTAATGAGCTGGATTGGCAATGTTTCCTCGCGCGCTTTCCCGCGAACGTTCGCGGTCCCCGCGATCGCGCTCGCCGCGCTGACAGTTTTGGCGTTCGCCGTACCCGCTACCGCACAAGAAGGTGAAGTTTCCAAGGTCATCGCCATTCAGGTCTACGCCCAGGCCAACGGCGATGACGACTCGACCCTGTATGGCGTCGCCCCGGAAAACGAGCCGGTCGACGTCTCTGCCGGTCAGCGGCTGCGTCTCACCCTGGTGGGAACCGGGCTGATCGACGGCACGGGCGAGGAGATCGAGATCCCGGCATCCTTCAACGTCGCGGCCGGGCCGAGCATCGACATCATCGGTCGCGGCGATAATTGGGTCGACGTGTCCATCCGGCGCAATGCGAGCGGAGTCGCCGGGCAGATCGGCTATCGGGTGGGCGACGACTACGAGATGCGCGGCGAAATCCGCACCGGCCGGATCGTCCTTCAGGTCGAAGAAGAGGAAGAGGAGTAGACCACCATGAAAATTGACCGAAGCTCTCTCTTGCGCTCCGGCGCATTCCCCGCGGTCTCGGCGGTCGTGATCGCCGCGCTTGCCGCCCTCGGTTCGCTTGCGTTGCCGACAGCCGCGCACGCCACGAAAGTCATCGCGATCCAGGTCTACGCCGACCCGGCGGGTTCGGGCGGCGAGGCGCGCTACGGCGTGGCGCCCGAAAACGAGGCGGTGCCGGTGACGGCGGGCGAGCACCTACGCCTCACCCTGATCGGCTCCGCGCTGATCGACGGCAAAGGCAAAGAGGTACGGATCAACGCGTCGTTTGAAGTCGCGGCCGGTGACGTTCAAATCGTCGGCCGGGGCAGCGATTGGGTCGATGTCGTGGTCGGCCGCGGGGACAACGGCGTCGCAGGGCAGATCGGTTACCGCGTGACCGAGGACTACGAGATGCGCGGCGGGTTTCAGAACGGCCGGATCACGCTCCAGATCCAGCGCAGCTCGGGAGGTCAGGGGGACCACGGCGGCGGTGGAAGTCAAGGCGGCGATTCTCACGGCGGGAGAAATTCGAGCCGGCAGGAGAAGGCGACCACCGTCACCCGCGCGCTGATCGAGGGGATCTTGAACACCACGTTCGACGCCCGCCGCGACAGCGACTGGGTCGACGAGGTCTACGATGGCGGCTACGACGGCGTGCGATCGGTCGCCGACAACCTCGCCCGCCAGGCTGCGCGGCGCGGCTCAAGCGACGAGGAGGCGACGGTGCGCCGGCTCTACCGCACCCTGCTTCGCCGGAACTCCGACCAGATCGAGTCGGACGAGGGCTTTTGGAACAACGTCAAGGAGATGCGCAAGTCCGGCCTGCAAAACGTGGTCGCGACGATCGTTACGTCCGCCGAATTCAGCCGGGCGTTTAGGCTCGACGACTTCGACGCGCGCTAGCCTCGTCCGCCTTGCGCTTGGCCGAAGCCGCCCAGGAGCAGATCGGGCAGGCGGCCAGGTCGTGGTAGAGCGCCGGGCAGTGTTCGCGGCCGAAATAGATGATCTGAAGGTGGACTCTTCCCCAGCTTTCTTTGGGGAAGAGTGCCTTCAGGTCCGCTTCGGTCTTGACGACGTTCGAGCCATCCGAAAGACCCCAACGCGCGGCCAGCCGGTGGATGTGGGTGTCGACCGCGAACGCCGGCAGGCCGAACGCCTGATCCATCACCACCGACGCGGTTTTGTGCCCCACCCCGGGCAGTGCCTCAAGCTCCTCAAACGTCCTCGGCACGACCCCGCCGTGGCGCTCGTTCAAGAACTCGGAGAGGCGCTTCAGGTTCTTCGCCTTGGTTGGCGCGAGACCGATCCGGCGAATCAGGTGCTGGATCTCTTCGACCGGCAGCGCCGCCATCGCGGCCGGGGTGGGTGCCCGGGCGAACAGCTCGGGGGTCACCGTGTTCACCAGCTTGTCGGTGGTCTGCGCCGAAAGGACGACCGCCACCAACAGGGTGAACGGGTCGACGTGATCGAGCGGAATCGCCATCTCGGGATAGAGCGGATCGAGGATCGACTGAATGCGGGAGGCTTTTTCGCGGCGGGTCATGAGGGGGTGGATCATCCGTCGAAGCGCCCGCTGCAATCAAGACCGGATTTGTCACCTGGAGAGGACGAATCGGAACTTTTTTCCGCCTTGATCCTTTCGCTCCCCGGGGAAATAGGGTTGGCCGCGACCTTGCACTAAGTCCTAAGCGTTCAGTGACCCGCTCGAGTTTGACCCGTAAACGAGGAGATTTCCATGACCATCAAATCCAGTACCCTTACGACCCGCCTTTTCTCGGTTGCCGCTCTGGCTTTCGCCATCGCGGTGCCCGTTGCCGGACAGGGAGCCAGAGAGCGCTCTTGGGATCGTGACCATTCCCGCTCGGTCGAAACCGGTGCCACCAAAGTCATCGCCATCCAGGTCTGGGCCGATCCGTTCGGCAACGGCCGGGAACAGCGCTTCGGGGTAGCCCCCGACAACGAAGCGGTGCAGGTTTGGCCGGGAGAACGGCTGCGCCTCACGCTGGTCGGAACCGGTCTGTTCAACAGTGAAGGAGAAGAGGTTCCGGTCGCCGCGACGTTCAACATTGAGGCCGGCCGAGATATATCGATCCTCCGCGCGGCCAGCAATTGGGTCGAGGTTGCGATCGACGGCGACGCGCACGGCGTGGCCGGCCAGCTCGGTTTCCGGGTTCGCAGCGGCTACGACATGCGCGGCTCGCTCACCAATGGCCGCATCACCCTGGAGGCCCGACGCGGCGCCCAGGATAACGACCATGGGGACCGCAACGAACGCCCGGACGTGGGGACCTCGACCCGGCGCGAGAAGTCGCGACTCGTCACCCGTGCGCTGATCGAAGGGATCTTGGATGCGAAGTTCGATCCGGTCCGCGATGGCGATCGGGTCGAAGAGATCTATAACGGCGGCTATCGCGAAGTGCAGCAATTCGCCGATGATCTCGCCCGTTCGGTCGAGCGGCGCCGCATCCGCCTCGATTCGGAGGAGACGGTTCGCCGCCTGTACGTTGTGCTGCTCAAGCGGACCAACGACCAGATCCGCGCGGATCGCGGCTTCTTCTCAAACGTCGAGGCGATGCGCCGCCACGGTCTGCGCTCGGTAGTGCGGACGATCGTCAACTCGGTCGAGTTCCGCCGCGTCTTCGATCTGAACGATTTCGACCGGCAGCGCCGCGAACGCCGCTAGATTCCTCGCACGGCTCGTGAACCGGTGAGGGCGCGCTGCGCCCTCACCCACCCTCACCAACTGCTCGAAGAACCTCCCCCGCCGAAGCTGCCGCCGCCTCCCGAGAAGCTGTCCGACGACGAATCGGACCCCCAGGACGAGCCGCCGCTCGACGAGCTTGAGCTTCCGGAGTTCCAACTCCATCCCCGGCTTCCCCGGGAGCCGCGCAGCGTGCCGGCCGGCGCCTTCTTCACCCGGCCGGTCAAGCGGAGCCAGAGGCGGATCAGCGGAAATCCGATCAGCCACGTCAGCAGGACCCCGACCGCCACCGGACCCGAGGTCGCCAAGGCGCCCAGGATCGCGACGAACGGTGTGAGGATCGCGTAGATCCCCCAACAGGCGCAGCCCGGCGTCTTGAGTCCGAGCCCGCCGAATACGCCCATGATCCCCAGCAGCATCCCGCCGACGATCAGCTGCCCGGCCAGACCCATGGAAGGCGAAGCCGCGGGCGGCGGATCGAGCGGCGCCTGGCCGCGCAGCTCGGCGCCGATCGCGTCCACCCCGAGTTTGATGCCGCCGGCATAGTCGCCGGAGCGAAACGCCGGGCGGACCAGGTCGTCTTGAATCCGCCGGGTGCGGATGTCGGTAAGCGTCGGCTCCAGGCCGTACCCCACTTCGATGCGCATCTTGCGGTCGTCGCGCGCCACCAGGAACAGCACGCCGTCGTCGCGCTTGACGTCGCCGAGCTTCCAGGTTTCGGCCACGCGGTGAGAGAAATCTTCGATCGGCTCGCCGTCCAGGCTCGCGACGGTGAGTACCGCGACCTGCGCCTTGGTGTCTTTCTCCAACGCGGCGAGCTTGCCTTCGAGCGCCGTGCGCGCCTCGGGGGAGAGGAGCGCGGCCTCGTCCACCACCCGACCGGACAGGAACGGCACGTCACGCACCGCCGCCCTGGCCGGGAGAGAAAAGAGCAGTGCGAGTGCGGCGGCCCCGAATACGACGCGCCTCATGACTCCTCCACCCGCAACTCGTCGGCCAGCTCGTTGCCGCCCGCCGAGACCGGCGCCATGTCGGAGGTCCGGTCGGCCGCCGAATCGACCGTCAATCCGGCCGTGCGGAGCACCTCGCCGACATCCTCCACCCCTAAAGCGAGCGCCGCGGCCGGACCGTGGCTCTTGAGCCGCTCGGCGATCCCGGCCGCGACGCCGTCCCAGGACGAGGTGGGGATTCGCGCACGGAGCCCGATGTCCGGCAGCACCAGGACCCGCCGCTCGAACAGCGAAACGAACAGCAGCAGCCCCTCGCGGCTCGCGGTCGCGGTGAGGTTCTCGGCAAGAAACGCCGACTCGGCCCGGCGGCGCACCCGCTCGTCGATCCGCTCTTTGCCCACCAGGGCGCGGGCGAAGATCGGCAGCTGCGCCGCGAGCCAACCCAAGGCGGCGCCCAGGGCGGGAGGCAGGGCGATCCAGAGCAGCGGATCGAGCCCCCAGACCCCCAGCGCGCGATGGAGCGCGGCGGCCGCGAGACCGGAAGCCAAGGCGCCGAGCGCCGCGCCCTTCCAGTCGGCGTTGGCGTACGGATCGCTTCTTGCCACGATAAACGGCACGATCTCGGCCGTCGTCCGCCGTTCGAGGTCGGCGACCGCGAGACGGAGCGCTTCGCGCTCAGAAAGGGGAAATCGATCTTCGAAGCTCACTCCCATCCGCCCCCCGGTGCCCGGTTTTTTTTGGTCTGGCCACGTCGCTTCTTCTCGTCCACCCGGCGCACCTTCGCCGCACGCGACGGCCGGGTTTTCACCCGCGGCGTCTCTTCGGCGAGCGCGCCCGCGATCAGCTCGGCGAAGCGGGCGATCGCCGCCTCGCGGTTCTGCCCCTGCGTCCGGTGGCGCTGGGCCATCACGTGGAACACGCCGTCGCGGGTGATCCGGGTGGGCAGCCGCTCTTGCAGCCGCTCCTTCTGCTCGGGGCTCAGCGTCGCAGATCCCAGGACGTCGAAGCGGAGCAGGACCCGCGTCTCCACCTTGTTGACGTTCTGCCCTCCCGGCCCGCCGGAGCGCGCGGTCGCAAACGCCAGCTCGGTCTCTGGAATCTCCAGCCGGTCATCGATTCGAATCATCGTCGCCATGGCTCTCAAGTCTCTCTGCGATAGGCTCGCTACCCTACAATGGTAGACGCGTCCCGAAGGTCCGGCCAAATTTCGCTGCGAATCCTTGCGCGCACCGCGGCTTTCGTCCTGGCTGTCACCGCTCTCGCGGCGTGCGGCCACCCCGCGGACACCGCTGACCCCGCCCTTTCCAACCGCCGCCTGCGCCTTCCGCGCGGCGGAGACCGAAGCCCAAGCGCCACATCGTTTTCCATTTCCGGGCCGGTCGCCGGGGTGGCGCTTGAGGAGGTACTCCGCCTCCCCTCGATCCCGATCTACTTCGTATCGCCGCCCGGCGACGACCGCCTGTTCGTCGTCCAGAGGAACGGCGCGATCCGCATTCTCAAGAACGGCAAGCTGCTGCCCGGCAACTTTCTCGATTTGACGAGCAAGATCACGGAAGAAGGCGAAGGGGGCCTGCTGTCGATGGCGTTTCATCCCCGCTACGCCGAAAACGGGCTGTTCTTCGTCAACTACACCGACACCGAGGGCGACACGGTGATCGCCCGCTACCGTCGCTCGGGCGAAAATCCGGACCTCGCCGATCCGGGCTCCGCCACCCGGCTGCTCTGGATCGACCAACCGTACAGCAACCACAACGGCGGCCAGCTCCAGTTCGGCCCCGACGGTTACCTCTACATCGGCATGGGCGACGGCGGCTCGGCCGGCGATCCGAGCTGCAACGCTCAGCGGCCCGTGAACCTGCTCGGCAAGATGCTGCGGATCGACGTCGATCACCCGACCGGCAACCGGCCCTATGCGATTCCGCCCGACAATCCGTTCCTCGGGAGCAACCCGCTCCCCGACGAAGCGTGGGCGATCGGTCTGCGCAACCCATGGCGCTTCAGCTTCGACCGGGCGACCGGCGATCTCTGGATCGGCGACGTCGGCCAGAACCGGATGGAGGAGATCGACTTCCAGGCCAAGGCCACGCCCCCCGGCCGCAACTACGGCTGGAAGCCGATGGAGGGAACGCTCTGCTTCGCGGATGACAAGTGCGAAGCCGACACCCCCGCCTGCAACGCCAAGGAGCTGACTCTGCCGGTGCTCGAATACCCCCACGAGGATGGTAATTGCTCGGTGACCGGCGGCTATGTTTATCGCGGCCGGCAAATTCCCAGCCTGGTCGGCAGCTACCTGTTCGCCGACTATTGCTCCGGCCGGGTCTGGGCGGCAAAGCGCGGGAAAGACGGCTTCGACGTGCGGCAGCTCTCCGACCTCGCCATGAGCGTCGTGACTTTCGGCGAAGACCGCGACGGTGAGATCTGGCTGGGAACGTTCGAAGGAAAGGTGTTGAGATTGGTCGCCAAGGACTCGAAGGGCGGAAGAAAATGAAAAGCCTTTTTCGCCGGTGGCTCGGCGGTTCTGAACCCGAACCCGCGGGGCCGCTTTCGGCCGACGGTCAGCTCGCGAGCGATCTGTGGGTCGACCGGCCGGATGCGTTGGCGCGCCTCGAAGGAATGCACGCGAGCGGCACGGTCGCCGACGACGAGGCGGCGCAGCTCGAACAATTCATCCGCCGCGGCTATCTTACGTTTTCTCTCGGCGACCTCACGGCCCCGGCCGCCGAAATCGGCCAGGACGTCGACCGGGCCTGGCGCGAACGGCCGGCCGACCTCGCGTACGCCTGGAGCGGCCCGCTGCGCAGCTTTGCCGAAGCGGACCTGGGCCGCGACCGCCGGCCGAGCTACCGCATCGCCGACCTCCATTCGCACTCGGCGGCAGCCCTCGATCTCTACCTGCACCCCGCCATCTTCCGGCGCGTCGAACTGGCGCTCGGTCGCCCCGCCGTCGCCACCCAATCGCTCTATTTCGAATGGGGCAGCCAGCAGGCGCTCCACCGCGATCCGGTGTTCGTCCAGACCCAGCCGCCGAGCCACCTGATCGCCGCCTGGATCGCTCTGGAAGACATCCATCCCGACAGCGGCCCGCTGTTCTACATGCCCGGATCGCACCGGCTCCCCTACTACCAGTTCGCGCCGGGAGAGTTTCTGTTCGACCAGAGCCGCTACGGTCCCGCTGAAGCGGAAGCGATGGCCGAGCACGACCGCCGCCAATGCGCCGCCGCGGGCCTTGAACCCGAGACGCTCGTCTGCCCGCGCGGGGAAGTTCTGCTCTGGCACTCCTCGCTGCTCCACGGCGGCTCCGCGGTCGCCGATCCGAAGAGGACCCGCAAAAGCTTCGTCGTCCACTTCTCCAGCGCCGACCGCTACAAGCTACGCCGCCAGGGGATCGTCGAATTTTTGCCGGACGGCGAAGAGCGCGTCGAGCGCCACCGGATCTTGGAGACGGAAGAGATCCTCGAACGCCCGGGGGCCCGCGGCTTCGCGAGCCCGATGGCCGGGTACGCGGTACCGAGGTAGGTGTCCCTCAGGGTCTCGTCATCCCGAGCGAGAGCGAGGGATCTGGGGGTTACCCCAGCCGCCCCAGTTTCCCTAACTTTGCCGCCGCCCGCAGGACGCCGCAAACGGTCTTCGAGTCCGGGATTTCGCCCGAGAGCGCCTGTTCGATCGCGTCTTCAAGCGGCAGGCGCTCGACGTAGAGCACCTCGTCGGCTTCGAGCGTCTGCCGGGTCGGGGTCAGATCGGTCGCGAGGTAAAGCCAGACCTTCTCGTCGGCAAAGCCCGGGGTGGCCCAGATCCAGCCGAGCGGTTCGAGGCGGCCGGCGGTGTGGCCCGTCTCTTCTTCCAGCTCGCGCGCCGCGCAGATCTCCGGCGCCTCGGTTCCTTCCGCCGTCCGGTCGAGCTTGCCGGCCGGGATTTCGAGCAGCCAGCCTCCCGTCGCCCAGCGTGCCTGGCGGACCAGAAGGACGTCGCCCTCGGCGGTCACCGGCACGATCGCCGCAGCGCCCACGTGGTAGACCCGTTCGAGATCGACCTCGACGCCGTTCGGCATTCGGACGGTGTCGATCTTTAAATGCACGGTCCGGCCGGTGAAGATCTCGCGACTCGCGAGCGGAACGATCGGGCCGAGGGTCGGCCGCGATTCGGGTTCGCTCACCGCCCCTCCCCAGGGGTCTGGCCGATCTGGGGCATCATCTCGCGCTCTTTGTAGCCCGCCGGCACCTCGAACGAGACGGGCGCCTTGGCGAAACTGTCGAGCGCCGTCACCTCCATCGTGCTCTGGGTCTTCTGCACCTTGCCGCCCTGCGAGGTCGTGGTGACGGTGATCGACTTGAGCGGCACGCCCTTGAGCTTTTCGGTCTCGGCGGCGATCAGACGGTCGAGGTCGGCGTTGCCGGTCTTCGGCTTGCCGGTCCGCAGCCACAGGCCGAACGATTTGTCGAGCAGACGGTCGGTGACCCAGAACTCCTCTTCGGTCAGCACGTCGTTTGCCTTGCCCATGCCAAAGACTTTGACCTTCATCTGGTAGGCGGTGCGGAACTTGAGATGCCGGGTCGGCTGGCCGAGCATCGTCGGCCCCGCCTCATCGAGCAGCGTCTCGACCTTGGGGCTGGAGATCTCGATCTTGAGCAGCGGCCCCAGGCCGCCCATCACGGCGCCGATCGAGCCGAGCATCGCGTCGAGGTTCATCTCGCCGTACGCCTTCTCCTCCGGGTCGACCAGCAGGATCGTTCGGCCGCCGTCGCGGGTCAACATGTAGGTGCCCGCCCCGGCGATCGGGTTCGCGCTCTCTTTGAAATCGACCCGGCCCTTGTCGCCGTCGGCCCAGGCTTCGACCACCGTCTTCTGCGGCCCGCGCGGCGATTCGATCGTGGTCGTCGATTGAAAGTGGAATCCGGCCCGGGCGGCGACCGGGGCGAGAAGTGAGGTCAAAAGCAGGGCCGCGGCCGGCAGCCGGCGGGAGATTCGGATCGATCGGTCGGTGGTCATGGGATTTTCCTCCTCGGAAGTGGGACCGGGGCGCGATGATCCCAGAGCGGGAGGCGCGAGGCAAGGACGGGGCTGGGAATAGACTTCGCCCCCGGCGCCTTGGAATGCGCCACGAGAAGAGACTCATCCCGTGCATCCCCCCGCCTCCCCTCCGCCGAAACCCAACCCGACGCCTGAGCCCGTTTCCGAGCGGCTGCGCCAGGCGCTCCGCCTGCTCGCCGCCGAGGCCGAAGCACGGATCGCCCGCCACCCGGGCGGCCATCTGATCGCCGGGCGCGGCGAAAGCCTCGCGGTCGCCCTGCGCATCCCCTCCGACCTGCGCGACGGCCGGCTGGAGCCGGCGATCCGGGCCGCCGACGAGGCGCTCGACGACGCACTCGGCGATCTCGTGCGCGAAAGAAGCGTCTTCCGGCCGGGCCGGGCGTTCTGCCTGCGCTGCAGCTCGCCCGATTGCGTCCACGCCGCGGCGCCCGAGCCGCGCCAGGTGTTCGCCGGCTACGGCCCGACGGGCGTGCCCCGCTACCTCGATTTCGGCCAGTTGCTCCTGGAACGGCGCGATCCGCGGGTCGAAACGCTGTTCAAGGACACGCCCGGTCTGGTGGCACTCACCCTCGGCGAAGCGGACCTCTGCGCCGCTCTCGTGGCGCCGTTCCAGAAACGGGAGGACGGCTTCCGCCTGCTCGGCCAGGTAACCGCCGGCTGGTTCCGGGTCCGAGCGGATTCCGGCGTCGCGGTGCCGTTCGCGGTCGCGTTTCAGATCCTGTCGGTCCGGGCGAAGAGAGGCCGCCGCAGCCTGGTCCTGAACGTCCTCGGCACGGCGCCCGGCGGCGGGCCGCTCGAAGCGCTTTACGATCGGCTGGGCAACATCCCCTGGCTCGACGCCGTCCGCTGGGCGCAGACCTCCTTGGCGAGCGTCGAGCGCAGCTTGGATGCCCCTCCGCCGGCCCGCCGGCCGGGCGGCAAACCCGGCGCGGGCAACGGATCGGCCCCGGCGCGCGCCCTGGAGCTGGCGCCGCGCCGCCTTCAAGGGATCTTGGACGGCCTTGCCCATCGCCTCGAAAAAGACCGCCGCGGCCAGGACCGGCGGACCCAGCACGCCGAGATTCGCCGCGCGGAAGGAGATCGCCCGACCGGCATGGCGCTCGCCGACCTCGCCCGCGCGTCGGCGCACGAAGTGCTGGCCGACGTCCAACGCGACACTCTGGTGGTCCTGGGCGAAAAAGGCCGCGCCCACGTGTTCAACCGCGAAGGGCGCCACGTCACCTCGATCCGCTATACCCAGGGAGCCCTGGACAAGCGCCGCGCCCGCGGGCTTTGGCGCCCCGCGCGCCCCGACGAGATCGCCGCGCTGCTCACAGCGGTAAAGACCGCGGGAATGTCACAGTAGGGCCTGGGGCCGCCCCTAGACCAGGACGCTCTCGATCCAGCTCTCGAGGCGGGTCTGGCCCAGACCTTCGACGTCGATAAATTCGAGCCCCATGCCCCGCGGCCGGAACCAGCGCCGGGCCCAGCGCACAACCGCGCGGGCGTGGACCGGCTCTCCCCGCTCGTCCGCTTCGACGAAGAAATCGAGATCGACAAGTGTGCCCTTGGGCAGTGGCCGGCGGGTCTCCAGGAACAGACCGCCGATCGACAGATCGCGAGCGATACCGTCCAGGTACTCCCGGGTCGCCCGTTCCACCTGAACGCCGGAGTACAAAACTCTGACTCCCGCCGCGACGCGGCGGTATTTTCTGCGGTCTCTGCCCATTCGTATGCTCGGAAAGTTCCTTCGGATGGCCTCCGGTAAGGATAGTCGAAATCGAATCCGCCCAGAGCCGGCCGTTTGGGTTTCGACTACCATCTCCCCGCCATGACCTCCGATCAACTCATTCTCGGCCTCACTTGGTTCGTGGTTTTCCTTTTTTCGACCACTTTGCACGAAGCGGGACATGCTCTTGCCGCGTACTGGATGGGCGATCCCACGGCCTACCACGGCGGCCAGGTGAGCTTGAACCCGTGGCCCCACATCCGCCGTGCGCCGTTCGGCATGGTGGTGGCCCCGCTGGTCTCGCTGGTCCTTTCCAAGGGTCAGTCGCTGATCGGCTGGGCCTCCGCTCCGTACGATCCCCACTGGGCCGCGAGCCACCACCGCCGCGCCGCGGTCATGGCGGCCGCCGGACCCGCGGCGAACCTGCTGCTCGTCCTGCTTTCCGGCGCCGCGATCCGGATCGGTTACCTCCAGGGGATTTTTGCCGTACCCGAACAGGTGACCTACGACCGGCTGACCGAAGCCGCCGTCCAAGGGAGCCTGGCCGGGGCGTTCGCCGTGCCGCTGTCAATTTTTTTCACCCTCAACATCCTGCTGTTCGTGTTCAACCTGCTCCCCCTGCCGCCGCTCGACGGCAGCGCCCTCCCGCCGCTGTTCATGTCGGACAAGATGGCGGAAACCTACCTCGATTTTCTCCACCAGCCCCAGCTCGCGCTCGTCGGCATGATGGTGGCGTGGCAGATCTTTAGTCCGCTTTTTACTCCGATCATCCGCTTCGCGATCAACCACCTCTATCCGGGCGTCACCTACACGTTTCCCTCCTGAAGGCTGCCGATGCTCAAAAAACTAGCCCTGACGTTCGTCGCCCTCGCGATCTCGCTGCTCGCGGCCGAGCTGATGCTGCGCTTGGTGGGCGCCGCCCCCAAGATCTACCCGATCGAGCGCGGCCGGTTTCGCCTGGCGAGGAACCCCAAGATCGGCTACGAGCCCGCGCCGGTCGACTACCGCGGCGACGGGTCGAAACCCGGCCCCCCCGCGAAGAATCCAGCGAACCCGGCGAACCCGGCGAACCCGCCAAACGCCGAGGGACAACTGGCGTTTTACGACTACCTCGGCGCAAGCAACCGGCTCGGCTTTCGCGACGTCGACCACGAAGTGGCCAAGCCCCCCGGTGTCTATCGGATCGTAGTGATCGGCGACAGCATCGCGGCGGGCCTGAAGGTCGACCGCTTCGAGGACACCTTCCCGTCGATCCTAGCTGAGCTGCTGAAAGCCAAGGGCGTCAAAGCGGAGGTGATCAGCCTGGCGGTCTCCGGCTATAACACCCAACAAGAGGTCGAAACGCTGCGCGAGAAGGGCCTGCAATACAACCCCGACCTGGTGCTGCTGTCCTACTCTCTCTCCTCCCGCGAGCACATCGACGGCGACATCTACAAAACCCTGCTCGAAGAAGAGCAACACCACGGCGGAGTATCGAGCGCCCGCACCAACCCCATCCTGGTCAACAGCGCCCTCTACCGCTTCTTCCGCTACCGGGTCTTCCCGCCCCACCACGGCCTAGCCGACCCCAAGCGGGTCGAGCAGTTCCTCGCCGACGTCTCCACCGACCGCGTGGCCGAATACTTTGGCGTGCTCGACGACCTGGCCCAACAAAACCATTTTCAAGTCCTCGTCGCCGTCTTTCCCCGCTTCACCAAAGATTTCCGCGCCTACCCGCTCGGCGACCAGCACGCCTACGCAAAAAACCTGGCCGACCAGCACCACTTCCACTATCTCGACCTGATCGACCCGTTCCAAGCCTGCCGCGACGCCTCCGAGGAGCCGATCGAGGTGGACAACTTCCACCCGAACGCCCGCGGGCACCGGTGCGCGGCGGAGGCCTTGGTGGGGAAGATTTTGGGGGAGGTTCGGCGGTAGGGGGCTTCCAAGGCCTCGGCAAAGTCCGCGCCTGCGGAGCCCTCCGCTCTATTCACGGACCACCCCACCCCCAAAAAACGCCACCCCCACCGCCTGCCCCAACGTCGGCACCACCAACGCCCGATCCAAATACAGATTGAATCGCTCGCACGAGGGTTCGGCGATGAACAGGCAGCCGTGGCAGGCTGCTCCTTCGAGGTAGCGCTCTGCCGGATCGTCTGCGGGATCGTGGGCGCCGCAGACGGGGTCGTTGGAGCAGAGGGCGGCCATTTCGAGGGCTCTCGTGAGGTGGCGGGCGAGGTGGCGGCCTTCTTCGACCAGGCCTCCTAGGGTTCCTTCGGCTCCGGTCGAACCGGTGGAGAGGAGGATCGCGGCCATTGGGAGATCGTCGGTGTGGGCGGCGCAGTAGATCCGCTCGCGCAGCGCCGCGGAGGGGTAGCCGCAGTGGAGGGAGATCGCGGAGATCAACAGGTGGGCGAGGGAATGGAGCAGATAGTAGCGCGCGCCGGGATAGGGGGGCGCGCTCGGCACGCTGCGCGCCCACGATTGATAGGCTTGGTGGAGCTGTTGGTCGCGGCCCTCGACCTCGGGCCGCGTTTCCCAATCTTGAACCGCCTGCTCGTCGAGTTCTAGAAACACTCCTTCGCCGCGGATTTCGCTCGCCGGCAGCCAGTCGGTGAGCAGGCCGAGGCGCTGCGATTGAACCCCGAGATCGAACTCGCCCTGCAGATCGGGCGACAGACCTTCCAGACGCGAGAAGCTGATCTGGGCGCGCACCTCGCGCAGCTTGTGGATCAGCACCACCCGGGAGATCCCGGCGGGGAGCCCCGCGGTCGCTGCGAGCCCGCGGGCGAAGAAGTCCGCGGTGGGCGGCGCGATCTCTCCCGGTCGCTCGGGAGGCGCCGTGCGCAGTTGGCGAAATTCCGCCGTGCGCAGTGGCTCGATCCGCTCCGGCTCGTTGCGACCGATCGCCTCGATCGCGGCGAGCACCTGCGCGTCGCTCCAGCCGCTGAGCGCCGCCTCGACTTTCCCGATCCGGCGAAAGACCGGCAGGGTCTCCGGCGTCGCCCCTTCGAGCACGTCCCACACCTCGCGCACCCGGTCGGCCAGCTCGCGCTCCGGCGTGCCGCTCGGGAGGGTGAGGGCGCTCACCACCTGAGGAAAATAGGCGTTCGAGGCCGTGCGGACGAGCAGCCGCAGGCTCTGATCGCAGCGCTCCCCGCCATCCCGCCCGAGCCACGGCCGGCGACCGTTGCAATGTAAAGGCAGATCGGCGATCCCGGCGCGCGAGAGCGCCTGGCTCGCGCCGCAGGCTTCGCACACCACCCGGACCTCGGAAAAGTCGCCCGAAGCCCCTTCCAAAAGGCGCAGCCGCGGTGCCCCGCAGGGCGGTGCCTCGCGATGGGCAAAGCGCACCCAGGGGAAGTCTTCCAGGTGGCCGTTGCGGCAAGCGGCGACGAATCGCACCGGCACCGTGGCGCTCGCCGTTCCGTCGGCGCATTCGTGGACGTAGCGCTGCTTTTTGACCGTCAGGCCGTTCTTCTTCACCAGCGCCCGACAGGCCGGTTTCTGGCAGACGAACCAGTCGGGCATCTCCAACGCCTGCACGCCGTTCCACGGCCCCGGCGCCTTGGCGTCGCCCGCCGGGGGGAGACGGAACGGCGCCGAGGTCGACAGCACGACGGGAGGATCCAGCCGGGAGAGCTGCCCGGCGAGCGCCTCGCGCAGGCGCGGCTCTTGGATCGTCGCGCGGCGCAGCGACCGGCCGTCGTTGGGGTAGATCCAGAAGTCGAGGCCGCCGATCACCACCGCGTGGAGGAGCAGATCGACCAACGCGCCCGGGCCGTAGGTGCCGACGATCTGGCTGCGGCGGATCTCCCCCGCCTGTTTGGGGGTCGCGGCGCCGGCCGTGGCGGGACGAGCCGGGCGCCTCACGGTTTGTACCCGCCGAGCGGCTGGCGCTGGAGCCAGAGGTGGACGGTCGATTCGACGTCGCGCATCGACGTCGGCGCGGCGAACCGGGCGTCGCGCGTACCCGCCTCCGGCCGGTCGGAATCGAGCACCTGGAAGAGCAGCGCCTTGCCGCCCCGCCGGTCGAGGTCGAACGGCGAATAGCGCCGCCCGCCGGCCCCTTCCGCGGCCTCGCGCGCGAGCGTCTGCCAATCGTCGAGCAGGGCGGTGGCGAGCCGGGCGACCTCCGCCCCGAGCGCCGCCTCAGAATCCGGGTCGAGCGGCCGGTGCCGCCGCGCCCGTTCGGCCAGAGCGCGCACCGCCGCCTCGCCCGGCTCGCGGTCGCGCAGGATCTCCACCCCGGCGGCAAAGCCCGGCGTCCACCTCGGATCGCCGAGCCGCGAGAGACCGACCAGCGCTCCGGCGAGCCCCCGTTCGAGCGCCGGGCCGGAGAACGGCGTGAGGCTCGACGCCTCGACGTCGCGATAGAAGCTGCCGTGGTAACCGAGGAAATGCTCGTAATGCGACCGGTCGCGCGGCTTGAAGACGTTGTAACAGGTGACCACCAGCCCCGGCCGCTCCTCCGGCTCGCGGCCGACGCGGCTGGTCGCCTGGATGTACTCGGCGGTGGTTTTCGGCTGACCGGCGACGACCATCAATCCCAGACGCGAGATATCGACCCCGACCGAGATCATGTTCGAGGCGAGCAGCACGTCGACATGCTGGCTCTCGCTGTGGGGCAACCCAAGCCGCGCCTTGGTCTCGGCGATCCGCGCGGTCGCTTCGCGGCTGGTCAGCTCGACCGGCTCGCCCTCTATCCGCCGGGCGCGAAACCAGCGCCGCGCGTCCGCCCCCTCCGGCCGGCGGTCCGGCTGGATCGGGCAGCGCCTCACCACCTCGTCTTCGACCAGCCGGCGCATGCCGCCCAGCTCGCGCAGGCTGTTGAAGTAGCCGACCAGGGTCATGTAGGCGTCCGCGGTCTTGCGCGCCGCCTTGGGGTCCAACGTTCGATCCGGCTTTGGCTCGGACGGCCCGCGCCCCGCCTCGTCCCACACCAGGTTCGCCGCCGCGAGCAGGCCGACGTAGACGCGCAGCAGAAGCGCCTTCATCGCCCGCCCGGGGGCCGCGATGCCGAGATACAGCCGGCCGGGGCTCCGGCGATCGACGCCGGCAAAGAAGGTCTCGCCGTCGTCCACCCCCGGCGGCGGAAAGACCGCGGGGGGCACCGTCCGGCCGAACAGGGCGCGGGTCTGCGCCGCCGCCTGGCGCACCGTGGCGGTGGCGGCGAGGATCTTCGGCAGTGGGCCGGGCGCGCCCGCCTCCCCCGGATGGCGGCAGAGCGCCTCGATCACCGTCTCATACAGGCCGGCCATGGTGCCGAGCGGCCCGGAGATCAGGTGCAACTCGTCTTGGACGATCAGCTCCGGCGGCAACAGGCCGTCGGGCAGCGGCCGCCCGCCCGGGGGCGCCCCGCCGTCGAGCGGACCGTAAAAGCCCCGCCCATGGCCCTCCCGCCCGCGCACCCGGCCGAATAGCATGCCGGTCTCCCCACGCAAGGGGAGCATCGCGAGCTTGTCCACGGTCGCGACCAGAAACGCCGGCAGCTCGCGATAGATCTGCTCGTCCACGAACAGGACCGGCAGGCCGTCCGGGCTCTCGTCGGAGTGAAACGCGCAGCCGTCGTTCTGGCAGTGGACGACCACCTCGGACGGCTTTTTCGGATCGGGCCGCAGGCGCATGCCGTCGCGCTCGATCGCCGCGTTGCACCAGGGGCAGTGGACCAGAGGATAGGGGGAGGAGGCCGAAGCGTCGCGCCGGTTTTTGAACTCCTGGATGCGCACGCTCGCCTCTTGGAGCGTGTTCGCCGTGGCGCTCCGCCCGACCCAGAGTCCGATCGCGAAGCGCGCGCCGCCCAGCCGGTCGGCCTGCTCCCGGCGGAGCAGCTCCAGCGCACAGATGAGCGTCGCGGCGCGAGCCAGCTGGTCGAGGGTGAGCAGGCGCAGGGTATAGCGCAGGAGAACGGCGACCCCCTCTCCGCCATCCGGCCGCCCCCGCCCGCGCAGCCGGCGGAGCGCGAGGGTGGTCGCGATGACGCCCAGATACGCCTCGGTCTTGCCGCCGCCGGTGGGAAAGTAGATCAGCTCGACGATCTCCCGATCGGGATGCGCCCCGTCGGCCAACCCCGGCAAATTGAGAAGAACGAACGCGAGCTGGAACAACCGCCACCCGGGCGCCTGGTCCGGCCGCTTCTGCCGCGCCTGCCGGGCCATCGCGAGGTTGGCGAACTTGAACGCCTCGCGCACTTCCGCGTCTTTCGCCAAGAGATCGATCCCCGCCACGATCCGCTCCTGCGCCCGCCGCGCGTCGGCGAGCAGCCGGTCGCGGGTGGCCCGGCGGGAGTCGGAATCGAGAGGGATCTTTCCCTGCTTTTCGATCCACGCGCCGTAGGCGGCGGGGAGAGGAGCGAGGGCCGCCAGCAGTGCCGCCGGATCGTCCCCCGCGGCAAGCGCGGCGAGTGTTTCCATCTCGATCGCGAGGCCCGCCACCTCATGCGGTACGACCCGCCGCACTTCGGCGCACGGCAGCCAGGTGGTGGCGACCCGGCGCGCGGGGGCTGCGGGTTCGGCTTCGGCCCCCGGCGGACCGGGCGATCGATCGGATGGCAAATCGAGCGGCAAATCGAGCGGCAGATCGAGCGGACAAGCGGCAACGCCATGGCCGACCGCCCATTCGGCGCGCCCACGGAATTGCAGATCGGCGATCTGCTCGTCCGGATCGCTCGAATCCTCACCCCGCGCATTCGGCCGCGGCACGAAACCCAGGGGATGTTCGATCTCCAAGCCGACCTGGAACATGAACCGCTCGTCGGCGTCCCGCGGCTCGCCCAAGCCGCGCTGGTTGACGACGAAGAGGGAGAGCGCGCGCGTACCGCTCGGCAGACCCCGCCCTTCGGCCTCGGCCAGCCGGCCGCGCAACCAAACGCCCGGAGCGCCGGGAAGCTCAAGACCCGAGCGGATCAACGCCGGATCGAGAGGAACCTCGACGGTGATCGGCTGCCGAGGCACCCGGCACCAGACGCTCCGGGTCGGCGAGGGCTCGGAGATGGAGCCCGCCCCGGTTGAGTCCACGGCCTCGGCTTCCCCAGCCTGCGCACCCTCTCCGCCCGCCGGCCCTTCCGAAGCGACCTCCTCGCGAACGTAATCCGCCCACCGCACAGTGGCGCGCACGGCATCCACCTCGCCGGGCACCGCACGCGGCAGAAGGACCGAAAGGCCGATCGAAGCCGGAAGAAGCTGCTTGCGCCGAGTCCCCGCATCTGGAGGACCGACTTCCTCCAAATCCGAATCGCTCCCTGCACCCATCTCGTCATCCGGAGGATCGGGAACCTCCCGCGCCGCCAGAGCCGCCAGAAACCCGGTCAAGTACCACCGCGAAGGAGGAATCCGCAGCCGCTCCGTCGAGGTCGAGAACGCCTCCGCCCCGTCGTACGGGCCGATCAAATCCGCTTCGAGCGCCGAGATCAAATGCTCGCGCCCCGCCGTCACGTCAGACATTTCTGGATCTCCGCTGGGGAGTTTAGCGGATGGGGGGCGGGGATAGGTAAACGGAGAACTCCCGCTGTGTACGTCCAAACATAAGGCAACGCAATTGGCCCAAGTGAGTCCGCGCTCAAAGCGGGTCCCTACCACAATTCGGAGAAAATAGGATGAACTGGCCAAACAGAAGCACAGTTCTAGCGTTAGCAGTCCTAGCATTGGTCTCCTCATGCTTTTCCTATCAGGCTCAGGCGGCCGACTTTTCAGCCAAGACCCTTTCAACGCTTACCAGTAAGATAGTCATCACTTCCGACATCTATTTGAATCCACCAAGCCCCGGTGACCAAGAACCCGCTCGCATCGTGGCTGGCGAATTGACAATCAAAAATGCTCGAATTGTCACGAGAGGAAGAAATCTGATCATCGCCACAAGGAGGCTCAGATCCGAAAATGGGTCCGTAATCTCCTTCTCCGGTTCGCCGCGCCTCCCTTCAGGTCAAACTAGTAAAGGTGGCATGAGAGGCTCTGACGGAGGACGGGTCGACATCTTCCTCCTGGACTCCGTTGAGGGCGTATTGATAATAAACCTCCCAGGTCTCGCTGGCGGTGATGGAGGCAAAGGGATTCCAGGATTGCCAGGGGAACAAAGTACCGTTCGTGGCCCCAGTGGAAGCTCTCACCAACTCATAATCCACGGCCCATTCGACACTACTATTGCCGGCCCTTTTGTTTGCGATCAACTACCCAGGTTCGGCTCTCCAGGATCCACCGGAAGTGCTGGAGGCCCGGGGGGAAATGCCGGACCAGGCGGTAACGGCGGCGTGCTAAGCCTTTTCCTCGGCCCGGGTGTGAACCTGATGGATCATCCTCAGGAATTTCAGTTTTATGCCCCTGGCGGAGGTCCGGGCAATCCTGGACCAGGAGGTGCCGGAGGTGCTGGAGGTGCTCCTGGACCTCCGGGCAATCCAGCGGAAGGCTGTCCGTCACCAATACCCACACCACCAGGAAGCGCAGGAAAATCGGGATCATCGGGGGCTCCCAGCCTACCCGGCGCGGATGGCCACCTTGAGCAACACACTATAAATAGTAACTAACTGAATGGAGACAACCGTGCGACTGCAATATCTTCTCAACGTGCTCTTATCAGTCACCTTCGCGGGACCGCTGGGAGCGCAGACTCCTGCAACCGAATTCGCAGGCTTTCCGGTATCGATAGATATGATCCCAATTCAGGCCAAAGCCCCCATCACAGTCCCCCTCAATTCGCAGGATTTCAATACCAGGCTCAAGGCGGGAGGCACTCTAGTTCTCGATGGTAACGACACGATACTCGGCTCGCCGGAGTACAGCCGTTCCGGCTCCGCTTTCCTTGCCCTCGACAAACTAGTCCTTAAGAACAAGGCTCGCCTTATCACCGGCGGATCTGATCTCGTCATCTTCGTCAACACCCTGGTCTCAGAAGACGGGCAGATCATAGCCTTTCCAGACAAGCCCTTTGGAACTTCTGCCGCAACGAAGAAAGCACAACCCGGACCACCAGCCACCGGCGGTACAGGCATGCCTGGTCAGCCGGGTAACGACGGCGATGAAGGCGGGATCGTCTCCATCCACGTAGTGCAGGGCATTCAGGGAATTATTCATTTTGACCTTAGCGGCCAAGAAGGAGGAGATGGAGGTGCTGGTAACAGTGGAGTGACAGGGCAGAAGGGCGGAAAAGGCCAGGATGCCAGTAGTGGTATCGGGTGCAACCGAGGAGGTCAGCCCGGCGGCACGGGTTCTCAAGGGGGCCGCGGCGGCGATGGCGGAAAAGGCGGTGCGGGTGGGCATGGTGGCCGCCTCCATTTATTCAACATTGGCAACAAACCGATCCCGGAGGCCAACTATACCTTTCTGGCCGCTGCAGGAATCGGGGGAAAAGGCGGGATAGCCGGTCCCGGGGGAACAGGCGGTCCTGGTGGCGACGGAGGGAATGGCGAGGGTTTTTGCGGAGGCGGCGATCCAGGTTCTCCGGGCCCCGGCGGTCCTTCGGGCACCGGTGGGCCCAATGGAAATTCGGGAGCGCCTGGCAACTTGGTCTCGAAGAACTTAGATCTCGAGACTCTTCTCATCCAGGCAAATAACTACGTCGCCCCTTCGGTGCCGCACAACTAGTCAGATTCAGCTAGAGGCTCGGATTTGAAACGCTATGGGCCCTGTCCGCCGTGTGCCAAACGCAGCGGGCAAGGCCTCCCGTTGGCCCACCCCTTCTTCCAGGTTGATGCCTCATCGCGGACGGCCTCTGCGCTCTCCTGAATTCATCCTCCCGCAGCACTCCCGCCCCGGCACACCGAACTGCCCCCATCCCAACCTTCCCCCGGCGCCAAACTTCCTCGGCTCCCCGGGGGAAGGGACGCTGCGTTCGGCGCGGTGGTGGGCGAAGGGTCGGGCTTGTGGGGCTTGGGTGGCGGGTGCTGCGGCTGCGGGCGGGCGCTGTGGAATTTTGCAGGTGGCATCTGCGGATTCGCGGACGGCATCTGCGGATTCGCGGAAGGCATCTGCGGATTCGCGGAAGGCACCTGCAAATTCGCAGACGGCTTCCGCGAATTCGCGGACGGCATCTGCAAAATCGCGGAGGGCTTCCGCGAATTCGCGGATGGCTTGTGCGGACTAGCGGGAGCCTTCTGCAGAACGGCGGATTGAATCCTCCGTTCTGCGGACCGTAAATCTCTATCGGGGTACGGCTTCTGCGAATCGGCGGACGGTCTCCGCGAAATGGTGGATGGCTTCCTGGAATCGGAGGTCCGAGGGTTCCGAACGGCGGGCGACCTCCTCGAATCGCGGGAAGGCTTGGGCGAAGCGCCCGATCCCTCGCTGGAACTTTACGCCGCTCGCTCCCCTGCGATCACTTCGGCCAGGTCGCGGTCGGAAGCTCCGAGCGCGAGGAGGGTCCGAATCAAGAGATCCAAGGAGACCGATTCGTCGGCGGCCTCCGCTTTCGCGATGCGGCTTTGGCTGGATTGCAGCCGCTCGGCTAGTTGCATCTGGGTCAAACTCCGCTCTTTACGCAGCCGGCGGACGGCATCGCTGAGCTTCCACCGCAGGTCGATGTAGGCGCTCTCGTCCGCAGTGAGGCCGAGGAGCTCCTCGGCGGAGCCCACCTTCCAACCATGGGATTCGAGCCGCTCTCTCTTCTTTGAGTCCATGGGCAGCCTCCTACTTGTAGCGGTCATACTCTCGGCGCCTTCATCGACCGCGAGTATGCCACGCTCGACATAATCCCGCCGAAGGGAAGACTGATCCCGCCGCAGGGAACTCCTATCCCGCAGCCGGGAAGAGCCATTTCAGAACAGCCCGCCCTGGCCCTCCGTCCCCTTTTTGGGGCGCCGTGGCGGGGCGGCGGCCTTCGCGGGTTTGCGGGCTCCGGCGGCGTTGAGCCCTTCGCGGCGCTCTTGGTCGGCTCGTTGGGCGTTCAGGACGAAGAGGCGGTCGATGACTTCGTCGGTGAAGGTTTCGAGGGCTCGGCGCTCGGCTTCGGTTTCGGGGATGGCGAAGGGGGGGACCGCCAGGTCGGTCCAGCCGTAGGCGGCCAGGACGGCGCGGTCCATCTGTTCGTGGAGGCGGCGCAGCTCGACCGCGCGGGGGTCGAGGTCGTGCGGATCTTTGAGGTGGTTGTAGGCCTCGGTGAGGCCCTGGTTCGTCTCGACCAGCCAGCGCGCCCGGGTGGTGTAGAGCTGTTCTCCGATTTCTTCCAGCTCCGAGATCTCCGCCCGCGGGTCGGGGTCGGGGAACGGGAAGGTCTCGAAACAGTCGGAGGCGGCGTAGCGGAGGTCGGTCTTCATGGAGGACGACAGCAGGCGCGCCCAGGATTCGTGGATGCGGGATTGGAGGATGGCAAAGGCGGTCTGGGTCTCAAAAGGAAAGATCCAGAGTGTGTTTGCAAATATTGGCCCTGTCTTCAGGATCGAGAACACGAGGTATTTTGCGGTGAAAAGCGTAGCGAAGCAGTGCTCGGACTGCGCGATCGCAGCACTGAGGGCGGGTGTCTCGCGCCCAAACTGCCACCAGAACTCCTTCCGATGGCGACCATCTGGATTGTCCCTAAGCTGATCCCGCTCCGGCTTCACCCTCTCGCGCACGATCGCTAGCAGGTCGGGCCAGCTCTCCGCCTCTTCAAGATCCAACTGCCCGAAACTGATAACGTAGCGATGGAAGCTTTGGGTGGGGGTGGAGTTGACCTCTTCCCCACCAAGATACGGGAAGATCCGCTCGCCGTTTCGAGGGTCCTTCGCGATCAGATCTTCGCGCTCGGCGGGGGTGAGCGTGAAGCCCATGCCGAGCACAATCGTTCCTTGGAAGCTTAGGTCTCGATTGCTTGCGAGCTTCTCAGGATCGCTCCGCTCAGGCTTCGGACGTAATCGGGAGTTGATCGCCTCGACAACCTTCCCGTCCAAACGCTTTTTCCCTACCTGAGAAATCGGAGCCCCCACCGCCAGGTGAACCACAGAGACCGTGACCGCGGCATCCCCCGGCCAGGGCAGGTTCCGCGTCGCTTCATAAATCGAAAACCCTTCCCCGAGCAGAGGCTGGAGCGCGGTCGCTCGCGTGTCTCCTTGGGCGATCGTATTCGTAGCTACCAGGCCGATCGTTCCATGCGCTCCGAGCATTCCAGCCGCGCGCAAGAAGAAATGCGCC
The DNA here is from genome assembly GCA_038250865.1 of Thermoanaerobaculia bacterium. GTDB lineage: Bacteria > Acidobacteriota > Thermoanaerobaculia > Multivoradales > UBA5704 > DASYKS01. The sequence continues at coordinate 152,535 of JBBSBW010000001.1, read as the reverse complement.
GAGAGATCGGCGTTGCCGTGGCTGTGCGGATGGATCGCTTTCAGCCAATCGACATACCCCTCCACGTTGCCGTCGGCGATCGAGTTCTTGCCCGCGAACGGCGGGTTCCCGACGAACCCGTCGATGAACGCTTTGCCGTTCCTCTCCCCCGCCGCCAGCGGGTCGGGGCGGTCGGCGTAGAAGATCTCGGGCAGCTCCAGCATCCAGTGGAAGACCGGGATCCTCTCGCGGATCTCCGCTTGCATCTCTTTCAGATCGGCCGGCGGCGATCCTCCGCCTTCCCTCGTTTCCAGCCACTCGTGGACGCGGGCGAGGCGGCGGGCCAGCTCGGCTCTTCGCGCCTTCTCCCCCGATTCGGCGAAGAACGCTCCAACCACCAGATCGCCGAGCAGCCGCGCGTGGGCCAGGGCGTCGTCCGCGTCGCGCAGCAGCCCTTCCCGCTCGCTCTGCTCCGCGGCCCCCTGCCCTTCCAGCGCCTGCAACTCGCGGCGGAGCGCGATCGCCTCGCCAAGGGCGTCTTCGAGGGCCGCCGTGGTGATCGCGTCCTGTGCCTGCGGCTGCCAGTGGAAACTGCGGAGCTGCTCGAACGAGAGGCCGACCAGCGAGTCGCCCCAGTGGAGCGCGTGATCGAGGAACGTGAACGGCAGCTCGCGCGCCGAGGTGAGCAGCCAGAGCGAGAGCTTGGCGAGATCGACCGCGTAGCGGTTGCGATCGACGCCGTAGAGGCAGCGCTGGGCGACCAGGCGGCGGGCGTGGGTGGTCGGATCGGCGGGAAGGCTACCCTCGGCGAGGCGCCCTTCGCGGGTCCAGGCGGCGACCACCCGATCGGCGAGGAAACGACAGGCGGCGACCAGGAAGGCTCCCGAGCCCATCGCCGGGTCGCAGACTTTCAGCTCCAGAATCGCCTCCGCCGCGGGCTCCGCGCCGAGGGTGGCGAGCAGCGGTTCGAGCGTGCGGCGGGCGATCGGCTCCGATAGGGTGCGCGGCGTGTAGTGGCTGCTGGTGCGCCGCCGCTCGCCCCCGGGTTGCAGGACCAGCCGGCCGGGAGAGGCGGTGCGGGTACCGGCGGCGCGGAAGGCTTCGAGTGCCGCGAGCACCGCCGCTTCGCGGTCGGCCGGTGACGTTCCCGCGGCGGCCCCCGCGGCATCCGCCACCGCGGTTGCCATCCGTTGCGCCAGCTTCTTGCCCAGCCCCGCCTCTTCCTCCAGCCACGAGGCGCGCCGCGCGGGGGCTTGGTCGAGCAGGCGAGAGACCTCCACCCAGGCGCGCGATTCCTTGACGCAGACCGCGGGCGAGAGGACGCGCTCCACCCGGTAGCCCATCAACGCCTCGTAGACGCTGCCGATCTGCTCGACGTCGAGCGCGCGGTACGAGAGGCGCTGCCCTTCGAAGATCAGCAGTCGGCGAAGGACCTCCCAGACCGCGCCGTCCGAAACCGTGGGGGTCTTGACCGCCGCGCGGTCGGCGGCTTCGACGATCGGCGCCGAGCCGGCGCGCCACCCTTCGAGGAACGGGTACTCCTGGGGATCGAACAATCGGCCATGGCGCGGCGGCAGGCGGATCGCTTCGGGATCCGTGGCTTCCCCATGCTCCACCCCCAGACAGAGCGCGCGGAACAGGGCGAGCAGGCGGTCCCAGGCGCCGAAGCGGCGGTCCATCGCGTCGGGGTGCGCGCCCGCGTCGGTCTGCAGCTGATCGAACAGGCCGAGCAGCGAATAGTGCTCGGCCCACAGCTCGCGGTCGGTCGGCAGCAGCTCGCGGTCCTCGGCGTAGAGCACGAAGACCAGCCGGAGCAGCACGGTGAGCAGGCCGCCGTAGAGCGTCTCGCCGCCGTCGGCGAGCGCCGTTTCCAGGTTGTCGCCGCCGTCGCGTTCCGCCGCCGCCTCAAACCCGGCGAGCAGCGCTTCGAGCGCGCCGAACACCTGCTCGGCGAGCTCTTCGGTCACATCGGCCTGGCGCCTGCGGCTGGCGGCGAGCAGGGCCGGCAAGCGGGCTTCAGGCGCGCGACCGAAAAAGCTCGCGCGAGAGAGCAGCATGACGAACGCATCGAGCAGCGGCCGGCCGCCCGCGTCGGCGAGATCACCGAGGCGGAAGGTGAGCCAGCCGCTCGCCTCGCCGTGGGGGGCGTAGAGCAGCCGAACGGCAAGGCCGTTGCCGATCACCCCGATCGGCACCTGGGTATGGCGGAGCAGCCGTTCGAACTTCGCGGTCGGCGGATACGCCCAAGAACCGGTCACGGCCTCCGGCTTGTCGAGATCGAGCCCTTCGGGCAGCGTCCAGATCAGCAGCTCATAACCACGGCCGGCGCGCTGGGCGGGGGTCGCCTCGGCATCGGTTTCGGAGGGGCTCGCCGGGCTCGTGGGAGCCGCCCGCTTGCGTAGCGCCAGCGTCGGCTCCAGCCGCTGGCGCCCTTCGGGGACGTAGAGGAACAGCTCTTCGGGGAGCGAACCCGCGCGATCGAAGTCGCTCTCCTGGAAGCCCAAGATCTCGGGAGAAAACAGCAACGTTTCGAGATCCGCCGAGAGCCGGCGGGCGTCTCCCCCTGCTCCCGCCCCTCCAAACACCGGCCGACAGAGGGCGGCCAGTCGGTCGCGCACGGCCAGTGGCAGCGCCTTGCCGCATTGGGCCTCGACCAGCACGGGGACCGAGAGCACCAGCCCCTCGATCGGCTGCGCCATGCCGAGCCAACGCTCGTGGACCTCGGCGGCGGTCTCGCGGCGGGGGAAGGTCATGGGCTTGTCCCCTCGGCAATTCTCTTCCGGGAAGGATTCCTGGGACCGCCGCCGTCTCGGCGGCTTTCGGAGCGCCGAACGTTTGCGCCTCGACAGGGCCGGCGGGGACGCCGGCGGTCCCAGGAATCCTGTCGGGAAGGCCGACGGTCCCAGGAAAAGCACGGGATGCCCATGATCCTCACCGTCCCGCCGGCCAGAGAAACACCAGCCCCACCGGCGAGATCCGGCGGAGGCGGACGCGGTAGAGCGCTTCGAGCGCGGCGGGTTCGGTCGCTTGCTCGCGGTCGTTCGCTTTGAGCCGATCTTGCATGTGCCGGCGATCGTCTTCCCACTGGCGACGCTGGTCGCGCTCGGCGGCGGTGAACTCGATCTCCATCTGGCGATTGACCTCCCGTTCGAGCGCGCTCCTCTGGTCGGCGAGGATCTTCTTTAAGTCGTCTGCCTCCTTCCGGCCGCGGGCGGCGAGTTGCTCTTCGGCCCGGTGCGCCAGGCCTTCCGCCTCTTCTTCGAGCGGGCGCCAAAGCGCGGCGAAGGTGGGGGCCGCGGCGGCGACCAGCCGGGCACGGACGGTGGCCGGGAGATCTTCGCCCTTCACATCCGATTCCAGCCGGCGCCAGAGGCGCTCGACCAGGCGCTCCTCCGCCGCCCCTTCGAGCGGTTCAAGGGCGACGTCTCCGGCGTGGGTCCCCGCGGTCGGCAGCTCGGGGAGCGCCGCGGCCACGGCGACCAACCGGTCGTGCAGCCGCGCCGCCCCGGCGCCGAACAGCGACAGTCGGCCGAACGCCACGGCGTGGACCCGGGCGCTCTCCGGATCGGAGAGGGCGGTCACGCGGGAGAGCCGCTCCGCGGCAAAGCCGGGATCGCGAAAGCGGGAGAGCAGGCGCGCGACCAGCGGGTGTTCGAGGTGGAGGTGGACGACCTCTTCGGTCATCCCCTCGGGCGCCTCGAACACCACCGGTCGCGGTGGCCGGCGGCGCCAGACGGGGAGCGGCTCGTCGCGCCCGCGGGGCGGACGGAGGGCATCGAGCGTACCGGCCCAGGATTCGGGGAGGGGGGGAAGGCGGTATTCGCCTGCGTGGGAGGCGCCAGGGGAAGGAGCCAGGGGCTCGCGGCCGTCGAGGGTGAGGGCTTCGTCGAGCGCCCGGCGGAGCAGGTCGGGGCGGAAGCCGCTTTCGGCGCGCGAGCGGTCGAGGAGCTTGCCGACGTGGTCGATCTGGCGTTCTAGGTTGCGGCGCTCGCGGGTGGTTTCGAGCTCTTCTTGGATGAGGGCGCTGCGTGGGCCGAGCTGGAGCTCGGCGTTCCCAGGAACGGCGCGGTCCAAGCGGCTGAGACTCACGGCAAGGGCGCTCACGGTCCCGTCGCTCTCCAAGAGGTCGAGGGTTGAATCCGGGTCAGTGAGGCCTTCCTTGAGCGATTGTTCGATCCGGTCGAGGAGGACGGTGCCGAGCGAGCCGACTTCGCGGCGGATGACGTCGACCTTGCGCACCAGGGCGTCGAGCACGCGGTCTTCGGTGCGCTGGGCGTAGACGAAGTAGCGGCAGTAAACGTCTTCCTCTTTTTGGAGCGTGCGATCGATGCGGCCGTTCCTCTGCTCCAGCCGCGCGGGGTTCCACGGCACGTCGTAATGGAACAGGTCGGCGCAGGCACCCTGGAGGTTCACCCCCTCGCGCGCGGCGTCGGTGGCGAGGAGAATCCGCGCCGGGTGCTCGGTCGACGGGGCGTTCCAGGCGCGCTGGATCTCGTCGCGCCGCGCGTCGTCCAGGCCGCCGCGGAAGATCAACAGGCGCTCCGACCCGCGCTCGGTTCCCTCAAAAGCGGTGGTCAAGATCCGTTCGAGATAGCGCAGGGTGTCCACGAACTCGGTGAAGACGATCACCCGCCGGCCGTTCCACTCGCGCGACTCCCGGGAGGCCTCCTCGTCGGCGCCGCCCAGGCGGACGGCCGGGCAGAGCGACGCGGAAATCCAGGCGACCAGGCTGCGCGCTTTGGCGTCCGGCAGGTCGCGGGACTTGGCGGCGAGCCGGAGCAGCTCGTCGAGGGCGACGCGGGCGGTGGCCGGCATTTCCTGGAGGGTCCGGGAGGCCCGGGTGGCGGCGGCGATCTCTTCGTCCTCCTGCGCCGCGAGGTCGTCGTCGTCCGGCTCGTCGAGAGGATCTAGGGAATCGAGCGGATCGAAAGGCAAAGCGCTCTGATCGAGATCGCTGAGATCGCCGAAATCGGCCGGAGCGGGCGATTCTTCCGAAGGCGGTTTTTCTTTCGCAAGGTTTCGGGCGTGGACCGAGAGCGTGCGGAAGAACGCCTCGACGCTCGAAAGCAGCCTTTGCTGGAGCCGCACGCGCACCAGCCGCCCGCGGCGGCCGGCGGTGAGGAGGGGGGAGTACGCCAGAAGCCGCCCGGCCAGATCGAGCTCGAACGGCTCGGCGCGGCCGAGGGTCTGCGTCTCGCGGCCGGAACTCGCCGGAACCGCCGTATCGGACGTGCTCTCGCTCCAGACCCCCGCCTCGGAGCGCAGCTCGATCCGCACGACGTGGCGGAGCGGGAACTTCTCGCAGCCGATCGCCAGCAGGTCGCTCTTCAACCGCCGCACCATCACCTGGTCGCGCTCTGTCGGCGAGACCGGCACGCCCCGGATGAAACGTTGCGGATCGAGAATTTCGAGCAGGGCCGAGAAGCTGTTCGAGTGGCCGTTGTGGGGGGTCGCAGAGAGGAACAGGCGATTTTCGAAGCGGGCGGCGACCTGGCGCACCACGTCGGTGATCTGCGAATCGACGGCGTAGCGCCCGGCGCCGGATGGGGCCGCGACGTGCGCCTCGTCGAGGATCAACAGGCTCTTGCCCGCCCGCTCGCCCAGATGGTGCAGGAGCGGCTCGCGGATCTCCGGCCGGCGCAGAAGCGAGTGCGAGACGATGAACCGGTCGTGGGTGGCCCAGGGATTTACGCCATAGCCGCGCTCTTGCCGGCGGCGGGCGATCAGCTCGCGCCCCATGATCTCGAACCAAAGGCCGAAGCGCTTCCACAGCTCGTCCTGCCACTGGCGGCAGATCGCGGCCGGGCAGGCGACCAGCACCAAATCGACCCGCTGGCGCAGGCGCAGCTCTTGGAGGATCAACCCGGCCTCGATCGTCTTGCCGAGCCCCACGTCGTCGGCGATGAACAGGTTCGCACGCGGTAGTTCGAGCGCCCGTAAAAGCGGCACCAGCTGATGGGTCTTGATCCGAATCCCGGCGCGGAACGGCGCCTGAAGCAGCCGCGCGTCGGTCGCGGTGACGCCGTGCCAACGCAAGGTGGAAAGGTAGGCTCCGAACCGCCGCGGCGGATCGAGCGCGCCCGGCACTCCGAGCCCCTGGCGTTCCGGATCGACCCTCCGGGCACCCAGCTCCAGCTCCCACAACACTTCGAGCGCGCGCCCCTGCGCGTCGTCGTCGAGCCCGACCATCCGCACCCGATGGGCGGACACGGCGGAAGAGGCCCCAACAACCACCCCGGGCAGCACGACGCCCTCCACCAGATACTCGCGATGGCGCACCCGCACGACATCCCCCGGGCGCGGCAGGTCACCCTCTTCCCCACCGCGGGCAAACGCCGAGGCGGCCACCCCCTCCTCCCCCCGCGCCGCGAGCAGCCGCCGCACCAACTCCCCCCGCGCCCGGCCGGACTCATCGAGCCCCAGCTCCCGGCACGCCGCTTTCAGCTCATCGCGATGGAGCAGATCGAGCAGCCGAGAAAACGGCAACTCCCGCTCGGCGAGCACCTCCACTTGCCGCTCTCTCCTGGCCGTGGCAGGAACGGCCACGCCGAGCGCCCGGCCGACTTCCACCAGCCGCTCGCGGGTGAGGGGGGCGAGGAGGTGTTCGGCGGTCGGAGGGGCGGCGGGGGCGGGCACGGGGTTGGGCACGGGGGTGGGCACGGGGGTGGATTGTACGGCCCGAGCCGGCTGGGCCGCACGGGTGCGCAGGGTGATCGATACTTGGGCTTTCAGTCGGCGATGAAGACTTCGCCCGTCGTCGCCACCGTCGCCGCCCGGGCGAGGTGCCTTTGCAGAACGACCGGATCGCCGATCGATGCGAGAGCGGTGCGGGCCGCGTCGTCGACCGGCAGGCCGCGAGCCGCAAGGACGGCGAGGATGGATTCGCGCAAGGCCTGCTGTTGCCCCTCTTGCCTTCCCTCGCCACGAATCTCGTCGAGATCCCGATAGCCTTGGCGTTGGAGCAGGTTGCGGAAAGTGACCGCGTGAGCGGCCTCGCGGTCGTAGAGAGCGTTGACGGGCACGGGGTTTTGCAGGATCCCCGGCGCGGTCAGCTCCTCGCCCGGGCGCACGAGGCGCATCTCTTGCCCGCTTTCGTGGACCTCTACGCGGCGCGGTCCGGACAGACGGACGACCCAGACCAGCCGCGTGCCGGCGGCCAGAAGCTCGGAGATCTTCGCCGCCAGCTCTTTCTCGTCCTGTCCGGTATCGGCGTATTCCACCGCGAGCGGTGGCGCTCCTTCGACCCATCCGGGCGCGTTGGGCACGTTGCCGACCGCCACGTCCGGCGCGCGAAGAGTATCGGAAGAGGGGGAGTATCCGGTGTCGATGCCCGCCTCTTCGACCGCCGGATCGCTGTCCAGCACCGAGCCCCCGAGAAGATTGGCGCGCGAGCCGCGCCCGCCCGTAGTCATGCATTGGATGGCATGGCCGTTGGACAGCTCATAGGGATCGCCCGAGCGAATCTGGTCGGCGCGGAAGGGGCCTTTGGCGGTGGGCAGGGTTCGTGACATAGGGCGAGTTTAGCAAGGAACCCCGAAATAGGCGCCGCCCAAGGGGGCCGGAAGCCCCCTACCGGCAAAAACTCCCCCCGCCCGGCGGTACCGGGCAGTTTTGCTTGTCGACGGCCACCATAGGGCGGTTCCAGGTGGCGTCTTTGGGGTAGCACTCGCTGAGCTTTTGGCCGACTTCCGCGTAGGGCTTGGGCGCGAAATTCGGGGGAAGGGTGAAGGCGAATCCGAGGCAGCCTCCCGCCGGGCATTCGGCGAGGAAGAGGCCTTTGTCGGGACCGGCTTGGACTTCGGCGTTTGCCGGGTTGACCCAATCTCGGCAGACTCGGTCGATTAGGGGCTTGAGTCCTTCGTAGCCGGGTGGCAGCGGCGCCACCGGCTGGCAGCCTCCGGGGCCCGGCTGGCAGAGGTCGCGCGGTTGGCAACGGATCGGGTCGCTCGGGTTGTAGGCGAACGAGGGTTTGATCTTGCCTTGATCGATCGTGATCGTGAGCACTCCGTTTTGGAGAGACGTGGGGGGCGGCGCCGGAAGTCCCTGTTCGACTTTCGTGGTGTAGGAGGGTGCCGCCGTGTCGTGCGGCAGGACGCGAATCCAGCGGAAGCCGTTCGCCAGGTCGAAATTGGGTCCGACGTAGATCTGATAGGTCGTCTGGGTCTCGCTGTTGGCGAACAGGTTGTAGACCGCGTAGGTCTCGTTCTCCTTGAACTGCGCGATTTGGAACGCGTTGTTGGTGGCGCCGAGGCAGCTTCCCGTCTGTTGACTGCTCGCGGTGTCGATATAGAACTTGCCACCGCGAACGGTCAGGCCGATCCCCTGGCCGATGCTCGAACCCATGAAGTAGGTGCCGCGCCGGCAGGTCTGTTGGGCGCCGGTGCAAATCGCGCCATTGGCTGCGCAGTTCTCCGAGCCGTCCGGCGCCGCGGAGTCCGGCAAGCGGAACTGCCGGTAGACGGCGACCGCCGGCTTGGTGCCCATCCAACCGACATCGGTCGCCGCCTGGACGTTCGCCTGCGGCAGTTGGTTCAGCTTGGCGATGAAGGTGCTCGCGAATTCGTGCGGCATGGTGACGGTTCCGAACGAGTTGCACTGGGCGACGGTGAACGGCGTGTCGTAGAAGTGGTTGTTGCTGAGACCCGAGCTGCGCGCCGGGCCCGACTGAGCCTTCACCCCGTCGAGCGTGCCGTCGAGATCATTCAAGATCGTCTGGGTGTCGATCGGCGTGAAGCTCGCGTCGCCCAAGATCGGTTGCGGATTGAAGTTCGTCGTGCCGTTGCCGTAGGCATACTTCGTGTACTGATCGACCACGTTGTGGCGCGCCGAGCCCATTCCGAACCCGCTGTTGCGGAACCCGAACACGGGCGGGTAATAGAAACCGTTCGGCTGCTTCCAGCCGATCCCCGCATCGACCACGCGCATCTGGCCGTTCTCAAACGGTTGGGTGGTCCGCAAGTAGACGCTAGAAGCCGGCGGGTTGCCTTTCTTTTCGTCGACCCAGAAAACATTGCCGTCTGCGAAGAACGGACCGTCGTAGATGGTGACCAGCCGCTTGGGCTGGAAACTGCCGATGAAGTAGGGGGTGCCGTCGGCGTTGAAGGTGCAGAAGCTTCCCGAGCATTTGGAGACCGCCGAAAGATTTGGGCCGAGCGGCGAGGCGTCTTTGGCACCGGCCGGCGCCGTGCTGCCGACGAACACGCTGTCCATGGTGATCGCGAGCTGGCCGGGCAGCGCCTGCTCGGGACTGCCGCCGCTCACGAAACCCAAGCCGCCGTAGAGCTGATCGGTCACCGCGCCGTTCGAGAACAGGTAGTGGAACGGTCGCAGCCAGATCGAACCGACGTTGATCTCGGCCCAGTTGAACGAGGTCGTGAAGTGATCGATCATCGTGGTGGCGCAGGCGTTGGCGTCTCCTGCCTTCATTCCCGGCACGCAGTTGCCCGAGTTTTTCCGGGTGGCCTGGAAGTTCGCGGTCAGGCGGGGCAACAACATGTCGTGGATCGTGAAGCGGTCGTGGGTCGCGGGCAACGGGGACCAGGTGTCGCGCCGGCCGTAGGGGTTCTGAATTGGCGTGAGGCCCGCCTCCCCCGGCAGCCGGTTCGCGTCGGGAAATCCGGCCCCGCGCTCCATCATGATCGAGTAGGCCGCGGTCGAGCAGCCGTTGCCGCGGAAACGTCGGAGCGGCGCCACGCGCGCCGGGTTGTTGAAGTTGGCGTAGCCGTCGGTCCACGAGAGGGCAGGGCTGGGGCCGCTCACCGTTGGATGCAGCGGCCAGTAGCAGGTGCCGACGCCCTGGACTCCTACCGCGAGGTTGCCGACGAAATCGTTGTCGGCGTTCATGATCCAGAACATCGCCGGGGTGGTGGCGTCGCTGCCGATCGTCGGCCGGTCGTAGGCGAATTTCGTCGCCTCCCAGCACGCGTCCGGTTTGTCGCGAAACTGGCAGAAGCCGTTATTGCCCCACTGCGGCCCCGTCCAGGTGCACGCCTTGTTCGAGAGGGCGCATTTTCCGGTCGTCGGGGCGTAATCCGACGGCCCCCGGTTCGTTCCGACTTCGTTGAAGATCGGCGGCACCCAGCGACGCTCCGGGCTCCCTTTCGGCTGGGCTGCGAAGAACTCCGGAAACGGCGCGCGTGCCGTAACGCCGAGGTTGTAGCAGAAGGCATTGCCGATTTCGGAGCCATCTTCGAGATAGAAGGCGTGCCCGACCGACAGGTAGCCGACGTTCCGCGCGATCTCAACGCCGTGGGTGGCGTGGAGCACCACGAAGCGCGTGTTCGAATCCCAGATCGAGCTGTCCTTGACGAAGGCGTTGGTGTACGAGGTGTCTTTGTCGAGGTGGAAATGGACCGGATAGTGCCCCATCCGCCCGCCCTGGCCGAGTTGATACAGCTCCACCCCTTGAAGCTGAAACCGGCCGAACCCCTGGCGCACCAGGACGTGCCCGCCGAAGTAGCACTCCGGCTTGTTGGTCGTGCACTGTTCGGCCGGCGGAAAGTCGGCGGGGACGCGGCGGCCGGTGTCGAACAAGGCGCCCATCGAACGGATCGTGATGCTGCGCGTCAAGAGCCCCACGGCCGCGCGGACATCGACCGATTTGTTGGCGTTGCCCGGATCGTGGCTGAGCCGGTTCGGATCGATTTTGAAGATCTGCCCCTGGTGCGCCTGGCTCGTGTTCGTCGCGAGCATGAGCTGGGCGCTGCCGCCCGCGGAGAGCTTTAAAAGCTCGCTGTGACTGGAGTGCCAATCGGTGGTGGTGAGGACGATCTGGTCGTCCTTGTCCCAATCGACCGGCCGGTCGAGCGTGAGCTGTCCGGCGCCGACTCCAACGCTGGCATTCAGGCGCGCCCAACTCGTGCCGCTCCCGGCGGCCCAGGCTTGCGGATTGAACTGCTGCTGGGGGATCGCGCACATCCGCACCCGGGCGGCGGGGGTGTTCGGATCGGTGCGGTAAGCGTCCGCCACACCCTTCTTGCCGAACAGCTCGACGCTACCGCCGTAGGAGACGGCGAACGCCTTGAAACCGAACTCGTTGCCGTCGAAATGGAGCTTCAGGCTGACGTTCGGATCCCGCGACGCATTCTCATACCCCTCGAACAGGCCGCTCGCCCCCGCCGGCCCCGGCTGCGGCGAAGCGCACGGATCGGCAAGGTCACCGCCGCCGGTGCAGTACTTTCCCACCCGGTCGGCCGGATAGCAGGGAGCCGGCTGCCCCGCGGCGTTCTTGCAGACGATGCCCGCGGACGAAGGGACGGTCGCCTGGTTCGTCGGATCGTCCCCCCAAAGGCCGATTGTGAGCTTGCCTTTTCCCGTGCCGAACGGCTGGCACCAGGCGCCGGCGCGGACCGTTCCCCCCTGTTGGACCAGGATCGATTTGGCGTAGAAGTTCGTGTCGCCCGGCGCGTCGACGAAGTAGAGGGTTCCGCCTTTCACCACGTTGACGTAGGCGTAGGTATAAATCCCCGGTGGAACCGTCCGGCAATCGCTGATTACGACATCCTGAGGCGTCGCGCCGCCACCCCCCGGAACGACGGGCGGCACCGGATGGGCGGTGATCGGCTGGCAACTCGCGGGGGGCGCGGCCGCCGGGCATTGAGCGCCCGCGGTAGACGCGCCGAAAGCGGCGAGAAGAAGTCCGATCCAGATCCACGAGGTGGAAATGCGGCTCATCAAGGCCATTGCGTGTTCCCTTTGCCGTAAAGGTGGGGAGGCGGAAGCCCGGGCTACCGAGGAGGCCAAGAACTCCGAAGTTTTGCTTGTCAAGCTGAGGCGGGAGGATAACAGAGGGGCGAATGGGAATCTCGCCAACCTTGATCTGGGGCCTTGTCGTAAAACCCATTACCGCGGTACTCTGACCTCATGACGATCGCGACATCGAAGGTGACGGCGCAAGGGCAAATCTCGGTACCCGCCGAGGTTCGACGCAGGCTCGGTATCGGCCCGGGATCGGTCCTCGAATGGGACCAGGAAGGGGAAAAGATCCTCATTCGCCGGGCTGGACTTTACTCTTCCGAAGATCTGCACCAGGCGTTGTTCGACGCGCCGCCCAGGACCCGCAGCCTTGAGGAGCTGAAGGAAGGGATTCGCTCCTCGATGAAGAAACGTCATGCGCGCGGTTGATACCAACGTGTTGGTGAGGCTCATGGCGCGCGACGACGAGCGCCAGACCGCCGCGGCCGAGGTTTTCGTCACGGGCGGCGCTTGGGTGTCGCACCTCGTGCTGGTCGAGGCGATGTGGGTTCTTGGTTCCGTCTACGAACACCCTCCGGCCAAGATCGCGAAGGCTGTCGAGATTCTCCTCGCGCATCGCGATTTGGCGCTTCAGGAGCCGGAGGTCGCGGCAGCGGCCCTGGTTCGCTTCCAGCAACGGCCGAAACTCGGCTTTTCGGATTGCCTGATCCTTGAAGTCGCGCGGCGGGCAGGGCATCTCCCGCTCGGTACTTTCGACCGTGATCTCGCCAAGCTGGAAGGAACGACGAAGCTTTGACGGCCGCGATCGCGGCAAATGAGATCCGCTTCGCTCCGAGGTCCCATTCGGATCATTGAGGCGCTTTCCACCGCTTCGGTGCCGAGCTGGAGCTCGGCGTTCCCAGGGAAAAGCGGCACCTCCGGCTATCATTCCGGTTCCATGAGCGCCCCACTCCCCCGCCGCTTCGAGCGGTATGTCGCGATCGGCGACAGCTCGACGGAGGGATTGGACGATCCGGACGGGCAAGGCGGGTATCGCGGCTGGGCGAATCGGTTGGCGCAGCGGGTGGCTGCCGCGCAGGGGTCGCTGCTGTATGCGAACCTCGGCATTCGGGGCCGGCGGACGGGGCAGATTTTGGACGGACAGCTCGATCGGGCGGCGGCGATGCGGCCGGATCTCGTCACTCTATTTTCCGGGACGAACGACGTGATCGCGCGGCGGTTCGATGCCGACGCGGTGGCTCGCGACATCGAGCAGATGCAACGGACGTTGATCGACGGCGGGGCGACGTTGCTGACGTTCACGTTGCCGGATCTCGGGCCGGTTTTGCCGCTCGCGCGACGGTTGGCGCCTCGGGTTCTGGCGCTCAACGCGGCGCTGCGCGAGGTTTCGGCGCGGACGGGGGCGATCCTGGTCGATTTCGCGGCGCATCCGGTCGCTTCCGACTCTCGGCTTTGGAGCGACGACCGCCTGCATGCCAATTCGCTCGGCCATGAGCGGATCGCCGCGGCTCTTGCCCATGCTGTGGGGCTGCCGGGAACGGATGCTTCGTGGGCGGAGCCGCTGCCGGTTCGCCGTCCCTCGACGCTCGGCGAGCGGATTGCCGCCGAAATCGACTGGGGGCGGCGCCATCTTCTCCCCTGGGCCTGGCGGCATCTTTGGGGGCGATCTTCCGGCGACGGGCGGACGGCGAAACGGCCGGAGATGTCGCCGGTGGTTGCGGGCGGCGATTTGCCGTAAGGTCGGCCGATTATCCCTTCCCTCAGGCTCTCACCTGGGCAACCCACCCCCCGCGCAGTTCCTGAGCCGTTCAAGCCACATCTGGTGGCCGGAGGACATGCGCTGGGGCCACAGGAGGGCCTGGGCCCTCGCCCCGAGACCGTGCTGCCTCTCTTCGGTGAATACGTGGCACCCTTCCGGGGTCTCGCGGATCAGCCAGGCGTGGTAGGCGTAGACGCCGAGGCCGCGAGCGTCCCAGCCGATCTGCTTTTCGGGGTCATATTTCTGCACTTCGGAGCGAATGCCGACGCAGAAGGTCCTCCAGCGGAACCGGCTGCCGAGTGCGAGGTCCGTCGGATCACCCTCTACGATCCGGACGTTTTTCGAGTTGGGGTACCAGATCGGCCAGAGTGGCGCGCGGACCAGCCAGGCCCAGACTTGCGCGGCGGGGATGTTCATGGCCAGTTGGTTGTGGACCCTCACCGGGCGCGTTGACAAGTCGAAAGCGGCGGGCCAGTAGATTTCGGCGGCGGGTTGGTTCACGGCGGGACCTCTCAGGGGCTTGGAGGACATTTCGGAGAAAAGATTCTATCGACCCTGGAGTTGGACGGCCGCCCCCTCCCGATTCCCGTGCGGATGTGCGCGGGGCGAAAGAGGGCGGTACTCGATTTCTGAAAGATTCGTTCGCTTCAGTGAACCGCCAGCGGCAACAGCTCGAGCACGGGAGAGGTCGGCAGCGGGAAGGCGAACTGCTCTCGCGCCGGCGGCAGAGCGCGGAGACCGCCCGGCAGCGACGTGGGCGAGCCTTGAATCAGCAGCCCGACCTGTTTCATCTCGCCGAGCAGGTTGCCCCAGACGCCCGGACCGGCCGGGTCCCAACGGAGCCGCTCATAGGCCGAGTGGGACAGGTGGCCGTACCGCGCGTTGGGATCGAAGCTGACCCCGAGCGGGCAGGGTTCCAGCCGCGGCTGAATCCAGGTCATCTCGTGGAACGCTTCGAGCGGGTTCAAGACCATGTCCTTCATCGCCGCGAAGAAGCGGTGCAGCTCGCGCAGTTGCCCTTCGTTGGAGAGGCCGAAGACGGGCCACTCGGTCGGCCGCTTTTCGAGCAGCTCGCGCACCCGGCGGGTGCCGCCCAACTCGTCGTACGGATCGCTCGCTTCGATCAGCACGTCACGAAACCGGGTGTCGACGGCGGCCAAACCCACGGCGCAGCACATCTGGAAGTCGTGCGCTGTCACCGCATTCATGCCGCCCGAGGGCCAGAGCCGGCGCACGGCCGCGAACTTCTCGTCGCAGATCGGATCGTCCACTTCGACCACCGGCCCCGAGAAATCGTCGAACCGCGTCCGCGTGATCATCTCGTGCAGCACCATGATCTCGTAGCGGCTCAAGGGCAACCCGTCGCCCATGAGTTTCGCCCGGAGATCCCCCAGCTCCTCGAAGCTCCGCCGCCCCGCCGCCAGCTCCCAGCACTCCTGATGGTACTTCTGATTCAAAAGCAGGTAACCCAATGCACCCCAGAGTCCTTTCATGACGACCTCCAAAAGATCCCGGTCGGCTCGATCGCCGTCGGTTCTATCTGGAGAGACGGGGGTGGATTGATTTTTCCGAGAAAGAGGGAAAAGAAGCTCGCATTCGGTCTCCCCGCGAACTCATCGCCCCGGTGCGAGCTTTTACTCTGGACAGCGCTTCCGGAGCGCTACCGCTTCGCTCCAGATCGCCCAGGGCGTGTAGAAATCGGCGACGATGAGACCCCGGCTCCGGGTCAACTCGGCGAGGTATTTGGACGCCCGAAGGCACTGCCCATTTTCGATCAGAACCCGGGCTAACGAGAGCAGATTCTGAGGGTCGCCCCGCAGATCTGTAGCTTTCTCGAGCAAGCTCACGGCTGTAGAGTTTCCCTCCTTCCAAGCCAATTCGCCGCGAAGCTGAAAATCGAAACTTTGACTGAGGTCGCTGTGAGACTTGACATTCAAGTTGCTCACGATTCCAGCGAAGCGCTCGGACAGGACAACGTCGCGGGCTTCCAACGCCTCGAGCGCGGCGTTGCGAAATATTTTCAGATAGGCTGGAATGTGCCTGAGCCTTTCGATCGATTGCAAAATGCGCGATGCTTCCTCTCGGTCGCCCATGAGCACGCTGCATTTGGCGAGCAAAAGGGCGCGAATGGCGTCGTTGCGAGCAAAGTCCTCCTGCGAGTTGAGCCTTGGGGAAACAGCCAAAGCGCCCTGGGCTCGGTCACATTTTCCTTGGAGTATTAGCGACTGCGCCAGGCTAAGTTGACCAATGCTGAGGTCTCCAACCTCTTCCGGCTGCTCCGCCACGAGCTTGAATTCATTTTCGCCCGGCGCGTATCGACCTGCCGCGGTCAGAACCGTCCCCGCCGTCCAATGGATCTGAGGATCGTCACCGAACCTTTTCCGCAGAACCTCAAGCTCCTCCAGAGCATCCAAGTGCCTGCCGGCCGCTGACAGCGTCGAGACCAGGACCGAGGCTTCGCCGATTCCCTTTGCGCCGACGAGGGCTCTGGCCTCTTGAATCGCAACCGAAGTTTGCAGCAGATTGATTTGCAGCTGAACGATCTGCGATTGAGTCTCTTCATCGGGCCGGATGCTCTTCACCGTCTTGAAATTTTCTAAGGCCGCCTTATAATCCAAACGGAGTAAGGCTGACCATCCTTTTACCAGATAGCAATCCCGAGCGTGAGATTTTTCACATAATTTGGCAGAATCATCCGCAGTCTGGAATGCGGCATCGTAATCGCCATCGGCCGATTGATAAGACATCAAGCGCCAATAGATGCCGGGAACGTCCGGAGCCAGAAATTTTGCTTTTTTAAGCTCGCGAATCGTATCTTCTCTCGCGCCCTTTTCATGATACCGATCGGCACGGTATAGATGCACCTGGGCTTCGATCTGATCTCGCTCGAGATAGGCGAAGATCCCTCCGGCCAGTAGCGACAGAAGAACGCTCGCCGCGAGCATCTGGCGAATCCGCCTCTTTCTTTCGAGCCGCTCCCCAATGAAGCGCCCCAACTCCCTCTCCATTCCTGCCTCGTCGCCACGTTTCTCCGGATCGCGATCCAGAGCCCGCTCCACCGCGGCGACGAAGGACCCGGGCAGATCCTTCCGCAGCTCCTTGAGCCACCGCCGCTTCCTTCCTTGATGGGCAGCTTTCAACTCGTCGAACGAGCTTCCCGTGATCGGAAACTCCCCGGTCACGAGATAAAACAGCAAAACCCCAAGGGCATACAGGTCGGAAGCCGGGGACGGGGGCTTGCCTTCGAACAGCTCCGGAGCGAGATAGAGAGGGGTTCCTGAAAGCGAAGGCTCCTCCGTTTGGTGGACTGTCGCGTCACGGCCCACTCCAAAGTCCGTGAGGACAATGCGGCCGTCGTTTTCGCGAACCACGTTCTGCGCTTTTACGTCGCGGTGGACGATTCCCTGCGCGTGGACCGCAGCGAGGGCGCGGCAGAGGGCGATGCCGATCTCGGCGGCTTCGCGGGGTTCGAAGCGGCCTTTTTCGGCCAGGATCTCCGCGAGATTCTTGCCCTCCAGGAACTCCATCCAGAATCCGACCCGGCCGTCAGCTCCGGCCGCACCGTGGACCGTCGCTACGTTCGGGTGGCGGACTTTCGCGAGTAGGCGCCCCTCGCGTAGCGTTTCGGCTTCGCGCTCGGGCGTCTTGGCCGAGGCGCGGATGAGCTTTAAGGCGACGATCCGGTCCAGCCGCGGCTCGCGGGCCTTATAGACGTCTCCGAAGGAACCCCGGCCTACGCGTTCTATGATTTCGAGTTCGCCCCAGTGGGTTGGGGCCTCGTCTTCTGGTTCTTCGTCTTCGTCCAGATCGCCCTTGATTCCGCCTTCGGCGAGCCAGGTCCGGTGGAAGGTGGCGACTTCGGAGATCGCTGCCAGCGCGCGGATCTGTTCCAGCTCTTCGGCGCTGCCTGCGGACGATTCGGCCTGTTGCCAGTCGATCGCCTCCCCCATGGCGAGCGCCTCGATCAATGCGGCGAAGCGAGGGTTCTCCGAGTCTCCGCCTTCGTTCTCTCCGTCGCCCTCAAGATCTTCCGTCGAAACGCTCACGGCTACATCTTTTTGACCAGCCGACCGATTGCGCGCTTGACCGCCACGCGCGCCGCGTCCGGACTGGGCTTACCGAACAGCAGAGCGACATCGCCGAATTCGAGGTCGAGCTCGAGCCGGGCATTGAGCAGCGCCTGATCCTCTTCGCTCAACTTGGCGCGCGCCGTGATCACCCGTTCGAGCTTCTCTTTCTCGATCGCTTCTTCCATGGGGGAGAGTCCATCCGCCAAAAGGCTGGTCACGGTTCCTCCCGAGGCGGGCTGGCGGCCCGCTTTGCGATGTTGGTCGATCAGGCAATTCTTCATGGTGCGGTACAGGGTGACGCCGAAGGCGCCGCTGTGCTTCGGGTCGAACAGATCGATGCGCCGGAAGGTCTGGGCGAGCGCGTCCTGTACCACGTCCTCGGTCTCGACCAAGCTGCGCAGCTTTTTCGGCAGGCGGCCGTGGGCGTAACGACAGAGCCGCTCGCGCAGCCTCTTCCACAGCTTCTCACGCGCCTCCACGTCGCCGTTTCTGGCCCGAGAGAACAGACCTCGCGTTGAATCCATGGGCGAAGACATTGGCTTCCCGTTCCCGTTTCTTCGTCTCTAGTCCTGGTGCAGGAGCCAGATGATAGTCCGCCGCGCAGGTCCGAACAATCGCTGCTTCTGCATATCCAACTTCCGCTCCTCTCGCAGATGCCCTGAGGCATCTTCTTGGTGGGTCTACGAGATCTTCAACCCATTTGTTCGAACCCTGTTCGGTTTCCCGTTCGCCATCGTTGATCCCTAGTGAACGCCTGATCAGAGCCCGGTCGGGCTTTCGACCGCGGGGCCCTTCACCCCGGGAGGATTGAGATGATCGCCATCGACCCCCAGACTGGTACCGGACGCGCGATGTTCGAGGAGCAGTACGAGCTGATCCACAAGACGATCTACGGAGTCGCGCGGCGGAAGCGGCTCGACTCGGAGAGCGTCGAAGAGTTCTCGGGCTTCGCGTTCGTCAAGATCCTCGACGACGACGCGGCGGTGCTGCGGAACTTCGAGGGGCGCAGCACGCTCAAGACCTACCTGGTCACCGTGGTCCAGCGGCTCTACCTGGATTTCCAGATTCACCGCTACGGCAAGTGGCGTCCCTCCCGGCGGGCTCTGCGGCTGGGTCCCCTCGCGATCGAACTCGACCGGTTGCTCCATCGCGACGGCAAGTCGCTTTTCGAAGCGGCGGACTGGCTGCGCGAGCGGGGCTTCGGCGAACACTCCCGCGAGAGCCTCTCCGCGCTCGCCCGCCTGATGCCGAACCAGCGCCGCAGGCCGCGGCTGGAGCAGCTCGACCGGGCGGATGAGGTGGCGTGCGACGGCGGCGTCGAAGAGCGGCTGCTCGCGCGGGACCGCCAGCGGGCGGCGGCCCGGATCGGCGCCGCGCTTTCCCAGGCGCTCGCCGCGCTGCCGGCTGAAGATCGCCTGCTGCTCCGCCTGCGTTTCGAAGAGGAGCTGACCGTGCGAGCGATCGCCGGCCAATTCGGGATCGAGGCGCGCCAGCTCTACAGCCGCTTCGAACGCCTGATCGCGGGCCTTCGGCGCACCCTCGAAGCGGCGGGGATCGGCAAAGAAGCAGCGGCCCCGCTGTTCGAAGCCTGGGGGCTGGATTTGGAGCTGGCGCTCGGGTAAGACGGTTAAACTCGGCGCTCCATGTCTGAGCTGCCGATCGTCGTCGTAGGGGCCGGTGCGGCCGGGTTGGTGGCGGCGATCTTCGCGGCCCGCTCGGGGCACTGGCCGGTGCTGCTGCTCGAAGGGACCCCGGACGGCGGGCGGAAGATTCTGGTCTCGGGCGGCGGGCGGTGCAACGTGCTTCCTTCCGAGCTGGCGCCCGAGCGGTTCGTCACCGATTCCTCCCCCAACACTCTGCGAAAAATGTTGCGAGCTTGGCCGCTCGCCGAGCAGCGGGAGTTCTTCGAGCGGGAGGTCGGCATACCGCTCGCGCTCGAAGTCGAGAGCGGCAAGCTGTTTCCCGCCTCGAACCGCGCCCGCGACGTGCGCGACGGGTTGGTCGCCCTGACCCGGCGGAGCGGCGTCGAGCTGCGCACGGGTTCACGGGTGGTCGATCTGGAATCCGGCGGCCAGGGTGGTTGGAAGATCCGGCTCGCGGCCGGCGATTCGATCGACGCCGCGGCGGTCGTGCTGGCGACCGGCGGACTTTCTCTTCCGGGAACCGGCAGCGACGGCGCGGGTTTGTCGATCGCCGGGAAGCTGGGACTTCGGATGGTTCCGACCTATCCGGCGCTCGCTCCGCTCACCGGCGAGGGGCACTCGGGCCTCGCGGGCGTTTCGCTGCGGGTGCGGATCGAGGCGCCGGGCAGCGGGCGATCCGCGGAGGGGGGATTTCTGTTCACCCACCGGGGATGGAGCGGTCCGGCGGTACTGGATCTCTCGGACGTGGTGTCGCGGCGGGAAGGGACCGAAAAGACGCCAGGGACCGAAAAGAATAAGGCGTCGGGGCTACGGGTACACTGGTGCCCGCTCGACGAGAGGGGTTGGGAGGTGGCACTTCGGTCCGGACCGGGGACTCCTCTGGGAGCTTTGCGCCGCCATCTGCCGGAGCGCCTGGCCGAGCAACTGCTCACGGAATCCGGGGTCGATCCGGGGATCTCTCTCGCTCAGCTGCCGCGCGAGGGGCGCAAGCGGCTGATCGCCAACCTGGTCCGCTATCCCCTGCCGGCGACCGGCGACGAGGGGTATAAGAAGGCGGAGGTCACCGGCGGCGGTGTCGAGCTTTCGGAAGTCGATCCGCGCACGATGGAGTGCCGCCGCCTTCCCGGCCTGTTCCTCTGCGGCGAGATCCTCGACGCCTTCGGCCCGATCGGCGGCCACAATTTCGCTTGGGCCTGGGCGACCGGCCGGGCGGCGGGGATCGGCACGGCAAGCGCTATTCTCTCCTCCTAGCGCAACGCTCTTTCGGGAGGAGCTTCACGATGATCCGCAGGACCCGGACTCGATCGGTCACCGCCGTTTCCGTCATCGCCCCCCTCGTCGTTCTGGCCTTGATCCTCAGCAACGTCCTTCCGGCCCGGGCACGGACGCAGAAGCCGCCGCTCCATGCCGCCCATTGGCTCGCGATCACCGGGAAACCCCTGGCCGCGACAGCCGGGTCGATGATGTTCCAAAAAGGCGGCAATGCCGTCGATGCCGCCGCCGCCATGCTCGCCGCAGCTTGCACCATGTGGGACACCCTCAGCTGGGGGGGCGAAACCCATGCGCTGATCTACAACCCGAAGACCGGGCAGGTGATCGCCCTAAACGCCCTGGGCGTCGCCCCCACGGGAGCGACTCCTGAGTTCTTTCGCGGGCAAAAGCTGCGCTACCCGCCGGAATACGGGCCGCTCGCGGCAGTCACCCCCGGCACCCCCGGCGGGTTGATCACCATGTTGGCCGAGTGGGGCCGCCTGTCGCTCGCCGACGTGCTCGCCCCGGCGATCCAGATGGCCGACGGTTTCCCGATCGAGGCGCAACTCGCCGACACGATCGCGCGCCAGCAGGAGCGGCTATCCGGCTGGCCGTTTTCGAAAGCCGTCTTCCTCCCTCACTCCGACCGGGCGCGTCAGGCGCCGGACGCGGGCGAGATGTTCCGTCAGCCCGACCTCGCGCGCACGCTACGCCGGCTGGTCGAAGCGGAGGCGAAGGCCAAAGCGGCGGGCAAAAACCGGCACGACGCGATCCTCGCCGCCTACGACCTGTTCTATAAGGGCGACCTCGCCCGCGAGCTGGTGGCGGGAGCGCGCGGAGAAGGCGCCCTGTTTACCGAGCCCGATCTCGCGAACTGGAAAGTGAAGATCGAAAAGCCGGTCTCGGTCGATTACAAGGGGATCGAGGTCTACAAGCTGGACACCTGGACCCAAGGGCCGGCGATGCTTCAGGCGCTCAACCTGCTCGAAGGGATGGACTTGAAAGGGATGGGCTACAACAGCTCCCGCTACATCCATACCGTCACCCAGGCGATGCACATGGCGTTTGCCGATCGCGATTTTTACTACGGCGATCCGGCGTTCGCCCCCGAGGAGCCGCTTACCGGACTGCTCTCCAAGGCGTACGCCAAGGAGCGCCTGCGCCAGTTCGATCCGGCGAAGAACTCGGCCGATCTCGGCCCCGGCGATCCGTATCCGTTCCAGGGAGGCACGAACCCGTTCCCTGAACTGTTGAAGACCTGGGTCGCCCAAGGGGCCGCGGGGGCGAACCAGCCCGGCTGGCAAGTGTCGTCGCTCTCCGCCGAAGAGGCTTTCCATGCCGGAACGACGTCGGTTCTCGCTTCCGACGCCGAAGGGTGGGTGGTCTCGATGACGCCGTCGGGCGGCTGGGTTCCGGCGGTGATCGCGGGGCACACCGGCATCGGCCTGTCGCAGCGGATGCAGAGCTTCGTCACCGCGCCGGAAGACGGCCCCTATAACGTGGTCGAGCCCGGCAAGCGCCCGCGGGTGACCCTCACCCCGACGCTCGCGATGAAGAACGGCAAGCCGTTTCTCGCTTTCGCGGTCCAGGGGGGCGACAGCCAGGATCAGAACCTGCTGCAGTTTTTCCTGAACGTGGTCGAGTTCGGCATGACCGTCCAGGAATCGACCGAGGCGGCGAACTGGAACACCTACCAGATGCGCAGCTCGTTCGGCGACCACAAGATCGAGACCGGGCGCCTGACGCTCGCCGACGCGGTCTCCCCCTGGGTACGCGACGAGTTACGCGGACTCGGCTACAAGCTCGATTTCGAAGAGCGGACCTCCGGCCCGATCAACGCGATCGAGATCGACGCCGCACATGGCACGATGTGGGGCGGCTCGTCGAACCACGGCGAAGACTACGGCATCGCCTGGTAGCCCCCCTCCCCCAAAGAAAAGAGGCGGGCCTTGCGGCCCGCCTCTCGTTGCAACTCCGCTTTGACCACAGCGCCTTACGGGATTTCGCTGAAGTGGAGATCCATCTCCCAGAAGTAGGTCGGGCTCTCCGTGAAGTTGACGCAGTCGGTCGCCAGGTACGACAGGCCCGACGGCACGAAGCCGTCGCTGCGCATATCGACCGCCGGGCGGTTCGACTTGTTGCTGAAGTTGGGGGTGCTCGGCGAATTCGGGGTCTTCGCCACCAGGAAGACGTGGCTCTGAGCGCCCGTGCGATAGGCGTCGAAAATCTTCTTGGAGAGGTTTTTCCGAGCGAAGAACCAAGGCATACGCTCGAACTGCTGGATCCCGAAGTTGGTCTTCGTGTCGAGCGGGAAGGCCAGGTTGATCGACGCGGTGGTGCCGGAGACCGTGCCGAAGGCCAGCCACACCTGCTGCATCACGCACACCTGCGACTGGTCGCCCGAGACGCCTTCGATGATGCCGGTGGTGAGAGGCAGATCGCGACCCATCCGGGCGGCAGCCAGCTGGCTGATCGGGAAGTCCACGGCGTAGCAGGTGCCCGGGACGTCGTCGAAGTCGGTCATGTTCGGACCGCCCGAGTTGGTCACAATGGCCACCTTGTTGGTGACGAAGTTCACATTGGAGACCAGCGGGGTGCCGGCGCTGACCGTCACCGGGGTGCTGTCGCCCGGGAACACTTCTTTGGCGGCTTCAAGGGTCGAGTTCCAGAACTCCTCGGGGAAGGCGTTCAAGCCATAGGTACCGCCGAGGCTCGCGACCGCGCCGACCGCCGCGACGCCCTGGGGGAAGAAGTCGACCGCTTCGAGGTCGAGGTCATAGGTGCCGAAGGGCACGACCAGGCTGTATTTGCCGTCGACGACTCCTTCGGCCGCGGGCAGGGTGGTCGACGCGAGCGTGGTTGTGTTGACCGAGACGCGCGCGTTGCCGACGTAGACCGCATCGACGAGATCGCCGCTGGAGTGGTTGATGCCGACGACGTCACCGCCGAGCACCGGCAGGTTCAGGTCGCCGTGAGTCACGTTTCCTTCGATCTTGCCGTAGACGCTGCTGAAGGCCACGTCGCCCGCCTGAAGAGCGGCGGGACCCGAGGCCGCGCTTCCCTCGGGATAGAGCGTTGAAGCGGCGATGATGTCGTCCTGCTCAAGCGTCCGCAGGTTCAGGAAGTACAGAGGGTCGTCGAAGTCGAAGAAGTTGTACATTGAGGCATCGTTGGCGTTGTTGAGGTTGTTGACGTTCGGGACCGTCGAGACGGTCAATCCCATCGCAATCCCTATCCGGAAGACCATTTCCTTGACCAAGTCGGTCGACCGGACGTTGATGTTCGCCGTCAGCTGCGCCACGTCGGAGGTGGTGGTGAGACGGTAACCGTTCGTGGCTTTGGTGTTGATGACGATGTCCATGTCGAGGATCGTGCCGCCGTCGTAGGTGCCGGCCGGCCACTCGAGGTCGCCGTCGCTGTCGATGTCCGTGCACGTCGTGATCGAGCTCGAGACGTCGGAATCGCCGTCGCCGTCGAGATCGTCGCCGTTGGAGAAAACGGAGGTCTCGACCAAGCGGGTCGGGACGTTCGAAGAAATTCCGGAGAATCCGGCGCCCGTGCGAAACGTGATCTCATTGATCATGTCGAACTTGCGCAGGCCGGCATTGGCATAGTCCGCGCCCCTCTGGAACTCAATGTACGAAGTCGGGATCTGGTTCCATTGGTCCATCGCCTGCTGGATGGCGGCCTTCGCATCCGTCAGGGTCAAAAACGCCGTGCCGAGCGGATTGGGAATCGGGTCCTGCGTGTTGTTGATGCGAAACACCATCGGGGTACACCGGGCATCCCAATGGAGCGGCACGAAGTTGCCGTAGACCTGACCGGGGATCGACGACGGCGTCCGGCCGGTGATGTCGGTCACCATTTGGAAGCCGCCCGCGTGCGCGACGCTTGCACCGAGCATCAAAGCAAGGGCCGCGACGAGCCCTAGGGCCGTTCGTTTCACCATATCGCTTCTCCTTGGCCCTTTAAGGCCGAATTTTTGGTCCCCAGAGGGGATGTTTCAAGTGTTTGCAGAACTCTCACCGCGATCACCCCCGCTCGGAGTTCGAATCGGAGATCAGCTGGAGGGCTGGCGGTAAAGAGGTTTGACGGGTCGGGACAAGATCCATGTCAAGAGTGCCGCGGCGGGAGAAATCCGTGACATCCGGAGCGCCGTATAGCGCTGCTCAACAATCCGCGAAGCTCGAACGTATCCATAGGCATAAGGAGAGGAAATGCCCGCGGAGTCCCGGATGTCCCACCCCCTGTCATCCCGTTCGGAGGTCTGTCCCTCGCACCCTCGGCGCGCCGATTTCACCCGTGCGGGCCGTTGGGTCGTCGCCCTCTCCCTGGCGCTCGGTCTCTGCGGGACCGCCCGAGCCGGCGTCGATCGTTGGACCCCCTACGGCCCGGGCGAGGGCGCGCTGCAATCCCTGGTCGCCTCGACCCGCGGCGAGGTCTATGTCACCTCGTATTTCACGGTCGGCGAGGTCTGGCAGCGTCCCGACGTCAACGCCATCTGGCGCTGGCGCGGGTCGGGGCTCGGGCTTCCGGGGGAGCCGGGGATTACGGCCTTAGCGGTCCATCCGAAGAATCCGAACGCGCTGTGGGCGATCGCCACCGGCGGCGGCGGCACCTCTTTCCAAAGCGTCTTTCGTTCGACCGACGCAGGGGCCTCCTGGCGCAAGCTCTACACCGGAGACATCGATTTTGAGATCGTCCGTCTGACGGTGGCCCCGACCGCCCGTTCGGTCGTACTGCTCGCCGAAACCGACCGCGGAGCCCCGAAACGGCTCCTGCGTAGCGGCGACCTCGGCGTTTCCTGGGCGGTGGTTCCGGGCGTCCTCGGCCCGGTCGCCGCGGCGCCCGACGAACCGGGCACGATCTACGGGGTCGCCGCCTCGGGAACCGGGTTGGTCAAAAGCGTCGACGGCGGCGCTACGTTCCACCCGACCGGCGCACTGCCGATCGGGGAGGGAGACGAGGTCCGCGCGCTCCACGCCACCTACGGCCGGCCGGCGCTGGTGTTGGCTTCGCTCCGCGCGGGCGGCCTGTACCGCAGCACCAACGGCGGCGGCGCCTGGCGGCGGACGGGGTTCCGCGGCGTCGGCCCGGGCGTGATCGCCTCCGAGCCCGGCGATCCGCGAAAGATCTATGCCGCCAACGTCATCGGCCTATATGCAAGCGACCGCGGAGCGCAGGTCGGCAGTTTCCGGACCGTCGCCAAACTCTCCTTCGGTCCGCTCGCCGGCAAGGAGCCCACGGCGCTCGCCGCGGCTCCCGGGGGACCGTACTTCCTCGCCGGCAACGACCTTTATCGATACGGCACTCCCAACGGCATCGTCCCGGTGAACAAGACCGGCATCGAAGCGTTCGGCGTCGACGAGCTGCGCATCTCACCGGTCGATCCGTCGTTCATTGCGCTGCGCCGCTATACCGGATGCATCCGCGATTCCTGCGATTTTAGGACCCTGCTGTCCACCGACGGCGGCGCCACGTTCTCGCGGGTTGGAGCGCAGCTTTCTCCTCGTTCTTTTGCCGACGCGGCCGACCTAGCCTTCGATCCCGCCGATCCGCGCCGCCGCCTCGTCGGCCTGTTCGCGGGGCTTGTGTTGCTCCATGAGCCCGACGACACCGGCCTCGGCCGTCAGGTCTATTCCGGCCCGGTGCGGACGGTCGAATTCGCCAGGGAGGGTGTCCTATTGGTGGGCGGCCTCGACGGCATCCACCGGAGCGACGACGACGGCTCGACCTGGACCCAGACGCTCGACACGGTCGTCCCGCCGTCCCCTGAGCATCCGTCAGGCGGCTCGCGGCAGGTCGTCAACCTGGTGGCCGACCCGTACGCTCCGGAGAAACTGATCGTCGGCGTTCTCGAGCTCACCTCCAACTTCCCGCGCGCGGTCGACGGCGGGCTGTTCGAGAACCGGCTGTCGAATTGAGCGACGACGCTCAGACCAGCTCGGCGAGCATTTTCTCGAGCACCTGATCGACGCCCAAGCCGGTGGCGTCGATCCGCACGTAGCTCTCATCGCAGGTGAGCGGCGAATCGGCGCGGCTGCGGTCTCGCCGATCGCGTTCGGCGAGATCGGCTTCGACCTCCGCGCGCGGCACAGTGCGGCCGGTCTCGGCGAGCTGGGCGTGGCGGCGCTCGGCGCGAATCCCTGGATCGGCGTCGAGGAAGAATTTGTACCGCGCGTCGGGAAAGACCCGGGTGCCGATGTCGCGCCCTTCCAGCACCCCTCCCAGCCGCTCGGCGGTCGCCCGCTGGACCGCCACCATCCGCGCCCGGACGCCCGGATGGGCGGAAACCGCCGAGGAGGCGAGCCCCACCTCCGGCGTACGGATGCGCGATTCGACCGAAACGCCGTCGAGCAGCACCCGGTAGCTGCCGTCGCCCGCCGGTTCGAGCCGGATGTCGGCCCGCTCGGCGAGCGCTTCGACCGATGCCCGATCGTCGGGATCGAGGCCGGAGTCGAGGGCTGCGAGCGCCAGCGTCCGGTACATCGCGCCGGTATCCAGATACGGCACGCCGAGCCGCGCGGCGAGCCGGCGCGCGAGGGTCGATTTTCCCGCGCCCGAAGGACCGTCGATCGCGATGACGAGCTGAGACGTATCTCCGCTCACCGGCTGCTCCGGCCTCCGGGTTTACCGCCCGGCCGGCCGGGAGGCCGCCCCGAAGGACGACCGGAAGTTGGGCGGCCCGAAGACGGACGACCTGATGTCGGCCGGCCGGAGGACGGCCTGCCCGCAGAGGGACGACCGGCGGGGCGGCCGGTAGGTCCGGAAGACGGCCGGCCCGGCGGGCGTCCCGAGGTGGGGCGGCCGGAAGGTTTGGCGCCCGGACGATCCGAAGCCGGACGAACCGGGCGATCGGATCGATCGGAGCGATCCGATCGCCGAGCGGGACCGGCACCCGCGCCCGCACGTTCCGGCGGCCGGCCGGTGGACCGACCGGCAGGTCGCGCTCCCGGTCCGCCGCTTGGTCCGGCGGGACGGCCGGTGGGACGGCCCGCGGGGCGCCCGGTCGGACGAGAGGTCGGCCGGCCCGCGGGGCGCCCGCGTTCCTCGAAATCGGTTCCGGGCGGCGGGTAGGGTCCGCTTCGCGGCCGGGGCGCGCCGGGAATTCCCCCCGCGGCGCGCGGCGGACGCGCGGCAAGCGGCGAGCGCGGGCGGCCGGCGGGAGGACCGCTCCGCTCGCGATCGAATCCCGAACGTGAGGTGGTTTCGCCCGATCGGCTCGATGTGCTCGGCGTGCGCGGAACGCTCCGCGGCGGACGCGGCGCCGGCCGGCCACCCCGCTCTTCGCCGGGACTCGGGGTCGCCGTCCCCGCGCGGCGCGGCGCGGCCGGTCGAACCTCCTCCAATCTCGGCAGCAGCAGGGTCCGGGAAACCCTCTCCGGCGCCGCCGGCCGTTCCGGCTTCTCGGGCCTTTCCGTCCTTTCGGTGCTTTCCGCCCCTAGAGGACCCTCGGGCCGCGCCGGTCGGGGTGCCCTGGGCGCCCGCGGCAAATCGGCCGCCTTCTCCTCACCCTTCTCGCGCCACCTGCGAATTTCGGGGAACCGTTCGGAGGTTCCTGCCATCTTGCGCACTCTGCCGCTCGTGGTACTCGGCAGCGGATCGCTCGTTCGGCTCCCCTGCCGGAGCAGCTCGACCTCGCGGGCGGTCAGCTCGCGGATCGAGCCGAGCGGCAGGCTCGGATCGGTCAGTCCGCCGATCGCTACGCGGCGCAGCTTGCCCACCGGATGGCCGATGCGTTGGAACATCTCGCGGATCTGCCGCGTCCGCCCCTGGGAAAGCTCGACGTTCCACCAAGTGTTTTCGCTGTCCACCCCCTTCGGCCGCGTCACGGTCCGCGGCTCGATCCGGCATGGGGCGGTGCGCTCGCCGTCGAGCACGATCCCCTCGCGCAGGCGATCGAGATCGCGCTCGGCCGGCCGGCCGGAGACCTTCACCTCGTAGGTCTTCCGGCAGCCGTAGCGCGGGTGGGCGACCCGGTTGGCAAAGTCGCCGTCGTCGGTGAGCAGAATCAAGCCTTCGGTCAGGAAGTCGAGCCGGCCGACCGGCACCAGCGCCTTGCGCAACGCCGGGGGCACCAGATCGATCACGGTCGGCCGGCCGGCCGGATCGGCGACCGTCGTCATTACGCCTCGCGGCTTATTGAGCAGCAGGTAGCGGTGCTCTTTCGGCAGCAGGATCCGCTTGCCGTCGAGCTTGATCGAATCGTGCTCCGGGTCGGCTTTCTGCCCCAGCTCGGCGGGTTGACCGTTGACCGTCACCCTGCCTTCCGTGATCAGCGTCTCGGCCTCACGGCGCGAGCTGACTCCGGCTCGGGCAAGGATCTTCTGAATACGGTCGCCGCCGCGCGGTTTTTCGTCGTTCATCGCCTACTCCCGGCCTCGACCGACTCGGAGGCCTCCTGGCGCGCTTCGATCTCCTCGGATTGCTCCAGAAGCTCGCGCTCGCGCGATTCGTCGGCGGCCGAAAGGTCGGCGACGTGGACTGCGGATTCTTCGTCCGGACCTACCTCCGAAACGGCCGAGGCTTCCTCGGAGGGCTCCGGATCAACTGCGGCATTCATCCCGGTATTCACCTCGGTCTTCACGTCGGGCGCTTCGTGCACCGCATCGAGCGAACGGTCGACCAGGCTCGAGTCACTGCCGAACGTCTCTTCGAACTCTTCGAGCGGCGGCAGGTCGGCCAGGCTCTTAAGCCCGAAATGGACCAGGAACTCCCGGGTCGTTCCATACAGAAAGGGCTTGCCCACCACTTCTTTTCGCCCGGCGATTCGCACCAGCCGCCGTTCGAGCAGGGTCTTCAAGGTGCCCGAGGCGCTGACGTTTCGCAGCTCTTGGATTTCGGGCCCGGTGATCGGTTGGCGGTAGGCGACGATCGCCAAGGTTTCGAGCGCGGCCATCGACAGCTTCGTCCCCGAGGCCACTTCGAAGAAGCGGCGCAGCCAGCCGACCAGCTCCGGCCGGGTCGCCAGGCGGACGCCGCCGGCCACCTCTTCGGCCATGAAGCCGCGGCCGACCTGCGGACCGAACCTTTCGAGCACCGAATCGATCGCCGCCTCCGCCTCCGCGCGATCCTCCTCGTCGAACAGCTCGGCGAGCTTGCCACGCGGCACCGGCTCGGAGGAGACGAACAGGATCGCCTCGATCGCGATCTCCATCTCCGCCCGCTCGGTCGGCCGGCGCTCGCGCCGACGCCGCGCCGGGGCCTCGGGCGTCTCAAGCGAATCGGGCATCTCAAGCGTCTCGGGCATCTCAAGCGTCTCGGGCGCCTCCGTAGGCTCCGAGGTTTCCGACGCCTGCGCGTCCTCGACAGGAACCTCTTCCGCGACGGTCTCAGTGCTTTCTTCGATCGCCTCGATCGCCTCCGCACCCTCGGGCTCCGCCTCGACCTCGTCGATCGGTTCTTCTCGTTCGTCGTTCATCCGAGCAACGTCTCCAATTCGTCATGTCCCACTTCCCGGGTCGTGCGGTAGAGCAGCAGCTCGCCGTCCCCGGTCTGATGAATGCGCACCAGGTTCAAACGCGCCAGCTCCAAGACGGCGAGAAAACAGGCGATCGCCTCGGAACGGCACGAGAGGTTGCGCAGGTCGTGGAGCAGGTCGTACGGCCGCGCGGCCGAAAGCACGCCGAGCAACCGGTCGAATTGGCTACGGACCGAGAACGTCTCGCCGGAGAGCAGCATGGCCGGCGGGTGCTCTTTGTCGTACCGCTCCATCGCCTTTTTGAACGCACCGAGCAGATCGAACAACGAGACCTCGCCGAGGTCGATCGTCGCCTCTTCCTCTTCGGGCTCGGGGCCGAGATCGACCTTTTGCGCCCTCCGCGGCCAGACTCCGGCGCGCATGCGGTCCACCTCGGCGAGCGACTGGGCGGCATCTTTCAAGCGGCGATATTCGAGCAGGCGGGCGACGAGATCCTGGCGCGGGTCTTCGTCGATCACCGCGCCTTCGAGGGTTTTCGGCCGCGGCAGCAGCAGCCGCGATTTTAGATGGATCAAGAGGGCCGCTTCGTAGATGTACTCGGCCGCGATGTCGAGGTTCAAAATCTCCATCAGCGCCAGATATTCGTGGAACTGATCGCAGATCGTCGCCACGGGGATGTCCGAGATCTCGACCTTGTTGACCTTGATCAGCTGGAGCAACAGGTCGAGCGGCCCGTCGAACACCGGCAGGTGTACCCGCCACGAGGCCGGCAGCAGCCCCGGGGTGGGAATATCGGAACGGATCTCTCGACTCACGCCGGGCCTTTCGGGGAAAGCACCGTCGAGTAATCGAGCTTCATCGCCGCGCGGGTGAGCTCCATGGTCTCCCGCGCGATCTCGCGCGCCCGGGCGGAGCCGTCGATCAGAATGTCCATCAGCGCGCCGCGGTCGCCCACCAGCTCCGCGCGCCGCTGCTGCATCGGCGCGAGGAATTCGATGATCTGCTCGGCGAGCAGCTTCTTGTCGTCGACGCAGCCGATCTCGGCGGCCAGGCACCGGCGCTCGACATCGGCGCACAGCTCCGGGCTGGAGATCAGCTTGTGAAACTGAAAAAGGTTGCAGACGCTCGGCCGGCCCGGATCTTTCCGGAACAGGCGCTGGGGGTCGGTGAACATCTCCTTACATTTCCGGCGGATCTCGTCCGGCGTGTCGGAGATGTGGATCGCGTTGCCGTACGACTTCGACATCTTGCGGCCGTCGATCCCCGGCACCTTAGGCGTCGGCGTAAAAAGCGCCCGCGGCTCGGGAAAAACCTCGCCATAGAGATAGTTGAACCGCCGGCCGATCTCGCGGCTGATCTCGATGTGGCTCGCCTGGTCTTCGCCCACCGGTACGAAATGGGCGCGGTAGATCAGGATATCCACGGTCTGGAGCACCGGATAGCCGAGGAAGCCGTAGGTCAACAGGTCTTTGTTCTCGATCTGGGCGATCTGCTCTTTGTAGGTCGGTACCCGTTCGAGCCAGCCGAGCGGCGTGATCATCGAAAACAGCAGGTGCAGCTCGGCGTGTTCGGGCACCATCGACTGGATGAAGATCACCGACTTGTTCGGATCTAAGCCCGCGGCGATCCAATCGGCCACCATTTCTAACGTGTTGTCGCGAATCTCCCCGGTCTCGGCATAATCGCTGGTGAGCGCGTGCCAGTCGGCCGCCATGTACATGCAGCGGTAGGTGTCCTGCAGCTCGACCCAATTCTTGAGTGCGCCGAAGTAGTTCCCGAGGTGGATGCGGCCGGTCGGGCGCATGCCCGAGAGGACGATTTTCGTTGGCGTCACGGGGCCTCCGGTCAGGTTCGAGAGAATGTTTCGATTCGAGATCAAGAGGGACTCAGCCTAGATCGAGATGACAACGTTCAGAAGGACCAGGAAAGGGATCAGCGCCACCTGAAAAAACGGCGTGACCGCGAACGCCGAGCAGAGCAGATAACCGAACGGCCGCAGCGCCTTAAGCCGCGGCGCCCAGCTCTCCGGAGCGAGCTGCAGCAGAATCATGCCGCCGTCGAGCGGCGGGATCGGCAGCAGGTGAAACAGGGTAAGAAACGCGCTGATCACCGCCGCCTGCACCAGCGTGAAAACGATCGGAAAGCCACGCAACGCGAAAGCGGGAGACGCCGGATCTGCGAGCGAGCCGCCGAGCAGCGACAGCCGCGCCGCCTGCTTGGCCTCCGGCCCTAAAATGTGTACGACGATCCCGACTGCGAGCATGGCCACCAGCGCAAAGGCGGCATTGGCAGCGGGACCCGCGGCGCTGACCAAAAGCGAGTGCCAGCCGGGCCGGCGCAGTTTGCGCGCGTCGATCGGCACCGGCCGCGACCAGCCGAATGCGATCGGCACGGAGAGCGCCACCAAGGCGGCGGGCAGGATCACGGTGCCGAACAGATCGAGATGCGCGAGCGGGTTGATCGACACCCGGCCGAGCGCCCGCGGCGTCGGATCGCCGAACAGCTCGGCCGCCTTCGCATGCGCCGCTTCGTGAAGCGTCGCCAGGAACAGCACCAGCAACAGCTGGATGGCCCCCAAGAATAGAAGGTTCGCGGTCAACGGCTTCCCCTTTCGGCGCCTTCGACCGCGAATCGCGGAGGAGGCGGCAGCGGATCGAACAGGCCGCGCCACAGGCCCTTGGCTTTCGCGCGGACGGCGCGCGCGTTCCCCCGCGCCCCTTCGCGTACCAGGGCAACGGGCAACGCCGCGAGGTTCGCAGCGACGAAGATCAACCGCGCGAGCGGCCCGCCGTACCGACGAACGAAGATCGCGTTGCCGCGTCCGGTGTGGAACGTCTTGACGGGGGTGTACCCCCCGCCGGTCGAAGCCGCCACCTTGTGCCAGATCCGGCTGTCCGGCACGTAGCGCAACCGGTAGCCCGCGGCCGCGGCGCGCCGGCACCAGTCCGCGTCGTCGACGTTGATGAAGTAGACCGGGTCGAGCGGTCCTACGGCGAGCATCGCGTCGCGCGGCACCAGCAGGCAGCAGGTGGTGAGATAGGTCACGTCCGCGGCCTCGGCGAAGCGCGGTCCCGCAGGCTCGCGGTTGCCCCACTCTTCGGTCACCGTCTCGCGCCAACGGAGCCGCCCCCCCGCGGCCCAGATCAGATCGCGCCGCTCGAAATAGAAGATCAGCGGCCCGGAAGCGCCCACGCTCGGGTCGGCGCACGCATCGAGAAGGGGGGCCAGGAATCCGGGATCGACCTCGACGTCGGTATTGAGCAGCAAAATCCAGGCGACCTCAGGGTCTTCGAGCGCGCGGCGAATGCCCACCTCGTTGCCGCCGGCAAAACCGAGATTCGCGCCGGTCTCGATCAATTCGATCCCGGAACGCGCCGCGCGCAGGCGGGCGACCGAGTCGTCGCTCGATCCGTTGTCGACCACCAGGCAACGTAGGCGGCCCGCCTCGCCGCACGCGTCGAGCGAAGCGAGGGTCGCGAGCGTGTCGGAGGCGCCGGTCCAATTGATCAGGACCACGGCGATCCGGCCGTCGAGTGCGCGGCGCGCGCCCGGAGCTGAGGAAAGGGCCGCAGTCATGAGCCACTGCTGATGCGGCCGTCGAGCGCGCGGATGCGGCGTTCGGTCTCAACCAGCCCCGGCCGTGCCGCGTACGCGGCAACGAACTGAAGCGCCAGAGCGGCAAAAAAGATTGCGTGGTGCCAGTAGCGCGGGTGCAGCTCGTTTTGACGGACCATCGCGAACGCGCCGGACAGGAAGGCGGCCAGGACGGCCAGCGCGCCCACGAGAAGCCACGGCAACGCCCGGCGCACCAGCCGGCGCCGCAGGTCGTCCTCTTGTGCGTCGAAGCCGTGCTCGGAGACGGTCTTGGCAATTAACCGGGAGGTCCCGACGAGATAGATCGAAGTCCACGACTGAGCGAACACCAGAAGGAGCGAAACGACGAGCGCGAGCAGAATGTGCAGCCGCTGGTCGCCGAACCAGCGATAGCCGACGCCCGCCACCGCCACCAGGCCCAAGCCGCCCAAAACGATCACGACGAGCAGACCTCGCCCCAGGTAACCCCGTTTCGGGGCGTTCGCTCGTTCGTTCATGACGTTTGGGATCCCTCGGTTCCTTTCCGCAGCGCCTCCCGGCGCGGCTCGTTCTGGTCGTCCTAGCTAGATACTTCGCCCGCTCAAACCACCCGCCTCACGCCGATTCACGGCCGCGCCGCGCGACGATCTCCCGCCACAGCCCGGCCACGACCTCCGGCCGGTACAGCTCGGCCACCCGCTTCCGGCCCGCCTCGCCCCGCCGCTTCGCCTCCTCCGGGTCGGCCCGAACCGCGGAGAGCGCGGCAGCCAGCGCGCCCGGATCTTCCGCCGGCACCAGCCAGCCGGTCTCGCCGTCCACCACCACCTCGGGAATCCCGCTCACCCGGCTCGCCACCACCGGAACCCCCGCGGCCATCGCTTCGAGCACCACCAAAGGCATCCCTTCATACGTCGAAGGAACCACCAGGGCGGCAGCCCCGGAGAGCAAACCCGCCACCCGAGACGCTCCGCAACGGCCGAGGAAGGATACCGCACCCGAAGCCGACAAGCCCACCTCCCCCGCTTTTGCCTCCAAAGCGGCCCGATGCTCGCCGTCCCCCGCGATCAAGAGCCGCGCCCCGGGAAGTGACCGAAGCGCCTCGAACAAGACCTCCACCCCCTTGCGGATGCGCAGGCGGCCGACGAACAGGAAATACCCCTCGCCGTCCTCCGGAGAACGCTCCGGAGGACCCGAAGGCGCCAACCCGCCGGTGGCGTTCGGCAGCACCTCCACCCGACGAGCCCCGTAATCGCGCACCAGCTCCGCCGCGGTGGCGGCGCTCGGAGAAAGCACCAGGTCCGCCCGCCGGACGGTCCACCGGCCGAAGAAGATCTGGATCGGCGCCTTAAAGAGGCGGAACCGCTTCTCCACCGCCCCCGGCCGGCCGATCTCCCGGCCGGCGGCCACCAGGGGCCGGACGGCCTTCTTCTCTTCGACGTAGCTCACCTGGAGGAGGGCGGCGAGCAGCGGACGGGCTTCTTTCTTCCGCGCCCAGAGCACGACGGAGGCGGCGAGGGCTCCGTCCGACTCGTGGACCTGCACGACATCGGGCCGAAACCGGCGAAGCGCGCGCAGGGTGGCGGGCACGATCGTGAGGGGGAAGAGGATTTTAGGGCCAGGGGCGCCGTCGCGGTCGGCGGACTTGCGGCCCAGGATTTCGACTTCGTGCCCGAGGGTTGTGAGGCCGGCGGCGAGTTGGAGGACTTGCTCCCCGACCCCGGAGAGGTCGCGGGGGGGGAGGGTGTTGGCGATTAGGAGGATGCGCATGGGGGGCAAAAAGTATGCTTACAGCACGATATCCACACAATGCTTCACTAACAGCGTCCCTTACGTGTAAGCGTTCGAGCGCGATCGTTTGCTACGGGTCCCAGAGTTTTGTAGTGGGGAATTAGCTGATACCCCACTACCCAGAGGTTGTCTCAAATCTGTTGTTCGTGATATTTTTTAATCCATGCGTCATAATACTCTCGCAAGATTGTTGCCCTGGTTTCGAACCGCTCAAAATCCTCACGAAGCGTCTGTGCCATGGCACGCCCACTTCGAAACTGGATGCCCACCAGTAGACCATCTTCTCGATACCTAGGATAGATCGCCACGGCATCATCACCCTTAAGCAATAAACCGAAGTGGCTTCCGTCGCTCGTCATCCTCCGCCTCGTCTCGACATCGACGGCGAGAACATGAGCCTCGTATCTGCCGCTAGTCGGATAGTTAGAAACTTCATTCACTGCTTTCATCTGGGCCTGTAGGATCTGGGGGAGCCAAATGTCCGTGGCAAGGTCGTTCTCGTTCACGGCAAAAATCCTACGGATTGTAGCGCCACGAAGTGCCGCCACCTTCGTTATGGCCACGAATCGGCCGTTGATGCCCACATTCTGGGGCCACCAGAACTGTGGAACGGTCACCGTCAAATATTCGTCCCCTGGTTCCAGGAAATTTACATATTGAGTCAAGGCGGAAACCAGCTCATCGTGCTCACCGTAAAGGTCGTAGATGCCCTGAGTCAACTCTGTGAGAAGCGCGGATACTTCCCGGAGTCGGAAACCTGCCATCCATTTAAACAGGGGCCTTGAGGAAGTTTCCAGCCGCCCGGCTGCATCAGCAAGATCGCTCACATCTTCGAGCAGACCTCGCGCCCTCGGCAGTTCGGTAAAACCGTCCAAATCCTCCAGTAGGCACAGTGCATTGCGCGTTCGGCCAATGTTGCTATACCGCAGGCAGCGCGCAATGATGTCAACGACACCACAGTTTGCGGTATACAGATCCGGATTAAATTCTTGTAGGCATCTGGATATTTCGGCTTTCAATGCGTCATTATCTCTGGAAGGCGCGAGAGGGTCCATTCCAGTGGCCAGGAAGAACAGCACTCCGCCAACCGAATACATATCCCCTCCGAATGAGCGAACACCCTCCGGAGCTTGATAGCGAATATTGCGCCCTGGAATCTGAGAGGGGTCAATGATCGCCTCGCCAAACAGGGCCTGACCGAAATCAATCAGTATAGGCACTCCGTCCGAGGTAACGAGGATGTTCTCGGGCCAGATATCGCCATGGATTACCAGGCGCCGATGGATGTCGCGAAGTGCCAGTGCCAAGCTCCTCGCCATGGCGAGGAATCTGACTGGATCGGGAATGCCCCTAAAGTCATCAGTATTCTTTTTTGCCCAACTACTGAGGGGAAGACCGTGTATGTACTGTTGCACGAGGAAGATGGGACAGACCTGCAGCCCCCTATGTATGTAGCTATGGTTTCCGCTATCGAGCAGCTGTGCGACACACTGAGCACCTGCGAGCCGTCCAAGGGTAGCTTCCTCAATATTGAAGAGATAATTGAGTCGAGCAAGCCGCTCCGTGATCTCGCTCGCGGTGAGCGAACTGTGAATACGAGGGTATTTGACGATGACACCTATCCCGTCTTGAAGATCCTGCGATGGACTTCCGCAGCCCACAGTCATCGCTGAGTAGGTCTCACCGGCTTGACCACCGCTGATGTACTTCTCAATCCGATATTGTGCTTTTTTCCCAACCAGAAGTGTGTCAGGTTGAAGCTGAGGATTCACGGTGAAAGGGTCCATTCATTCTCCTCTCGATAGAGACAAGGCCATAGGCTATTGGCCACTCTGCCTATGAGGCGCCACTAGAGTTGCCTATATTAACACAATGTGGCTCGGCGTCGACCCGGTGGACCACCCCCCGCCTGGAATAGGGTGGAGTCGGCGGCGGGCGCGGTGCCTGTAGGTCAGGCCCATCTGTTTCTCGCCCTTTCCTCAATCTCCTGACCGTGGCTCCGTTTCCCACCGCCGCTCATCGAACCGGACTTGCGGATCTCCCGCATCCGGCTCTCGGACGGACTTCACGAGAGAGCACGCACGGGCCTTCGTTGAAGGCGCATCTGACGGATGTCGGTCACCCCCACCTTCTTGCCGTACACCTCGCTGAATTCGAAGTGGCCGGCTCCTGGGGGAAGCTTGTACCCGGCCGAAATAGGTGCCAGCCTAAGATTGGAAGTGGACTGGAAGTGGACCGATCTTCGTGCAGCGAACGGACCGAACAACCTGTCCAAGCCGGAATAGGTGCCAGCCTAAGATTGGAAGCGGATCGATCCTCGTGCAGCGAACGAGGGCAGAACAACCTCTCCCGACCGAAACGGCATCCGGAAAAACGAGCTGCAGCGGCTTCAGCAGGAATCAGGTGGAGATCGAGGACTGGGGGCCTTGGAAGGGTCGGACCAAAGTGTCGGAGCGTGGAACCGCAGCCGCCAGGCCACAGCCTCCAGGCCAGGCGATTGCACTATCTGAAGGCCTTTGGGTTTGAGCGGCTGTCCCGGGTCTACTTGGCCGGGCTGATCGCCAACCGGCCCGCTCGAACGAACGGCAATCCGGGGGGAAAACTCCCCCTGGGAAACCGAGCCAGCCGGTCGCCGGCTCGCAGGTACTCGGCCGCCACTCGGAAGGCCTTGGCGAACCAGGCGTAGGCGATCCTGATCTCGGTCCGAACCCGCTTGCTCGCTGCATGGACCAGCGGCGCGGGCGACCTCTTGGTCTTCACCGGCTGAGAGTATGGATTCTGCCGGAGGATCGCGGCCGAGCCCAGAGGCTCGATTCCCGTCGCCGTTCGCCGAGCGGCGGTTTGGGCGATGATCGCCTCGATCAACTCCCCGATCCGCTCGCGGTACTGCTCTGCAGAAAGATCCCGCCAGCAGGGCAAGGGCGCGAGGTTCACGATCTCGGTGTCCGCGAACTGCCGAACTCCGAACTCTTCGCCGCGTAAGCGCGCTTTCCATTCCTTGGTGCGGTCGAACCAGGTCCCCTCGAT
This sequence comes from Thermoanaerobaculia bacterium, assembly GCA_038250865.1. Taxonomy (GTDB): domain Bacteria; phylum Acidobacteriota; class Thermoanaerobaculia; order Multivoradales; family UBA5704; genus DASYKS01. Next base: position 114,330 of record JBBSBW010000001.1, on the reverse strand, counting down.
CGGCTCGCCGGTGAGCAGCGTGGTGACGCAGTGAACCCCCGGCCGGTCCTGAGGTCGAGCGACGAGGTTCTCCTTGCAGCCGTGCGACAGGACGTAGACCAGGCGCCCCACCTGGGCTTCTTCTTCGTCGCTCACGAGGATCGCCTGATAGCGGCGAGAGAAGACCTTGTCCCGCCAACCAGGTTAGGGTGGCACCTATTTGGGTCTGGACGACGTCCGGCCGAAAACGGCGCAGAGCGCGCAGGGTGGCGGGGACGATAGTAAGCGGGAAGAGGATCTTCGGTCCGGGGGCACCGTCGCGGTAGGCGCCTTTGCGGCCTAGAACTTCGAGCTCGCAGCCACCACCGATTCTGAGATCTCAGGAGTGCAGAATCACCGCCGTCCGGGAAAGCTCCACATAAGTGCACAGCACCAGTCCCTTGATGGCCGCATCCAGGTTCGCCAGAAAGAGAACCTCAAGCTCTTGGTTCCTGATGTTCCCGGTCGTTACCAAAAGCAGTTTCCAGGGCTGTCCTCGAAGGAGTAGAGCGTCCACAAAGTCCGAGTCTTTGGTGACGACTACACGCGACTCTCGGGCCGAAAGTTCGCTGATCTCAAGGTCGGTGGTTTGGTTGGCGCGCGGGAGATCGAGCGTGTGGAGCGCGTCGTGCCCCAGCTCTCGAAGGCGTACCGCAAGCCTGCGAGGAAGTTGCGCGTCAAGCAGGAAATTCACGCCGCCGCAAGCTCGATACTTTTGACGCGCGTAAGTCGCGCTGCGTACGCCAGCGCTGCGAGGATGTCCTCGTGCTCAAGATCCTCATAGTCCCTCAGGATCTCTTCCACACTCATTCCCGAGCTCAGCAACTCGAGCAGCATCTCCACCGTGTAGCGAAGTCCGCGGAGGGTGGGTTTGCCGTGACAGATCTTCGGGTCGATGGTGATGCGTTCAAGAAGATCCATAGATTGCCTCATCCCAATCCTAATACGAACCCGAGCCGCGGGGACAGCTGCAACTGTAGCAGGGCAAGGGCGCGAGGTTCACGATCTCGGTGTCCGCGAACTGCCGAGCGCCGAGCTCTTCGCCGCGTCAGCGCGCTTCCCATTCCTTGGTGCGGTCGAACCAGGTCCCCTCGATCGGCTCGCCGGTGAGCAGCGCGGTGACGCAGTGAACCCCCGGCCAGTCCTGAGGTCGAGCGACGAGGCAGGTGACCTCGTAGAGGGCACCCCCTTCGGGCGTGAATCGGATCTTTCGGGCCATGTCGACAGTCGGGTTTCAAACGGCCTGCCACGCGAGGCGCGTCGAGTCAACCTACAGAAAACGTGTGGCTTGCGCCGGGCGCCAAAGATCTCGCCAGCGCCTCGACCCCGCAAAGGATCTTGCGTAGTTGCCAGGGCGATTCGGGCAAATCCTTTGGAAGGTGCTGATTGTGTGGGGTTTACCACGTGTCAAGAGATTTTGACAGGCGCGCAATCTTCTGCGGGGGCCGGGTTGCGCAGATTAGGGTGGCACCTATTCGGGGCTGGAGGAGCCCGGGAGGCACCGCTTGCGCCCAACGGCCGGAGCGGGTAGTTTCGCAGGTGACGGCGAGGGCGAGGAAAAAACCGACAGGCGGCTGCAACCGCCCGTCGGGACCTACACACGTGGATCGGGGATCAAGCCGAGGCGACTGCGACGTCGACCGTACGCGCTTCCACCGTCTTCGCCTTCGCCGCCTCCTCCTTCTTCTTGGCGGCCTTGCGGGGCCGGCCCTTCGGCTGCAGGCCGTAGCGGATCAGCTCGGTGTTGTCCAAACCGTGGTGCGCCTGCAAATCCGCCGTGAAACGCCGGTAGCTCTTGGCACCCTCGCGGGCCAACTCCCGGCGCTGCTTCATGACGCTCGACAGCTCCGAGCGAATCGCCTCGGCCTGCTCGTTGAAGCGGACGAGACTCTGGACGTTGGTCTCGAGGGTCTGGTGCCGCTCGGCCGCCGGGCCGAGCGACTCCACGATCGGTCGGGCGTTCTCGACCATGACATTCCAGGTGTTCGCGATGTCGGCATATCGCCGCTGTCTCATACATCCTCCTTCGCTGTGGCGAAGACAGGTGTGGGATCAGCCCCACACTCCGAGGATAGGAAGCCGTTTCCGAGAAATCCAGCAAAACGGGCTTTTCGGCGAAAAAAGTCGGCGGGGCGACCCGGAACCGCGCGGCGATCGAGGTACGGCCGCCGTTCCGGCCCTTGCAGGGGGCGGAAAAAATCGGCAATCCACTATTTCAGGCTGCACTCCGGAAGAAAAAATCGGCAGTCCACTTTTTCAAGCCCACACTCCGGAAGAAAAACTCGGAAATCTGCATTGCGAGCTCAGAACCGCCATCCGATAAATCGGCAATCCGAAGAAAAAAGTCGGCAATGCACTCTGCCAAGCAGGAAATCCCGAGTGCGGGGTCAAAAATTTCGGAGTGCGGACTTAGAATTGCCGAGTGCAGATTTAAAACTTCCGAGTGCCGACTCGGAATTCAGGATCGCCGGATTTTCACTCTGAGGGTCCGCCTTGAACTTTCCGCGCGCCGCACTGAAATTTCGCCGGGCGGAGCCGACATTCACCGGGGCCACGCCAAACTTCTGCGGCGCCGCGCCAACCAGTACGCGTCCTGGATAAAAATGTGGATGTCCGGACCAGAACGACTGACGACCACTTCGGAACCGCCAACCGGTCCGCTTACTTCGCGGACTCTTCTCGCCCCGCGACGCCCCGACGGCGGGAACTCGGTTCGTTCGTGGTGGCGTCCGGGGCGTCTACCTCCGGCAGGTTGATGGTGCTGTCTGATTCGGCCAGGGTTTGGGTGGCAGGTTCTGGTATTCTGGAATGCAAGCACCCGCGGCACGGCGGCCGCTTCACCAGCTCGTCGGGCATCCGCAAGGAGAAGAGGATGGCAGAAGGAACACTTACCCAAGTCCAGCGGCTGGTCGATCAACTCTCCCCTTCTGAACAAGCGTGCCTGTTGTCCACTTTGGCGCTTCGCATCGGCGGCATGATGATCTCGGCTTCCTCCACGGTCTCCGCGACCCCGGCATGGGAGGAGTTCTTTCGTCTTGGCGACGCCCTCGCTGTCAGCGATCCGCAAGAGGGGGGCACCCTGACGGCGGCCGTGTTGGCGATGCGGCGGTGACGCGATGTACACGGTGGATGCCAGTGTGTAGGTCACCTGGTGCTCGCCGAGGTGGCTGGAGCGATCGGCCGAATGCGGCGCACTCCGGTGGAGGCACAAATGTTTGCCCTGGCGCTGAGCCGGCTACCGCATGTAACGGTCCGGGTGCTAGATGAGCCGTGCGTGCTCCACGCTCTCACCTTGGCGGCACAGCAGGGTCTGCGCGGCGCCGATGCGGTCTATGCTGCGGTTGCTCAGGACGCCGGAAGTACCCTCGTCACTTTGGACAATGAGCATCTGACACGGCTCGCCGACCTCCTGCCGGTCTGTACTCCGGCTGCGGCCCTCGCAACGGGAGAGGAGCTCAAGCGGCGAGACCTTGGCGACGTGGCCGGCAGTTGGATCGAAGACCCGGAAGTGGATCGTGCCCTCGAAGAGTAGAGGAAGATCGATCCTGAGCTGTGGCGTTCCGCAGTCACGATCCGCTCGCACTGCTTGACCGAAGCAGTCCTAACCTCCTATTCTCTGGTTGTACCGCATTCCGGTACGGCACAAAGCTGGAGGTCTTATGCGGTCCATGTCGGTCCACCAGTTCCGAAGCGAGCTGAAAGAGGCGGTCGACGAGGTTCTTTCGGAGCACGAGCCGCTTCGGGTAACTCGCCGCAACGGAGAGGACTTCGTAGTTCTCGGAGCCGACGACTGGGCTCGCGAGCAGGAGACCCTTTACGTCCTCCAGAACACGTCGTTGATGGCGCAGATCGGGCACTCGCTCGAAACCCACCGCCTGGGCACCGGATATTCGCCTGAACACGAAGAACTCGATGCGCTCGATCGTGTTTGAAGGCGATACCTGGGAGCGTTACGAGGAATTGCGTCGCCGCGATCCCGTCCTGCACAAGACCCTCTGCCGCCAGCTTCGCGAGCTTCTGCGCGAACCGGACCCGGCCTCAGGGACGGGAAAGCCGGAACCTCTACGCCATGCCCTTTCCGGCCTCTGGTCGCGTCGCCTTTCGCTTAAGGATCGACTGATCTACCGCTTCGACGCCGAACGAATCTACGTCATGGCGTTTGGCGGTCACTACGACCAATAGCCCTCCAGGACAGGTTCGAATCTTCCGGCGAAGCCATAGATTTCTTGGCCGGAGGCGAGATCTTCTGGTCGGGGCGAGAATCCTCTGGCGGTCCCCCAAATCCGCCGGTGAACCTCGAAATTTCCTGGCTCAGACCCGAACTTTTCTATTTAGAGTCCCGCCAGGAAATCTGGAGTGCGGCCAGCAGATTTGACCTGGGGCCAGGAAATCTGGAGTGCAGCCAGCAGATTTCGGAGAAAAGCCGGCCCGTACTTTGAGGTAGCTTGGCTACCAGCCTTCGAGCTTGCGCCGGATCAGCTGTTGTCCTTTTCCGTTTTCCGTATCGCGCGCCTGGGCTTCCGTCACTCCATGGCTCTTGAGGATGGCCAAGGCATGCTCCCTGTCCTCTGGACGCCGCGGTTGGGTGATCGCCTCATGCAGGTTGGTTGCGTGCGTTTCTCGCTCGCTGCCGAGCCGGTTCTCCCGCTTCTTCTTGAAGTGGCGGTAGAGCTTGTAGGCCCCAAGCCCGGCGGCGGTAAGCGCGCCCGCTCCCGCGAGCGCCCAACCGATTGGCGTCAACATCGCCGCGCCGCCAAGGAGCCCCGCGAGAAGGAGCCCGCCGCCTGCCGCACCGGCCGCCGCGCCAAGGCCGCCGATGATGTTGCGCTTGCGCCGTTTGCCTAACTGTTTGCTCATGTGGTTGGCCGCGTCTTTGTTCTCCTGGCTCATCTGATCGTAACTGTCGCTTCGTCGAAGTTTGTCGATCGCCCGCTTGTGATGCCAGGCGCGGCCCATACGCCAGGCGGCGCGTCCGGCGACGATTCCCTGCACGCCGGCCCCGATTCCGGCAGTGGCCACTCCGGTGACCGCCGGGAGGATCGAGGTGCCCGCATGCGAGAGAGAGCTGATCGCGTTCGCCGCCTGCATGCCTTGACTGCTCGCATCCGCGAGGTTCACCGGCAGGTCCACCGCCAGGCGCTTGGCCGTGCTGCGGGTCTCCGCCTGCGTTCCGGTCTCGTTCTGTCGCTGGTTCCGAGAGAACTTCCGGGTGAAGGTGTCCCGGATCCCCCGGAAGAAGCCGCCGACTCCTCCCTCTTTGCGCATGCTGTTGATGCCCTGAGCGGAGGCCACGAGATCGGACCCCATCCCCAAGATGTTCATACCGGCACCGACGCCCGACGTGTATTTACCCGTCGCCTGGCTGAATCCGGAGGCCTTGGGGATCTGGGAAGGGGGGGTAAGAAGTGAATTGACGCCGGAGGCCAGACCGACCGCGCCGGTCTGCGTTCCCGGGGAGTTGATCGCCATGAAGTTGGCGAGATCGCCCAAGCGAGAGCTGGATTCTTCCTGCCGTTGGTGCCTCGGCAGCAGCGGCTGGTGAATATCGTCCTCGCCATTCTGGTTCACCATGATTTGCTGCTGCGCCTGCACCAGATTTTGCTGCGGTTGTTGCTGCGGCCGCGGAAGCAGTTGCCCTTGGTCCTGCTGCTGCACCTGATGCTCGTTCTGCTGCGGCATCGGCTGCTCGATCGGCTGCGCCACCTGATGCTCGTCCTGCTGGTGATCCGGCGGCAGGTTCTGGACGATCTGAGGCGGCGGCGAAAGCGGCTGGTGGCGTTGCGCAGACTGCCGTTCATCTGGAGTTACCGGATTGCTGTTTGACCTGCCCCTCGGCCCCTTCAGCTGTAGAACCGAGGAGCCATGGCGGGTTCCCATCGGAACCCGATCGACGGCGATGTTCTCGAACCGATGTCCCAGCCCTGCCGCGGACGCGAGCGGACTCACCTCCTGCGGCGCCAGGGAACGCTGAACCGGAGATTCGGCGTTGTCCGTGGTTCGAGGAGCTGCTACGGCCGGGCGCTGAGCGAAGGTCCGCATCGGAATTTTCGAGCGATGTCCCGTGAGGATACGCAACATCCCAGGGGAAAGGAAGTTTCGACGCTGGTAGGATTCGCCGGGTGCCGAACGAATCTTCTGAATCCCGAGGTGCAGATTTGCAATTGAACGCCGACCCAAGCGCACTCGCCGCGGACTACACCTCCGCCCGACCTTTTCCGCACGCGGTGATCGACGGCTTGTTCGAGGACGCCCTGCTCGACGAGTTGCTCGCGCAGTTCCCCGGGCGCGACGACATTCCCTGGACGGCATTCGACAGCCCGACCGAAAAAAAACTGGGCTATCACCATGAGGCCCGGCTCAGCGAGCGCTTGGAGCGTTTCCTCTGGCAGATGAGTTCGCCCCCGGTGTTGCGCTTCCTTGAATCGCTGACCGGCATACAGGGATTGATCCCCGATCCCTATTTCGGCGGGGCGGGACCGCACCAGATCCTGCCGGGCGGGTTCTTGAAGGTCCACGTCGACTTCAACCTCCATCCTCTTCTCCATCTCGACCGGCGCCTGAACCTCTTGGTCTACCTAAACCGCGACTGGCGCGAGGACTGGGGCGGCCACTTGGAGCTTTGGCAGCCGGACATGAGCCGCTGCGGCGCGCGGATTCTGCCGGCGTTCAACCGGACCGTGGTCTTCAGCACTACCGAGACCTCGTTCCACGGCCATCCGACCCCGCTCGCCTGCCCCGAGGACCGGACCCGCAAGTCGCTCTCGTTCTACTACTACACGGCCGGCCGGCCGGAATCCGAGCGCGCCGCTCCGCACGACACGATCTTCCGCGAAACGCGACCCGGCGGGTCGCTGCTCGTTGAGCGTCCTTGCGGACATTAAAACGCGGAGAACGAAGTCCGGCGACACGGCCGTCCAAGATTGGGTGAGGAGCTTTAAACGGCACGCTCCTCGGTCGGGCGGAAATCGCTACGATCTTTCGCCGAACGGAAGGAGATCGCAATGAGAAAACTTGGGCTGGTTCTGGCTTGGACGTGTCTGGGGTGTTCCGTAGCTCCGGCTCCCGTCCATCCGCCGAGAGCGCTCACCGCGGCGGCTGAGTCTGCCACCCCGCTCCACTGGCCTGCGGAGCTGCCGGTCTACGACCATGTCGTGATCGTCGTCGAGGAAAACAAGGACTACGACCAGGTTCTCGACGGGTCACAGGCACCGTATATCAAGGAACTGCAAAAGGCGGGCGCCGACCTCAAGAACATGTACGCCGAGGAACATCCCAGCCAAGGCAACTACTTCTGGCTTTTCTCGGGCAGTAATCAGGGGGTCCAAGGCGACACGATTCTCTCCTCGTTGCTCCCACCCACCGTCAGCAACCTGGGACAGCAGTTGATCGCCGCGAATCGCTCGTTCATCGGCTATTCCGAGGATCTTCCCCAGATGGGCTCTACAGTGAGAGCGAAACACTACTATGCCCGCAAGCATGCTCCCTGGATCAGCTTTTCGAACTTGGCGCCCAGCACGAATCTTCCTTTCTCGGATTTCCCGACGGATTTCACGAAGCTTCCCACGGTTTCGTTTGTGATTCCCAACCTGATCCACGACATGCACGGCGCCTTTCCCCATCTCCCAAGCGTCCGTGCCGGCAACGACTGGCTCCATGATCATCTCGACGCCTATTATCGCTGGGCCGTAAGCAACAACAGCCTCTTGATCCTGACCTCCGACGAAAATGATCATGGGCCGGGCGGATTGACCGATCCGGCGGCCAAGAACGAAGCGGATCAAAACCGGATCTTCACCCTCTTCGTCGGCGCGCATGTCAAAGCCGGCAACTTCGATACGAAGGTAACGCACGTCAACATCCTGCGCACGCTCGAGGCGATGTACGGGATCAAACCCTCCGGCGCTCAGCAGACGTTTGCACGCAACGCCGGAATCGCCGACGACACGCTCTTGACCGGAGTGTTCGAACCGGTCCCCGCTGCAAGCGGCGCCGGAGGTAAGTGAGACAAGCCGAAACGCCCGGAAGGCTCCGGGCGTCTCGGTTGTCCTAAAACATCCAGCAGGGTTTCGTCTGGTTACCGGCCGTCGTGGTCCGAGTCGCCGGGGATCGCGGTTTCGATGCGATTCCATGCGTCGCGGGTCGCCGACTTGGCCTCGTTCCAGGCGAGGTGGGAGTTGGCCTTCGCCTTGTCCCAACCGCGCTCGAGATCGTTCTCGACGTCATCGAAACGCTTGCCGGCGTACTGGGTCTTGGATTCCCAGCCGTACTTGTACGCGGGAGCGTACTGGTCGTACGGATGGCCATTGGCGTACGGGCGATTGGCGTAGTTCTCACGCCAGTAGGCGTCTTCGACCGTCGGGTTCACCAGCTCGGCCGCACCTTTGCCGGCCAGACCGCCGGCGATGCCGCCGATCGCCGCACCGACCACCGCACCCACCGGACCGCCGACCGCCGCACCGATCACCGCACCGGTCGTGCCACCACCCACAGCTCCGACTCCGGTACCGACCGGGTGAGCACCCGGAGCACCGGTGAGAGGATCGAGATTCGCATCGTTTCCAACGCTCTGGTCATTCATGGATTAGCTCCTATCAAAACCTGGGTTCCAGGCGCGTTATTGTGAGTCCGTCGAGTTCCGAAGGGCTCTCTGGCTTTCGGCTCCCACCGTGGGATTCGGGCCGCCATTCACTTTTGCAGAGGCTGTGCCAGGGCGGCTTTCGAGGAAATCGACGGGGCTCAGATCCAGACGACAGCATTTCCTGCCGGATCGCGGTTAAACCCTGCCGATCGGCACGGGCTCCGCCTTTTTCATTCGAATGGAAACCGGGCTCACCGATCCGGCATAGACCTGGGTGAAACCGAAGTGCCGGACGCTCCGCCTTCGACGGCGCATCAACCCACAAGAGAAGCAAAGGCGGCCTCTTAGAAAGAGCCGGCCGGGAGGATTTCGATCATGTCGACAAGGCATCGCTTTGCCCTGGTGCTGGCCGCCGGCGACGGAACGCGGCTGCGTTCGCTCACCACCGACGCGTCGGGCGTGGCGGTACCGAAGCAGTTCTGCTCCTTGGCCGACGGCCGGGAAACGACCGCCGCCGCTCCTGCCGGCCGCTCGCTGCTCGCGACGACGATCGCACGGGCCGAGCGAATCGTCGCCCGTCCCCGAATCACCTCCGTGGTCGCGTCCCAACATCGAAATTGGTGGCAGCCCGAGGTATCTCATCTACCGGCCGGCAACGTCGTCGTTCAACCCGCCAACCGCGGCACCGCGCCGGGCATCCTGCTGCCGGTTCTTGAGATCCTGCGGCGCGATCCGCGGGCGACGATTCTGGTTCTGCCCTCCGACCATTTCGTCGCCGACGAGGCCGTCCTCGCCCGTGCGGCGCTCCAGGCGATCGAATTGGCGGAGCGCGAGCCCGACCGGATCGCGCTGCTCGGGATCGCCCCCGAGCACGCCGACCCCGACCTCGGCTGGGTGGTTCCCGGCGCCGCACGAGGCGCGGGGGCGCTGGCCGTCGATCATTTCGTCGAAAAGCCCGAACCGGCGCTCGCCGCCGAACTGTTCTCCCGCGGCGCTCTCTGGAACAGCTTCTTGTTCGCGGCCCGAGGGGAGACTCTGGTGCGGCGGTTCGACCGGCAGCTTCCCGGCCTGGCCGACGCAATGAGAGGAAGCCTGCGCACCGGCCGCGTCGCCGAGCTCTACGCCGAACTCCCCGCGCACGACTTTTCGCGTCGCATCCTGGAAGGGGCGGAGGATTCCCTCTCGCTGGTCGCCGTGCCACCCTGCGGCTGGAGCGATCTCGGCACCCCCGAGCGGATCGCCGCCCAGGGTAAGCGGCTGATCCCCCCGGCGGAGCGATCGCGGACTCCCGCGCTGCAGACGTCCCGGTCATCGCTCGACCGTCCCGAGGTCTGGCAGCGGCTGCAACTCGCCTTCTGAGACGCCCGGGAACGAACCGCTCGGGGCGCCGGAGGGTCCGGTCCGAAGGGGGTGGGTAGCGTTCTGGCCCAAGGAGGGCGACAATACCCATCGAAACCCAGAGGCAGCGCCGTATATCCCACGACCCCAAAGGCGTCGCCTACCCCAATCGAGAACCTCCGAATGCAACCTGAAACCACCAAAAAGACCGACCACCATCCCGTCAACGACAATCTCGAGGCGCTCCGCCAGGGCCTCGCTTTGCTCGACCGGATCGACGAGGGGACCTACCCCGAGATCGGCCCTCACGTCCGCCACGTGATCGACCACTACGCCGCCTTCTTTGCCGGCTTCGACGGAACCACGATCGACTACGACGCCCGGCAACGCAACCGGCAGATCGAAACCGAGCGGGAAACGGCGCAGATCGCGCTGGTTGACGCCTCCGGCCGCCTGGCCGATCTCGACCGCGGCGTGCTTGAACGCCCGATCTCGGTCCGCTCGAACGGTGGCGGCTCCCCGGAAGACTTGTCCCGCTCGACGCTACGCCGCGAGCTGCAGTTCCTGGTCAGCCATACGGTTCACCACTGGGCGCTGGTGCGCTCGATCCTCGGCCGTTACGGCATCGAAGTCGCCGAGACGTTCGGCGTCGCCCCCTCGACCCTGCGCTACCGCGAGGAGCAGGTGGCGTGTGCACCGCAAGCTGGCTGATCGGCCCCGACGGCTACGACCTCCTGTTCAATCGCGACGAATTGCGCAACCGACCGCTCGCCTTGCCTCCCCGGCGCGGTGAGCGGCAGGGCATGCGCTACCTCGCCCCCGTCGATCCGCAGGGGGGAGGCACCTGGATCGCAGTCAATCAGGCGGGACTCTGCCTGTTCCTGCTCAACCGGCGTCCGGATCGCGAGCCGCACGCGCCGCAGGCGAGTCGCGGGCTGATCCCGCTCGCGCTGATCGACTCGACCGGCGTTGAGGAGGTCGGCCGGCGTGCCGCCGCGCTCGACCTCGCCCGGTATCGGCCGTTCACGCTCGGCGTCATTGCTCTGGGCGCTCCGGGCACTCCGGGCACTCCGGGCACTCCGGGCGGGCCGCCTACGGTTTTCGCCTGGACCGGGGAGGCGCTCGAAACGGCGGTCGCGACGCCCCCCTTGGTCTCCTCCTCGGTGGGCGACGAATCGCTGTTCGCCGAGCGCCGCGCCACCTACCCCATCGGCCCCCTCAATCAGCTGCTCGCCTATCAGCGCAGCCATGGCTCGGGGAAATCCGCCGCCTCGGTCTGCATGCACCGGGAGGACGCCCAGACGGTGAGCTTTTCCCGGGTTCGGGTGAGCGCCGCCCAAGTCCGGCTCGGCTACGCGCCCGGTTCCCCTTGCGAGCGGGCGCCGATGCGCTGGTTCGGGCTTCCCCGCCTCGCGGCGAGCTCCCGGTGATCGACCCGACCGATCTCGCCTCCCGGCTCACCTCCGGCGGGTCGGGACCCGGACTCCTGGTCGGTCTCGCGCTCGCCACGCTGGTGAGCGAGGATCTCGCCTGCATCGCCGCCGGCCTGCTGGTCGCCCGCGGCGCGTTCGGGCTGCCGGCGGCGTCGTTCGCCTGTTTTCTCGGCATCCTGGGCGGCGATCTGCTGCTCTATCTCGCCGGCCGCTACGGTGGCCGCACCGCTCTCGCCAAGCCTCCGCTCTCCTGGTGGATCCGGCCGGAGCGGATCGAGCGGGGCGAGGCCTGGTTCCGGGAACGCGGCGGACGGTTGTTGTTCGCCGCGCGCTTTCTGCCCGGCAGCCGCCTGCCCACCTACGTCGCCGCCGGCCTGCTCGGCTACCCGATCGGTAACTTCACGCTCTGGCTCGCGGTGGCCGGCGGGATCTGGACGCCGATTCTGGTGGGGCTCGCGGCGAAGCTCGGCGCGGCGGCGCTCGCCCAGGTGGAGCGCTACGGCCGAGCCGCGCTGCCACTCGCGATCGCCGCGTTCCTACTCTACGTCGCCCTCACCCACTGGGTGCCTCCCCTGTTTACCCGGCGCGGCCGGCGTTTGGCGCTCGGGAAATGGCGCCGGCTCACCCGTTGGGAGTTCTGGCCGGCCTGGCTGGTGAACATCCCCGTCGTCCTCTATGCCGTAGGCCAGGCCCTCCGCCATCGCAGCCCAACCGTCTTCACCGCGGTCAACCCCGCGATGCCGGCGGGGGGATTCGTGCTCGAATCGAAGGTGGAAATCCTCGCCGCCCTCGGAGCCGGCGGCGCGCCGATCGCCCGGTTCGCCCGCCTGGAGGCCGGGCACACCCCAGTGCAGCGGCTCGCCACGGTCCACGCGTTCCTGGCAGACCATGGGCTCGATTTTCCAGTGGTGATCAAGCCCGATGTCGGCCAGCGCGGCGAAGGGGTCACGATCGTCAAAAACGCCGAGGCGCTCGCTGCGCATTTCGAAGTCGCCCAGAGCGAGGGGATCGTCCAGGAGTACATTCCGGGGCGCGAATTCGGGGTCTTCTACATCCGTCACCCTGACGAGCCGCAGGGCAGGATCTTCTCGATCACCGACAAGCGTCTGCCGACCCTCTTAGGGGATGGCGAAAAGACGCTCGAAGAGCTGATCCTCGCCGACGACCGGGCGGTCTGCATGGCGCCGTTTCACCTCGAACGCCACAAGGCGCGGATCGATCAGATCCCGGCGGCGGGAGAAACGATCGAGCTGGTCGAGATCGGCAACCACTGCCGCGGCGCGATCTTCCTGGACGGCAATCATCTGGCCACCCCGGAGCTGCTTGCCGCGATCGAGGCCGCGAGCCGCGGCTACGAGGGGTTCTACTTCGGCCGCTACGATCTACGGGTGCCGTCCGAAGAGGATCTCAAGGCCGGCCGCAACTTTCGCATCCTGGAGCTGAACGGAGTGACCTCCGAGGCGACCCACATCTACCAGCCGGGCGCGAGCCTGCTCGCCGCCTACCGCACCCTGTTCACCCAATGGCGGCTGGCGTTCGAGATCGGCGCCGAGAACGTCAAACGCGGCGCCCGGGCGACGCCGTTGCGGGAACTGATCGGTTTGCTCAAGGCGCATTTTGGCGGGGGATCAGCCGAGTAGGACGGCGAAGGCTGCCCGCTTGGCAGCGCGGATTACCCATGGCCGACAACCGCGCGCTCCAGAGCGGTTGCAACGATCGGCTTGGCCCAATCCGGCGTTTGCGACAAATCCTCCGGCCCGAGGATGCGCCCCGCCTGCCAATGGAGAACCAGCTGGAGAGCGGGAGCTTTGCCGGCCTCGGGTTCCGCGTTGGAACTGTTGTCGTAGACCCGGAGCTCGGTGAGGAGAGGAAGGAGCCGGATCAGGTTCAAGCGACTCCGCTCGTAACGCTCCCGGATCTTCTCCTCCGGAATGGGATGGCCACCCCGGCGAACCCGCGCCGCAACTCGGTCGATGTGCAGTTCAGGACTTTCCAGGCCCACGAACCAGACAAAGATCTCGATCGCATCCTTCGCCGCCTCGGCGAGCAGGCGTTGGATCGTGTTGCCACCAAGCGTCGTCTCGAAAGCGAAGTCGAGGCGCTCCCGGATGGCCCGCTCAAGCAGGCTCTTACCGATCTGCCAAGCCTCGGCGTTCGCTTCGGTCAGCGTCCGTCCCGGTCGCTGGTCGGCCAGCTCGCGAGCGGTTTCGTCTGGGTTGAAATAGTCGGCTCCAGAGGCACGAAAGCTCGCGCCGCCGATGCTGCTTTTTCCGGCTCCGTTGACCCCGGCCAGAACGTAGATGCGCGATCTGCCGGACACTTAGCCGCGCCGTCGTGCCGCCTTGACCGCAGCTTGGCCAAGCTCCGCCGGCGTTGCATGAAACGCCGTCTCCATACCCTTCTTGGCGGCAGGAGTTTGCAGGCGATCCAGCAAGCTATCAAATTTGGAGCTGAGCTTGTCGAGGGTTTCCGAACGGGCGCTGCTCAAGGATTCGAACTCCTCAAACGATACCAGGACGGCCTTCGGCATGTCGTGGCGGGTGATCGTTATGGCGCCCGATGTCACGACACGGTCGAGCAGATCGCCGAATGAGTTCTTCGCTTGAGTCGCGGCGACTTCAGGAATTTCTACCAGATTGCCTTGGCGGTTACGGAAGACGTTCTGCGCCATCGGTCCTCCACTGTAGGCACCGAAGAATAGCAAAAATGGCTAATCCGTCCAACGAGCCTCTCTCAGGCCGAACTAAACCCGCGCTCCCGCCGATCCCCTATTCGCCAACGAAGCCAGCCGGCGCCGAGGGCGAGAATTCTCCCAGCACCGCCTCCCGCAGCGCCAGGGCGAGCGCCTTCCGGTCCGAATCGACCAGCGGCTCGGGCGCCACCGAGACCGTGGCGTCGATGCGCGACAGGCCGAGCAGCGCCAGGAGGTGGGAGGAGAACGGCATGTCGCCCCACCAGCAGACGGCGAGGTGCGCGGGCGGTTCGCCCGGGGGTGTCCGGTAGGCTAGGGCCGCCGCGTGGACCGGGTGCCCGGAGGCGGCGGGTAGCGCGAGCAGCGGCGAGCGAAAGGCCAGGACGCTCACGCCCGGGCTGCTGGTCCCTTCGGGAAAGAAGATCACGCCGCAGCCGGCGGTTAGCGCCGCTTCGAGTCGGCCGAGCAGGCGGGGCAGGTCGCTCTTGCGGCCGCGATCGACGAACAGGGTGCCGAACGAGTTGCACAGGGGGCCGAGCACCGGCCAGGTCGCGACTTCGGCTTTCGCCACGAACGTCGTCGGCAGCCGGCTCCCGAGCACCAGGACGTCGAGATAGCTGAGGTGATTGGCCGCGAGCAGAAACGGCGGGGCGGGCTCCGGGCCGCGCCAGGCGACGCGGACGCCGAGGACTCGAAGAAAGGCGCGCGACCAGGTGCGCAGAAACCGCCCGCGCCACCTGCCGCGCGCGATCGGCCGGCCCGCGGTAAGGCCGAGGCCGAGCGCCTGGACCGGGGTGAAAAGGAGGGTGACCCCGATCAGGCCGGCCGCCCGGCCGACGATCCGCAGACCGCGAAGGGCGGTCATCCCTCCTGGCCCGGCGACTCCGGCGACTCCGGCGACTCCGAAACGCCCGGCAGGTTGTCGAAGAACATCCGGCGCGACTTTTCTTCCATCGCCATGACGTCGAACAGCATCAGGAAGTCGATCGTGCCGAACGCCCGGTCGATCACCGGACCGCCCGCGATCTTGCCGCCGTAGCGCAGGTACATGTCGAACAGCGCGGGAAGCACCATCGGCGAATCGTCCGGCGCCGAAGCCGGGTCGTGCGGCGCGCATTCGAAACCGGGGCGGGCGGCGATCGCAAGCGAGGGGTGGAGATGATCTCCGGCCGCGAGCGTCGCCTGCCCTCGCCAGCCGTCCTCCGGGTTCTGGCTGGTGATCGAGCAGCAGCCGAATAGGAACCGCTTCCGATTCTGCGTGGCGTAGAGGGCGAGGCCGCGCCAGAGGAGGAACAGCACCGGGCGCTTCCGGTGCTCGCGCGCGATGGCGGCGCGACCGAGCTCGATTCCTTGGGCGATCACCTCGGCCGGCAGGCCGTCGAGCGCAAACTCGCCGTCGGTATAAAAGCCCGCGCCTGCGGCCGCCATCTCCGCGGTCTGGAGGCGATAGGTGCCCACCAGCTCGCCGGTCGGCGCGTGCTCGACCAGCAGGTGGTGGCAGACGCGGTCGAATTCGTCCTCGTCGCGGCCGGTCGCGTAGGAGGTCGCGAGCCCTTCGTCCAGCTCCAGATTGAAGATCTCGAAGCGCAGCCGCAGAAGCCGGTCCAGCTCCTCGGGAGTCTGGGCGAAGCGCAGGCGATAGGAACCGGCGGTCAGAACCGCCGTGGGGATCAAATCCGGCGCGGGGGGAAAGGGTCTCTGCGCGGCGTGCTCCTGGCTTCCCTGGTGTTCGGGGCTAACTCCCTGGCTCGGATCGGACGACGTCGTCGGATTCGACTTCGAGGACGAGCTGATCATCGAACCTCACCACCTCTCCGCGAAGCCTCACCGGCTCCGCAACTCGATCGAGGATCTTAGCCCCGATCGCCCGGCCTCCGGGGCCGGTCAGCCAGAAGTTCTTCCCCTCGGGCCCCTGCCCCAGCAGCAGCGGCGGCAGCCCTCCCGCCAGGCAGCGGACCGCGCAATCACGATGGACTTTGCCCTCGCCGGGATTCATCACCCCGAGCCAACATTTTGCGTCGGCGATCACGCCGTCGATCGTAATGGTGCCCAGCTTGATCCCGGCCGGAAGAGGCGGCGCGCTCCCCGGCCAGGCTTCGATCGAGTCCGGTTCGACCTCGATCATCCCCCGTCCGCCGCGCCGAATCAACGTCCCGCGCAATCGAACCGTCCGGCCCTCCCAGGGAGCGGCCCAGTGAGCCGCCCCGTGTTTGCCGGGAGCGGCGAGAGCGTACCCCGCGCTTGCGACCTGCCGGTGACGATCGGGCGGCGAAACCCAGAGGATCGAGATCGGCGTCGCCTGAAGACGCCCGGTGAAGGTACGCGTGCGGCCGTATTCAAAGATGGCAGGGGCGAACGGCTTCTGCGCCGCGGCGAGCAGCAGGCCGACTCCGAGGGCTAGAAACAACCCCGCCACCACCACCGCCCGGGTCCGCCGGCCGAGACTCGGCGGGAGCGGTTCCTGCCAACCGATGAAAAACTCCGGAGCGTCCCCTTCCTGCGCCGGGGTTTGCGGGGGTTCGAGAAGCGCCGGTTCGACCCGCGTTCCGGGCGGCAGAGCGCGGGGGTGAACGAGCACCCGGCCGGCGCGTACGGCCACCCGGTAGGTCTCGACCTTCTCTTGAAACGGCGGCGGCGAGCTGCCGGAATCGGGCAGGTACTGATAGCCGTGCCACGGGCAGGTGATGCAGCCGTCAACGATCTTTCCCTCTCCGAGAGGGCCGTTCTGGTGGCGGCAGACGTTCGACAGGGCGGAGACCTTGCCGTCGTAGCTAAAGATCGCGACCCGTTCCGCTCCGAGCACCACCACCTTCGCCCGTTTTTCGGGGATCTCGGCGACCGCGCAGACATCGATGAAGCCATCGAGCGACCCGGCGGCGGACAACGGCCGGTCGCGCCGCCGTTCGCGCGCGGCGGCGGCGAGATGCAGACCGAGGATCGTCGCCAATCCCAACCCCAAAAGGCCCGCGAGCCAGGGGCTGCGCTCGTCCTGAAGCGCGCCCAGGGCCACGTGCATCACCAGCAGGGCATAGGCGAAATAGACCCCCATGTGGAGCGCCTTCCAGACCCGCGGCGATAGGTTCGTCAACCAGAAGTCGTGGCTGGTGGCGGCCATCAGGAACAGGATGACGAGCGCCGCCGCACCCAGCTGCTGGAACGGAAAATCCGCCAAGCTGTTCCACCGCGCGTTGCTCGCCAGCAGACTGACGAACGGGTTGGCGTTACCCGCCGCGTGAAACTGGATCAGAGCAAACGTGCCGTGCGCCGCCCCCAAAACGAACATCAGAACGCCCAGGTGGCGTCGGTTGTAGAGCAGCGGCAGAAATCGCGAATCGAGCCGGCAGAGCGGGCCGATCGCGAGCACCACGTGAAGCAGCAGAAACGCCGCGGTGCCGAGAGCCCGGATCGCGAGCGTCTCCGCCGTCGCCTGGGGGAAGAGGAACGCCCCAAGGCCGACGAACGCGATTAGAACCAGGCCAACCCCTGCGGCGAGTACCGCGTCGTAGGCTTTCTTCCTGCCGCTCCAGCCGACCGCGACGTAGCCGGTGCTCACGGCATTCTCCGCGCGAGAAGGGCCAAGGCGTAGAGCAGCGGCAACAGGATCGCAAGCATGAGGAAGATCCGCCGATGGGCGACTCGCAGCGGCCGAATCACGCGCCGGCCTCCTGGGACCCGCGCACCGCGCTCCACCACCGCCGGGCGAGCAGCGGCCAGAGCGCCACCACCCCCGGCGCGATCAGGCAGCGGAATCCCCAAGACGCGCCGTGCGCCGCCGGATCGACCCGGTCGAGGCCACGGAAGAGAAACGCCAGGGCGAAGAGAACGCCCGCCGCGAGGTACGCCGCGGCGAGCCCCACGATCCAAATCGCGATCCTTTCCGCCAACCTCTAGCCTCCGAAAAAGAACTGGAACGGAATGTGGGCGCGCATCGACCAGGACTGCTCGTTGTGCTGGGCGCGCGGGAAGGCGAGGTAGAACAGGTTCTCGCCGTCGCGGTACCCGGCGTCGCGCAAGGCGTTTCGCATCGCCCGGGTCGGCTCGTAGTTGTCCTTCGGCCAACCGCTGTCGAGGTAGATCTTCACGTCGCGTTTCATTTCGCTCTCGACCCGTTCGTGCAGATCGTCTTGGTAGCCGAAGGTACTCGACAGACAGGCGGCATTGCCGAACACCTCGGGCCACTGCCAAGCGAGGAAGAAGGAGACGACCCCGCCGAGCGACGAGCCCATCACCACCGTGCACTCCGGTTTGGGCTGGGTGCGATAGGTGGCGTCCACCCAGGGCTTTACCTCTTCCACCAGGTAGCGTCCGTAGGCTTCGTAGCCGGGCTGAGTGTAGTCCACCATCCGATCGAGCGGGTAGAGGCCGACGACGATCGCCTTCTGCACCAGGTTCATCTGGTCGAGCACGCGTAGCGTCTCTTCGACCATCCAGTGCTGGCCGCCGAATGCCTCCTGGGCGAAGAACAGATTCTGGCCATCCTGCATGTAGAGCACGGGATACCGTGCGAGAGTGTTCTCGGCGTAGCCCGGCGGCAGGAAGACCCGCAACGGATGGTTGCGCTCGTGCGCGCCCGAAGGGGTGTGCTGAATCGAGCAGACGCTGCACGTCGTGTCGGCGAAGAAATGCGGATAGATGTCGCGCTCGGCCGGATCGTCCTCGATCGCGAGGTAGTTTTCGCCTTGCGACCAGAGGGTCTCGCCCGGATCGCCCTCGCGATCACCGCGCCGGAGCACCGGCTTCCAATAGCGGAACGTCGATTCGAGCGCGAGCGGAAAATCGAACCGCGTCCCATCCTCCGACACCGCGGCGGGAGCCACGTCGGCATCCCAATCAAGGTCGGTGCGCAAAACCAAGGTGTAGGACTCCCCCGGCTCGCGCTCGGCAAGGTCCGGCAGCGGATAGTGAATGCGAATCGTGATGGCGTGGGCCATTTGGGTCTCCTCGGTGAAGGTACTCGACCGGAGATTGTGCCGGTTGAGGCGGTCCGGTTACCGGGTCCGCCGTGCATGCCTCAAGGCCGCGGCTTGGTGGTAGAATCCGCTCTATGGCGGAAATAGCTCAAACAACGGTTGCAGGCCCTAGTCGGCCCGTGGTTGGACTTGGCGACCGGGCGCGGTTCGAGGCCCTTGCCTGGCAGTGGCGAAAAGATACGGCACACCTGAGTTCCTTGACGCAAATGGCCATGCATCCTGCTTACCAGAGAATCATCGGCCTGGGAGAAAAAGCGTTGCCGTTTCTCTTCCAGGACCTCCAGAGAGAGCCGAGCCATTGGTTCTGGGCGCTTCGTGCGATTTCCGGCGAGAACCCGATTCCCGAAAGCTCAAAAGGGAACGTGGCTGCAATGACGGCGGCTTGGTTGGACTGGGGACGCTCCCGCGGATATGTCTGACCTATACTCTTGTTTTCCGAAACTGCGCATTTCCCAGCACCGAATTACCAGCCCGAGGACCCTTGATTACAACTGCATCGCCTGGGCCGCCGGCGATGAGACGAGATGGTGGTGGCCGGACCCGGACCCTGACAGCATGTACTATTGGCCTCCCGGCATATCCGTGGAATGCACCATCCCCTCATTTCTTGAGGCTTACTCGCATCTCGGATTCGAGACTTGCCAATCGGCGAGCCTAGAGCCCGGTTACGAGAAGATCGTCTTATTTGCAAAGAGCGGTGAGCCCCAGCACGCCGCACGACAGCTGCCGAACGGATCTTGGACTAGTAAATGTGGACAACTGGAAGACATCGAGCACGAACTCGGAGCGCTCGAAGGGAGTGCTTACGGTACGGTTGCCGCGTTTCTAAGAAGGCCGATCCAACACGCGCCATAAATTTAATTCCGGCCAAATCCTTGAAAGTCGGACCTTGACCCCCTCTACCCAGCCTTCGTACCTCCACTCCCTCCTCCGCCCCGCCCTCGATGCGTTCCGCGGCCTCGATCGCCTGCTCGACGGCGGCATGGCCGCCCTCGCCCGGATCTTTCTCGGGCTAGCCCTCGGCTGGTGGCTTTACGTTCCGATCCACGAGCTGCTCCATGCGGGAGCCTGCGTCGCGGCCGGCGGCCGAGTCGAGCGCCTGGAGATCGACGGGATGTACGGCGGCGCGCTGCTCGCGAAGGTTTTTCCTTTCGTCGTCTCGGGGAGCGAGTACGCCGGCCGCCTCTCCGGGTTCGACACCGGCGGCAGCGATCTCGTCTATCTCGCGACCGATTTCGGGCCGTTTCTGCTCACTTTGTTTCCCGGCGTCTGGCTGTTGCGCTTGGCGGTTCGAAAGCGGCGCGCATTCCTTTTCGGTCTCGGTCTGCCGCTCGCTCTCGCGCCGTTTCTTTCGATCACCGGGGACGCCTACGAGATCGGCTCGATCCTCGCCACGCACATGGGACCGTGGGCCGACAGCGCATCGCGTACGCTTCTGCGTGGCGACGATGCGATCAAGAAATTCGCCGAGCTGCGCGCCGCGGGACCGAGGGCCTCCTGGGCGGGATTCGGTATGGCGCTCACTCTCGGTTTCGCTTGGGCGGAAGCGACGTTTGCGCTCGGCGCACTGATCGCGCGGAAGCTCGGACAGCGCTCGATCAAGCCGCGCCCGCCGATCCCGAAGAGACCTAAAAAAGTCGAGTCAATGCCGGGCGAATTTCCGGCTTGACAAGCGGCTGAAGAGGGGCGTACCGTGAGCTTGTAACGAACGTCCACGGAGGGCTCGATGACCACTCCACCGGATAGGAAAAAGCTCCCGCGATCGAGGTAATTCGGGTTCTCGATCCTGGGGGCGTACCGCTCGGCTGCGGCGCGTGCTGACGCGACGGCTCAATCGAATCCTCGATCCGAGCAGACATCGCAAAGCGAGCGATAGCCAACACGCCCGGCGCGAACAACGGGGAGGCGAACCGAATCGCCTTCCCGTTTTGCGTTTCTACTTCTTCTTCGGCTCGTCCGTCGCGAGCTTCTCCCAATCTCCTTCCGGCGCATCGAGGGCGATCGCGAGGCCGCCGTCCGAGCCGACGTAGATGGGATCGCGCACCACCCGGACTTTGCCGCCCCCGACCGCCTGCAGCTCGCGTTCGAGGCGCGGTCCCAAGCCCCGGATCAGACCGGTGCCGCCGGACAGCACGACGTTCTGGCGCACCCGCTCCTGATATTCCGGATCGACCCGCGAGAGAAGATCGAACATCGACTCGACGAGCGACGGCAGGATCCCCTCGCAGGCCTGGCGCATCTCGGCCGTGATGTCGATCCGGGTCGGTTTGCCGGCGACCGGCGCGGTGACCAGGATCGGCGAAAGAGGCTCGCCCACGAAGCTTCCCTCCTCCTTCCAGCCGCGTACCATGTGCAGCGACACGCTCGCCTGCGGATGGCGCTCGCGGATCAGGCGGAACAGATGTTCGTCGATCGAGTCGCCCGCCTGGGTGAGGGTCCGCTGGTCGTCCTCGTTCGGCAGCCGCCCCTTCATCACGCAGATGTCGGTGGTACCGGCGCCGATGTCGATGATCATCGTGTGCAGCAGCTCTTCCAGACCATAGGCGACGGCGAACGGCTCGGAGACGATCAACAGGTTGTCGGCGATTCCCTGCATCGCTTTCCTCACCTGCTGCTTGTTCACCCGCAGCGCTTCGGCCGGGACGCCGACCACGGCGCGGATTTGGAAAACCTCCCGCTCCGCCGGATCGACCCCGGCGAGCTGCACGAGATGCCGGAGCAGCTCGCGCACCGCCGCCTCGTCCTTTTCCGAGCCGTCCTTGATCAACCCCTCTTCGAGCGGCCGGTGCAGGTCGAGCATGGTCCGCTGTTCGAGCGCCTCGCGCCCGATCAGCACGCTCTTCTTGAGCACCTTCCTCGCGACCATGTCGAGCGGCCAGCCGACGTAGCTCTCGACCACGTGTCGCTGGCCGTTGGAGGCCGAGATCGAACTCCTGGAGGTACCGAGATCGATCCCGACATGGAGGGCTTGGCGTTCGCTCATGAGGACTTCAGATTCCTTTCTCCGGCGCGCTCTCGGCGGCGAGGGCGTAACGGCGCACGCCGCGCGCGAGCGCCTCGGCGATGTATTGGCGGTAGAGGGGCTTGGTCAGCAGCTCGGCTTCCGTCGCATTCGACAGAGAAGAGACCTCGGCGAGCACCGCCGGCATCTCGGTCGAGACCAGGACCAGGAACGGCGCGGTCTTGACGCCGCGATCGGCGACCGCGGCGCCGCTCGTCGACGCCTCGCGGGCGGGCAGCCTGGAGAGCGAGCGGAACAGGGAGCCGTCGATCGATTCGGCGAGCCGGCGCGAGCTGCCCTGCCGCGCATCGGCGTAGACCTGGTCGAGCAACCGGCGAAAATCGGCCACCGCGTAGCCCGAATCGCGATTTTCGAGCGCGGCCAGACGGTCCAGCTCCGGATCGTCGGTCGGTCCCAGGTAGTAGGTCTCGACGCCGCGCGTATTGCCGCCCGAGATCCAGTTGAGGTGGATCGACACGAACAGATCGGCGCGCGCCTCGTTGGCGATTCGCACCCGGTCGCGCAGCGAGACCGCTTGGTCGTCGTTGCGGGTCATCACGACTTCGAAGGCCGCCGCTTCGAGCAGGCGCTGAACGCGCCGCGCGATGTCGAGCGTGACGTCCTTCTCATACAGGCCCGAAGCGGCGCGGGTTCCGACCGAGAATCCGCCGTGCCCGGGATCGATCGCGATCCGGCGCACCGCGAGCGGAAACACCGACGGGTCGATCGGCCGCGGCGCCGTCAGCCGCAGCGCTTCGGCGCTTGGTGGGCTCGCCAAAGCCGAGGGGCCGGAGCGGACCGGAGCGGGAGTGGCGATCGACGCGAGGTCCGGCGCAAAAAGGCGAGAAGACGCCAACAACGCCACGGGCAGAAGCGACAGGCCGAGCAGAGAGCTGCCCAGGCGAAGGCGCCGCCTCCGTTTGAGCGTCTTTCGAGGCATTCCCTGGACGAGCTCGACGTTTTGGTCGACGAGTTCGCGCAGCAGCCGCTGTTTCAGGCGATCGACGCGGGCCATACGGCGGATTCCCTGCCTCGGCGTCTCCCGGTTAGCTCCCGAATATCGAAACGGCGAAATGAGCGAAAACGCGGCCGGCTCGGTCGAATCGGGAAAAGAGGGGGGATCTTACCTCAGCCGCCCCCCGCTCAGCGCTTTCGCCCGAGCCGAACCGTCAGCCGGGAGTCCGAAACGTCGAGACTCTTCACCACGATCTCCGGACCGGTGAGGTCGAACACGACGTGCAACTCGTCCGGGCTGTGATAGCCGATGCGGATCTGCGCCAGCTCCGGAGTTCCCCCCGCGACCTTGGTCGCCGGGTAGGCATGCCGGATCCCCTTGAATCGAATCAGCTCCCGGGGGGTTCCGGAATCGATCCGAAACTGTGCGAAGTTCGAGGAGCGGATGATCCCGTCTCCTTCGAGCACCACCTCGGTCTCGTTCGGCAAGGCACGCACGGTGATCGAGCGCAGGGCGGCGAGCACCGGGCGCGGCGCTTCGGCCGGCGCGACTTGCTGGGCGGAAGCAGCGGCCGGCGGAAGGGAAATAGGCGCAGCAGGCGGGCCGGGAGCGGGGCTTTGAACGGCAATGGGAGGCCTCGGGGGTGCTACAGCCACCGGAGGGGGAACCGGCGCGGTCGCGATCTCGACCGGCGCAGGGTTCGGCGGCGGCGCGATCGCCGGAGCGCCCGCGGTCCCCTGGACGGTAGGGGTCGGCGAACCGGTACCCAAAGCCCGCTTGCCGGGCAGGCTGGGGTACATGGGCTTACGTTCCGGGTTGGCGAACGACGCCGGGAGCGGCTCGGGATCGGGCTCGCCGAAGAAATCGTCCCACCAGATGTCCTTGACCCGCCAAGCGGCGATGCCGGCGAGGACCAGAGCAAGCAGGAAAACTCCGAGAACCACCCGTAAGGATCGCCGCGCCTTCCGCTTGGCCGACGCGGGTTCCGGGGGAACGAGAATGCCACGGGATTGCGTGTCGTCGAGCGGCGACGGCACCGGCCGCAGCGGCACCTCAGGAGGCGGCGCGAGAATCGGCGCCCGGCCGGTCCAGGTTCGTTCGAGCGGCGGCGGGGCTTCGGCGGCCATCGGCGCGGGCGCGGGGGCCGCCTGCATCTCGGGGACCGGAAGCACCGGAGCCGGAGCCGAGGGGGCCTGCTCGGTGTGCTTGTTCTCGGTCGCTTCGACGCTCGCGGTCGCCTCTTCGAAGAGTTGCAGCAGTCGATCGGCGTTGCGGATCGGCGGTTCCTGCGGCGCCGGCCGAACGAGAGGCGTAATCGCGGCTCGCGGCGCGGTGACCGCAGGAACCGCCGGAACCGCCGGAATTGCCGGAATCGCCGGGGGCGGCGTCGGGTCGAACGGCACGCCGCCCGACTGAACGTGGCGGTCCACCACTTTGTAGATCAGCTCCTTGCCCTGCGGTGAAATCTCGAGAAAACTGAGCCCCATGCCGGCGGGATGGGCGGGGTCATCGCTCGATTCCCGCACCCAGGCGACCTCGCCGCGACCCTTGATCAGCTCGAAGCCGTCGCCCAGGCGGAATTCGAAATCGACCAGGGTTCCCACCGGTTCGGGCCGATCGGAGCGGATGAAGATCCCCCCGGGCGAGATGTTCGCGGAGAATTCGTTGATGAATCCGCTGAACTTCTCGAATTTGAGCTGGACCCGCGTCTCGAGCGGAACGCGCCGAGAATCGCGAGGAACCGATAGATCGGTCATCGCCGCCGTACCTCACTGCCGGGCGGCCGAGCCGTCCGGGCGCTTTCGGGAACGCTGGTGAACGACGGGGATCATAGCAGGGCGAGGGAAACCCTGAGCGCATTCACACAAGGTTTCGCGAGCCATTGAGGGCGGCCTCGGAGGGCCGCCCTCGCCTACGGCCGATCAGAAGCCGAGCGATCGCTCCCGGGACAGGAACGCCGCCACCTGCCGGGCCAGCTCGACCGTCAGGTTCTCCTGCTCCGCGGCACGCTGGAACAGGATCAAAGCTCCCATCGCCTCGCGATGGACCTCGCGGGATTCGAACAGCGGCAGGATCTCTACCGCGAGTTGTTTGATCTCCTGCGTCCTGCCCTGTTGGATCAAGAGAACCGCGAGCTCAAGCGCCGAAAGCGCCGCGTCGTAGCCCATGCCCCGCTCGAAGAACTCCGCCTGCACCTCGCGCAGGATGCTCTCGGCCTCGACCTGCATGCCCTGCCCGGCGGCGATCCGGGCTTCCAGCCAGCGCAGGCGGATCCGATCGATCGGAGCGGTGAGAACGAACGATCTGCGGACTTCGGACAGTCGGCCAGCCGCTTCGTCGAATCGGCCGACGGTCACCAGGGCGGTGAGCAGGTTGTGGTGCGCGTAGGCGCGTACGACCGATTCGCCCTCGGAATCGATCTCCTCGATCAATCCTTCGAGATCCGCGATGGTGCCGTCGAGGTCGCCCAGCTCCTCTCGGATCTTTGCCCGCGACAGTCGTACCCGATGCATGGATTCCTGGTCGTTCGCCTCCAGGAACAGAACCATCGCGTCATCGGCTGCGGCGAGCGCCTCCGGCAACCTTCGTTGGGAGCGGAGGAGCCCGGCCTGGATGACCATGAGCTCCCCCCGCACCTCGGGCGCGCCGGTTCCCCCTCTTTCAAGGAGGGCAAAGGCGGTGCGCAGCGCCTGATCGGCGCCAAAAAACTCCCCCAGCACCCGCCTTGAATTTCCAAGGTGAGCCCAGGCTCGGGCGCAAAGATCATGGACCCAAACCGAGTCGTACACATCGCCCGAGAGCTGCTCGGCGATCCGCACGGCGACCTCCGCCCTCTCCACCGCGCGCAGCGGTTGAGCGAATACAGCGCCATGGCTTTCCCGGATCAGCAGCGCGCAAAGAGCCCAAGATCGGAGACTCTCCTCCTTCTCGACGAGATCCAACTGCTCGGTGAGCGGCAACTGCTCCAGCCGCGCGAGCTGGTCTGGCGCCTCCCTTCCTTCGAACAGCACGACCGTCTCGCTCCAATGCCCCACCAGCGCTTGAAGGTCGCGAAGCTGGCCGAACCGCTCTCGGCAGGTCGGGCAGCTCGCTTCGAGATGCGGGGCGATCTCCCCTACGACGTCTTCATGCGGGAGATCCCCCGCGAGCCATCGGGCCAGCGTTTCGATCGACAGATGTCCTATTTCCCTCTCCATCCGGCACCCCTCCGAAGTTAGAGAATTCTCTCTCTACATATCTTAGGTTGCCGGAAGAGATCATTTTGGGACAAAAATCTTTGAGATTTTTTCCAATCTGACAATCTTGGCGCCGACCCGAGGACCTTACGGCCCGACTTACGACCTACTGACGACCGTCGTCGGCGCTCGCCGCGGGCGCGGGCGCCTGTCGTCCCCAGGGATCGATCGACACCCCCTCCTCCGCCCACAAATGCCGCAAAAGATCGCCGGCCCAAGCAACGACCTCTTCGAAGGTTGCGCCAAGAGACGGCGCCGGGGCCTCCCGAGGTGCCGGGACGGCGGAAGCCGGAAAGGGTGCTGCCAAGAGGGCGACGGCGAGAGCGGCGGGTACCAGACGGCGGGAAAAGTTGGAACGCATAACAATTCTCCTTGCTCGGCGACCCATCGGCGGCTGCATGCCGCGCGAAGTCGCCTCTACAAGACATTGTTGGTTCTAAATCGGTAACCGTGACAAATGAAAACGGGCAAAATACGGCGAAGAGGCTCCTCTAGAGGAGCCGAAAGGCAACAAAACTCCTGGAATCAGCGGTCTAGAGAAAAAATCAATGCCGAGGCTCGGCCGCGTCGGCGGCGAGCTTCGCGGCACCGAGCAGACCGGCGTGCGGTTCGAGGACGATCCGTACCGGGATCCGCGACAGGTAGCCCGCGAACCGCCCCTTGGCGCGAAACGAGCGGAGGAACTCTCCCTCGACCAGCCGGTCGCGCACCTTCGGCGCCACGCCGCCGCCCAAAAAGACCCCTCCCGTAGCGCCGCCGACCAGCGCGACGTTTCCGGCCACCGCACCGTAGATCGAGCAGAACATCGCGAGGGTCCGATCGCAGAGGGGGGAATCCTCCGCCGCGCTCACCTCAGCGATCGCCGCCGACGGGTCCGATCCGGCCACCCCGGCCGCCTTGTCGGCGAGCGCCCGCTCCACTTTGGGGTGGGGCGCCAGGCCGCGCCGGTCGCGCAGGAACTCGTAGAGATTCACCAGGCCGGGACCGGAGACCAACCGCTCGGCGCTCACGTGGCCGGCGCTCTCCCCTCCCAACCGCTCGGAGAGATAGCCCAGGAGCGCCCATTCCTCCTCGTCCCGGGGGGCGAAGTCCATGTGCCCTCCCTCGGTCGCGAGCGTCGCCCAACGATCGCCCGTTCGGGTTTGAAGGGCGATGCCGAGGCCGGTTCCAGCGGAGACCAGGGCGCGATTGCCCTCCGCTCCACTCTCTCCTTCCTGAACCACCATCAGCTGGTGCGGTCCCAGATCGTCGAGCCCGGCCGCCGCCGCCGCGAGATCGTTCACCAACAGGGCGCGGCCCGGACCGAGGCCCAGCCGGGCGCCGATCGCCTCGCCGTCCAGCTCCGGCCAGGGGAGGTTCGGCGTGGTCGCCTGGTTGTTCCGGACCGGACCCGGAATCCCGAAGCAGGCGGCGTCAAGGCGCTCGCCGGCCATAAATTCGACGGCGGCGGTGGCAAGATCGGGGAAATCCAGGCTGCGGTAGTTCGCCATCTCGCCGGCCGCTTCGAGCCGGCCGTCCGAGCCGAGGCGAAACCGGCCCAGCCGGATATGGGTTCCGCCGACGTCCCCGGCGAGCAGCATGCCTAACTCTCCTGTCCCAGAGCCGAGGCAAGCCGTTCGAGCCCGGCCGCCGCATCGGCCCCAAGATCGATTCGCAGCACCGTCCGCCCGCGGCCGATCAGCGCCTGCCGGTCGCCGTCCGCCTGGGCGCGGATCAGCTTGGCGAACGTGAAGTCGGTCTCCGGCACCGGCAGCGGATCGCCCGGCCGGTCGACCAGCTGAAGGAAACGGCAACCGGCCGGCCCCCCCTTGTGCAACTGACCGGTCGAATGGAGGAACCGCGGCCCATAGCCGAACGTGGTCGCCAGGTGCGTCCGGTCGCGCAGCCCCGCCTGGAGCACCCGAAGCGTCGCGGTCGCCGAAGGGGAAGGCGCCAGGTAGGCGTGGATTCCGAGATAGTCGCCGGCCGCCGCACCGTCGAGGAAACGGCCGAGCACCGCGGCGAGATCGGGAGAATCGGCGGCCACTTCTTCGCCCGCGGCGTCGAGCGTCAGCTCCCCCTTCATCGCTCGGCTGGAGAGATCCTTGGCAAGCTGCACGTCCGGCTGGTCGAACGGCTGAATGCCGAGCACCGCGCCGGCCGCCGCGACCGCGAACTCCCAGCGGAACATCTCGGCGGCCAGGTCGAGCCGGTCGCCGAGCACGAACGATGCGGTCGGATGCCCTGCCGCGGCGAGCTCCGCCAGGCGCTTGGCCAGTTCCGATTCCTCTCCCGCGAGCGCCAGCCCGACGAAGAACCGATCGGCGCCATAGCCGGCAGGATCCCCGGGCGCCTCGCCCGCGACCGGCACGATCCCCTGGCCGTGCTTGCCGGTGCTCTCGGCGATCAGCTGCTCCAGCCAATCGGGAAACGCGGCGAGCCCGGGCGAAGTGAGAAAAGTCACCTTGTCGCGCCCGGCCTTCGCCAGCTCGCCGAGCGCCGCGCCGAGCGCAAGTCCCGGGTTTTGAGCGACCGGCACCTCGGCGCCGCAGGCCCCGGCGAGCACCTCGGCCCGCGTGAGCAGGCCGGAAAGGTCGGCGCCGATCGCGGCCGCGGGCGCCAAGCCGAACGGGGTGAGCGCGCTGTAGCGCCCGCCGACGTCGCTCTGTGCCGAAAACAGCCACCGGAATCCTCGGTCGCGCGACAACTTTTCGAGCGAAGTCCCGGGGTCGGTCACCGCGGCGAAGGCATTGCCCGGTCCGCCGAGGCGCTCTTTCTCCGCGTCGCCCAAGGAGCTGACCCGCTGCCAGAAATAATGGAAGTAGCTCATCGTCTCGGTCGTACCGCCGGACTTCGACGAGACGAGGAAAGCGCTCCGGGAGACGTCGATCTGCCGGGCCAGCGCGAGCACCGCCGCGGGATGAGTGCTGTCGAGCACCCGCAATGCCGGATACCCCTCGCGGTTGCCCAAGATCTCTTGGAACACCTCGGGCGCGAGGCTCGATCCGCCCATGCCCAGCACCAGGGCGTGGCGAAATTCATCGGCCGCGAGCGTCGCGCCGAACGATTCAAGTTCCGGCAACCGGGCGCGCATCTCGATCGGCAGCGTGAGCCAGCCCAAACGATCGACCAGGTCCGGCGTATTTCGATCCCCCCAGACCGTCGGATCTTTCGCCCAGATCCGTCGGCCGAGATCCTCGCCTTGCCACTGTTCCAACCGCGCCGCCACCGGCCCGGCCCCCACACCCAGATTGAAGCTCACTTCGGTCGTGCTCATCGGAGATTCTCCTCGTCGGCTGGCCTAGAACTCTATCCCGAGTCGCGGAACCGTCCGCGGGGCGCGTGTTAGCATTTCGTTTCGCCATGCGCCCGACTTTTCCTCGCCTCGCCCTCCTATCGCTCGCCCTCCTCTCGCTCGGACTACTCGCTCCGTTCCTCGCCATGTCTTGTGCGCAGAAGTCCGGCCCCATCCAGCGCTATCAGGTCCGGGCCGAGGTGATGCAAATGCCTGAAGGACCGAACGGGGATCTTTTGATCCGCCACGAGGCGATCGACGGCTTCCTCGACCGCGACGGCAAGAGGATGGGAATGGATCCGATGTCGATGCCGTTTCCGGTCGCGGAAGGGCTCTCGCTCGCGGGGTTCGCCCCCGGCGACGTCATCCGCTGCACGTTGGAGGTGGATTGGCAGCAGAGGTCGCCGGTGAAGATTGCCGCGATCGAAAAGCTCCCGGCCGGAACGAAGCTCACGTTTCGCGCAGCGCGGCCCTAACCTCAAAAACCCGATCACGAACCAGGAGACACGTCATGCCCGTACGCAGCGCGAAAGCGGTTTGGGAAGGTGGACTGAAGGACGGCGCGGGGCATCTGGCGCTCGGCAGCGGCGCTTTCGAGGGGCGCTATTCGTTCGGCTCCCGCTTCGAAGAGGCGGGAGGCACAAACCCCGAAGAGCTGATCGGCGCCGCCCACGCCGGCTGCTTCTCGATGGCCCTCTCCGCCGCCCTCGGCCGCGCCGGCTTCTCCCCGAAGCGGATCGCCACCTCGGCCAAGGTCCATCTCGAAAAAGTGGGCGACGCCTTCCGGATCACCCGCATCGATCTGACGACGGAAGCCGAGATCCCGGGCATCGACGACGCGGCCTTCCAGGAGCAGGCCAAAGGCGCCAAGGAAGGCTGCCCGGTCTCGGCGGCTCTGGCCGGGGTGCAGATTTCGCTCGACGCGAAGCTGGTGGCTTGACCGGATCTTTCCCTGGGACGGTGTCCGGTTTACTGGCGCGGCGCCTCCAGAAACAGGATTCAGTGCTCGCAGTCGCAGGCGTCCACCCGTGCGAGAAGAAAGGCTCTTTCCCGCTCGTTGCGGGTCAGCGTGGCCGCAGCCTTGAATTCTGAACGCGCCTCGGTCAGTCGGCCGGCCCGGAACAGAAAGTCGCCCCTCGCCGCGGGCAGGGGCGCATAGTTGCGGAGGGCAGCGGCGTCGGCGATCTCGTCCAGCAGCCGGAGGCCCGCTTCGGGCCCGAAGGCCATGCTGTGGGCGATCGCGCGATTGAGATCGACCACAGGCGAAGGCGCCACGACGCGCAGCCGGTCGTAGAGCGCGGCGATGCGCGGCCAGTCGGTATCGGCGGCTTGGCGCGCGCGGGCGTGGCAGGCGGCGAGCGCGGCTTGCAGCACATAGGGGCCCGCCTCTCCCACTTTGCCGCCCAGCGCCTCGGCGCGGGCGAGCGCATCGAGGCCCCGGCGGATCAGCAAATAGTCCCAGCGCGCGCGATCCTGCTCGGTGAGCGGTATCACGGCGCCGTCCGGCCCGGTGCGCGCTCTGATTCTCGACGCCTGGATCTCCATCAGGGCCAGGAGGCCGAGCACTTCCGCAGTCTCTGGGGCATCCTCGGGCATCAGCCCGGCCAGGATGCGGCCGAGCCGCTGGGCCTCCAGGCACAGGCCCGGCCGGACGAGGTCGTCGCCCGCCGAGGCCGCATAACCTTCATTGAAAATGAGGTAGATGACTTCGAGAACCGAGGGCAACCGCGCCGCCCGTTCGGCGCCCCGCGGCACCTCAAAGGTCAATCCAGCCTTCGCGATCGCCTTCTTCGCGCGGACGATCCGCTGCGCGATCGTGGCCTCGCTCGACAGGAAGGCGCGAGCGATCTCGTCGGTCGCGAGACCGCCGACCACCCGCAGGGTGAGAGCCGCGCGGGCGTCGGGCGACAGGATGGGATGGCAGGCCGTGAATAGGAGGCCCAGCAGCTCGTCGCCGAGATCATCGTCCATCGCCGCCATGGCCGCCATCGCCGCTTCGATCGCTTGCGTCCCGCCATATGACGTCTCGGGGAGCGTCCGCGCGATCTCCTCGTGCTTGCGCCTGCGCATCTTGTCGTGCCGGAGCGCGTCGATGGCACGCCGTTTGGCGGTGGCCATCAGCCAGGCGCCCGGATTGTCTGGAACGCCGGTCCTCGGCCATTCGGACAGGGCGACGACCAACGCGTCCTGCGCCAGCTCCTCGGCCAGGTCGACACTCCGCATCATGCGGGCCAGGCCGCCGATGAGCCTGGCCCGTTCAATGCGAAAAGTCGCTTCGATCGTCTGGTGCGTCTCGCCTGGGGTCACACCGTATTTTCGGCCAAGGCCGCTGGCGAGACAAGCCGGCCCCAGCCGGTGATTTCAGGCGGTGTCAGCGGCATCAGCGGTGTCAGGCGACGCCGAGCTTCCCGCGCTCTCCCTCGCGCGGCGCCGCGAGTTCCTCGGGCGTCATGAACTCGGCCAGATCCGCCGCCTCGTAAAACGGCCGGATCTCCATTTCGCTCTTGCCCGGCATCGCATCATTGGGGGCGCGCTTCGCCCAGGCCAAGGCCTCGTCCATGTCCTTGACCTCCCAGATCGAGAAGCCGACAACCAGCTCCCGGGTCTCGGCGAACGGCCCGTCGATGACCGTGCGGCTGGAACCCTCGAAGACGACGCGCTTGGCCTGGGCGTCGTTCTTGAGGCCGGCGGCGGCGATGAAGACGCCGGCTTTGACCAGCTCCTCGGTGAACCGGTCCATCGCCGCGAACGCCTCGAGCTGCTCGGGGGTGGGGGGCGCGCTCATGTCCATGTCCTCAGTGGCTTTCGTGAACACCATGACTCTCATCGTCTGTCTCCTTATTTGAACCGGCTTCCCTGCCGTCTCATCGGGACGACGAACGAGCTTGTCGGAAATCGACGTCCATCTGCAAATTTCTCCCTGGGACCGCTGGCGTCTCGCCGGCGTTTTTCGTTGCGGATCTCCCGCCGAGCCCCCCGGAATCGCCGCACAAGAAACGCCGCCTTCTCCGCGGTGCTCCCCGAGCTTTGCTAAGCTGAAACGCAATGCCCAAGGAACCGATGTCCTCGGAATCGCCGCGTCGGCGCAAAAACGTGCC
Source organism: Thermoanaerobaculia bacterium (assembly GCA_038250865.1). Taxonomy (GTDB): domain Bacteria; phylum Acidobacteriota; class Thermoanaerobaculia; order Multivoradales; family UBA5704; genus DASYKS01. Next base: position 81,737 of record JBBSBW010000001.1, on the reverse strand, counting down.
CCCTACACCCACGAGCGGCACCGCGCGATGAAGGTCTTCCTCTCTTCCACCGCGCAAGACCTCGTGGCCTACCGCCAGGTGGCCGACGACACGATCCTGCGCCTTTCGCAGGAGCCGGTCGCGATGGAGCGCTTCGGCCCGCTCCCCGGCGAACCGGTGGCCGAGTGCGAGAAGAAGGCCCGGGAGTGCGACGTCTTGGTGTGCATCGTCGCGCACCGCTACGGCTTCGTCCCCGAGAAGGGAAAAGGGAGCATCACGCGTCGCGAGGTCGAGGCGGCGAAAGCGGCCGGCAAGGACGTTCTGGTTTGGATCGTGGCCGACGGCCAACCTTGGACGGAAAAGAAAGAGCAGGACCTCCTTACCGACCCGACCGTGCTCGCGGACCCCGCCAAGGTGGCGGATGTCGCGGAGCAGGTTCGAGGCCTCCTCGAATTCAAGACCTGGCTGCGCGGAATCTTCGTTTACGAAGCATTCACGACGCCGGACGATCTGGGGAAAAAGGTCGCCATTGCGCTGAGCAAGTACGTTCAAACACAGGTTCAGCATTCGACACCGAAGGCTCCTAGCCGTGGCGAGGTCCGCATCGTCCACGCGCTCCAGCCGGCGCCTCATTTCAGCGGCCGGGAGGCGCTACTCAGGGATCTCAAAGCGTGGGTCTCCGACCTCGCTTCGCCGGACCGGGTTTGGTCGCTTGTCGCAGCCGGAGGAACCGGCAAGACGGCGGTCGCCGAGCGGGTCGTCGCCGAGATGAATCCGGGGGAGGCCAACGTCCTCGTCTGGTCGTTCTACGAGCGCCCCGACGCCGACGCGTTCCTCCGCGAGTGCAACGACCTCTTCCTCGACGAGGCCGAAGGCCCGGCGGGCGGGCGCCTCGAAAGGCTCGAACGGGGGCTCCGCGACGGGCGGCCACACTTGATTGTCCTCGACGGGCTGGAGCGCGTGCAGGAGGACGCCGGCACCGGCCGCGCGCGCGGCGAGCTGTCGGATCAGAGCCTCAAGCTCCTCCTCCGCGCTCTCGCCGCCGGCCTCGGCCGCGCGCGGGCGCTGGTGACCTCCCGCTACCCCTTGGTCGACCTCGAGCCCTGGACGAACCGAGGCTACCGCGACACCCGCCTCGACGACCTCTCGCCGGAAGCGGCCGTGGCCGTACTGCGAGGCTGGCAGATCATCGGGGAGAATGGCGCGCTCCGCGCCGCGGCGGCGCAGGTGGGGCGCCACGCGCTCTCCGTTGCCGTGCTCGGCTCCTATCTTCGCTCCTTCGCTGAAGGAAAGATCGAGGCGGTGAAAGACTTCGATCTCGATGCGGTGACCGGCGACGACCCGAGGGGCGCCAAACTCGCGCGGGTGCTCGCCTACTACGCAGAGCGGCTGCCGGCCGAAGAGCGGGAGCTGCTTGCCCGGCTTTCGGTCTTCCCCCGTGGGGTCACGCTCGACCTGCTCGGCGTACTGGTCGATGCCGGCGGCGACGTGGCGGGTCTCCTGGTGAACGCCAAGCCGCGTCTCATGGTACTTCTCGGGAGCCTCCGGGCGCGCGGGCTGGTCTTCCAGTACCGGACCGACTCGGCGGTCACCTGGACTGCGCACCCCTTCCTGCGCGAACGCTTCCGCGAGCTGCTCGGCATCCCGACCGAGCGAGTCTTCGACGTCGTGGCGCAGAGTCTCGGAGCTGGTCTGGAGAAGCGCCCCGAAAGCAAGCCGAGCGACGCCACCACGCTCGACCGCTACGAGGCCCTGATCGAGGCCACGCGGCTCGCCGGCCGCGAGCAGGAGGCGTTCGACTTTTATAAGTTCGGGTTGGGAGGCCATTACAACCTCGCGACGGTTCTCGGCGAGTACGAACGGAGCCACCGCATCCTTGCCGCGTTTAGCCCGACCGGCCGGCCCGAGCACCTCGGCGCGACGATGGTGCCGCTGCAGCGGTCCCATCTTGCCAACGATCTCGCCCTGTTCGCAGGGCACCTCGGGCGGCTGGCGGAGGCGCGGGCGATCCAACGGCTCGTTAACGGTTGGATCAAGTCGCTCGACGTGCCGAAGGAGACATCGATCGGGCTCCAGAACTCCAGCTATGTGGCCTTCGCCCTAGGCCACCTGGCCGAAGCTCGGCGGCTCGCGGCCGACGCGCTAAAGCAGGTTGAGGCGGCGAGCGGTAACCTCGAGAAGCGTTCGTCTTTGTCCCACGGAGCAATTGCCTCTCACGCCCTGGGTGACATCGCCAGGGCGCGCGTGGATTTCGCCGCCGCGACCGAGCTGGAAGGTGAACCTCTCTTCTCGATCAGAGGCTCTCAGCACGCCCAACATCATCTCGACCTGGGCGACTTCGCCGCCGCCCGCACTCTCGTAGAGCACGGCCTGGAAATCGCCAGCCAGTACCGGTGGAACGAAGAGGTCTCGTGGTTTCACGCATTGCTCGCCCGCATCGACTTGGCCGAAGGCAAAGACCCTACGCCCCACATCGAAGAGATCCGCGCCTGGACCTCGCGGACCGGCGAGATGGAGTGGATCATCACCGCGCACCTCCTCGCGGCGCGCTACCTGCTCGCCCGCGGCGACGCCCAGGCCGCCCTCGGCGAGGCGGAGACCGGACTGCTCCATGCCGTGGCCTGCGGCTACGGGCTTCTTCGCATCGAGTTGCTGATCGCTCTCTCCCGCATCCGGTTGGGCTGGCCTGACCCGCCCCAAGCGATTCAGGCCGCGCGGGAGGCGTTGGACCTCGCCGCCGATCCGGACTGCGGCTACGCGTGGGGGCAAGCCGATGCGGCCCAGGTCTGGGGCGAGGCTTACTTCGCGAACGGCGAGACGGCGCTCGCCCGGCGGGCGTTTTCCCGCGCCCTTGAGGTGCGTCGGCGGATCGAACACCCGGGGGCCTCTGAAACGGAGCGATGGCTCGCCAGGGCGTATCCGTCATCCTGAGCGAGAGCGAAGGATCTGGGCGGTGGGCGGCCTTAAGTCCCTTCGCCGCAACGGGATCCGCGCCACCCGCCCCCCAGATCCTTCGCTCTCGCTCAGGATGACGACGCTGAGAGGTTCCCAGACGGCCAGCTTCTGTTTCGGCTTCTCTCTGAAACCGGGTTGCTTCAACAACAGCGCCAGGCTGGAGCCTGGCGAGCCCAGGGATTAAGGCAAAGCGGCGTGGGGCCGGCCGACCCCACGCTTTGTGGCTCGCGGCATGTCGCGGGTTTGAGTTTTACCGGCCCGGGCCGGTCACGGCCTGGTCGCCCGGGGAGGGATTGACCGACTTCGAGCGGCGGCGGCTGCGGAGGGGGGCGACGCGGAACTGGACGAGGCGCTCGCTCTTGGTGCCGAGGACGGACTTGACCACGCCACGGAGGCGACGGGCCGTCTCCTGGCCCTCTTCGAGGAGGGCGGTGATGTCCTGGGTCGCCTGCTGGCGGCTTGCAGTGCACGACTCCTGGTGGGCCTTCTTGGCGCGGAGCGCCGCGAGGCTGGACTCCAGGGCGGCCCGCTGGGGGGCCGCCGCCGCCCCGAGCAGCTCGGAGTTGTCGTTGACCGCCTCCAGAAGCTGCTCCCAGTCTTGAACCACGTCGGCGAACGAACGGATGCTCTTCATATCGACCTTCTTTCTTTTGTCGGCCCGAGGTGGCGGAATCGCCGCTCGGCCACGCTGTTTCGAGCGCGACCCTATTTGTATGTCACACCCCTCCGAGAAAACGATAGGTTTTCGGGAGTCTCGTGAATTTTCTTGCCGAAAAGGGGCGATTTTGGTGTTCCGGGGCGCCCGAAGAGATCTTCCGACGAACCGTAGATCTTCACCGGTCATCCGGAGAGAAGTACGGACGCCCTGAAAAGGCCCACGGACGTTCCGAAGGGCTTCCAGGCCGGTGGAGAACTCGCTCGAAGCCGGACAGGAGGGACTCCCAGGGCTCCGAACAACCCGGCGCGGACGCGGGAGAGATCCCCTTCTCTTCCGCGGGGGCGCGAGGAAAGTCGGGAGCCGGCATCCGGGAAACGGAAGCGCGTTCCCGGCGGGCCGGGGCGCTTCCGGACCCGCCGGAGCCCCCTGCTCCCGGCCGGGGGCCGGCTTCGGGAGGGGCGTGGAACTCTACGGAGGCTCCGGAAGGCCGTCATCGACGACCCGGCCGGAGAAATCTCACGAGACACTTCAAAACCTCTCGTGTTCTCGGAGGTCTGTGAGGTAGGGTCGCGATCGACAGCCGAACCGACTATTCTCCAGGGTCGCCGGGGTTGCCCGTAGACTCCCGCCGCAACCGTGCGTACTCTTCGGCGTCGATCTCACGCCGAGCCGCTAGATCCTTCTCGACGTCTTCCGCCCAGGCTCCCGCGCGCGCCGCTTCGCCCGCTTCGAGCTGCAACAGCTCGGTGCCGAAGCCGGAGCCGTACGAAAACGCGGTGATCCGCTCCCCCGCGTTCAATCCGCGAAGCGCTTCGGCGACGGACAGCCAGAGGCTCGCGGTGTAGGAGTTGCCGACCCGGACGTTCCAGCCCATCGAAGGCGCCACCCGGTCGCGGTAGAGCGCCTCGATCCGCTCGGGCGACCAGCCGAACGACTCGCCAACGGCCACGACCGCCTTCTTCACCATCTTGGGGAACGGCACGTGAAAGCAGAGCGCGCGGAAAGGTTCCAGCACCTTTTCAGGATCGCCCCCAGCCACGAGCGCCTCGAAACAGCGCACGGCGCCCTGCTTGTAGCACTCTAGGCTCAACGGTCCGTCGACGCGCGGATGGGCTTCTCCCACCGGGCGCCAGAAATCGAACACCGGCTCGCTGTAGGGGTAGGAAACGGGATCGATCGACGCGACCGCGGGATCGTCGATCACCAGTCCGACCGCGCCCGCCCCTTGGGTCGGCTCGCCGGGATCGTTTTCGGCGTAGAGCGCCACGTCGGCCGCGATCACCAGCGCGGCTTTTGCCGGCCCGGTTCCGTTCCCGCCGGCCGCCCCGGACCACCGCCATTCAAGCGCCTGGCGCAAAGCGAGCGTGCCGCCGTAGCAGGCGTGCTTCACCTCGTAGGAGCGGACGGCGCCGGAGAGGCCCAACCTTTCCGCCACCCACGCCGAAAGCGGCCGGCTCATGTCGAGCGCCGATTCGGTACCGACCGCCAGAAGGCCGATCCGCGCCGGGTCGCCTCCCCAGCGCGCGAGCGCCCGGCGCCCGGCCTCCGCCGCCAGATCGACTACGCCGAAGCCGGGAGAGCAGAGCGCCATCTCGCCGCATCCGAGCCCGAGCGTGAGCTTTTCGGAATCGACGCCGCGCAACCGCGCGAGCTCCGCCATCTTCATCGCGAGCGGTGGGAGAGAAATGCCGATCGCTGCGATGCCTGCGGCCGCAACTTCTTGGGTTCGAATCGTCATTGGGCAATCCTACAGAGTGGGGCGGGCGCGCTCCTACAAGCTCTTGCGCGCTTCCGATCTTGGCACCTCCGGCCCGCCGCTGCGGGCGAGACGCCCGCGCACCCAGACCCGCACCCAGAAAGGCCGCATGCGATTGACAGGCCTCCGGGCCGTCCGTAGACTCCCGCCGAATTTCCCCTTTGTCCCGGCAGGTCCCCCAACATCACCGACAGCGCCGCATGATGCGGCGTCATGTTTGCCTCCCCCTTGGGAGGAAGGAGGTCGGAATGATTCGTGGAGCAAAGTGTCTCATTGTAGCGACGGCCGTTTTCGCGGCCGGCACCCTCACGGCGGCAGCGGTAGAAAACGGCCTCTCCAGCCGGCTTCAAGCGGATCGCGCCTCGATCGGCGCGAACCAGGACGTCACCCTGCGGGTGACGATCCGCAACACCACGGCGCAGGCGATCGCGCTCCCCTATTGGCAGACCCCCGGCCGCGGCGTGTTCGCCAACCTGTTCGACGTGCAGCGCGACGGCCAGGCGGTCGCCTACATCGGCCGACTGACCAAGTGGGCCACCCCCCGGCCCGAAGACCTGGTGACCATCCCCGCGGGCGGCGTGATCCGGACCAAAGTCGAGCTGTCTGCGGCCTATGACATTTCGCGCACCGGCGAGTACACGTTCCGTCTGCGCGGCGATGAAGGGGCCAACAAGCGCGCTTCGAACGCGGTTTCGATTGCGATCGACCGCGACGCCTCCGACTTCGTCGACTATCTCGCCCAGGCCGAAGCGGAAGCCGACGCCGCGAGCCGCTACCTCACCCCCAGCTACGTCTCGTGCTCCAGCTCGCGTCAGACCACCCTCGTCTCCGCTTTGAGCGCCGCCCAGACGATGGCGCAGCGGGCCAAAACGTTTACCAACGCGGGCACGACCGGAACCGCCTGGACCACCTGGTTCGGCGCCTACACCTCGTCGCACTACAGCACGGTCAACACCCACTACAACAACATCTACAGCACCTTCACGACCAAGACCGTGACCTTCTACTGCGACTGCACGGACAGCTCCTACGCCTACGTCTATCCGAGCCAGCCGTACAAAATCCACCTGTGCAACGCGTTCTGGTCGGCGCCGCTCACCGGCACCGATTCCAAGGGTGGAACGCTCGTCCACGAGACCAGCCATTTCACCGTCGTCGCGAGCACCGACGACTGGGCTTACGGCCAGAGCGCCTGCAAGAGCCTCGCAACCTCGAACTCGACCAAGGCGATCGACAACGCCGACACACACGAGTACTTCGCCGAAGCACGGTAAGGCGAGAACATCGGCAGCAACACGAAGGGCGAGCCTTTGACGGGCTCGCCCTTTTGTCATTTGGCCGATTCGCCGAGCGCAGCTGATAAGATCTATAAAGATGGAGTCCGCCTTCACCGCCCGCAAGACGCGCCTCGTTGATCTCGACGACTCGTTTGATATCGAGTTCTGGAATCGCGAGACTCCTTCTCGGCGGGTCGAGCTCGTGTGGGAGATTTCCGAGCGAGCCTACGAGCTGGGAGGGAAGCTACCGGATGCATCGGGACGCCCGCGATCTGTTGCGCGCCTTCATCGCCCGTGAGGTCCGCTTTCTCCTGATTGGCGCCCATAAGGATCTGCTCGACCTGGACCTTCTCGCCAAGCACGATAAGCCCTCTTAGCCCAAGCCTAAACCTCCTACCGCTTCTTCTCCCCCCGAACGAAGCTCCACCCGAACCGGCCTTTAACGCACAGATTCCCCGATGTCACGAACTGATCGAGCGGCGACGTCACCTTGACGATCTGTTCGTCCTGGGCGTGGAGGGTGAGCGTGCAGCCGACGCCGCAGTAGGGGCAGATGGTGTCGGTTTCAGTCTGCTTCGATTCGTCCCAGGTGCCCGCTTCGCGGTGGTCGTGCTCGGCCTTGCCCATCAGGGCTCCGGTCGGGCAGACCGCGATGCAGTTGCCGCAGTAGACGCAGGCGGATTCAGGCAGCGGCACCGCGTATTCGGTCGAGATCCGCGCGTCGAAGCCGCGGCCGGCGACCGCGATCGCGAAGGTGTTCTGGGCGTCCTCGCCGCAGGCCTCGACGCATTTGTAGCAGAGGATGCACTTGCTGTAGTCGCGAACGTAGAGGTCGTTGTCGACCTTGGTCGGCTGATGGACCGTGCCGGCGGAGGCGCCGGTTCCCGTCTCGTGCGCCCCGGCGCGGGCCTGATCGCGCTCTCCTGCCGCCGCGCGCGGCGCGGGAGGGCCGAAGCGCTCCGGTTTCGCGCCGTACCGGACCATGTACTCCTGGATCGCGGGCGCCGTCGAGACGTCGACCGACGAGGCGAGGAATTCGAGCACCATCCGGCGCGACAGGCGGACGCGATCGGAATCGGTCTGGATCTTCATTCCCGGCTCGACCTTCCGCGAACAGGCCGGAACCAGCGTGCGCGAGCCTTCCAGCTCGACCACGCAGATACGGCAGACGTTCACCGGTTCGAGCGTTTCCAAATAGCAGAGCGTCGGCGTGTCGATGCCGATCTCGCGCCCGGCTTCTAGGATTGTCTTTCCCTCCTCGACGGCGACCGTTTTGCCGTCGATCGCAATCTCGACGGTTTTCTTGGCCGGCCGGTCGGGTAGGACCGGCAGCGGCCCGCGCGGGACCGGTATGCGCAGGTCGGGTGCGTCGACCGGGCTCTTCTGGTGCGGCTGTTCGATCACGAAAAGATCCTCCACCGAGAGAGCGCCGATTCAATCGCCGAAGACGCGGTGTGGCCGAGGCCGCAGATCGACGCGTCGCGCATCGCCTGGCCCATCTCCTTGAGCAGCGCGATCTCCTGATCCACCGAGCCGATCGGTCGCTTCCTCACCAGGCGTTCCAAGACCTCTTCCTGCCGCTCGGTGCCCACCCGGCAGGGGACGCACTGGCCGCACGATTCGTCGCGGAAGAACGCGGCGATGCGCACCAGGATGTCGGCTAGATCGACCGTCTCGTCGAACACCAGAACGACGCCCGAGCCAAGCGCCGCGCTCGCCGCGCGTAGCCCTTCGAACGTGAGCGGCACGTCGAGATCCGCGGGTCCGAGGAAGCCTCCCGCCGCCCCGCCCATCAGGATCGCGCGCAGCTCGCCGGTGGTTCCTCCGGCGAGGTCGAGCAGCTCGCGCAGCGTAGCGCCGAACGTCACCTCATAGACGCCCGGCCGCGCCACCGCGCCCGAAAGGCAGAAGAGCTTCGTGCCGGTCGATCCCTCCGTCCCGAGCGCCGCGAACGCCGCCCCGCCGTCGCGCAGAATCCACGGCACGTTGACGAGGGTCTCGACGTTGTTGACCACCGTCGGCCGGCCGAACAGGCCCGATTGGGTGGGGAACGGCGGCTTGTTCCTCGGCTCGCCGCGGTACCCTTCGAGCGAGTTGAACAGCGCCGTCTCCTCGCCGCAAATGTAAGCCCCCGCACCGCGAAACAGCTGGATGTCGAATTTGACGCCTTTACCAAGGATATCGCCACCGAGATGGCCGCTCTTCCTCGCCGCCGCGAGCGCGTGCTCCATCCGCTCCCAGGCGAGCGGGTATTCGCCGCGCAGGTAGAGGTAACCCAACTCGGCGCCGATCGCGAAGCCCGCGATCGTCATCGCCTCGATCAGCGCGAACGGGTCCCCTTCGATCAGCACCCGGTCTTTGAACGTTCCCGGCTCCGATTCGTCGGCGTTGCAGACCAGCAGCGGCTGCCGGCCCGAATCCCGCGCGCTCTGCCACTTCCGCCCCGCGGGAAACGCCGCGCCGCCGCGGCCGAGCAGCTTGCTTGCGAGCACCTCTTCGACCACTCGCTCGGGGCCGATCTCGAACGCTTTGGCGAGGCCGAGGTAGCCGCCCGTCGCAAGGTATCCGTCGAGCGTCCCGGCGTCGTCCCGACCGATCCGAGAGAGAAGGCGTAGCTTCGACTGCCCGGCTTGCGGCACCGACAGGTCGGTTGAAAGAACGTCCGGTGCGCCCGAGACGTCCGGATCGATCAGGGCGCTGCGAATCGACTGGACCGTCGCGGGTGCCAGCACCTTTTCGCCATGCCCCACTCCCGCTGCCGTCAGCAGAGCGGCAGGCGCCCGTTCGCACAGGCCGAGGCAGGGGCTGCGCAGCCAGGTGGACGACGACGGGATCACCCCGGTCGAGCCCAAGACTTCCAGCATCTCCTCCGCGCCGCGGGCGCGGCAGGCGATGTCGTCGCAGATGTGAACCACCACGGGCGGCCGAGGAACGGTTGAGAACAGGCCGTAGAACGAGGCGACGCCATAGGTTTCAGCGGGAGGAAGACCCAGCCGCAGGCTCGCGTAGTTGAGCGCCCCCGGGCTGATCCAGCCGATCCGCGCTTGGATCGCATGGAGCGTCGGCAGAAGGCGATGGCGAGCCTGGGCGGAAATTCCGCCGCCGGACGTGCGGCCATCGAGATCGCTTCCCCTCACACCACCGGTCCAGGCGGTGGAAGGGGGGCCCAGCTCGTCTTCGACGGCGGCCCGCTCGTCTTCGTTCGGCTGATCTGAGGTGAAATGCAGGTCCAAGCGGTTCTCCCTCCGTCTACGCGTGTACTTCTTCCGGCACCCGATCCAATCGAATGGCCGTGGCCTTGAATTCGGCCGTGCCGGAACGCGGATCGACCGCGTCGAGAGTCAGGTCGTTGGTCGCCATCTGGTCCGGGAAATGGAGCGTCATGAAGGCGAGCCCGGGGCGTAAGCCCTGGTCGAACCGCACCGGCGCGAGCACCGAGCCGCGCCGCGAGCTGATCTTCACCGTCTCGCCCTCTTCCACCCCCCAGCGCTCGCCGTCCTCCGGGGCCAGATCGATCGTCGGTCCACGCCGACGCGGATAGTTGTAGCCGCCGCTCTGGACGCCGGTGTTGTACGAGTCGAGATGGCGCCCGGTGGTCAGGCGCAGCGGGAACGTCTCGTCCAGCGGATCGGCCGGGGCGATCTGCTCGACGCAACTGAACGGCGTCCGCGGCCCGAGCACTGGCCGCTGCCACAGGCGCGAATGGAGAAACAGCTCGCCCGGGTGCGACTCGTCGTAGCAGGGCCAGGGGATGCCGCCCATCGCTTCGAGCCGAGGGTAGGTCATCCCGGCGTGGATTGGGCTCAAGGACCGCAGCTCGTCCCACACCTTTTCCGCCACCGGCTCGCCCCATTCGTGGCCCAGTCGCCGGGCGAGATCGAACATCACCGCCAGATCGTCGCGCACCCCTTCGGGAGGCGCCACCGCCCTGCGCACCCGCTGCACCTTCCGCTCGCTGCTGGTGACCGTCCCTTCGGACTCGCACCAGCCGGCCGCGGCGGGGAGCACTACGTCGGCCATCTCGGCGGTCTTGGTGAACAGAATGTCCTGGACCACCAGCAGTTCGAGCCCGGAAAGCAGCTTGAGCGCCCGATGACGATCCGCTTCGGAGTCGGCCGGGTTTTCGCCGATCACATAGAGCGTGTCGAGCTGGCCGTGCTCCATCGCCTCGAACATCTCGGAGAGATGCCACCCTTTCTTGGGCGGAATCGGCGTTCCCCAGGCGGCCTCGAACTTCGCGCGGAGGGCGTCGTTTTCGACGTGCTGTATCCCCGGCAGGCGATCGGGAAGCGCGCCCATGTCGCCGCCGCCCTGGACGTTGTTCTGGCCCCGCAGCGGATTCAACCCCGAACCGTAGCGCCCGACGTGCCCGGTCAAGAGCGCGAGATTGATCAAAGAGACGACGTTGTCCACCCCGTGCATGTGCTCGGTGATGCCGAGAGTCCAGCAGAGCTCGGCCTTTTCGGCCTTGGCGTACATCTCGGCCAACCGGCGAATCAGCGCGGCCGGGACGCCGGTCGTCTTTTCGGCGTACTCCAGGGTATAGCGTTCGACGTTCGCCTTGTAAGCCTCAAAGCCGCTCGTCGCGTTCTCGACGAAATCGGCATGGTGCCAGCCGTTCGCGATGATCTCCCGGCCTACGGCGTTGGCGAGCGCGATGTCGGTGCCGACGTCGATCCCGAGCCAGGTATCGGCCCATTGGGCGGACGTCGTCCGGCGCGGATCGACCACGATCAGCTTCGCCCCCTTGTGGAGCGCCTTCAAGACGTGATGGAAGAAGATCGGATGTGTCTCGCGGGCGTTGCTACCCCACAAGAGGATCAGATCCGCGTCCTCCACCTCGCGGTAGGAACTGGTGCTGCCCCCTGCTCCGAAGACCGTCGCCAGACCGACGACGCTAGGGGCGTGTCACGTTCGGTTGCAGCTGTCGATGTTGTTGCTGCCCATCACCGAACGGGTGAACTTTTGCGCCGTGTAGTTCATCTCGTTGGTGGTCTTCGAGCAGGAGAACAATCCGAACGGCGATTGACCCGTGGCCCGGCCCTTCTCGATCGCCCGGGCAAAGCCCGCGGCGACCCGCTCCAGGGCCTCATTCCAAGTCGCCTCGCGGAGCACCCCGCCCTCGCGGACGAACGGAGTGTTCAGACGGGAGTTGCGCTTCGGCAGCATGGCAGTACCTCGCGAGCTTGTGGATGCTTCAGTGACGAGTGCGCATTGTACACGGGCGGCTTGGTCCGGGAAGCCCCCCGGTAACCGCTCTACCCTCTCCGGCATATCCCTCCCGAACGATGACATCCGCGGCGCTCGCCGCGATCCATGGACACAACAGCTCGGCGGTTCGACTTGGGCGCTTTGGCACCCTCTAGGAGACTTCTGTGAGAAATTTCGTTCGTCTTGCCCTATCGGCTTCGGCCTTGGCTCTGTTCCTCGCTCCGCTTGGCGTGCGCGCCGACGAGAAGGATCTCTTCGGCGATGCACTTTCGACCACTCGCGTGGTGGTCAACAAGACCAAGGACGGCGTGGCGCTTCAAGGGTACGACGCGGTCGCCTACTTCACCGACAACAAACCGGTCGAGGGCGCCCCGAAGTTCCGGTCGCGTTACAAAGGGGCGATTTACCAGTTCGCCTCGGCCGATCACAAAGCGATGTTCGATGCGAACCCGGCCAAGTACGAGCCGCAGTTCGGCGGGTATTGCGGTTATGCCGCGTCGATCGACCGGTTGTCTCCGATCGATCCGAAGATCTTCCAGGTTCTCGACGGCCGTCTGGTGCTGCAGCACAACCAGAAGGCGTGGAATCTATGGAACGAAGAGGTGCCGACCAACCTCGCGAAAGCCGACAAGAACTGGCCCGGACTGGTCGAGCGCAACGGCACCGGCGGCAAGGTGCTGGTCAACCTGGACAAGGATGGCGTGGCGCTCGAAGGGCACGACCCGGTCGCCTATTTCACGGTCGGTAAGCCGGTCGCGGGCGACAAGGAGATCGACGCGGTCTATAACGGCGCGCGCTACTACTTCTCCTCCAAAGAGAATCGCGAGACGTTCGAGCGCGCCCCCGCCCACTACGCCCCGCAGTTCGGCGGCTACTGCGGCTATGCGGCCTCGATCAACAAGGTCTCGCCGGTCGACATCAACCTCTTTCAGATCATCAACGACCGTCTGGTGCTGCAACACACCCAGAAGGCCTACAACCTGTTCAACGAAGACTCGCAAGCGAACCTCGGGAAAGCCGACCAGAACTGGCCGGGCCTGACGGAAAAGAACGGCCACTGACCCAATGGATCGAGGAGAGACTCCCATGCGAAAGACACTCTTGACTCTCACCCTCGCTCTCGCGAGCCTGCCCGCGCTCGCCCAAGCCGGCGCGGCCCCAACCTCCGACCAGAAGGAGCTGACGCTCGACGGAGCGCGCACCGTGGTCGCCGCCGCCACGATCGTCGCGAAGAACGACGATGCCAAAACCGGCGCCATCGCGGTGGTCGATCGGAGCGGCAACCTGATCGCGCTCGCCCGGCTCGACGGCACGTTCCCTGAAGCCTCGCGCGTCGCCACCGGCAAGGCGCGGACGGCGGCGCTGTTCCAGAAGGCCACCCGGAATTTCGAGGACAGCATCAACAAGGGGCGGATCGCCCTCGGGTCGGTGGACGGCATGACCCCGCTCAAAGGGGGGGTGCCGATCGTGATCGACGGCAAAATCGTCGGCGCGGTCGGAGTGAGCGGTGCCGCGAGCGCCGAGCGCGACGACGAGATCGCAACCGCCGGAGCGGCGGCGTTCGCTGCTCCTGGTCAAGGCGCGCACTAAAGGCCGGCCATGCGCGCTAAATTCCTCCTCCTCTTCGTTCTCCTCTTCGCTACGGCACTCGCCCCTGCATCCACTGTCGTCGCCCAGGTGACCGGCGACGTGCCGATCGGCCGGCCGGATGCGGTCGTGGACCTCGCGACCGGCTCGGGCGCCGCATTGGCCCAGGCCACTTGGCGCTACACCGACGCCAAGCTGGTCGAGGTCGATCACCGCGCGGCCGGGCCGGATCTCAAAGCCTCGGGGGCTCCCGTTCGTACGCTGGACGTGACGCCCCAGGTGGGCACGCCCGACTTTGAGTCCGCGGCGTGGGCACCCGTCGCTCCGCAGGATTTGATCGCCCGGCGCGGCAACGGTCGGCACAGCTTTGGCTGGTATCGGCTCGATCTCACCCTGCCCGAGAAGGTCGGCTCGCTTGGAGTAGCCGGCGCCGCGGTGGTGTTTGAGACGGTGGTCGATGATTACGCCGAGATCTGGGTGGACGGCAAACTTCCGCTCGTCCTCGGCCAGTCCGGCGGCAACCTCGTCCACGGCTTCAACGCGCCGAACCGGGTGGTGATCGCCAAGAACGCCCGGCCCGGCCAGACGATCCACATCGCGGTGTTTGCCGCGAACGGCCCGCTCTCGGCTCCGCCCGGCAACTTCATCTGGATGCGTGGGGCAACGCTCGACCTCTACCGCCCGGGACGGCTCGGTCATGGGAAAGAGGTGGCGACCGAGATCGTCCGCCGCGATCCCGCGCTCGACGCGATCGTTACCCCCGGCACCAAGATCGAGCAGCTCGCCACCGGCTTCTCGTTCACCGAGGGACCGGTCTGGGTGCGCGACGGCGGCTATCTCCTGTTCTCCGATCCGAACGAGAACACGATCTACCGCTACTCGGGAGACGGTCAGGTTTCGATCTACCGGACCCACAGCGGCTACACCGGCGTCGATCTCGGGATCTACCACCAGCCGGGATCGAACGGCCTCACGATCGACCGCGAAGGGCGCCTGACGATCGACGAGCACGGCAACCGCCGGGTGACCCGGCTGGAGAAGAACGGCACGCTCACGGTGCTCGCCGACCGATTCGAGGGCAAGCGCCTGAACAGCCCGAACGATCTCGTCTATCGATCCGACGGCGCGCTCTACTTCACCGATCCCCCCTTCGGCCTGCCGAAGGTCTACGACGACCCGGGCAAAGAGCTTCCGACCAGCGGCGTCTTCTTGCTCCGCGAAGGGAAGCTCACGAGAGTCGCCGACGAGCTCAAAGGCCCGAACGGCCTCGCGTTCTCGCCCGACGAGAAGTTCCTCTACGTCTCGAATTGGGACGAGAAGAAGAAAGCGGTCGTCCGCTACCCCGTGGCGGCCGACGGCACCCTGGGCGCCGGCAGCGTGCTCATCGACCTCACACCCGAGCCGGGCGAGGAAGCGCTCGACGGCTTGAAGGTGGACACGAAAGGCAACGTCTACCTCTCCGGCCCGGGCGGGCTCTGGATCTTCTCGGCCGAAGGCAAGGCCCTTGGAATCCTCAAAGGCCCGGAGCTGGCCGCGAACTTCGCCTTCGGCGACGAGGACGGCAAGTCGCTCTATCTGACCGCGCGGACCGGGTTGTACCGGATTCGGTTGAACGTGGAGGGAGTGCGGCCGTAACTCGCTTTGGAGTGCGCCGAGGGCGCGGGTCCTCGAACCTCCGCGGCCCTGCGTCGCCTTCCTAAGTCCGAACAGCCCCGACAAGATTAAGGACCTTGGCCTGCACACCTTCCATGATTGCATCCCTCACGAATGCGCTGGCCTGTAAGATCTCAATCCCAATCAACTCGCCTTTCTCGTTAAGCTCAGCGGTGATGTTCGGGCCAACTTCGACGCTGCTTGCTTCGCCCCCTTCAGAGACTTGGAGATGCAAGATGTCTTCTTCCGAGAAGTACAACATCTTCGACTTGCTCATGCCTTGAACCTCCCTGTGCGTACGCGAAGGTTGATCTGCTGACGGGTCGTCGAATGGATGGTCACAGGAGTCAGGATCTCTTCCTCTTGATCGTACGGGATGATGACCAGAAGATGCCCGTGCGATCCGACTGCGACCCTTCGGTAGGTTGCAGAGTCGAAGTATCTCTCTTCCGAGTGGCGCACGATGTGTTCGATCTTGGCGAGATCGAAGCCTCGAATCTGGACACGGTACTTCAAGTAGGCGGTCCAAACTACCTGCATCTGCCGACCCTCCCGCGACGCGGACAAACTTTGTCACGCTTTTGAGCCAGCGACACCACCCGGTAACCACCGCCCCCCACCCGGCATACACCTCAGCGAACGAGTTACCCAACAGGAGCCGCACCCCATGAAAGCGATCGCCGTCATTCCCGGTACCGCCAACAGCATCCACCTGCGCGACGCCCCGATGCCGCGCGTTGAAGATATCCCCGAGGGCCGGGGCGTTTTGGTCCAGGTTCTGCGCGTCGGGGTCGATGGGACTGACAAAGAGATCAATGCCGCGGAGTACGGCGCCGCTCCCGCGGGTGACGATTTTCTGATCATCGGTCACGAGAGCTTCGGCCGGGTGGTGGCGGTCGGTCCGGCGGTGCATGAATTCAAGGCGGGCGATTACGTGGTCGCGACCGTCCGGCGGCCGGGGTCGAGCCTGTACGACAAGATCGGCTTGCAGGACATGACGACCGACGACGTCTATTTCGAGCGCGGGATCAACCTGCGCCACGGCTACCTCGCCGAGTACTACGCGGACTCGGCGGACTACATGGTTCGGATTCCCGCGGGCTTGAAAGAGGTCGGCGTGTTGATGGAGCCGTCGAGCGTCGCCGAGAAGGCGATCGGCCAGGCGTGGGAGATCCAGCGCCGCTTGAAGGTCTGGCGCCCGCGCCGCGCCGCCGTGCTCGGCACCGGCACGCTCGGCCTGCTGGCCGCTCTGTTCCTTCGCTTGCGCGGGCTCGAAGTGGTGGCTTTCGGCCGCACACCGCGGCCGTATTTGAACGCCGACCTGCTCGAAGAGATCGGCGCCACCTACCTTTCGACCGCGGACATCAGCCTCACCGAGGCCTCCGCGATCCATGGACCGTTCGATTTCATCCTCGAAGGAACCGGCTTTTCGCCGCTCGTGTTCGAGGCGATGAATGCGCTCGGTAAGAACGGCGTGCTCGCGATGGTTTCGATCAGCGGCGGCGACCGCCACGTCGAGATCCCGTCGGACAAGATCAACCAGGGCTTCGTGCTCGGCAACAAGGTCGCTTTCGGCAGCGTCAACGCGAGCCGCGAGGATTTCGAGCGGGGCGCGGAAGACTTGGCCTCGGCCGAGCTCTCCTGGCCCGGCTGGCTCGCCAAGCTGCTCACGCACCCGATCCAGGGGCTTGAATACTACGACCAGATGATCGAGACCTTGACGCACGGCCAGGGTGCGATCAAGGTCTACGTCAATATCGCGAGCTAGAAGGACGGACGCCATGACACCTAAGACCACCGAGACCCTTCAGGGAAACGTCGAACGCCGCCGGATCGCCGAGGCCGACCGGGGCGAGAAGCCCTGGCGCCAGTGGGGTCCCTACCTCTCCGAGCGCCACTGGGGCACCGTGCGGGAGGACTACAGCCCTGGCGGCGCGGCGTGGGATTTCTTCCCGCACGACCATGCGCGGAGCCGCGTCTATCGCTGGGGCGAGGACGGCCTTGCCGGGATCTCCGACGAGCACCAGCTGCTCTGCTTTTCGCTCGCGCTCTGGAACGGCCGCGACCCGATCCTCAAAGAGCGGCTGTTCGGTCTCGCCGGCCCGGAGGGGAACCATGGCGAGGACGTGAAAGAAATCTATTACTACCTCGACGCCACTCCGACGTCCTCGTACTTCGAAATGCTCTACAAGTATCCGCAGGGGGAGTACCCCTATGCTTGGCTGGTCGAGGAGAACAAGCGGCGCGACAAGCTCGATCCGGAGTTTGAGCTGATCGATACCGGCGCGTTTGCCGAGGATCGCTATTTCGACGTCTACCTGCGCTCCGCCAAGGCGGACGCCGAGGATTTGCTGATCGAGATCGAGGTCGCGAACCGCGGGCCGGAGGCGGCGAAGATCACCGTCCTCCCGCAGCTCATGTTCCGCAACATCTGGTCGTGGGGGCGTTCGACGGCGGCTAAACCGGTGCTCAGTGAAGACGGTGGGAGCGTGCGGGCGGATCACCCCGAGATCGGCACAATGTTTCTTGCCCTCGAAGGGACCCCGGAGCTGCTGTTCTGCGAGAACGAGACGAACGTGCCGAAGCTGTTCGGCGATGTCGGAGGGAACGGAAACGGTATCTATAAAGACGGCATCCACGAGGCGGTGATTCACGGCAACCGCGCCGCGGTCCACCCCGAGCCGAGCGGCACGAAGATGGCCGCACGCTTCGACCTTGAAGTCGCGGCGGGCGGCTCGGAGCGCGTCCGGCTGCGCCTCGCGCGGAAGCTCCCCGCGAAGCCGTTCGTCGATTTCGACGCGACGTTCGCCGCCCGTAAGGCGGAGGCGGATGCCTTTTATGCCGGGCTGCCGAGTGCCGCGAGCGATCCCGAATCTCGCCGCGTACAGCGCCAGGCGTTCGCCGGCCTGCTTTGGAGCCGGCAGCTCTACCTGATCGACATTCCCGAGTGGCTGGCGGGCGACCCGGGCCAACCCGCGCCGCCAGAGGAGCGGAAACACGGGCGCAACAGCGAGTGGAAGCACTTGAACAACTCGCGCGTGATGTCGATGCCGGACACCTGGGAGTACCCCTGGTACGCGGCGTGGGACCTGGCGTTTCATTGCGTGCCGCTCGCCGAGCTCGATCCCGAATGGGCGAAGGAGCAGCTCGTGCTGCTCACCCGCGAGTGGTACATGCACCCGAACGGCCAGCTTCCGGCGTACGAGTGGGCGTTCGGCGATGTCAACCCTCCCGTCCACGCCTGGGCGGCGCTTCGGGTCTACGAGATCGACAAAAAGCTCACCGGCCGCGCCGATCATGCCTTCCTGGAGCGGGTGTTCCACAAATTGATGCTCAATTTCACCTGGTGGGTGAACCGCAAGGACGCGGAAGGCAGGAACGTCTTCCAAGGCGGCTTCCTGGGGCTCGACAACATCGGCGTGTTCGATCGCAGCTCGGAGCTGCCGACGGGTGGGCACATCGACCAGGCGGACGGCACCGGCTGGATGGCGATGTATTCGCTCAACCTGATGCGCATCGCGCTCGAATTGGCGCTTCAAAATCCGGTCTACGAAGACATCGCTACCAAGTTCTTCGAGCATTTCCTCTACATTGCCGCGGCGCTCGGCAATCTGGGCGGCGAAGGCGAAGAGGCGATCGACTTCTGGGACGAAGAGGACCAGTTCTTCTACGACGTGCTCCACCTACCGAACGGCCGGCACGAGCGCCTGCGGGTTCGCTCGATGGTCGGACTGATTCCGATGTATGCGGTCGAGGTCCTCGACGCCGAGCTGCTGGAAAAACTCCCGGGTTTCGCCGCGCGGCTCCATTGGTTCCTCAACTATCGGCCCGATCTCGCCGGTCTCGTCTCGCGTTTCCATGAGCCGGGCAAGGGGGAACGAAGGCTCCTTTCGTTGCTCCGCCGCCACCGCCTGAACAACGTGCTCAAGAAGGTGCTCGACGAGACGGAGTTCCTCTCACCCCACGGCGTGCGCGCGCTGTCGCGCCACCACCTCGAGCACCCCTACGTGCTCGACGTCAACGGACAGCGCTTCTCGGTCAACTACCAGCCGGGCGAATCGGAATCCGGCCTGTTCGGCGGCAATTCGAACTGGCGCGGACCGGTCTGGTTTCCGGTGAACTATCTGATCGTCGAATCACTGCGCCGTTTCGATCGCTACTACGGCGACGATTTTTCGATCGAATGCCCGACGGGCTCCGGCGTGATGATGAACCTCGGCCAGGTGGCGGACGAGATCGCCCGCCGGCTCGGCAGCCTGTTCCTGCCGGACGCGGAAGGCCGGCGGCCGGTGTTCGGCGCGGACGAGAAGATGCAGCACGATCCGCACTTCAAGGATCACGTGCTGTTCTACGAGTATTTCCACGGCGACACCGGCCGCGGCGTCGGGGCTTCGCATCAGACCGGGTGGACGGCGTTGGTGGCGGATTTGATCGGTAAGGGCGAGCCATGACCTTCGACCGCGACCTCTGCACCGATTTCGACCGTTCCTCAGCGCTCGAATGGTTGGAGGGCAACGGCCTGGGCGGCTGGGCGTCTTCGACCGTTTCGGGCGCGCACACCCGGCGGTACCACGGCCTGCTGGTTGCGGCGACCGAACCGCCGGTCGGACGAAAGGTGTTGTTGTCGCGGCTCGACGAAACGGTCGAGGCAAACGGCACGAGCGTCGATCTCGGCGCGAACCGTTTCCCCGGCGCGATCCATCCGCGCGGCTTCGAGCATCTGGCGGCGTTCCGCCAGGGGCTGTTCCCTTCTTGGGAGTACGAGATCGGCGAATCAAAGCTCAAGAAAACGATCGCCGCGGTGCATCTGGAAAGCGACGAAAACGCCACGCTCGTGCTCTACGAACTGGAGGGGGGAAACGCTCCGATCGGCCTCGCCCTCCGCCCTTTCTTCGCCGGTCGCGATTTCCATTCGCTCGGCCACGCGAACGATTCCGTACATCGCGAAGGAACGTTCGAGAACGGCACGCTCCGCTATCGAAGCTACGACGGCCTGCCCGCCGTGTTCGTCCATGTTCCGGGTGGCACGTACGCGGCAAGCCCCGATTGGTGGCATCGATTCGAATACGACCTGGAACGCGAGCGCGGCCTCGATTTCGAGGAGGATCTGTTCACTCCGGGGGCGATCACCGTCACGCTCGCGCCCGGCGCGCGGCTCGGGATCTTGATTTCAACCGCTCCTCCGGAGGGACGGGATGCCTGGGCGCTGTTCGAAGCCGAACGCGCGAGGCGCGAGAGACAGCTCGCCCCGTTCGCCGAGGCCGATGCGTTCACCCGCGCCCTGGCGCTCGCGGCCGACGCGTTCTTGGTGCGCCGAGGTGCAGGGCTCTCCACCGTGATCGCCGGCTATCCCTGGTTTTCCGATTGGGGTCGCGATTCGATGATCGCCCTGCCAGGACTCTGCCTGACGACACAGCGATTCGCCGAAGCGAAAGGCATCCTCCGCGCGTTCGCCGGAGCCGTGAGCGAAGGCATGTTGCCGAACCGCTTTCCGGATTCCGCGGACGAGGCGCCGGAATACAACACGGTCGATGCCACGCTCTGGTTCTTCGTGGCAGCCTGGGATTACCTCGAAGCGACGGGCGACGACGGGTTCTTGCGCGACGAGCTGATGCCGGTGTTCGAAGACATTCTGGCCTGGCACGAGCGCGGTACCCGCCACGGCATTCGGGTCGGCTCGGACGGACTGCTCCATGCCGGAGCGCCGGGGGTGCAGCTTACCTGGATGGATGCCAAGGTGGGCGATTGGGTGGTGACGCCACGCATCGGCAAACCGGTTGAAATTCAAGCCCTCTGGGCGAACGCGCTCGCGATCTCGGCCGAGCTGTGCGAGCGGTTCGGCCGAGCAGGCGAAGCGGCCAAGCTCCGCGCGCGCACCGAGCAGGTGCGGAAAACGTTCGTCGATCGGTTCTGGAACGAGCACACCGGCGGCCTGTTCGACGTGGTGGGCGGGGCAGAGGGCGACGGACGGGACGCGAGCGTTCGGCCGAACCAGATCTTCGCGCTGTCGCTCCCCTTCCCGTTGATCGAAGGGGAACGCGCCGAGCGGCTGCTCGACCACGTCGAGGCGGAGCTGCTCACCCCGCGCGGCCTGCGGACGCTTTCCGCCCACGATCCGCGCTATCGGCCGATCTACCTCGGCGGGCCGCTCGAACGGGACGGCGCCTATCACCAGGGGACCGTCTGGCCCTGGCTACTCGGGCCGTACATCACGGCGTTGGTGCGCGTCCGCGGCGAAGAGGGAAAGCGCCAGGGAAGGAAGATCCTCGAAGAGTTTGCGCCGCATCTGGCCGAAGCCGGAATCGGCACCGTCTCCGAGATCTTCGACGCCGATCCGCCCCATGCGCCGCGCGGCTGTCCGGCGCAGGCGTGGAGCGTCGCGGAGCTGTTGCGCGTCGCGGTCGAGATCGCCACATGAACAAGCTTGCCCGAACCCTCCGCGCCCATTGGCCGGAGGTGCTGATCGAAGCCGGCGGGCTGGGCCTGTTCATGATCTCGGCCGGGGTGTTTGCGACTCTTCTCTACTCCCCTCTCTCGCCCCTCGTGGGGCATCTACCCGTAGGCCTCGTGCGCGACGCGCTGATGGGCCTCGCGATGGGCGCCACCGCGATCGGTTTGATCTATTCCCCTTGGGGGCAGCGCTCGGGCGCGCATTTCAACCCTTCAGTGACGCTCACGTTCCTTCGCCTCGGCAAGATCGATCCGGCCGATGCGCTGCTCTACGTCGGCGCGCAAGTCATAGGCGGAACTCTCGGGGTCCTCTTGGTTCGAGCGCTGTTCGGGGTAGCCTTCACTCAGGCCCCGGTCCGTTTCGTGGCGACCGTGCCGGGCGCTTCGGGGACCGGTATCGCGTTCGCTGCGGAGGTCGCGATTTCCGCCCTGCTGATGA
The DNA here is from genome assembly GCA_038250865.1 of Thermoanaerobaculia bacterium. Taxonomy (GTDB): domain Bacteria; phylum Acidobacteriota; class Thermoanaerobaculia; order Multivoradales; family UBA5704; genus DASYKS01. The sequence goes on along the minus strand of JBBSBW010000001.1, from coordinate 59,772 downwards.
CCGCCGTGCTCTGGATCTCCAACAGCCAATTCGCCAGGATCACCGGTCTCGTGGCGGGAACGCTGGTCGCGTTCTACATCACGTTCGAGGCACCGCTTTCGGGCATGAGCATGAACCCGGCTCGCTCTCTGGCTTCCGCCCTCCCCTCGGGCATATGGGACGGCTTCTGGATCTATTTGCTCGCGCCGCCGCTCGGCATGCTTCTCGCGGCCGAGGGATATCGCGCGGTTCGGGGACTGGGCCGCGTCTACTGCGCGAAGCTTCATCACCCCGAGAGCCACCGCTGCATCTTTCTTTGCCGCTATTGCGAGTCGCCCACCGGTAACCAATCTCAACCGGCGGCATAGTCCGAGCGGGAGGCCCAAACAGCCATGGAGCACTACGACGTCATCATCATCGGATCGGGCGCGGGGGGCGGTACGCTCGCCTGGTCGCTGGCCCCTACGGGCAAGCAGATTTTGATCTTGGAGCGCGGCGACTACGTGCCGCGCGAGAAGGAAAACTGGAGCACCAAGGCGGTCAACGTCGAGGCGCGTTACAACGCCAAAGAAACGTGGAAGGACGGGGAAGGCGAACCGCTCCACCCGCACACCAACTACTTCGTGGGCGGCAACACGAAGTTCTATGGCGCGGCGCTGTTCCGCCTGCGGCGCGAGGATTTCGGCGAGCTGCGCCATCACGGCGGCATCTCGCCCGCGTGGCCGATCAGCTACGACGAGCTGGAGCCCTGGTACACCCAGGCCGAGCACCTCTATCAGGTCCATGGGCTACGCGGCGTCGACCCGACCGAGCCTTCTGCCTCCGCCCCCTATCTTTATCCGCCGGTGAGCCACGAGCCGCGGATTCAACAGCTCCACGACGACTGGGTGAAGCTGGGGCACCGGCCGTTTTCGGTGCCGCTCGGCGTCCGGCTGGACGAGAAGAACCCGCGCACCTCTCCCTGCATCCGCTGCGAGACCTGCGACGGCCACCCCTGCCTGGTAGGCGCCAAGTCCGATGCGCAGACGATCTGCGTCGATCCCGCCCTCGCGCACGAAAACGTCACGCTGCTCACCCACGCTTTCGTCTCCCGGTTGGAGACCGATGCCTCCGGCCGAGCGATCTCGGCGGTCCACGTCGAGCGGCAGGGTCCGAACGGCACGATGAAGGAAAGCTACTCCGCCGACCTGGTGGTCGTCTCGGCCGGCGCGATCAACTCGGCGGCGCTGCTGTTGCGCTCCGCGTCGGATCGCCATCCTCAAGGGCTCGGCAACGGCTCCGACGTGGTCGGCCGCCACTACATGGGGCACGTCAACTCGGTGCTGATGGCGATCTCCAAATGCCCGAACCCGACGGTGTTTCAAAAGACGCTGGCGCTCAATGACTTCTATTTCGGCGCCCCGGATTGGGACTATCCGATGGGCCACATCTCGTTCGTCGGCAAGCTCGACGCGGTGACCCTCTCGGCCGGAGCCCCGCCGTTCGCGCCCGGCTGGACGCTCGACCTGATGGCGCGCCACTCGCTCGACTTCTGGCTCACCTCGGAAGACCTGCCCGACCCGGACAACCGGGTGACGCTCGACGCGCAGGGCAACATCGTCCTCTCCTACAAGCCGAACAACGAGAAGGGGCACGAGCGGCTGACCGCGAAGCTCAAAGAGCTGATGAAGGGCTCGACCCATTGCGGTATTCACGGCCACGAGTGCCACGAGGGAATTTTCGCGCGCAGCCTTTACGCCGGGCAGCGGATTCCGCTCGCGGGCGTCGCCCACCAGAACGGCACGATCCGCTTCGGCCACGATCCGAAGACTTCGGCGCTCGATCCAAACTGCAAAGCGCACGAGGTGGACAACCTCTACGTCGTGGACGGCAGCTTCTTCCCGTCGAGCGCGGCGGTGAACCCCGCTCTCACGATCATGGCGAACGCGCTGCGCGTGGGCGCCCACCTGCGTGGCCGGTTGGGCGCGTGAGGGAGGCTACGATGAAAATTCTTTCGAAAGCGGCACTCCTGACGCTCGCCGCCCTCCTCTTGCCCTTAGCTCTATTTGGAGCGAATCCTCCGAAAGTCGCCGCGGTCGGCTTCACCGTCTCCGACCTCGATGCCGAAGTTGCGTTCTTTGTCGGCACGCTCGGCTTCGAAAAGGTTTCGGAACACGAGGTGCAGGGCGACGCCTACGAGCAGCTCGAAGGGGTGTTCGGCCTACGCGAGCGGGTGGCGCGTTTAAAGCTCGGCACCGAGCAGGTGGAGCTGACCGAGTACCTCACCCCCCGCGGCCGGCCGATCCCGGTCGATGCGAAGAGCAACGATCGCTGGTTTCAGCACCTCGCGCTGGTCGTCTCCGACATGGATGCGGCGTACGCGAAGCTCCGCGCGGCCAGAGTCCGCCACGTCTCGACCGGGCCGCAGTTATTGCCCGATTGGAACCCGAACGCGGGGGGCATCCGCGCGTTCTATTTCCAAGATCCGGACGGCCACAACCTGGAGGCGATCTGGTACCCGGCCGGCAAGGGAAATCCGCGCTGGCAGGATCATTCCTCAGGCAAGCTGTTCCTGGGTATCGATCACACCGCGATCGTGGTCGGCGATACCGACAAGAGCCTGACGTTTTATCGCGATCAGCTGGGCCTCACCGTCGCCGGGGCGAGCGATAACTACGGCACGGAGCAGGAGCACCTGAACCAGGTGTTCGGCGCGCACCTGCGGATCACGGCGCTTAAAGGTTCCTCCGGGCCGGGGATCGAGTTTCTCGAATACCTGACGCCGCAGGGGGGCCGGCCGGCGCCGAGCGATCTTGCCGCGAATGACCTCGCGCATTGGCAGACGACGCTCGTCGTCGAGGAGCCGAAAGCGTTGGACGAGCTGGCGGCGAAGCTCCGCCAGGGAGACGTCCGATTCGTCTCGCCCGCCGTCGTGACGCTCCCTCTTCCCGAGCTTGGATTCCATCGCGGTTTTCAGGTTCTCGATCCGGACGGGCACGCGTTTGAAATCATCGAACCTTGAGAATCCACGGAGAGACACCATGACCGCCCTTACCCGCACCCAGAACCGCATCAGCTGGATCTTGCAGATCGTCGTCGCGGCGATCCTGGTCCAGACGCTCTATTTCAAGTTCACCGGCGCGCCCGAGTCGGTCTACATCTTCTCGAAGCTAGGGCTCGAACCGGTCGGCCGGATCGGCTCCGGCATAGCTGAGCTGATCGCCGCGATCCTGCTGCTCATCCCCGGCACCGCCGCGATCGGCGGCGTAATCACGATGGGCGTCCTCGCCGGGGCGATCCTTTCGCACCTGACGAAGCTCGGCATCGAGGTTCAGGGGGACGGCGGCCTGCTGTTCGGCCTCGCGGTCACCTGCTTCGTCGGCGGCGCGATCATCGCCTGGCTCCACCGCCGCGAGCTGCCGTTGATCGGGTCGCGGTTCGCGTAGGGCTCGCCCGAGATCACCGCACCGCGCGCGCGTTTCTCTTCAACCCTTCGAGCTTCGCCCGTTTGAGCGGACTGCCGCGAAAACGGGCGACGTAGTTTTCCCGATCGAGCCCGAGCAACCCGGCGAGGTCGAGTTCTGTGCGCTCAGGAGGCAGCCGAAGCTCCGGATGATCGGCGGGCGGCGGGGCCGCGTTCCAGGGGCAGGCCTCCTGGCAGGCGTCACAGCCGAACAGCCAGCCGTCGAGATCTTCGGCAACCCCCTCGGGAAACTCCCCCCGGTGCTCGATCGTCCAGTAGCTGATGCACCGGTTCGCGTCTAGCCGGTAGGGCTCAACCAGTGCTCCCGTGGGGCAGGCCTCGAGGCAACGGGTGCAGCTGCCGCAGAGATCCGCGAGCGGCTGATCGGGTGCCAGGTCGAGGGTCGTGAAGACCTCCCCGAGCAGAAACCAGGAACCCGCCTCCGGATGGAGCAGCAGCGTGTTTTTGCCCACCGCTCCCAAGCCCGCGCGCGCCGCCAGCTCGCGTTCCAAAACCGGCCCGGTGTCCATCGTGTAGCGCGCCTTCGATCCCGGAAACTCCGCCTCGATCCGGTCGCACAGCGGCTTCATCCATCGCGCCATCAGATCGTGGTAATCGACGCCGCGGGCGTAGCGGGCGACCCGCGGCCAGAGGTCCCCTTCCGGATCGTCCTGGCCCACGAGCGGCCAATACTGGAGCGCGACGCACAAGGCGCTTTTTGCCCCGGGAAAGAATTGCGACGGATCGAGCCGCGCCTCCAGCCGGTTGCCCATCCAGGCCATTCCCGCCTGCTCGCCCCGTTCGAGCCAACGGACCAACGCCGGGCCATGTTCGAGCGGTTCGAGGCTCGCGACCCCCGCGCGGTCGAAGCCGGCTTCGAGCGCCCAGGCCTTCAACTGCTCGGCAATCTCGCGCGGCGTCATCCGACCGCCACCCCCAACGCGCGCCAGGCCTCGACCGAGGCCGGGTCGAGCCCTTGCCCGTCGGTACAAAAAACGGTGTGCAGCCGGCCGAAAGGCAGCCGCGACCGGGAAAGCGGCACCCGCTGCGCGCTCTTCGCCCGGCCAAAAAGTTCCGCCAGCTCCGAAGCGCTTCCCGCGTGCATCGTCACCCGGCCCCAGGCGGCGCTCGCCGCGCGGGCTCGGAGGTCGGGTTCGAACAGACAGGCGGCGCCGGTACGAAGCGCCACATCCGAGAGTGCCCGCTCGATTAAAACGCGCGATGGAGAGCCGAGCAGGACGATCTCCCGAACGGCACGCTCCGATTTCGGCGAGAGAGCCCGTTCGAACCGCTCGTCGGCCGCCGCGATCTCGTCGGGCGAAGCGATCTTCACTTCTCCGCCCGCTTCGATCAAAACGCCCCCTTCGCCGCCCGGCAACGCGCCCGAAAGGGTGAACGGATCGGGGATCTCGGCGGTCGGCAGGGTCCGGCTCGGCGCAAATCCGGGCAGAGAGGCGAATGCCTCGGCCCCCAGCCGGGCCAGCTCCGGATCGCGCTCGGCTTCGGCATCGAGCGGGCCAATCGGCACGGCGATTCGATTCGTCGAGCGGAGCGCGAGGTCGAGAAGAAGGGATGAAAGCCCGGCGGTCGACGGAAAGGCGGTGCGCGCCCCGGCGGGGAGGCGATCAAGCCGCGCGGCGACGCCGCCGATCCGCTCGGCCGCTTCCTTATAGGAAAGCCAACGCCAATCGAGCCCGCGGACGAAGAAGAGAAACGGCCGCTCCGGCGTTTCGACCGCCCGGCGCGCGAGCGCCCCGAGCGGCCCGGGTGGCGGGAGCATCGGGGGGGACCGGCTTACCCGCCGGCCTTTTTCATCGCCGCGGTGATCTTCTGCTCGATCACGCCGCGCATCATGCTCGCGGGAGGCCCCAGGTGGGCACGGCCGACCAGTTTGCCCTCTTCGAGCACGATCGTCCCCTTCGCTCCGGGGCCGGTGAGGTTGCAGATGTCGCCGTCCCAGCTCCACTTGAGCATCCCGCCGGGAAACTGGGCTTTGAGCGCCGTTTCGAGGGCCGGGCGCAACTCCGAAATGGACGCCTTGGCGGTCGGCGTCTCCAGGGTCAAATCGCTCATGGCGGCGAAAGTTACCACAGCGGTCGGAAACAGCGGTTCCCCGGGGGCCGAACGCGTTGACGGGAACCCTAGTGCCCCATAGGATCGAGTTTCCATGCTCACACCCAAACCGCTCCGGGTATTCTGCCTTCTTGCGGCCAGCGCCGCGACCGCGTACGCCGCGCCGACGCTCCTCGCCGGACGCGAGGGTTTGCGTCTGGCGCTCGATTCCGGCGCGATCGTCGATCCGGGGCTTCCGGCCGACGCGGCGCTCGAATCGGTCGCGGGAACCGACGCCTCCTGGATCGCGCTCGGCACGCGCCCGCACGGCGACCGGCGGGAGTTGTTCGTCCTCCTCGGCCAGGGCACCACCGGTCCCCGACGCTTTCTTCCCACACTTCCCGCTTCGGCTCCGGTGCAGGAGCATGCGATCGCCCTCCTCGCCGGTGCACGGTTCGCCGGGCTCGTCTGGCTCGAAGGGAGGGACGATCGTTCGCTGGCGATCAAAGCGGCACGGTTCCAAAACGGCCGATGGTCGGCGCCGCGGACGATTTCGCCTCCCGGTCCGGGCAGTCAGCTCGCGCTCGCCGCGACGCGCCTCGCCGACGGCTCCTACGTTCTTGCCTGGAGCGCCTTCGACGGGGAGGATGACGAGATCCTCTGGAGCCGCGGCCGACCGGGCGGCGCCTGGACAGCTCCTCATCCCGTGGCCCCCGCCAATAGGGTGCCCGACATCACGCCCGCGCTCGTTTCGACCGGCTCCGGGGCGCTGCTCTCCTGGGCGAGCTTCGACGGCAACGACTACCGGGTGATGACCGCCGTGCTGTCCACCGAGCAAGGCAGCCGCTGGTCCGCGCCGCGCACGGTGGGACCGAAGGGATCCGTCTTCCCAACGATGGATAAGACCGCTGACGGCATTCGCCTGCTCGTCCGCACCGCCGCGCCGCGCGGTTGGGAGGCGATCGACACGGATGCCGCGGGTAAACCCCTCCGCCGCGCCGCGATCTCGACCGCCGAATCCCCCGCCGCCGACCGCGCGGACCGACCGCGACTGGTGCCCACCGCCTCGGGCGCACTGACGTTTCGTTGGCTCTCGGAAGGAAAAAGCGCGCCGTCAGAACTCTCCGCGCGCTGGAGGCAGGAGCCGTGATGCGCGCCCGCGGGCTCTCTCTCGGCCTGATTGCCGCCGCGCTGCTGCTTCCGGCCGCGGCGCAGGCGCAGAACCGCTACATCGCGTTCGGCGACAGCATCACTTTCGGGGTGGGCGACTCCTCAACCCGGCCGCTGTCCGAGCTGGGCTATCCCGGCCGCCTGGACGACCTGCTGATCGCGCGCGGGGTGACCGACGCCAAGGTGATCAACGCAGGATTGAGCAACGAGGCGACCACGGAGGCGGTCACCCGCATCGACCAGGTGCTGCGCAACAACCCGGCCGACAAGCTGCTGCTGATGGAAGGGACGAACGACATCAACGCCCAGGTGTCGATCGAAACCATCACGTTCAATTTGCAGCGCATCGCCACCAAGGCCGAGGCCTTCGGGCTCAAAGTCGTGCATGCCCCGGTCATTCCACGCCTGCCGAGCGCGAATCGGGACGCCGACAACAAGGTGGCCGCCCAACTCGCCGCTTCGCTGCGCAACCTCGCCTGGAGCGAGAAGCGCACGCTCGCCGATCAATTCGAAGTCTTCTTCTGGCAAACGCCGAACGCCTTCACCACGCTCTACGGCGGCGGCCTGGACAAGCTCCACCCGAATGCCGCGGGCTACGACAAGATGGCGGAGGTTTGGGCAGACCAGTTGACCGCCACCGACAAGGTCCCGCCGGTCGTCGGTTCGATCGCGCCCGCCGATCAATCGCGGGACGTCCCGGCCGACGTGACGGTTCGCCTTGCGCTGCTCGATTTCGGCAAGGGGATCGATCTCGCCTCGACCCGCCTGGTGGTAAACGGCCAAGAGGTGGGCGCGCTCGTCTCCGGCGACGCCCAGCGGGCGGAGATCAGTTACCGTCCGACGAATCCTTTCACCGGCGTGGTCACGGTCGCGTTCCGCTCCCGCGATCTCGCGAGCCCGGCCAACACCGTCGATCGCGAGGTCACCCGTTTCATCATCGCCGGCACCAAGTTCCTCACCGGCGACTTGAACCAGGATGGCCGGGTCGATGGGCTGGACCTGATCTCCCTCGCGCTCTCCTTCGGCGCCCGCCGCGGCGAGACGCGATTCCTCCGAGCCGCGGACTTCGACGGCAACGACATCGTCGACGGCCTCGACCTCGCGGCGCTGGCGACGAATTTCGGCCAGAAGTCGTTCTAGGTCGAGAAGGACGACCGACGGGCGAATCCTGCCTCAAAGCGCGCAGCTGCCGCCAGAACAGGACGCGCTTCACCACCACGGGCGGTTTTTCACCGAAATGGGCCGGTTTCCACCAAGAAGGGCCAATTTCAACGAGGACTACGCCGTTCGCCGCCCAAACGGGCCATTTCCCACCAAAACGGGCAGAATTCCGATCGACCGACTTGGTTCTCGTCTGAGCCGGCAGATTTCCACCTCCACCAGGATATTTTTCACCAAAATGGGCCATTCCCCGCCAAAATGGGCAAGTTCTAGTTATAGCCGGAGGATTTCGCGCCCCAATGGGACGCCCGGGCGGAAAATTGGCTGGCGGGAGTTCGGCCAGAAGTCGTTCTAGGTCGGCTTCCTCAAGGAGGGGTACTCGCCGCGCTACTTGAAGATCGGAGGCCGCTGGCGCGATTATGAGCGGTGGGCGTCCCGCGCCGTAGCCTGCCGGTGCGCAGCGACAATTGTTCCGGGGCACGCCTGCTACAAACGATCCGCCCAGTACCTTGGGCGCCTCTTCTGGTGCGCTACTGCCAGGATGTACAGACTGCCGTCGAAGCGATAGAAGAGACTGTAGGGGAATCTCCGCACGAGCTTGCAGCGGACTTCTCCCAAGACCCTGGGCCCGAGGGAAGGATTCTCGATCACCGTGTCAAGTGCGACCTCGACCGAACGCAGAAAAATCTCTCCCAAACCCACCGATTCGCCTTCATAGAAGTCCACGGCCTTGACCAATTCGAGCCGCGCCGCGGCATGCCAGCGAACTGGGTTCACAGCAGGTGCAGCCTGGCGTCCCGGAAAACTTCCTCCGTGGAGATCGCCTCGACCTCACCCGACTTCAACTGCAGGTAGCGGCGTTCGGCCTCTTCCGCCCAGAGCCGCTCGGTTTCCCCTTCGGAATCCGTCTCCAGGCTCAGGAGCAATCGACGCGCGAGCTCGGCTCTTTCTTTGGGTCCAAGTTGAAATACCTGCGTTTCTAGCTCTTCGGTCGACATGTTTACCTCTCCTCTCTAGAGAGGGAAGGCTATCACCGGGGCTCTATTCACTTCTCCAGCGCCACGGCCTCACCGTGAAGGCCTGCGCCGTCACCGACGTCTGGTCGGGCTTGAAGCTGGTGGTTAGAAAGGCTCTGCGCTGAGTGCCTACAGTCACCCGCTGTACCGCATGGCGTAGAACATCACGCCCTGCGGCGAGAAAATGCCGCAGAACCGGCCGACTCCGGGGATGTCTTGGGCCGGGATGAAGACCTTCGCACCCAACTCGCCCGCCAGCCGCGCGGTCTCGTCGATGTCCTCGACGGTGAAATACACCCCCCAGTGCGGATGGACGTCCCCCATCTTCGGCAGGAACGGCATCATTCCCGCGACGTATTCGCCATCGAGCTGGAAGCTCGTATAGGTGAACTCCGGCCTCACGTTGTCCTCGGCGGTCCACCCGAACAGATCGCAGTAGAACGTCTTGGCGCGGGCGGGATCGGACGTGATGGTCTCAAACCAGCTCGGCGCGCCGTGCTGGGTGACATCGACGTCCGTGCCCTGGCCCTTTTTCGGCTGCCACAGGTCGAACTCCGCGCCGTTCGGATCGAAGCACTCCGCCATCCGGCCCTGCTCCGCGATGTCGAATGCCGGCTTCGCCGTGCCGCCGAGCGCCACGGCCTTGTCGCAGGTCGCGTCGGCGCTTTCGACCTTCACCATCACGCCGATCAGCGGCGGAGTCCCCGGAGGGGTTTGCGGCGATGCCAAATCGAACAGTCCGCCGATCGGCCGCCCGCCGACCTTCACCACATGACCCATCCCCGGCATCTCGGCATACTCCCAACGGAGCAGCCTGCCGAAGAACTCCCTCGCCGCCTCCGGCTCCGGCGTCAACATGTTGATCCAACAGAATTCGCCCGGTTTCCGAAGACGTATCGCCAAGGGGAGCCTCCTTCGTTGATTGGCATCGCGACTATCGTGGCCGGTGCGGACCGCGACGTCAAGCTCGATCATCCCCTATTGTCCCCTATAGACCCCACCCTTTTTAGGACCGCTTTCGACCTAATCGCCCGCTACAGTCCTCCAGCCCCTCGGCGCTTCCTCTACTGGAGAACTGGACATGACACTACCCGCGACCGAACCCTCCGAGTCCCCCGCCACGGACCCGGCACCCTCCTGCTGCACCATCGTGGAGCTTCGCCAATACACCCTCCACCTGGGCCAACGCGACGTTTTGATCGACCTCTTCGATCGAGAGTTCATCGAACCCCAGGAAGCCCTGGGTATTCAGGTCATCGGTCAGTTCCGAGATCTCGACCGACCGAACTACTTCGTCTGGCTTCGTGGCTTCTCGGATATGGAGTCCCGGCTTGAGGCGCTCACCTCCTTCTACTCCGGACCGGTCTGGAAAGCGCATCGCGAAGCCGCGAACGCCACGATGATCGACTCCGACGACGTGCTGCTCCTTCATCCTGTACAGCCGGGATCTGGATTCCCCGCCGAAGAGCGGGAGCGGCTACCGATCGACTCCTCCGAACCGGCCAAGGGCCTGATGGTGGCGACGATCTACCCCTTGGAAGCACCGGCCGGCCCGGAGCTGATCGATTTCTTCGAGCAGACCGCGACGCCGGTGGCGGGGGAATGCGGCGTTCAAGTCCTGGCGTCATTCGTGACCGACGGGAGCCCGAACACCTATCCGCACTTGCCGGTTCGGGAGGGCGAGCAGGTGTTCGTCTGGTTTGCGATGTATCGAGGTGCGGCAGAGTATGAGGAGTGCGTTGCGGCACTGGGCCGGTCGGAACGGTGGCAGGTGGAGGTTGAGAGTGGGTTGGGACGGTGGGTGAAGCGGTCGCCGGAGGTTTTGCGGCTGGCGCCAACCGGCCGGTCTCGGTTGCGAGGGTGAGGGTGGCTGGCGACGGAAGACGATCCGGATGAGCGGTGAGAGTCACTTTTTCTGGCCGGGGGCGGCGTAGGATAATGGCCGCAAGGAAACCCCAATGTCGAAGCAAGCTGACACGGCGAGCCTTCATCCACGCCTCCGCGTGATGAAGGGTGCCGAGATCGCATTCGGGCCGGGCAAGGCCGAGCTTCTCGCCGCGGTCGCGGAGGCCGGTACGCTCGCCGAGGCGGCGCGCCAGCTCGGCATGTCGTACATGCGCGCCTGGAAGCTGCTCCAGACCATGAATGCGAGCTTTCGCGTTCCACTCGCGGTCGCCTCGCGGGGCGGGGCGGAGCACGGCCGGGTCCAGCTCACCGAAACCGGCCGGCGGGTGCTCGCGCTCTACCAGGAGATGGATGCCGCCTGCCGCCAGGCGGCGGAGCCGGCTTGGCGCGAGTTGGTGGAACTGCTCACGGAGTAGTCCGGAGCAGCCCCGAACTACTTGACGGGATATATCGGGGTTGCTAGGGTCCGCCTGCTCTTTTCGATCAAGGAGGTTCGAGTGCGGCTGCCCCTTCTCGGCTTCACCCTTGCGGTGCTGGCAGGTATGACTCCGTCCTTTGCCCAACAAAGCCCGAACGCGGTGGTCAAACCGGGCGGGCGGGAGCCGACGCTCACGATCGGCGGGCTGATTCAGGCCCAGGCCGATTTCGGCGATCGCGGCGACTCCCGTTTCACCAACGACAACGACCGCTTCTACCTGCGGCGGGCACGTTTGAACGCGACGGGTAAGTTTCTGGAGGAGTTCGACTTCCGATTGGAGATCGATCTCGCCGGCAGCTTGACCAACACTTCGGGGTTGCGCGCGCAAGCGACCGATGCCTTCATCACCTGGAACCGCCACCCGGAAGCAAACGTAAGAGTCGGCCAATTCAAGTCGCCGTTCGGCTTCGAGCAACTCTATGGCGATCCTAAGCTGCTGACTCTGGAGCGCAGCCTGGTGAACGACCGGCTCACCCTGGGTCGCCAGATCGGCATTCAGGTGGGCGGCGATCTGCTGGACAAGCGAGTCAGTTACGCGCTGGGCGCTTTCAACGGCAACGGCACGAACAACAACTTCAACGATGACGACCGATTTTTAGTCGCCGCCCGCGGCTCCGGCGTTCCTTGGCGCGGCAAGTTGTGGGGGGGCTCGGCCACTTGGACGGTCGGCGCTAACGGTTACCGGTCGACCGACACGAACGTACCGCAAGGGGCGGAATTCGGTTTCGACTCCACCCCCGCGACGCCCGACCGGGATGCCATCTTCTCCGGTGATCGCCGCGGCTGGGGCTTCGACAGCCAATTTTCGGCCGGCCGGTTCGAGCTTTGGGGAGAGTACCTGAGCACCCGGTGGGAACCTACTTCCCGCCGGCCGGGCGCGATCGTCGAATCGACCGGTGGGTACGCTCAGGCGGGATACTTCGTCGTGCCGGACCGGCTCCAGGTGGTGCTCAAATCCGAGACGTTCGATCCCCGCACCGATCATGCCGGCGACACCACGACCACCGACACCGCGGGGGTCAATGGGTACTTCAAGGGGCATGACCTCAAGCTGATGGTCGACTACCTGCGCGTCAAAGCAAACCGCGAGCCGGCCCAGAACAAGGTGCTGGCGCGTTTGCAGGTCATCTTCTGAGCCGATCGGCCGAAGGGAGCGTAATCATGAAGCGACTTCTTCTCCCTCTCGCTCTCGGCGCGTGGTTCGTTCTGCCCGCAGTTCCAACCGCCGCCGTTGAGCTCAACGTCTCCGCTGCGGCCAGCCTGACCGATGCGCTTCAGGAGATCGTCCACGCCTACGAGGCGTCTTGCGGGGATCACATCCTGCTCAATCTCGGCGCGTCGAGCCTGCTCGCCCGCCAGATCGAGGAGGGCGCCCCGGCGGACCTGTTCCTCTCCGCCGACGAGGCGAAAATGGATTCCTTGGCGAAGAAGGGTCTGGTGCTCGCCGGGACCCGGAAGAGCGTGCTCGGCAATACGCTGGTGGTCGTGGTTCCGCTCGATTCGAAGCTGAAGATCAGCGCACCCGCGGACCTTGTGTCGTCGTCGATTCGCGCGCTCGCCCTGGCCGAGCCGCAGACCGTGCCGGCTGGGATCTACGCCAAGGAGTACCTGCAAAAGCTGGGGCTTTGGCGCAAGGTCATCGATCGCGTGGTGCCGACCGAGAACGTTCGCGCGGCGCTCGCCGCGGTCGAATCGGGTAACGCCGACGCGGGAATCGTCTACCAGACCGACGCCGAGATCTCGCATAAGGTCAAGGTGGCGTACGCCGTGTCCGAAGCCGAAGGACCGAAGATCTCCTACCCGTTCGCCGCCCTCGCGGCGAGCCGGCATCCGCAGGAGACGCGCCGGTTCCTGGCCTACCTCTCTTCCCCGCCCGCGCTCGACGTCTTCCGCCGCTTCGGTTTCCTGGTGATCTCCGGCCCGGCCGCTCATCCCTGACTCCGGCGCGAGAGACAATTTGTCCGGCGAAGAGTTCCAGATCCTCGGCTTCACCCTCGGCATGGCGGCGCTCGCGATGGTCGCCATCCTGCCGCCCGGCCTGGCGCTCGCCTGGCTGCTCGCCCGCCGTACCTTTCCCGGCAAGGCGGTCCTTGAAACGCTCGTCGCCCTGCCGCTGGTGATGCCGCCGGTTGCGACCGGTCTATTTCTGCTCCGCCTGTTCGGCCGCCGAAGCGCGCTCGGCCGGTTCGTCCACGACCGGCTGGACGTCGACGTGATCTTCACTTGGCGCGGCGTGCTGGTCGCGATGGCCGTGATGTCGCTGCCGCTCTTCGTGCGCAGCGCTCGGGTGGCTTTCGAGGAAGTCCCCCTCCGGCTCGAACAGATCGCCCGCACGCTCGGCGCCTCGCCCGTCCGGGCTTTCGTCACGGTCACTCTGCCGCTCGCGGCCCGAGGGCTCACGGCCGGCCTGCTGCTCGCGTTCGCCCGGGCGCTCGGCGAATTCGGCGCGACGATCGTGGTCGCGGGCAATATCCCGGGCCGCACTCAGACCTTGGCGCTCGCGATCTACCAGCTGATCCAGCTCGGACGCGACGACGCGGCGGTCCGGCTCTGCCTGGCCGCGGCGGGGCTGGCGTTCGTCGCCCTGTTCACCAGCGAGCGCCTGCTTCGCCGGAGGCCCTCATGAGGCTCGCACTCCGTGGCCTCCGCCTGCCACTCCCCCGCTTCACCCTGGAGGTGGACCTGGAGCTGCACGGCCGCGTGGCCGGTCTGTTCGGCCCTTCCGGCGCGGGAAAGACGTCTCTCTTGGAGCTGATCGTCGGGCTTCGGCGTCCGACCCAAGGGAGCGTACACCTTGCAGGACGGAGACTCACCGATGCGGCGGAACGCAGCTTCGTGCCGCCCGAGCGGCGGAGAATCGGCTACGTACCGCAGGACGGCGCGCTGTTCCCCCATCTTTCGGTGCGCAGAAACCTTCTCTATGGCGCGCCGCATGGCGATCCGACAGGCGAGGGAAAGAACCGGCTCGCCGAGATCGCCTCGGTGCTGGAGATCGAGTCGCTGCTCGATCGCGGCATCGCCGGCCTCTCCGGCGGCGAGCGCCAGAGGGTGGCGCTCGGACGCGCGCTGCTCGCCGCGCCGGAGCTGCTGCTGCTCGACGAGCCGTTCGCCGGGGTCGACCGCCCGCTACGCGGCCGGATCCTGCCGGTCCTCGCCCGCATCCGCGACGATCTGCGGGTGCCGATGCTCTATGTCAGCCACGAGCCGGAGGAGATCCTCGCCCTGTGCGACGAGGCGTTGCGCCTGGAGCGGGGACGGATCGTCGCCCACGGCGCTCCGGCGGAGGTTCTGGCCTCTACAACAACGTCCCGCGCAGCAGCAGGCTCGCCATCGTGAAATAGATGACCAGCCCCGTCACGTCCACCAGGGTGGCGACGAACGGAGCCGAGGCGCTGGCGGGGTCGAAGCCCAAGCGTCTGAGGACCAGCGGCAGCATCGAACCGCAGATCGTGCCGAACAGGACGACCCCGACCAGGCTGAAGGCGACGGTCGCGGCGACCAGCAGGTAGTGCGGGCCGTAGCTGTGGAAAACCTTCTGCCACGCGACGATGCGGGTGAAGCCGATCACCGCGAGCACCGTGCCGAGCACCAAGCCGGCCGACAGCTCGCGGCGGATGACCCGCCACCAGTCGCGCAGGCGCACTTCGCCGAGCGCCATCGCGCGGACCACCAAGGTCGAGGCCTGGGAGCCCGAGTTGCCGCCGCTCGAAATGATCAACGGCAGGAAAACCGCGAGCACGACCGCCTTGTCGATCTCTTTCTCGTAAAACGCCATCGCGGTCGCCGTCAGCATCTCGCCCAGGAACAGGGCGGAGAGCCAGCCGGCGCGCTTTTTGACCATCTCCCAGAAGCCGATCTGGAGGTACGGCTCGTCGAGAGCGGCCTGGCCGCCCAACTTCTGGATGTCCTCGGTCGCCTCTTCCTCGGCGACGTCGGCCACGTCGTCGAAGGTGACGATGCCTTTCATCCGCTGCTCAGCGTCCACGACCGGGATCGCGATCAGGTCGTAGCGCGAGAACATCTGGGAGACCTCTTCCTGATCGGTCTCTTCCGGAATCGTCACCAGGTCGTCCGCCGGCACCATTAGGTCGCGGACCAGCACCTCGCCGGTGGCGGCGAATAGGGAGCGGAACGACACCACGCCGAGCAGGCGCTGTTCGGCGTCGAGCACGTAGGCGTAATAGATCAGCGCGGTCCGATCGCGCGACTGGCGGCGCAGGTAGCGCAGCGCCTCTTCAACCGTCATGTCGGGGCGCACCCGCGAGTAGCGCGGGCTCATCAGGCCGCCCGCTTCGTCCTCGGCGTAGGCGAGCAGCGCGCGGACCTCGCGCCGGGCGACCTCGTCGAGCAGGGAGATCAGCTCGTCGCGCAGTTCGGCCGGCGCTTCCTGCAACAGGTCGGCCGCGTCGTCCGGCTCGTAGGAGCGCATCCAGAGTCGCCGCTCGACCAGCGGCAGCGAGGCGAGCAGCATCGCTTGCTCGTAGGGCGAGAGATTGAGCAGGAACTCCTCGGCCTCTTCCCGCGCCAGGAGCTCGAAGCCCTCGACTCGGTCTACGGTGGCGAGGATCTGCCACGCCTCCTCGAGCTCTTCGGCCGACAGCTTCTGTTCAATCTCCGGCAAGGGACTGCCCTCCGAATCGAAAGGCCCCGGAAATCCGGGGCCAAAGTGTGTTCGATGATCCACGGTTTGCCGTTCCCTGACAAGCCCCACGCGTCGGCTGTCCCAACCGCCCCCTCTGGACATTGGGCTGTTCGTAGAGTAAATTTTGGGCACTCAAAAATTCCGAGGGATTTTCATGACTTTTCGAGATCCGCTGCCCACCGCCCCGACCCCTGGGGGCTCTCAATCGCTGCAGGAAGTCCATCGGAGCGTGAGCCTTCCCAAGAGCCCCGGTTTCTGGCGGCGCCTCCTGGCGTTTTCCGGACCGGCCTACATGGTGAGCGTCGGCTACATGGACCCGGGCAACTGGGCGACCGACATCGAAGGGGGATCGCGATTCGCCTATCAACTGATCTGGGTATTGTTGATGTCGAATCTGATGGCGGTCCTGCTCCAGACGCTCTCGGCCCGTCTCGGCATCGTCACCGGCCGCGACCTCGCCCAGGGCTGCCGCGACGCCTATCCCAAACCGGTGGCCTTGGCATTATGGCTGCTCTGCGAGCTGGCGATCGGCGCTTGCGATCTCGCCGAGGTGCTCGGCACGGCGATCGGACTTCAGCTGCTGTTCGGCATCGACCTGATGACCGGCGTGCTGATCACCGCGTTCGACGTCTTCCTGCTGCTCGCCATGCAGCGTCTCGGCATCCGCAAGATGGAGGCGTTCATTCTGATCCTCGTCGCCACGATCGGCGGCTGCTACATCCTCGAGATCTTCCTCGCGAAGCCGGAGTGGGGACCGCTGCTCGCCGGCTTCCGCCCGCATCTTCAGTCGACCGAGGCGCTCTACATCGCGATCGGCATGCTCGGCGCAACCGTCATGCCGCACAATCTTTATCTCCACTCCGCGCTGGTGCAGACCCGCCAGGTGCCGCGTACCGTGGAAGGCAAGCGTCAGGCGAACCGTTACAACTTCATCGATTCGGCCGTGGCGCTCAACTGCGCGTTCTTCGTCAATGCCGCGATTCTCGTCCTCGCCGCCTCCGCCTTCCACCGGAACGGCGTCGTGGTGACCGAGCTGGGTCAGGCCCACAAGCTGCTGGCGCCACTCCTCGGCACTGCGGTCGCGAGCACGGCGTTCGCGCTCGCTCTGCTGGTCGCAGGCCAAAGCTCGACGCTTACCGGCACCCTCGCCGGCCAGGTCGTAATGGAAGGATTCCTCGATTTCCGCATGCGCCCCTGGCTGCGCCGCCTGCTCACCCGCGGCCTCGCCCTGATCCCGGCGGTGATCACCATCGCGGTGCTCGGCGACCACGCCACCTACAAGCTGTTGATCTTCTCCCAGGTGATCTTGTCGATGCAGCTGCCGTTCGCGGTGATCCCGCTGGTCCAGCTCACCAGCGACAAACGCCGGATGGGGGAGTTCGCCAACAAGGTCTGGATGAAGATCCTCGCCTGGCTGACCGCGTTGATCATCATCGGCCTGAACATTCAGCTGGTGATCGGAGTGACCGGCGAATGGCTCGGCGCCGGGGTCAATCCCCTGGTCCGGATCGGCGTGATCGTCGGTCTCATCTCGATCGGACTGCTGCTGCTCTACGTGGCGCTCCACCCTACCTTAAAGAAGCTCCGGCGCCTCGGCCGCACGGAGGCCGCCGTACCCCAAGCGCCGGTGTTACGCGAAAACCTCGGCTACAAGAGCATCGCGGTCGCCCTGGCAGTCGACAGCCACGATCAAGGGATCCTCGACCATGGTCTCTCGCTCGCCCGGGCTCAAAAGGCGGAGCTGCTGCTGCTCCACGTCGCCGAGGGCTTCGGCCCCCGCTATTTCGGCGGCGAATCGACCGATGAAGAAACCCGCGACGACGCAAAGTACCTCGAACGGGCGCGCCTGGCCGTCGAAAAGCTCGGCGTACCGGCCCGCGTCCGCCTGCTCTACGGCGATCCGGTGGTCCAGATCCCGAAAGTGGTGGAAGAAGAAGGCGTAGATCTGCTCATCATGGGCTCCCACGGCCACCGCCTGATCGGCGACATCTTCTTCGGCTCGACGGTCGAACCGGTCCGCCACCGGGTGAAGATTCCGGTGCTGGTGGTGCGGGCGGATTGAGAGCCCCCTACTCCTCGATCTCCACCTCGACATACGGCGGAAACGGCTGGATGCTCGACAGGTCGTTTTCGAGGACGGCGACCTCGCCGCGGCGCTCGATCTGTTTGAAGCCGGCGAATTTGTAGGTAACGAGCATCATCCGGTTGCGGTCGTTGCTGACGAATTCGGCGCGCAGGCGAACCCCGGCGCGGCGGGCTCGGTCGAGGATGTGGTGGACCAAAAGGGTGCCCACCCCTTTGGACATGACGCGGCACGACATGAGGAGGAGCTTGACGGTCCAAAAGCTGCGGTCGGCTTCCGTGCCCAGCTCCAGGAGGGCGAGGCCGATTTTGCCGTAGGTGCCGTATTTGTCCACCAGGCTCGCGACCAGGAGCAGGTGATCGGGCGAGCGGCGAAAGGCGTCCAGCTCGTCGTAGTTGTAGGTATAGCCCGTGGTGTTGAGCTGATGGGTGCGGACGGTCAGCTCCTCGGCGCGCTTCAAGTCTTCTTCTCGTGCGGGGACGATCGAGAATTTCATCCCCAGGGTGGCGAGGAATTCCTCTTGGGCGCCGACGTACTCCTCTTCCGCTTGGTTCCGCTCGATGTCGGCTTGATACATACGGCGGCGCTGGCGGGAATCCTCGGTGATGAACCGGGGGGTCAGCTCCGGCATGTCTGCCAGACGGAGAACGTCCGCGGCGTCTATGCAGAGCACCTGCGGCAGCGAGAACGCCACCTCGTCGCGCTCATGTGGCTGATCGTCGATGAAGGCGAAGGCGTCGAGCGCGAGATTCAGATCCTTGGCGATCTGCTCGACCGAGCCGCTCTTCGGGTTCCAGTGGATCTGCGGATAGAGAAAGTACTCTTCGAGCCCCACCTCGCGAAGCTTTCTGAGCGCCGTCGCGCGATCGTTGCGGCTGGCGATCGAATGTAGAATGCCACGCCCGTCGAGCGTCTCGATCGCTTCACGCACTCCGGGTCGGACCTGGACGTCTGCATCTTCCAGCAGGATGCCGTCCCAGACCGTATGGTCGAGATCCCAGATCACGCACTTGATCGAGCCTGGTTTGCCCATGCTCAGAGCTCCGGGAAGTCGAATCGGGGAATCGCGAGCTGTTGGATCTGGGTCGAGCCCTCGATGATTTCCATCACTTTCGAGTCGCGCAGATAGCGCGCGACGGGAGAATCCGGGGCGCAGCCGTTCGCCCCTTGGATCTGCACGGCGTCGCTCGCCCCCTTGGCCGCCGCGACCGAACAGAAGTACTTGGCGAGCATCGTTTCGGCAAACGCCGCCGGATCGCTCCGCTCTTGGAGAAACCCGGCCCGCAGGCAGAGCAGCCGGCCCGCGCGGACGTTGGCAATCATCTCGGCGAGCATCGCGCGGATCAGCGGGTGCTCAGCCAGCGGCGCGCCGAATTGCACCCGCTCCGCGGCATATTTTTGCGACGCCTCCAGGCACGCCTGGAGAATTCCGACGGAGCCCCAGGCGACACTGTACCGGCCCAACTCCAGGGCGGTGGCCGCCACGTGCGAAATGCCGAAACCCGGCCGGCCCAGCATCGCGGTGCGCGGTACGCGGCAATCGTCTAAATGCAGCTCCGCGAGCATCGCGGCGCGGGTGCCGTGCATGCCGTGGATCGGCACGACGGAAAGACCCGGCGCATCGCGCTCGACCAGGAACGCCGCGGGCTGGCCGGCGACTTTGGCGAAGACTAGGAACAGATCGGCGATCTGGCCGAACGTCGTCCACTTCTTGCGGCCGGAAAGGACGAAACCTTCGCCCTCTTCGACCGCCCGAGTCTCGATCGAGGCCGCGTCGCTGCCGGCGTTCGGCTCCGACAGCGCGAGCGCACCGAGCCTCTCACCCTTGGCAAGAGCTGAAAGGTGACGATCTTTGACCTCCGGCTTTCCCCATCGGCGAAGGGCATGACCGACCATGTCGTGAACCGTGAGGAGCGATCGGGTGGACGAGCAGGCCCGGCCGATCTCTTCGATCAACAGGCCGTAGGTGATTCGATCGAGCCCCGCGCCGCCGACTTCCGGCGGTAGCAGGGAGCCGAGCCAGCCTTGGGCTGCGAGCGCCGCGATCAGCTCGCGCGGAATCGCCTCTTGCCGGTCCCAAGCGTCGGCGAACGGCACGATCCGTTCGTTCGCGAAAGCCCGGAACCGTTCGCGCGCCGCCCGCTGCTCGGGGGTGAGATCGAGATTCACGCGCCGCGCTTCTTTGCGATCAGCGCGGAAATCGCATCGATCGAACGGAAGTTGTCGAGATCCAAATCTTCGTCCTCGACGGTGAATCCGAACTCTTTCTCGACGAAGGCGACCAGCTGCATCGCGAGCAGCGAGTTGACGAAACCGAGCGAGAAGATGTCTTCGCCCGGTTGAAGATCGTGGTTCTTGAAGAACCGCGAGAGGAATTCTTTGATTTTGGTTTGCGTCTCGTCCATCTCGCCTCTAACTCCCCGTGCCGTAGTCGTAGAAACCCTTGCCGCTCTTTCTGCCGTGGAGCCCCGCGTCGACCATTTTGCGCAGCAGCGGGCAGGGTCGGAACTTGCTGTCGGCGAACTGCTCGTAGAGCCCTTCGATCGAGTAGAGGATGGTATCCAATCCGATCAGGTCCGCGGTTTCGAGCGGCCCCATCTTGTGGCCGAAGCAGCTCTTGAACAGGCGGTCGACGTCCTCGGCGGGGGCGACCCCGTCCTGCACCAGGAAAATCGCCTCGTTCACGGTGAGCATCAGCACCCGGTTGGAGACGAAGCCCGGGGCATCGTTGACCACGATCCCCTCTTTGCCCATCTGGGCGAGGAATTGGCGGCCAATGGCGAGCGTCTCCTCGCTCGTATGGTGACCGCGGATCACCTCGACCGTATCTTTCTGCGGCACCGGATTCATGAAGTGCATGCCGAGAACTTTGTCCGGCCGCTTCGTGGCGCCGCCGATCTTGGTGATCGAGATCACCGAGGTGTTCGCGGCGAAGCGCACCTCGGGGCGGCAGATCTGGTCCAGGCGCCGGTAGATCGGTTCTTTGATCGGCCACTTCTCGATCACGTTCTCGACCACGAAATCGGCCTCAGCGAGGGTATCGAGATCGGTCGAGAACGAGATCCGCGCCAGCACGTCGGCCGCCTTCTCGCGCGGCGCCGCGGTGGCGCTCTTGTCGAACATCTGGCCGAAGCGGAGCCCTTGGCGGATGGCACCGCGCGCCCGGTCGAGAATCTCGTCGCTCACGTCGACCAGGAGTGCCCGATGCCCTGTCTGGGCGAGATTCTGGGCGACCCCAACACCCATCACGCCGGCACCGACCACGCCGACCGTTTTGATTTCCATGCAGCACCTCAAAGAAGAAACGAGAGATCCGGCCGGCCACGATACCGCCGACACCCTCCTAGAGTGTCGGAAAACCGTCCAGACGAGACCCCGAC
Organism: Thermoanaerobaculia bacterium; assembly: GCA_038250865.1. Lineage (GTDB taxonomy): Bacteria > Acidobacteriota > Thermoanaerobaculia > Multivoradales > UBA5704 > DASYKS01. The sequence continues at coordinate 38,464 of JBBSBW010000001.1, read as the reverse complement.
CGCCGGAGCGAGGCAATCCGGGAGAGAATCCGCCCAATGGAAGACATTCCCACGCCGCCGGCTCCCGACGAAACGGCCCTCGTCGTCGAAGAGCCTTCGCTCGTTCCGTTATCCCGTGAGCCGGTCGCCCCACAGCTCTCGTTCTGGCAACGGTATCCGCGAATTCAGGCGATCGGCCTCGCCGCGCTCTTCCTGCTGGGCTACATCGCGGTCGAGATTCTCCTCTGGTACACCTTCCGCCGCTGGGTAGAGGCCATGGCAGGCTTTTTCCCGCTGGAGGGCGACCGCCTGCTGCTCAGCCGCGTGGCCTGCCTGCCGTTCGTGGTCGGTTACGCGCTGTTCTTTTCCCGCTGGATCGACCGGCGCCCGCCGGCCGCTCTGGGGCTCGGCTGGCCCCGGACCTCCGCCGCGGGCCGCCCTCCGATCGCCCGACAAGCGGTGATGTTGAGCCTCGCGACCCTCGCCTTCCTCGCCCTTTGGCTCGGCGGCGCGGAGATCGAAGGGCGCTTTTCGATCCTCGGCTGGAGCCCCGCGGTCGCCCCCGGCGGATTCGAGGCGCACGACCTCGGCGGGCTAGTCCTGCTGTTCGGCGCCTTCCTGATCCAAGGCGGGCTCGAAGAGCTGATCCTCCGCGGCGGCTTCTACGGTTTGCTTCGCCGCGCGCTCTCGCCCGCCACTGCGGCAATCGTCAGCTCCGGCCTGTTCGCCCTGGCCCATACCGGCAATCCCGGCTTTACCCTGGCGGGCGGTATCAACACCTTTCTCGCCGGAGTCCTGCTGTGCGCCCTGTTCGAGCGAACCGGCAGCCTCTGGGCGCCCACTTGGGTTCATGGAATCTGGAACTTCGCGATCGGCGGCCTGCTCTCGCTGCCTGTGTCGGGGATCGAGATCTTTCGCCTGTTCAACGCCCGCCTGACCGGCCCGGAAGCCTGGACCGGCGGCAGCTACGGCCCGGAGGGGAGCTGGGTGCTGGTGCCGATGCTCATCATCGCCATCGCCTTGATGATCCCCAGAAAAACGAAAGGCGAGCCGAAAGCCGGCCCGCCCCTCGTCGATTCAAACGTTACGCCGGTTTAGTGAGCGTGAGCCTCTTAGGCCTCCACATCGAAGCCCGGCGCAGGGGGTTCCGCCACCTCAAGAGCATCGAATTGCGGCAATGGGTAGCGACTCTCCTCCCGAAGAGGTTTCACCCACTCTGCCCAAATGGCACGGAACTCCTGGACCTCCGGGTTCGCCAGCGATTCCTGGAGGAAACGGTAGGCGCCATCATTCTCATTCTCGGCAGCAAGGCGCACAAATCGCCGAAACCCTCCGCTTCGCACCGCGGCGTTGAGCGCCTTCTGCCGATTTTCCGGACGGATAAAGAGCCGATCGGGAATGGCCAGCCAAGCGATCCAGACCTCGGCGATTCGGCTCTGAAGCCGCTCGAAGTCGGAGAGCAGGCGTTGCGTCTGGACGGTTCCCCGCGCTGCCCGTAGCGCGCCGGGCAGGTCGCCGCCAGGCGGGAGCGGGTTCGAGAAGAGGACGTTCTCGGCGAACTCGAGGTGACGTGGGTTCTCCCCGAAGATTCCTTCGAGCTCTTTGGCGACTTCTTCTCTCGTCTTGTCTGTGAGGTCTCTGTCGAGCAGGCAGAGCGTCAGGTGTAGAGCATCGAAACAGCGGGCTTCCCGACCCAGAACCTTGGCGATGTAGGCCTGATTGGCGCTGCGAAACTCCAAGAGATCTTTCGCCTCACCCAGCAGATAGGGGATCTCTGCTTCGCGCCGAGGAATCGGTTCGTCCAGGGCCTCGACATGCAAGGAGAAAAACTGCGGCCCATCCCACACGAGAGCGACTCCGGCACGTCCAGAAACCACGGCGTTCATCGCGTCACCACCTCGAGGGGTATGTCGAGTACCACCAGTTTGTCGCGCAATCGGATTTCCTCTGTGAGAGTCCGAGGCTTGGCTTCGCGCCGTAGGATCACCCGCTCGAGCGTTCGGGCCGACATCGAGCCCCAAATATGGACCTCCACGAATCGATCCTCTTCGCTGGAAGGTCCTTCGTGGAGTATCGATCCAGCGAGGTCCGAGTCCGTCATCTCCGGAGTGAGCGATGAGGCCAGCTTCGCAACGCACAACTTCTGCCTTTCGCGCCAAGAGGCACGAAATCCCGGTTTCAGTGAATAGTGGGTCTTTTTTAGGAACAAGGCTGAATTCCCCTCGAAGACCGAGGCCCTGTGGCCAATCATATCCTCTCGCAGAACTAAAGAGCACTCGCCGTAGTTCCACAAACCGCATCCGTCGAGGGAGAGCGCCGCGAATCGGACGTGCTTCTTGCCATGCCGGAAAAGCTTCTCGTCAGCCATGCCGCGAAGCTCATCCCACTTGTCGTTAGACGGCAGCTGAACGCCGGAGTCGAGCTTGAGGTAATACGTCGGGTAGACCGAATCCTCGCGGGCGAGTTGTTCCACGTCGGTCACCTTCCGGGCGATGACGGCTTTCGAGACCGCCGTCAGCTGCTCAAGCCGGCCGAACACCACTTTGCAGCCTTCAGCCTCCGCGACACGAACCGCCTTCCGGTAACGCCTCTCGACCGCCGCCCGTTCCTCGGGCAGCTCGGCCATCCGCACATTGGGAAACAAGCTTGGCCGGGCGCAATGCGGGCAGTGATCCCACTCAAGCGGCACCGAGTGCCCGCAGAATTCGCATGGCATGGCAGACATTGCGCGAAGAAAATATCACGCAACCGGCCGGCTATAGCCCCCTACCCGTAAACCTCCGCCCCCGCCCGCACGAATTCCTCCGACTTCTCCTCCATCCCTTTCTCCAGCGCTTCCTCCTCCGCGAGCCCCTGCTTTCGGGCGTATTCGCGGACCTCCTCGGTGATTTTCATCGAGCAGAAGTGGGGGCCGCACATGGAGCAGAAGTGGGCGACTTTGGCTCCCTCTTGGGGGAGGGTTTCGTCGTGATAGGAGCGGGCGGTTTCGGGATCTAGGGAGAGGTTGAACTGGTCTTCCCAGCGGAACTCGAAGCGGGCTTTGGACAGCTCGTCGTCGCGCAGCTGGGCTCCGGGGAAACCTTTTCCTAGGTCCGCGGCATGGGCGGCGATTTTGTAGGCGACGACTCCGACTCTTACGTCGTCCTTGTTCGGCAGGCCGAGGTGCTCTTTGGGGGTGACGTAGCAAAGCATCGCGCAGCCGAACCAGCCGATCATCGCGGCACCGATACCGGACGTCAGGTGGTCGTAGCCTGGGGCGATGTCGGTGGTGAGCGGACCAAGGGTGTAAAACGGCGCCTCGCCGCAGACCGCGAGCTGCTTGGTCATGTTTTCTTGGATCAGGTGCATCGGCACGTGGCCGGGGCCTTCGATCATCGTTTGGACGTCGTGGCTCCAGGCGACGTGGGTGAGTTCGCCCAAGGTGTCCAACTCCGCGAATTGCGCCTTGTCGTTGGCGTCCGCGATCGAGCCGGGGCGCAGGCCGTCGCCCAGGCTGAAGGCCACGTCGTAGGCCTTCATGATTTCGCAGATCTCCTCGAAGTGCGTGTAAGTGAAATTCTCGCGATGGTGGGCCAGGCACCATTTGGCGTGGATCGAGCCGCCGCGCGAGACGATCCCCGTCACCCGCCGCGCGGTGAGCGGCACATAGGGCAGCCGCACCCCGGCGTGAATGGTGAAGTAATCGACCCCCTGCTCGGCTTGTTCGATCAGCGTGTCGCGGAAGATCTCCCAGGTGAGGTCCTCGGCTTTGCCGCCGACTTTTTCGAGCGCCTGGTAGATTGGCACCGTGCCGATCGGCACGGGAGAGTTCCGGAGGATCCACTCCCGGGTCTCGTGGATGTTCTTGCCGGTCGACAGGTCCATCACCGTGTCGGCGCCCCAGCGGATCGCCCAGAGGAGCTTTTCGACCTCTTCGTCGATCGATGAGGTGACCGCGGAGTTGCCGAGGTTGGCGTTGATCTTGACCAGGAAGTTCCGGCCGATCGCCATCGGCTCGCATTCGGGATGGTTGACGTTCGAGGGCAAGATCGCCCGCCCTCTGGCGATTTCATCGCGCACGAATTCCGGCGTCATCCGGCGTGGGATCGACGCGCCCCAGGCTTCCCCCGGATGCTGCGGCGCGGCGGCGGAAAGCGCTTCGGTCACCTGCGCCCTCAGCAGGTTTTCGCGGATCGCCACGTACTCCATCTCCGGCGTAATTACACCGCGCCGGGCGTAGTGCATCTGGCTGATGTTGGCCCCCGTCCGGGCGCGGAGCGGTTTCTTCACCGGGCCGAAGCGCAGATCGTCGAGCTTTGGATCGGCGGCCCGGCGACGGCCGTACTCAGAAGTGAGGTCGGACAGCTCTTCGACGTCGCCCCGTTCGAGCTGCCAGGCGCGGCGCAGAGGCGGCAGGCCCTCGCGGGCATCGGGGTTCGCCTCGGGATCGGTCCACGGCCCGGAGGTGTCGTAGACCCGGTGCGGGGGGTTCTCGACCAGCCGGCCGTCGGGGTGTCGGGTCGCCTGGAGCGAAATTTCGCGCAGGGGCACCCGCAGGTCGGGGCGCGAGCCTTCGATGTAAATTTTGCGCGAAGCGGGGAACGGAGCGATCGAAATCGACTCCGAGAGCGGGGCGTTCGGAGTGGTGCGAGTCATCCGTTGATCCTAACCCAGGGGGGCGGACGCCGCACGGGGCCGGATTCGTGTCTCAGGTCATAACGCCCGGTCCTCTGGCCCTTCTGGCATGTTCTACGCATTGCACAAGGCGAAATGCCGGATAGACTCGCCGGTATCCAAACGAATCCGCGGCAGCTTGGCGGTGACAATTCTGCTTTCCAGGATGGAGGACCGACATGACTCTTCAACGCACCGTGGTTCGAGGACTGGTAGGCGCTTCGCTCGCCCTGGTCGGACCCACATGGGCCGCCGGGCAAACGGATCTGCCAGCCGGATCGAGCAAGGGTTGGCATGTGGTCCGGCCGGGGGAGACCCTACATAACTTGGCCCAGCGCTACCTGGGTGACGCCCGCTATTGGCAACAGCTCGCCAAGTTGAACGAGAACATCGTGAATCCCGATCTGATTGAGCCCGGCCAGCGCATCCAGATCGGCGTCGCGGGCGCCCGGGCGGAGCCCGCGGCAATGGTGGCCCTCCTTTCGCGGCGGGTCGATGAGCGTCCGGCGCCGATCCCTTGGGGCGAGGCGCAGCTCGGCGACCTGCTGGTCGAAAAAGACGGCATGCGCACCTATCCGAAGTCCTCGGCGGAGCTGCGCTTCACCGACGGCACCCGGCTCGGAGTCACCGAAGATTCTCTCGTCTTCCTCCATCGAGCGGGCGGCGCCCTCTCTGGAGTCGAGCGCAAGGCGGTCGAGATCGTCGAGGGGCAGGCGGAGTTCGAAACCGGCGGCGTGGCGGCCTCTTCGCGCGCCTCGGAAGTCGAGATTCTGATCGGCGGCACCAGCGCGAAGGCCCGGCCCAACGCCAAAGGGGTCTCTAAAACGCGGGCAAGGAAGGCGGAAAAGGGGGCGGCCAAGGTGATGATGTACGGTGGCCAGGGGGAGGTCGCCTCGGGCGGCTCCCAGGTCGCGGTGGCGGAAGGGATGGGAACTTCGGTCGAAGAGGGCGCTGCGCCCGGTCCGCCGGAGAAGCTTCTCCCCGCTCCGGCGCTCACCGCACCGAAGATCGATGCCAGAGTGCCCCTCAACCGCACGAAGATGCAATGGGAAGAGGTCCCAGGAGCGGCGTCCTACGTCGTTGAAGTCTGCCGCGACAAGGCCTGCGGCGAGATGATCGATCGCGCGACCGGCGTTCAGGTCGCCTCTTGGCGGCCTGCCGCGGCGTTGCCCCTCGGCAAGCTCATGTGGCGGGTGACCGCGCGTAGCGCTTCGGGCCTCGACGGCTACCCGAGCGCCGCAACACCGGTCGAAGTCACCCCAGCGGTGGCGGCCGGTCCCCCGCCTTCCGCGCATCTCGGGCTCGCGGGCGTGCAGGTCGGCGTCGCCGAGGTCCTTTTCGGCAGCGGCGCCACGAAGCTGGAGATCCGGGACGAGAGCACCTCCTGCGGCGTCGCGCAACGGACCTACCGGCTCGACGGCCAGGAAGTGAGCGAATCGGCCTGGACCGCCCCCTCACCGGGCGCCCGGGTCGCCGATGTGGTGATCACCGACGGTTGCGGCCAGTCGACGACCATCGGACCGTTCGCCTTCTCGATCGACGCCGAGGCGCCGACCCTGCGCACACAGGCGGTCGACGCCAACGTCTACGACGATCACGGCGAGCCCGACCGAGGTCGTCGGCGGACCCCGAGCAACTGGAAGCCGGAGCGCGGCGGCGCGATCGCCTGGTCGGCCGACGGCCGGCGTTGGCTCCCCCTCGTCTGGGGCGATCGGACCGCGCCAAGCAATGGCGTCTGGTCCGAAAGCACTGCCACGTCGAACCATCCGCAGGTCTTTTTCGCCGGCCAGGGCTGGCAACTCGTCGGAGACGACGGCAATTCATTGACCGGTGATCATCTGCTCTGGGTGACCGGCGAGGATCTCGGCAGTGGCATTGCCAAGCTAATCTACCGGGCCAAGGTGGCTCCCGCCGATTCAAACGCTGCGGCGCTGTTGGAGGTCGAGGCGCAGGACCTGGTCGGCAACTCGGCCACGAAGACGTGGAAGATCGTGCGGCGCTGAGGCAGTCCTCACGCCGCGGACTTGACGATCTCTTCGGTCTTCGCCGATTCGTATTCCGGCCGCCAGCGCCACCGTAGGCGCATCTCGGCGGCCAGCCCTTCGAGCGTCGCGGCGACCGCCGCGGCGCTTTCCGGCCGATCTTTGGTATCGCGGGCCAGGAGGGAGAGCACCAGGGCGTCGAGCGGCTCCGGCAGACCCTGCACCCGCTGGCTCGGCGGCACGGGCTGATCGGTGAGGGTCGCCCGCACCACGTCTCTCACCGTTCCTCCGGCGAACGGCCGCTTGCCCACCAGGGCGTGGTAGAGAACGACGCCCAAGGCGAACAGATCCCCCTTTGGGCCATACCCTTCGCCGCGCAGCGTCTCGGGCGGAATGTAGCCCGGCGTGCCGAAGATCGAAGCCCCGCCGCGCTCGGAGACCGAGGCCAGCTCGGAGATTCCGAAATCGGTGATCTTGATCGCCCCATCGCGGCCGAGCAGCAGATTCGCCGGTTTGACGTCGCGATGAAGGATCTCCCGTTCGTGTGCCGCCGCGAGCCCCCGGGCGATCGCCGCGCCGAGCGGAATCACCTCTTCGGCCGAGAGCTTGCCGCGGTTCCAGAACAGGCTTTCGAGGCTCGTGCCGTCGACCAGCTCCATCGCGATGAACGCCGCCTCGACCGCGTCCTCGACGTCGTAAACCGCGACGATATTCGGATGGTTCAGGCGCGCGACGGTGATCGCCTCGCGCCGCAAAGTCTGCAGTTGTTTGGAGCGCGACTCGGAGCTGGGCAGGTCGCCCAATCGCACGGTCTTGAGCGCCACCGCCCGTTCGAGCCGGGGGTCCCAGCCGCGGAACACCGAGCCCATCGCGCCAGAGCCAAGCAGCTCGATCACCTGGTAGCGGCCGAGGAAAACTTGAGCCAGCGCTTCGCGATCCGAAACGCTGCGTTCGAGCAGCGAAAACGCATTTTTGAGATCGGCGATCTCGTCGCCGCTTCCCAAAACTCCGCCGCGCGCGAGCCGTCGCTGCGCGCGGACCAGATCGCGCAGCGGTTTGATGACGGTCCAGTACGCCAAGGCGCCGAGCGCCGCGATCAACGCCAGGGCGGCGCCGATGGCGAAGAAGGCGCGACGGCGCAGGCGATTCGCCACCGCGTCGGCGACGCGCGCCGGCTGCCGCGATAGAACCGACCAGCTCGAACGCGGTACGGGCGCGTAGGCGCCGAGAATCGTCTTTCCCGAAGCGTCGTGAAAACGGTGGGCGCCACCGAGTTTGCCGGAGGTGGCATTGCGGACCAGCTCTTCCGGAAACCCCGAGAGAGGCGTACCCGAGGCGACGATCGGCTGCCGCGCCCGATCGATGAGCAAAAGATCGGCCTCTTCGCCGATTTCGTTGGGCTGCGCGATGTCGACCAGAGCTTCGCCGTCGCAGACCAGCCGGACGGCGCCGACCGAGAGCCCATCGGCGCCCACCTCTCCGGGCAGCGGCGCGGTCAGCACCACGATGGGTCCCCCCGAATCACCCGGCGGGCTCATCACCGGAATCGGCTCCCTCGCCCCCGTTCCTACCGCGCCCCCGGCGCCTCCCGCCGCGAGCGCCCGATCGATCCGTCCCCGGTCGGCCCCCTTGATCTGGGCCCTCAAGCCCTCGCGTCCTTCGCGATCGACGATCGCGATCGCCAGCACCCCGAGGTCCGCCCAAGCGCCGAGATTCTGACGCAGCAGCTCCTGCGCTTCGGGAGAGGTCGGCTCGGCCAAAGCAGGGTTGCCGGCCATCCCTTCGGCGAGCGATCGGCGGACCGCCAGGAACGAGGCCACCCGTTCCGCGGCCGTGTTGGCGGCGAGCGCGTGGGTGCGCAGCACCTGATCTTCGATCGCTCCGCGGTTCAGATCCGCAAGACCGAACGAGACGATGCCGAGCGGCAGAAGGCCCACCGCGCCCAGAGCGAGGAGAGTCCGGGCGAGGAGGCGCGGCCGAAGCCGGGCGGCCAGCCGGCGAAAGAAAGACTCCGGTGGGGAGGTCATGGCGGCAAGTATAGAAGAGGGCACCTGTTAGCATCGGCCTCTATGAGACACGACCTCCGCTCGACCCTCGTCGCAACGCTTCTCGCAGCGGTCTTCCCCGCCGTGCCGGCCGCCGCCTCAGACCGCGCATCGACCCCGATCGAAGTCTCTGATTTCCGGCGAACGCCGACGTTCGACGAGACGATCGCCTGGCTGCAGAATCTCGCCGCGCGCTTCCCCGAGATGAAGGTCACCTCGTTCGGCCGTTCCGCGGACGGTCGCGAGCTTCCTCTGGTGATCGTGTCCAAGGATGGAAAGTTCGATCCGCCGCAGCCCGGCGAGAAGCCGACCCGGCCCATCCTCTTAATCCAGAGCGGCATTCACGCCGGAGAGATCGACGGCAAGGACGCGACGATGCTGCTGCTCGCAGATTGGGCGGCGGGGCTGCACCGCGAGCTGATGAAAGGTGCCACGATTCTGTTCCTGCCGATCTACAACGCCGACGGCCATGAGCGGATCTCTCCCTACACCCGACCGAACCAACACGGCCCGGTCGACGGCATGGGCTTCCGCACAACGGCGCAGGGCCTGGACCTGAACCGTGACCATGTGAAGCTGATGAGCCCCGAAGCGCGCGCCTTGGTCGCCCTGGTCAACACCTGGCGGCCGCAGCTCCATGTGGACATCCACGTCACCGACGGGGTCGACATGCCGGCGGTGTTCACCTGGACGGCGGTCGAGGCGCCTCAGCTGCCGGCGCCAGTCGATGCCTGGATGAAGGCGCACGTTCCGGCTGCGGTCGCCGCGGTAGAAAGCGCGGGATATCCCGCCGGGCCGTACGTCGATCTGCTCGATCGGACCGACGTTACGAAGGGTTTCACCTCCTGGGTCGGCGGCGCCCGGTATTCCACCGGCTACTTCGCGCTGCGCAACCGCCCCTCGATCTTGATCGAAACCCACTCCTACAAGCCGTATCGCGATCGGGTGCTGTCGGTTCGCGCGTTCCTCGGCGGCCTTCTCACGGAGGTGGCGAAAGATCCCCGCGGCCTGGTCGACGCGGTCGCCCAAGCCGAAGCCCGCGAGGTCGAGCTGGGCCGGCCCGGCGCGCCGCCGTCCGAGATCACCCTGCATTGGAGCGAGAGCGATACGGGCGATCATTACCGCTGGCCGGTTTTTGCCTCGCACTCCGAGGCTTCGGTCGTCACGGGCAAACCGGTCACGCTGTTCGATCGAACTCGAACCGAAACGATCGAGGTGCCCTGGGTTCACGGCTCGAAATCCACCCTTTCAGTGCCCCGTCCGCGCGCCTACGTCGTGATGCCCGGCTGGCCGCAGATCGAAGAGCGCCTCGCGGCGCAAGGCCTGCGCTTTTCCCGAGTCGCCGCGCCGCTCGAAATCGAGGTCGAAGTTGCACGGCTGTCCGAACCGAAATACGCCGAGTCGACCTACCAGGGGCTCACCGCGATCACCGAAGTCAAAGTCGAGCGCCGCCGAGAGACCCGAAAAATCCCGGCCGGCGCGCTCTGGGTCCCCGCCGATCAGCCCGACTTCGAGGTCGCCGCCCAGCTCCTGGAGCCCGACGCCCCCGATTCGTTGCTCTCCTGGGGCCTGCTCTCGACGATCTTTGAAGGGAAGGAATACATCGACCCCAAAGTGCTCGAACCGATGGTCCGTAAACGCCTGGAAGATCCACAGATCGCCAAGGAGTGGGAAACTGCGCTACGCGACGAGAAATTCGCCGCCGACCCGCAGGCCCGCTACACCTGGTGGTACCGCCGGACGCCTTACTGGGACGAGACGATCGGGTTGATGCCGGTGTTTCGAGTGATGGAGGTAAGTGCGGCGACGAGCCCCAAACGCTGATCGGGAGAGTCTTCCTGGGCTCGCCACCCTGGGCTCGCCACGCTCCAGCGTGGCGCTTTTGGACTCGATTTACCGAGTCTCTTCCTCGCAGCGAAAAAAGCCAGGCTGGAGCCTGGCGCGCCCAGGAAAATCGCCCTACTCGTGCCACGCCGCACCGACCACCGCTCGACTCCGGAATGTGCCGCGCTAATCTGCTTTTCGTCGAAGAGGTGAGCAGACCAGCGGGCAGCGCTTTTGACGTCGTTTTAGGCGCTGTTCATGATGCGGACCGTCCATCGTGTTCCACCCCCACTCATTCCCTGCGTCGAGACCTCGCTGAGTCCAGCTCCTCATCAACCAGACCCTGTAGATGCTCTCGCAGGAGAGAGTCCGGCTCAAAAGTCTTGTAGAACCCGGATCCTGAGTCGCCGATTCCCACCCGCGCCGCCTCCCGAAGCGCGGCCAAGCGCGCTTGCGTTTCAGACACCTCTCGCTCAACGAGCCGAAGACCGTCTCGAAGGACTTCGCTGGCATTTTGATACCGACCGGTCAAGACGAGTCGGTCCACAAACTCGGCTTGGTGTTCGGTCAGAACTACGTTTCTTGTTGGCATCGCTCGCCAGCCTCCTATGGCATATTTTGCCATCCCTCGGGAGCGCTCGTTCTCCGGGAGTTCAACGGCCGGCCGTGGCGTCTGACGAAGAACGGTACCGATGCCCCGCTCGCGTTCGGCGGCCCCCACGACCCGTGACAGAGAATGCTGCGCATTTCCGGCACCTTCCGCAGGTGGATCAAAAACTCATCTAGATTCTCGATTCTTGCGAACCCGTGATCGCGCACCGCCTTACAATACGTATCTATTGGGCCACCCAGAGGGTCCATGAGCGCGCGCTTCCTTGGCCATGGTCATCTCCGCGGCGATTCAGGAGGTTCGTATCGACAGCGACTTCATCAGCGACGAAGGACTTCCCGGTCATAGAGATCTTCCCTCTTGGGATAGGGGGCACCACCGAAGTCCCAACCTTGTTTCATTCGCGCGAGGGCGCGCCGCTGGATTGGCGAGAGCTTCCGCTTTCGAGAACCGCCGGCCGCGGGCTCCTCCGTCGCCACCTCGGTGCGATCCGTCAGGAGCGCGTCAGTCTCCTCTGGGGAAAGATGCAAGAGGCGTTGCACCTCTTCGGCAGACAGATCGCCGCGAACGTACGCTTCGATCGCGAGGGCTTGAAGAGTTTCCTTCGATAAATCCCGCCAGGTCGCCTCCAGGCTTGCCGCGAGATCGTCCGGAACTTCAAGCGTCAGAGTCATCGCCGCTGTACCTCCTGAGCCGAGAATTATAGGCCAGGGTGGAGTACAGCAAGGGGCTCCGGGAAGGCGCCTCTCGCCTACTGTTTTACAGCACGCCCGGAGCGCCGCGAGCGTTGACTCCAGGGCGGCTCGCTGAGGGGCCGCCGCCTGGGCGAGCAAATCGGAGTTGTCGTTGACCGCCTCCAGAAGCTGCTCCCAATCTTGGAGCACGTCGGCAAACGAACGGATGCTCTTCATAACGACCTTGTTTCTTCGTCGGCCCGGAAGCGGCGGAATCGCCGACCGGCCATGCCATTTCGAGCGCGACCCTCTTTGTATGCCACACCCCTCCGAGAAAACGACACGTTTTGAGGGGTCTCGTAAGATTTCTTGGTGAAAATCGCCGATTTCACCTTTCCGGAACGCCCGAAGGCATCTCCCGCCGATCCGGAGAGACTCACCGGCCGCACAGAGAGACTCACCGACATTACGGAGTGGGCTCTGGGTTTAGTGGCCCCGATTTGGAGAAGGAAAGGTTCGCCCTTCAGGGGGCGAAGAGGCCGACGGCATTCCCGGGAGGCGCTCCCCTTCCTGGGTGTTACCTCGCGGACGGACCGAGAGGGGCTCCCGGTTGGAGGTGGCGGACTGCGGGCTCCCCGGGGCACTTCCAGACAAGTCGGAGATCCTTTCGCCCGGACGGGAGGAGGGTCCGTGTGGAACGTGAGCCTCTCTAGAACCCGCGGAAGTCCTACGCTCAGGCTCCGGCCAGAAGAAACTCTATCGACTCGCCAAAACGTTTCGTTTTCTCGGAGGTCCGTGAGGTAGGGTTCCCCAGCCTCCGCGGCCCGAATCCCTACTCGTACCGCAGCGCCTCGATCGGATCCTGCCGCGCCGCCTTGAGCGCGGGCCAGAGGCCGGCGACGAGGCCTACGGTGGTCGAGACTCCGAAGCCGAGGAAGATCGACCAGAGCGGCGCTGCGGCCTGGAAGTCGAAGACGACTCGGGCGAGGAGCGCCACCCCCAGGCCGATCGCGATGCCGATCGCTCCGCCGATGCCGGTGAGCGTGATCGCTTCGGAAAGGAATTGGATCGCGATGTCGCGGCGGGTGCCGCCGAGGGCTTTTCTCAGGCCGATTTCGCGCGTTCTTTGGGTCACGTTCACCAGCATGATGTTCATCACGCCCACGCCCCCTACGACCAGGGCGATCGCGGCGATCAGAATCATCACCGCGGCGATGCCGCCGGTGATCTGCTGAAAGTTCTTGAGCTGGCCGACGCTGGTGAAGACCGCGAAATCGTTCGGCTGATTGGGGCGCAGTTGGCGCCGGGCACGCAGGATCGCCGTTTCCTGCTCGACCAGGGCGTCCACGTCCTCCGGCCGGCGCGGCACGGTCGCGATGTGGAGTGTGTCGCCCTGGCCGTTCTTCACGTCCGGCAGCATCTCGTCGAATGCGGCGATCGGGATCAGGATCAAATTGTTGGCGCCGCCGCCTAGGAACGCGCCCTTCTTATCCAGTACGCCGATCACCTGGAAGCTCCAGGCGGAGATCCGGATCGTCCGGCCAATCGGGTCCTGCTGGGGAAACAGCGCTTCGACCACGTCGGGGGCCACGACTGCGAGCCGCGCAGCGTGGCGCACGTCGGCATCGGTGAAGAATCGGCCGTCTCCAATCACCGAGGAGTTCGCCGTGAGGTAGTCCGGGGTCACGCCGACCACGACCGGATTGTTCGCCTGCTTTCGCCCGGAACCCACTTCGAGGGGCCGGAAGTAATAGCGCTCGGGAGAGACTGCGGCGGCAAGCGTCGCGAGCCGCTTGAGCGCCTTTGCGTCGTCGATCTCCAGGTTCTTGCGGTGGCGTTCCTCTTCCGGCATGTCGGCGTCGTCGCCGAAGCGGTTCTCCCATTTCTGGAATTGGACGAGGTGAGTGCCGAAGCTGGTAAACGCCGCGGTGATCGACCGGTCGAAACCGACCACGAACGAGACCATCATGATCACCGTGGCAACTCCGGCGACAACCCCCAAAAGCGTTAGGAAGGTGCGCAGTTTCTGCGCCCTCATGGCATTCAAGGCGAAGCGGACGTTTTCGGTCCACGAGAGCCGGAAGCGCCGCGGCGGCGGCTTGGGAATCGGAAGGTTCGTCATGGCGTGCCTAGAGCCTCATTCCGAACGCAGCGCGTCGACCACTTGAAGGCGCGAGGCCGAGACCGCCGGCCAGTAGCCGGCCGTCACCCCGACGACCACCGACAGCGCGAGTCCGGCGGCGACGATCGTGGGGGTAAGCTGCGCCGGGAAATGGGCGATCCGATCGACTCCGAGCGCGATCAGGCCGCCTCCGGCGACGCCGATCACGCCGCCGACCAGAGCCAGCAGCGCCGCTTCGAGCAAGAACTGGCGGCGGACGTCCGCCTGGCGGGCGCCGAGCGCGCGGCGAAGGCCGATCTCCTGCGTCCGTTCCGCCACCGCGACGAGCATGATGTTGGTGATCACGATGCCGCCTACGCCGAGCGAGACCGAGGCGATCAGGATCATCAGCAGGAATGCCGCCGCCGAAACCTGCTTCCAGATGTCCTGGAGCGCTTCGGCGGTGACGATGCCGAAGGGATCGCCGGCTCGAAAATCGGTATGGCGCAGCGCGCGAAGTACCGAGCGCGCCTCGTCGGCCGAGGCGTCCACCCCGGCGACCCCGCCGCTTGCCTGGATGAAGATGTCGAGCGAATCGCGCGAACCGAACATCTGGCGATAGGCGTCGATCGGCACGTAGACGTAATTGTCGCGGCTCTGACCGAGGGTCTTTCCCTGCTGGGCGATCAGGCCGATCACTCGGAACGGCAGTCCGCCGATCGCGATGGTTCGGCCGATCGGATCGAGATGCGGGAACAATTCGTCTTTGACGTCCCAGCCGATCACCGCGACCTGCTGCGCGGCGCGCGCCTCGCTGTCGAGAAAGTACCGGCCGGTCGTTAGGTCCAAATTGACCAGATCGGAAAAGGTGGCGCTGGTGCCGTTGATCCGCGCGTTGCCCAGCCGCAGACTGCCGAACGTGACCGGCGCGCGGGTTTCGAGCGATGCGCCGATCTGCTCGGCCCGAGTGAGCACGCTCTTCAGGCGATCGAAATCATCCTGGGTGATGTCCGGCCGCTTGAGCGCTTCGAGGAACTCGTCGTGCCCCTGGATAATGCCGAATTTGGTGACGATGTAGACGTCCGGCGCCAAGGCGAACAGCTTGTCGCGGACATAGGCGTTGAGGCCGGAGATTACCGAGACCACGCCCACGAGCGTCGCCACCCCGATCACGATGCCGAGCAACGTGAGGAAGCTGCGCAGCTTGTTTCTGCGCATCGCGGCGAACGCTTCGGCGAGCAGCTCGGAAAGGCTCATTCTTTTTCGCCCTGAATCCTTAGCCGTTCCCGGCTGAGCCCTCGCCCAGCTTCTTCTTCTTCGGATCCTCGACTTTCACCGCCCCTCCGGGCTCAAGCTCGCGCAACGCCTTGAACGGCCCGGTGATCAGCGTCTCGCCCCCTTTGAGCCCGGAAACGACCTCGATCGACAGTTCGCCGATCATGCCGGTCGTGATCGGTTGAAAGCGGGTCTTGCCGTTCTCCATCAGGTAGACCCCCTCCTGGTCGCGCGGTGCGTTCGGATCGACCTTGACGCCCGGCTTGCGCTCGATTTCACGCACCACCAGCGCCTGGAGCGGCACCACCAGGGCATCGCCGCGGAAACCGGTGAGGATGTCGGCGCGGGCCGAAAGGCCGGGCTTGATCCCCTTCGGCGGCTCATCGAGGCGGACTTTGACCTTGAACTTGATCGCCAGGTTGGAGCCCGAAAGGATCGGGCTTGAGCCGACTTCGGTCACGGTGCCGCGGAAGGTCTTGTTCGGATAGGCGTCGAGCCGGACGCGCGCCTCCTGGCCGAGCACGACGTTGGGGATCGAGGTTTCGTCGACTTCCAGCTCGGCCTCGACCACCGACATGTCGGAGATCTGGAACAGCACCGTCCCCGGGCTGTTCTGGATGCCGATCACCGCGACCTCACCCTCTTCCACCCGCCGTGCGGTGACCACACCGTCCATGGTCGAGCGAATGGTCGTCTTCGCCAGCAGGTCGCGCGTCCCTTCGAGGCCGGCGCTCGCCTGGACCACCCGGCGCTCCGCGGCCTTGACCGTCGCCTCGGCCGTCGCGACCACCGTCTTAGTCCGCTCCATGTCGGCGGCAGGGACGATTCCGGCCTTGAAATTGGCCTCGGAGCGGCGGAAGTCGGCCTGCGCCTGCGCGACGCTCGCGCGCGCCGAATCGACGTCGCGCCGTAGCGCGTCGATCGAGGCTTCGCTGCCGCGCACCTGGGCGCGCGTCGAAACCGGGTCGATCTGGGCGAGCAGCTGCCCCTTCTTGACCGAATCCCCCTCTTCGACCGCGATATTGGTGATTTGCCCGGGAACGGTCGCCGAGACGTCGACTTTCTTCTGCGCCTGGATCTTGCCGTTGGCGCTTACTTTGGCCTGAAGGTCCTCACGACCGACTGATCCGACCTGTACCTCGGTCGGCTTCGGCCCCTTATTCTTGATCGCGATGCCCGCAATGACCGCCACAACCAGCAGGATCACGACCGTCCAGATGAGTTTCTTCTTCACGGGTCACCTATCGAGAAATTTGGAGCGCGCCGCCTGTCCGATCCGGCGGCGCTGCGAATTGTACGTGGGGGCCGGGGCAAAGTTACGGCGATGGGTAAAGCTCAGCCGATGGCCGCGACTACAGCGAGCGCCGATTCGAGCGCCCGGCGGCCTTGCCGGCCGGAGACCGAGCGGGCCGGGCGGTCGCCCACGGGGCCTGCGCAGTCGGCGACGAACGCCTCCAGCTCGCATTTGAGCGGCTCGGCCTTCTCGACCACCAGATCGTCTTTCTGGATGCGCCGCTCTCCCCCCTCGTCGATCAGGCGGTAGCCCTTGATCTCCTGCGCCTGGTAGTCCAGCGAGTAATACCGGCTGGGCAAGAACGCCCGCAGCTTCCGCGCCCGTTCGGCCGAAACGCGCGAGGCGGTCAGATTCGCGACGCAGCCGGACTCAAGCTCGATCCGGGCGTTCGCGATGTCGATCTTCGGCGACAGTACCGAGATCCCCGTCGCCCGGACTTCGGCCACCGGGGAGGAGTCGAGGGAGTGGAGGATCTGAAGATCATGAATCATCAGATCGAGCACGACGTCGACGTCCAAGCTGCGCGGCGAAAAGACTCCCAGCCGTTCGATTTCGACGAAGCGCGGCGGCACGCCGATGCCGCGCAACGCCTGAACCGCAGGGTTGTGGAATTCGACATGGCCGACCACGAGGACCTTTCCCGCAGCCTCGGCCGCCGCGATCAGCTCGTCGGCCTCGGCGAGCGAACCGGCGATCGGCTTTTCGACCATCAGATGCAGCCCCCGCCGGGCGAGGAAACAGCCGATCTCGGCATGCGCCACGGTGGGAACCGCCACCACCGCCGCTTCAGCCAGATCCGCGAGTGCCTCGATCGACGGCAGAACCACCGTGCCATGCTCGGCGGCGAGCGCTTCGGCCACCTCGGAGCGGCTGTCGACAATCCCCACCAGCTCCACACCCGGCAGGCTCGCGAGGATACGCACGT
This sequence comes from Thermoanaerobaculia bacterium, assembly GCA_038250865.1. Classification (GTDB taxonomy): domain Bacteria; phylum Acidobacteriota; class Thermoanaerobaculia; order Multivoradales; family UBA5704; genus DASYKS01. The sequence continues at coordinate 21,102 of JBBSBW010000001.1, read as the reverse complement.
GGTGCCGGCCGAGCGAGCCGGTCCCTACCACGCCAATCTTCAATCGGGGCGCGGCGGGCTCGGTGTCGTCGCTACTCCGTTGCGGATTCAGAAGTCCCCCCTCCGCGGCCCGACCGGCGGCCGGGCAGGCTCCGGTAATAGCCGCGCTTCGCGGTCTCGACGTAGTCGATCAGGTAGTCGACGTTCGGGTCGCCGGCCAGCTCGGCGCGCAGCCGCACCAGCGCCTGGGTCGTGTTCAGCTTCGATTCGACCAGGATCTTCATCGCCCGGTCGAGGTTTTTGATCGCCTCGCGGTCGAAGCCTTTGCGCCGCAAGCCGATCGCGTTCAAGCCGTAAAAAGCCGGCTTCTGGCCGACGCTCTTGGCGAACGGCAGGGCGTCCATCACGATCACGGAGAAGCCGCCGATGTAGGCATGGCGCCCGACCCGGCAGAACTGGTGTACCGCGGAAAACGCGCTGATCGTCGCGTCGTCTTGGACCTCAACGTGGCCGGCGAGCGTCGCGTTGTTGGCGAAGATCGTCCGGTCCCCAACGGTGCAGTCGTGGGCGATGTGGGTGTAGGCCATGAACAGGTTGTCGCTGCCCACCCGGGTGAGGCCTCCCCCTTTGGTCGTGCCGCGATGGACGGTCGAAAACTCGCGGATGCGGTTCCGGTCGCCGATTTCGAGCGCCACCCGCTGGCCGTTGAACGACAGGTCCTGCGGATCGAAGCCGATCGCGGCATGCGGATAGATCTTGTTCTCGCGACCGATCTTGGTGGGGCCGTAGACTTGGGCGCTCGCACCGATCTCGGTTCCTTCGCCGATCTCGACCTCCGGACCGATCACCGCGAACGGCCCGACGACCACGCCGTCGGCGAGCCGGGCGGACGGATCGACGATCGCCTGGGGGTGGATGCCCGAAGCCTTGGGAGTCAGCGCCGTCATCAGCGATCCACCATCGCCGAGGAAAGGATCGCCTGGGCCGCGATCTGGCCGTCGACCAGGACTTTGCCGGAGAAGCGGCAGAAGGTCGAGCGCAGGCGCAGGACCTCTACCTCGTAGCGGATCTGGTCGCCGGGAACGACCGGACGGCGGAACTTCGCCTCCTCGATCCCGGCGAAGAACAACAGCTTGCGGTCGCGGTCGGGCATCTCGGAGAGCAGCAGCAGGCCACCCGCCTGGGCGAGGCCCTCGATCAGAAACACACCCGGCATCACCGGCTTCTGCGGGAAGTGGCCCAGGAAGACCGGCTCGTTGATCGTCACGTTCTTGATCGCCACGATCCGCTGCTTGGGTAAGAGCTCCAGCACCCGATCGACCAGCAGGATCGGATACCGGTGCGGCAGGATCGAGAGGATCCAGTCGATGTCGCGCTTCGGCGCCTCTGTTTCGGCGTCCGGGACTTGGTTGCTCATTCCTCCCCCTTCTCTTTGCGCACGAACGCGTCGAGCCGTTCCTCGATCCGCGCCACCCGGCGCGCTAGATCATTCTGGCGCCGGATCGCCTCCGGCAGCCGGGCGGTCGCCGCCGCCTGGCGACGCCACTCGCCGATCGGCACGGCCGGGATGCCGCCGATCTGCTGTCCTTTCACCTCTGCCGAGCGGAGCACCGCGGATTTTGCCGCCACCCGGGTGCCGTCCGCCACTTCGAGGTGGCCGGAGACCCCCACCTGGCCGGCGAGCACGACGTAGCGGCCGAGTTCCGTCGAGCCGGCGATGCCGGCCTGGCCGCAGAGGATCGACCGGTCCCCCACCTTCACGTTGTGCCCCACCTGGACGAGATTGTCCACCTTCGTGCCCCGGCCGATCCGGGTCTCGCCCAGCGTCGCCCGGTCGATCGTGCTGTTCGCTCCGACCTCGACCTCCGCCTCGATCACCGCGCGCCCGACTTGCGGCACTTTGTGGTGCACGCCGCCATGGGTGGCATAGCCGAAGCCGTCGCTACCGATCACCGCTCCCGCATGGACGATCGAAGCCGCGCCGACCTCTGTGCCGTCGTAAAGCACCGCGTGCGGATAGAGGATCGCTCCCTCGCCCACACTGCAATCCCGGCCGATCGCGACGAACGGATGCACCGCGGCGCCCGCGCCGATCCGGCTTCCCGCCTCGATCACCACATAAGGGCCGATCCACGCCGAAGGATCGACCTCGGCACTCGGATCGACGATCGCCGAAGGGGCGATACCCGGCGACCGCGTCCGCTCCGGATGGAACAGCGCGAGCACCTGGGCCAAGGCGAACGACACGTCGTCCACCAGCAACAGGTTTCGCCCCGGTCGATCGAGCAGCTGCACGGGCAGCTGCTGGGCCAGAGCGGGCGTGGTCAACAGCGCGCCCGCCCCGCTCGCCTCGGCGTCGGCTCGGTAGCGCGGATGGTTCCAGAGAGAGAGGTGCTCGGCCGCCGCCTCGACGAGCGGCCGCACTCCGGACACTGTGAACTCCCCGTCGCCTTCGACGCGCCCTCCGACTTGGGCGGCGAGATCGCGGAGACGGATCGCCACCCGGTTATTTGCCGGCCGCGGGCTGCGCGGCGTCGAGCTTCTGGATCACCATCTTGGTGATGTCGATCCCTTCTTGCGCGTAGATCAGCCCGCTGTCGAACTTCCGGAAGATCATGGTGTAAGCACCTTCGTTGCCGACCTGGGTGATGATCGGCAGGACCTTCTGCTCGATCTGGCCGAGCAGTTCCTGCTGGCGCCGGTTGAACTCGCGCTTCGCGTCATCGAGCGCCCGGTCGAGCGCGATGCCCTTCTGCTCGACCTGGTCGGCCAGTTCCTTGACCTTCGCCTCGGCGAGCGTGTTCTTGCCGGCTTCGAGCTTCGCGCGCAGATCCTCGATCTCCTTGCGCTTGCCGTCCAGCTCGGTCTGCTTGTCTTTGCCAAACGTTTCGAGCTGCGCGAAGACTTTTTTACCGGTCTCCGATTCGGTGACGATCTCCTGCACGTCGATCACCCCGAATTTGGGCGCGGGAGCCTGCGCCCGGAGGGCCGGACCGGCGAGCAGCACGAGCGCCGACGCCAGAGCGGCGCGACGAAGAACGGTGTGGGTGGCATGCGACATACGTTTCGATCTCCTGGTTTTCTAGAAGCTGGTGCCGACGCTGAATTGGAAGCGCTGGAAGCGATCGTTCGGCTTCTCGTTGAGGTTGAAAGCGTAAATGAAGCGCAGCGGTGCGCCGAAGACCGGCAGCAATACCCGCAGCTCCAAGCCGGTGGTGTAGCGCAGAGTGCTGAAATCGACCCCGGCGCCGAACTCGGTGTTCCAGGTGTTGCCCGCATCGACGAATGCCAGAACCCGGAACGGACCGCCGAGCAGCCACTGATATTCCACGTTGGCCTGGAAATACCGGTCGCCGCCGAGCACGATGCCGTCGGAGGAGACCAGCGGACCGCCGTTTTTGCCCAAGGCCAGGATCGAGCCGAACGAGTGGCCGCGGATGCTGTTGTCACCGCCCAGCCGGTAGAGCTCGTTGAACGGCAGGGCGAACTTGTCCAGGTTGTGGATCAGGCCCGCTTCGATGTTGGTGGCGAAGATCGTTTTCGCCGTGCCGCGGAAGATCGGATGGAAATAGCTGAATCCCGCCTCGGGGCGCAGGAAATAGTTATCGCCGCCCAAGAAGCCGCCGGCGTACTCTAGGCTCAAGCTGATTTTCTTGCCGCGCAACGGCTCGAACGGATTGTCGCGGCTGTCGTAGAGGTAGAACGGCTTGAGCGACGAGTTGTCGATTTTCAACCGCACCGTCTGAGGCAGTCCCATCGTGTCGACGAAACTCTGCTGGTCGTCGTACTTGCCACGGCTGTAGGCGATGCTCGCCTGGTGGAACAGTCCGAACGAACGACCGTAGGTGAGCACGGCGCCTTTCGACTTGCGCTGCAGGCGCTGATCGGTGAACACCTCGTAATCGAGATCCTGGTTGAACAGGCGCAGTCCCAGGCTCTGCGGCTTGTCGCGCAGCCAGGGGACGTAATACGACAGGTCGAACGCCCGGCGCGTGCCGCCGGACTGCACCGACAGGCCGACCTGCTCGCCGCGGCCGAGGAAGTTCTTGGTGTTGACCGAAAACTGGCCGAAGAACTTGTCGACCTCGCTCCAGCCGCCGCCGAACTGCAGCTCGGTGCGCTCGGATTCGCGCCCCTTGAACACCAGGTTCACCTTCTTGTTCGCGCTGTCGTAGTCGATGTCGACCGGATCTTCCTCGTTCAGCTTGAAGTAGCCGAGCTGGTTGACCTTGGTCACCGTATTTTTCACCCCGGCGATCGAGATGACGCTCCCCTCCTGGAGGCGAAGCTCGCGGCGCAGCACCCGGTCGCGGGTCTTTTCGTTGCCGTCGAACTCGATCCGGCCGACCTTGAACTGATCGCCCTCGGTGACCCGGATCACCACGTCCGCGACGTTGTTGGGCTTTTCGATGACCTCCGGCTCAATGCGCGCGAAGATGTAGCCGTTGTTGCGGTAGACGTCGTCGATCGCTTTGACCCCGTCGTCCAGGAGCTTGCTCCGCAGCCAAGAGTTCGGCCGCTGATGGAGCAGGCGGAGCAGGCCGGCCTCGGTGTAGACCTTGTTGCCTTCGATCTTCACCTCGCCGAACTTCCAGCGCTCTCCCTCGTCGATCGGGATGGTCACGTACATCTCGCGCTTTTGCTTCGCGGTCGGGGCGTTCGGATGCTTCGCCTTGACCTCGATCTTCGGCTCGCCCAAAACGACGTTCTTGTAGCCGTCGCCACGGTAGAGGTCGCGGACCTTGTCGAGATCTTCCTGGAGCGTCGCCGGGCTGTAGATGTCGTGCTTCGACAGCCGGGAAAGCAGGTTCGACTGCTTGGTCTTCTTCATTACCAGGCGCAGGCGGAGGTCGTTGAAGACCGTGTTGCCTTCGAAGTTGAGATCGGCGATCCGCACCCGGTTGCCTTCATCGACCGAGAAGGTCACCCGCTTTTCGTTCGGGCCGACTTCGTCGATCGAGTAGCGGGCCTGGGCGAAGCGGTAGCCTTTCTCCTTGTACAGCTCTTCGATCAAGGTCTTCACCCGCTGCAGTTCGCCCAGAGACACCGGATCGTTCTCGCGTACCTGGATACGCTGGGTGGCGATCTTGTCCTGGACGTCGGTTTTCGACACCCGCTTCAGCCCCTGGAAGTCGATCGACCGCAGAATCGGCCGTTCGACCACGGTGATCACCAGCTTGATCGATCCTTCGGCGCTTCCCGGCTCGGCATCGACTTGGATGTCGTCCACCAGGCGCCGTTCCCACAGCTGCTTGATCCGCCCGTCGAGATCGCGCTCATTGAGCGGCTGGCCGACTTCGAGGCCGAGATAGTAGAGCAGCGTCTCTTCCGATAAGGTCGCGAGGCCTTTCGTCTCGATTGCCTCAATGGTCCTCTGAGCGGCGTCCTGCGCGCCCATCGGCCGTCCGGCGGAGAGCAGGAGCGGCAACATCAGAAGCGCGAGGCAACGGCGCCAGAGAGCGGCTCGGGCCGCGAGGGCTCCGGGGCCAAACGGGCGCTGCTTACGAAGGGGCGTCTCGGTCACCGGGCTTCTCCCAAGTTCGTTGGTGGAAACGGCCCCGAGCATAGCCGGGGCCGCGGCATATCGGCAGTCCCGCGGGCTACAACTGCGGCGCCAAGATCTCCTGCGCGCGGGTATGGAAGCGCAACTCGCTTCCGTCGATCTCGACGTCGATCCGTTCAATCGTACCGCCGAGCTGATGGATCAGTATTTCCGACACCGCATCCTGAATGTGCCGCTGGATGGTGCGCCGCAGAGGCCGCGCACCGGTCGACGGATCGAGCCCCGCCCGTTCCAGCAGCCAAAGCTTGACCTCCGGGGTCACCGCAACGGTGAAACCGCGGCTGGCGAGCGTTTGATTGACGTCGTCGAGCAGGATGTCGACGATTGCATGCAGCTCTTTTTCGCCCAGCGGATTGAAGACGATCACCTCGTCGAGCCGGTTGATCAGCTCGGGAGAAAACGTCCGCTTCAGCTCGGCGAGGATCTCTTCTTCGACGCGGCGGTAATCGGCCTCGGCCGAGGCGTCGCCGAAACCCATCCGCCCGCCGCGGACGACCAGCCGGCTGCCGATGTTCGAGGTCATCAAAACCAGCGTGTTCCTGAAATCCACCTGGTTGCCGTAGGCGTCGGTGAGCAAGCCGTCTTCAAGGATCTGGAGCAGCAGGTTCGCGATGTCCGGGTGCGCCTTTTCGATCTCGTCGAACAGGATCAACGAGTAGGGCTGGCGGCGAATCCGCTCGGTCAACTGCCCGCCTTCCTCGTGGCCGACGTAGCCGGGCGGCGAGCCGATCAGCTTACTTACCGCGTGCTTCTCCATGTACTCGCTCATGTCGAAGCGGACCAGCGAGCGCTGGCTGCCGAACAGGAAATCGGCGAGCCGCCGCGCGACCTCGGTCTTGCCGACGCCGGAGGGGCCTAAGAAGACGAACGAGCCGATCGGCCGTTGCGGGTTCGCGACGCCCAAGCGCGAGCGGCGGATCGCCCGGCTGATCGCCGAGATCGCCCGCTCTTGGCCGACCACGCGGAGGGCCAGCGTCTGCTCCATTTGGATCAGCCGCTCGGCCTCTTCGTTCTGGAGGTTCGCGACCGGAATGCCGGTCCACGAGGCGATCACCTCTTCAATGTCGCGCCGCGTCACCTCGACGATGCTGTTCTCGTCGGTGGTGAGGGACATCCGTTCGAGGTCCTCGCGCAGCTCGATCTCCCGCTCGCGCAGGTAGACGGCGCGCTCGAAATCCTTGTCCGAGATCGCGACCTTCATTTCCTTCACGACCAGGCCGATCTCCTGCTCCAGCCGGCGCAGGTTCTGGGTGTCGCGCACCCGGCGCAATTTGACCCTGGCCCCCGCCTCGTCGAGTAGGTCGATCGCCTTGTCCGGCAGATGGCGGTCGGGAATGTAGCGGTTCGACTGATGGATCGCGGTGCGGATCGCGTCGTCTTGGTAGTGCACCTTGTGGAACGACTCGTAGCGATCCTTGATCCCTTCGAGAATCTGCTCGGTCTGCTCGGGGGAAGGCGGCAGCACCTGCACCGACTGGAAGCGGCGCAGCAGCGAGCGATCTTTCTCGATGTACTTCCGGTACTCCTTAAGCGTCGTGGCACCGATGCAGGAGACCTCGCCGCGCGAGAGCGCGGGCTTCAAAATGTTCGCCGCGTCGAGCGACCCCTCGGCCGAACCGGCGCCGATCAGCGAGTGGATCTCGTCGATGAAAACGATCAGATCGCGGCTCTCTTTGAGTTCCTTCAAAATCCCCTTCAACCGCTCCTCGAACTGGCCGCGGTATTTGGTGCCGGCGACGATCAGAGAGAGATCCAAGCCGACGATCCGCTTGTTTGCCAGGAAGATCGGTACCCGTCCTTCGATGATCCGTTGCGCCAGTCCTTCGACGATCGCGGTCTTGCCGACACCGGGCTCGCCGAGCAGAATCGGGTTGTTCTTGCTTCGCCGCGAGAGGATCTGGACGATCCGGTCGACCTCGTCCTCGCGGCCGATCAGCGGATCGAAAGCCCCCTCGGCGGCGAGCGAGGTCAAGTCGCGGCCATACTCCGAGAGGAACGGCAGTTCTTTCTTCTGCTGCGACGCCTCGCGCTCCTTGGCGATCGCGAGCGCCTCTTCGCGCACCGTGTACACGTCGAAACCGTGGTGGGACAGGATGCGTTGGGCGAGGCAGCCGTCGACGCGCAGGATGCCGATCAGCAAATGCTCCGAGCCGACCGTCGGATGGAGCATGCTCTCCGCCTCGTGAGCGGCATAGGCGAGGATCTTTTTCGATTCTTCCGACAAGGGCAGCTCGGCGGTCGAAGAGATGCGCTCGACGAACACGCGCTCCCCCTCGATCTCGCGACGGACCTCTTCGGGCTTCACCTGAAGCCGGCGAAAGATCTCCGCCACCGTCTCTTCGCCTTCGCGCAGGATGCCGAGCAGGATGTGCTCGGACTCGATTACGCGGCTGCCGAGCTTGCTCGCCTCGTAGCGGGCGAAGAACAGGGCGCGGCGCGCTTTTTCGTTGTACTTCTCAAACATGCGCGGCCTTCTCCCGATCAATTTCCCGATCGATTGCCGTTTCAACCGGCCGATCGAGACTCCGGCGGCTCCGGCTCTGCTCCAGCTCCTCTTGGCTCCTCGTCCTTCGAGAGGCCGCTAACCTCCCGATCCGGCTCCAGAATCCCGCCATCGAGCCTCGCGATCCTAGCACAGCGCCCGGCGATCTCCGGGTTGTGTGTGACCAGCACCGCGGTCGTTCGGTGCCGCCCCTGAAGCTTTAGGAGCAGCTCGAAAACCTGGTCCGCGGTGGCCGGATCGAGGTTGCCGGTCGGTTCGTCGGCAAGCAACAGAGGGGGATCGAGCGCAAGAGCCCGGCAGATCGCCACCCGCTGGCGCTCGCCGCCCGAGAGCTGATTGGGGAAATGGTCGAAACGCTCCGAGAGCCCCACCTCGGCCAGCAGATCGCGCGCCCGATCATGGACTTCCGCAGGAGAACGGCCGGCGATCCGGCCCGGCAGCATGACGTTTTCGAGTGCCGTAAAGTCGGGCAACAGCTGATGAAACTGGAAGACGAAGCCGATCGTCCGATTGCGGAACGCCGCCAACTGGGCGGCCGACTGACCGGCCAATGTCTCGCCGCCGATTCGGATCTCTCCCGCGTCGGCCCGGTCGAGCCCCCCCAATAGATGTAGAAACGTCGATTTACCCGACCCGGAAGGACCGACGATCGCGACGATCTCGCCCGCCGCCACCGACAGGCTCGCGCCGCGCAGCACCTCGACCGTCCGCGCGCCATCCCGGTAGGCCTTGGAGACCCCGCGCGCTTCGACCGCGACGCTCATCGGCGGATCGCCTCCAGCGGATCGAGGGCCGCCGCGCGCCGCGCCGCCCAAGTCGAGGCGACGAGGGCCAAACCGAAGGTCAGCAGCAGCACCCACGCGAGGTCGCGCCCCTGGACCAGGAACGGCACGTACTCCAGGAAATAGACCCGGCCGGGCACCGGCACCAGGTGGTAGCGGTCGAGCACCCAAGCGGCGACGACGCCCCCGAAAGCGCCGACAGCCAAGCCGATTCCGGCGATCAGTCCGCCGAGGGTCCGAAACGCGCGCTCCAAGCTCTTTCCCGTGGCTCCCATCGCGCCCAGCATACCGATCTCGGCCCGCTTGCTCGCGATCACCAGGGAGAGCGAGGCGACCAGCGCGAGCGTCGCGACCAGGACGATCAGGAACACGGCGACGAAGGTGAGCGTCTTTTCCAGCCGCAGCGCGAACAGCAGTGGCCGGTTGAGATCCGCCCAGGTGCGCACCACGCCGCCGGGAGCGACTGGAGCGAGGGCGGCGACCAAACCCGGCACCGCGGCGAGCGCCGCATCGAGCCCGCCGGCCGTCACCTCGATCTTCCGGTTCGACGACCCCAACAGGCTCTCGGCGATCTCCCGCGGCAGGGCGATCCGCTCCCGCTCTTCCTGCGTTTTGCCCGAAGCATAGGTGCCGGCGAGCGGCAGGCTCCGCACCCGAGGCACCGGCCCGCCGAACGGCGCGAGCGTCGGCTTGGGGCTGACGACGTCGATCACCTCTCCCGGCCGTAACCCCCAACGGGTGCTCAGCCCTTCGGGTAGATAAAGGCCGGGGGCCTTCCCCGCCGCGCCGGGAAAGAACGCCGGCACCGGCCCTTCAAAGCCGACCAATTCCACCGGCTGGACCTTGCCGCCGTCGACGATCCAGCCGCTCCCCCGCACTTCGAGCCGGGCCGAGCGGACGCCGGAAACACCGGCCACCGCAACGCGCGCCGCCTCGGCGTCCGCTCCTTGCGGCAGATCGATCAGGATCTCCGGCGTGCGGGACAAAAGCTCGCCGCGAAGCGCCTCTTGAAACCCCGAGATCACCGCGAGCGATAGGATCAACGCGGCAACGCCCAAGGCGATCCCCAACCCCGCCACCGCCGCCAGAAAGCTCGCGAACGCGTCGCGCCGCGTGCTCTTCAGATAGCGGAGCGCGAGCAGCCAGGAAAATGGCCAGGGACGAAGCAGCAGGCGAGAAGCCAAGCGGAAAATCTCCGGAATTCGACGAAGGTAAAGCTTGTGTAAAGGCCGAACCCCGACCTATTCAGCCTCGGGGCGAAGCAGAGGGAAAAAGATGACGTCGCGGATCGACGCCCGGTCGGCGAGCAGCATGGTCAGGCGATCGATGCCGATGCCGATCCCCGCGGCCGGCGGCATCGCATGCTCCAGGGCCCGGACGTAGTCGGCGTCGAAGCGATGCGCCTCGGCGTCGCCCTTCTCGCGGGCGTCGAGCTGTCCGCGGAAGCGCTCGGCCTGGACGTCCGGATCGTTCAGCTCGGAAAAGCCGTTCGCCATCTCCATCCGGCCGATGTACAGCTCGAACCGCTCGGTGAAGCGCGGATCGTCCGGCCGCTGCTTGGACAGCGGCGAGACCTCGACGGGATGATCGGTGACGAATGTCGGCTGGAACAGATGCGGCTCGACGATCTCCTCGAACAGAGCCATCAGGCAATGCCCATAGGTACCGCCCGCCGGAACGTCGATCCCGCGCTGGCGCAGCTCGGCGCTCACCGCTTCGAGGTTCTCCAGCCGCTCGGGCGCGACACCGCCGAACTTCGTGATCGCCTCGCGCATCGTGAGCCGCGCCCAGGGCCGTGCGAATTCGATCGCCTCGCCGTCCCAGGTCAACGCGTCTTTGCCCAGCACGCGCTTTGCCTCTTCCCCGAGGCCGGAGAGCAGCTCTTCGGTCAAATCCATCATCTGAGAATAGTCCGCGTACGCCCAATAGAATTCGAGCATCGTGAACTCGGGGTTGTGGCGGGTGGAGATCCCCTCGTTCCGGAAGTTCCGGTTGATCTCATAGACGCGCGGAATGCCGCCCACCAGCAGCCGCTTCAAGAACAGCTCCGGGGCGACCCGCAGGTAGAGATCGACGTCGAGCGCATTGTGGTGGGTGACGAACGGCCGCGCCGCAGCCCCCCCCGGAATCGCGTGCATCATCGGCGTTTCGACTTCAAGGAAGCCGCGGGCATCCAAGAACGTCCGAATCCCTCGCACGATAGCCGCCCGCAACTCGAACACCGCCCGCGATTCGGGGTTGGTCGCAAGGTCCAGATACCGCTGGCGGTAGCGCGTCTCGACGTCCGCCAATCCGTGCCACTTCTCAGGCAGCGGCCGGAGCGCCTTCGCGAGGAAAGTCAGCTCATCGACCATCAGCGAAAGCTCGCCCGCCCGGGTACGGATCAGACCACCCGCCGCGCCGATCTGGTCGCCGAGATCCAGGTTGTCGAGGATCGTCCGCGAGGTCTCCGGCAGCCGGTCTTTCTTGACGAACAGTTGCAGCTTCACCCGCCCGTCGTGAAGATCCAGAAACGCCGACTTACCATGCTCGCGGATCGCCATCACCCGCCCCGGCACCCGCAGCCGGATCGTCGCGCCCTCCAGCTCCTCGGCGGTCTTTTCGCCATAGGTGGCATGGACGCCCGAAGGCTCCAGATCCCACTCGAAGCGCTGCGGATAGGTGGGAATTCCCGCGGCGGCAAGCACATCGCGCTTGTCCCGCCGGTTCTGGATCTGTTCGTCGAGCTCGGACATGGGGACTCTTCGCAGGAATGAAGTCGGAGCCGGTCGAATCGGCCCCGCAGGTGCGGCGCGAACGATAGCTCAGTTTGGCGCCTCAGGAACTCATTTTGCGCCTGAATCCTCCCGAGCCATTATCGAACACGACCAAGGGACAGTCCCTAAAAGGAGGAAGATAGGGGCCGGGGAGGACCCGCCGATTGGCCTCACAGCTCCGGCTGGCGCTCGCGGCTGGCGCTCGCGGCTCGCGTGCCACAGCGCGAGCACCTGGAGAGTACCGTCTTCAACCTTGTAGTAGATGAAGTACCCGACCCGGCCAAGGAAGAGGCGCCTTACGCCCGGGGTTCGCGTTCCTTCGTATTTGGCACCGATTCCTGGCTGCTCGGCCAGGAAGGCGACAGCTTCGCCGAAGTCAGCACCGATCGCCCCTGGAGCGGCCGGGCGATTCTGCTCCCACCAATCGGCCGCTTTCCTTACATGGCTCGCTGCTCGGGAGGAAATCTTGACCCGAAACGCCATGCTCAGCCGGATCGTGGCAACGTCTGCAGTAATTCTTCGAGCGTGACGTATTCGCCTCGTTCGATCTCGCCCATGGCGGCGAGAAGCTCGTCCTCTTGCGTTTCCGTGAGCGAGAACCCCTCGTCCGCCCCACGAGCGACGACGGCCACGACCGCTCCCTCTACGAGGGAAACCCCTTCCAGAACGATCTTCCCGTCAACGACGGTTCCCGTGGCGACTTGCATAGGCGACGATGATACTCCGAATGGTCTATGCCGAAGGGCCTTTTCCTGAAACCGCTAGGCGGGCGCATGAAGTGACGGATGAGTTCGCCTGCACACGTAGGGGCCGAGCTTGCCTCCGCCCGGGGTCAGTGCCCATTCGGTTCGAGACTTTCCTATTCCTCAGAGCAAAATGTCGAGTACCTGTCGCGGAGTGACGAGTTGATCGGGGCGGAAGCCTTCAATTGGCGCTTTGAGCCAAAGCGCTGCGACCACCTCCCGACCTTCCACTTCGGGCAACCGCCGGGCTTTCTCTTTGAGTTCTCCGAGCAGGCCTTCGGCGTTGCGGAAGCGATCCGCTCGCTCGTGCTCAGCCCGCTCGGCGTTCTCCACGAGGAGCCTTCACGGGGACTCGCCGAGCGCTGGTGGGTTTACTCCGAAAGCGAAACTCGGAGGGCTCTAAGCAAGTAAGTGGGCTTGGCGGTAAAAGTTGGCCGAGATCGGCTGAGTCGCCGCCGCCGAAGCTCGGGAATCGCGTACGGAATGCGGCCGGCGAGGGTGTGGAGTGGTACGGCCGGTGGCTGCGGCCGAAGCGGTAGGAATCTAAACCTCCGGTGGCCCGACCGTGTCATGAAGGTCAGCAGACATCGGTTAAAGCTCCTTAGGAGAATGCCATGCGGTCTCTCGGCCCTCTTGTCCTCCTCTTGTTTTTCGCCGCGGGAGCCTCCGCCTTGGAGGAGCCGAAGCCCACGGACACCGGCACCCCCTTTCGGGTCGGAGCGGACGTCAGTCGGCCCGAGAAACTCTCGGGCGAGTCGCCGGTCTACAGTCAGTTGGCGCGGAGCGCGGGGCTCATGGGCACGGTCATCGTCGAATCGATCATCGACGAGACGGGACGGGTCACGAACGTCGAGGTTTTGAAGAACCTGCCGCTCGGGCTTGACCGGGCGGCCGTCAAGAGCGTTCTCACCTGGAAGTTCAAGCCGGCGATCTTCGAGGGCCGGCCGGTCAAGGTCTACTACGTGGTGACCGTCAACTTCCAGATCGAAGGCGACACCCTGCTCGAAGGCGCGGTCAAGAAGCTGTTGAGCAAGGAACCGGGGCTCGCTGAGAAGCTGCAAGGAAAGAGCCGCTCCGAGGCACGGGAGATCCTCGCCCGGTGGCAGGGCGGGCGTTTGGATCCTGCCTACATTCCGTATCTCCTGTTCGGGATTTTTCTCGAGCAGGGGCGGCTCCAAGAGAGCCTGGAGGAGATGCTGACCTATCGAGGCCGGGAGATGTACGGAGATCTTTGGCGCGCAGGCGCAATCGCCTGGAACCGTCTATATCGCGACCATGACCTCACGGGCACAGCACGAGCCGAGATCATTGAGTTGGACCTGCAGCTGGAGGAGAGGGCACTGGAGGCGCAGGCGGACGGATTCGAGGCGCTGGTCTTCAAGGCCCTCCTGCTGCTGGATAAACGTCAGATCACCTCCGACCCAAGCGCCCGGGATGCCTTGCTCCAAGAGGTGGAACGGCTGCGCCGACGGACCATCGAGCTGCGGCCCAAAACGGCGGAGGAAGAGCTGATCCGCGAGCCGTAAGGCGCTCGCCGCACGGTACGCTTGCCGGGACATGGCGAAATCCGAGAGTTCACCGAAGTTCTTCGCGACCGCTGCGGCGTTCCATCGGCGGCTCGCGAGGTAGAGAGCGCCGTTGATCGCGGTGCGGCCAGGCTGGAGCCTGGCGAGCCATCACCCCATCGATACCCGACCTTCCTGCTACGATCTCACCCCATGTCCACATCCGATACGTACGACTACCGCGCCGAACTCGACGCTGCAGTCGAAGCTTGGGACGCGCGAGCCTGGCCCCGGCCGGGCGTGATCCTGGTCTCCGGCTCCGGCCTCGCGGTCGATCTTGGGCCACCGGTCCACGGCCCCGTCCCGCTCGCCGACCTGATGCCGTTCCCGATCCACGCGATCGAGGGGCACCCACATACGGTCGAGATCCTCGCCCCGCTTCCTGATCGGCCGGTCCTCTACTTCCGCGGCAGGCTCCACAGCTACCAGGGTTACTCGGCGCACGAAGTCGCCTTTCCCATCCGCCTCGGCCGCCTGCTCGGCGCCCGGGTGTTGATCCTGACCAACGCGACCGGCGGCCTGAACCCCGCGCTCCGCCCCGGCGATCTGCTGGCGATCCGCGATCAGATCAACCTCTCGGGCCTCAATCCCCTGCGCGGCGACCTCCCCCCCGCCTGGGGACCCCGCTTCCCCGACATGGGCGACGCCTACGACGCCAACCTCCGCGAGCGAGCCCAAGAAACCGGCCGCAGCCTCGGCATCCACATCGGAGAAGGGAACTACCTAGGCGTCTCCGGCCCCTGCTACGAAACCCCCGCGGAAGTCCGCGCCTACCACCTTCTCGGCGGCGACATCACCGGCATGTCCACCGTCCTAGAAGTCATCGCGGCGCGGCACATGGGTTTGCGTTGCCTTGGGCTATCGCTGGTATCGAATGCCGCCGCGGGCTTGACCGATGGCCCGGTGGATCACCACGAGGTGCTGGCCGCCGGGAAAGCGGCGGCAGCAAAGCTGGCGCGGTTGTTGGAGGCTTTGTTGGAGGATTCGGGGTTGGAGGGGTAGGGGGGACACTCCAGACGCCAACCGGAGAGCCCGTGATAGTTTTCTTCTGTGAAAACCCTGTATCTCGAAACCGTTCGAGGCCCGCTCGGCCCGGCTCTTCGCGAGAGGTAGCCTGATGACGGAGATTCCTTTCCTGCGTCCTCGGTTGGTAGGGTCGCGTTTTGAGAATCGCGCGATTCCACTTGAAGTTCTCAAGGACTTGGCGGTCATTGAGGAAATGGTCATTGAGGTTGCCAAGTGGAAGTTCCTCTGCGCACACCCCGAGAGGCGACGTTCGCCAAGAAGATTCACCGAGGGCATCGAGCTAAAGCTGACCGGAGTGGAAGAAGGGAGCGCCGTGCCGGTCATCAGCCTCTTCCTGGCAACTTCCCTCCTCTTCCCACCGGACAGCCAGCACTACTTCGAAGAGGCCAGGGAAGCGATCGTCGGCGCCATCGGTGCGGCCGAGCGGAACAAAGCGATCGGAGATCATCTGCCCGATAAAGCTCTAAGCTACTTTGATCGGATTGGACGAAGCCTGCGCGAAGGTGAAGCGATGGAATTCACGACGCCCCTCCAGCCAGCTCCCTCCCGGCTGACGAGAGAGACCCGGCGGAAGCTGGTATTCGCCTCGGCCACAACCGTGAGCCTTACGGAAGAAACTGCCATTCGAGGTCTCATCCCTGAGGCAGACCAGGACGACAAGACTTTTGAGATTCAGTTGGTCGACGGCCGAAAAATAAAGGCGCCGCTCGAGACCCAGACGCTTGAAGCCGTCCTGGAGGCGTTCATCGGCTACAAGAATGGCGCGCGCGTACTGGTCCAGGGCGTCGGCAACTTCAGCCGAGGCGCGAACCTACAGAGTTTTGAGTCCGTCGAGCATGTCACCCTCCTCGATCCGCTGGATGTTCCTGCGCGACTGGACCAGCTCCGCATCCTCAAGGATGGCTGGCTCGAGGGGAGGGGAATCGCACCAAGCGCCTCAGGGCTCGCTTGGCTTTCACAGGCGTTCTCGGAGCATTTCCCGGATGAACTTCGACTGCCCTATCTGTACCCGGTTGCCGAGGGTGGTATCCAGGCAGAATGGTCTCTTCCGCCGTACGAGATTACCCTGGAGATCGACCTAGTCGGACACAAGGGCGAATGGCACGAACTCGATCTGAAAACGGAAGCGGAGGAACTGAAGGAACTGCAACTTAGCGAGCCCGACGGATGGAAGTGGCTCGCCGACAGACTACGCCGATTGCCGGGCGGCTCCGCATGACGAACGAGACCTTTCTTTTGCGCCAAGTCCATCCGTCCTGGGTACAACTCAATCGTGTGACCTCGCAAGTGTTTCGTCCTACCCCGAAGGATCAAAAACGCCTGTCGGTCTACGATGGCGATCAAATTAGCGCCGCGGGATCATGGCGTCACTTTACTGAAGCCTTGGGGTACGCCTCGGCAGGTGTCTTGGCGGTGACACAAGGGGAGTGCCTTCACCTCGACCTCGCCGTCCAGGCAGATCCAACCCCCTTTCCGGAGCATGCCTTCATCGACTTTTCCGGATTCGAAGAAGGGCAGATCAAGAAGAAATCGAAGCAGTTGACGGCCGCCGCAGTGATCCGCGGATGGCAGCACCAAGCGGAACCCGGAGCATGATCTTCTCGCCAGTAGAATAGGGAGCGCTCGACCGCGTCGGCTCAACGGTAGCACCGCGCGCTACGGTTCGATCATGGCTGAATCCATCACCCAGCGAGAACTTCGCAATGAGAGCGGCGAGATCATGCGGCGACTCGATCAGGGAGAGTCTTTCATCGTCACGCGCAACGGCGCACCGGTGGGAGAACTGACCCCGCTGCGGCGACACCGGTTCGTCCCACAGTGGCAGCCGTCGCCATCTTTAAGAACGCGCCGGCCATCGACCCGGACCGGTTCCGTGCCGACCTTGATGCGTGGGCAGGCCAGGACGTCCCCCCCCCGTGCCTGATCAGCGACACGCCCAAGGAATCCTCGATACCTCGGTGGTCATTGATCTCGAGCACATCGAGCCGGATCGGCTCCCGATCGAGAGCGGCATCAGCGCGATCACGATGGCCGAGCTTACTGCCGGGCCGCACGCCACAGCGGATCCTGAAGAGAGAGCGCGCCGCCAGGACCGGCTCCAGCGGGCGGAAGCCGCGTTCGATCCTCTGCCCTTCGACACTGAGGCGGCACGCGCATTTGGCAGGATCTATTCCGCCGTCGTGGCAGCAGGACGAAAGGCAAGAGGTGCACGCGCCGTCGACCTCCTCCTCGCGGCGACCGCATGTGCTGCGGGCCTTCCGCTCTACACCCGAAACCCGGACGATTTCCGCGCGATCGGCCACTTGGTCGAAATCGTTGCCGTGTGAATCCGGTCGGCCTCCGGTCGCCGGAACGCCGACGTCAGGTTAGGGTGGCACCTTTCCCCGCTACGAAACCCCCGCGGGAAGGCCGCGCGGGAAGGCCTCTCACGCTGAGCCGAGCCGTGGCATACTTCACCCATGGCGCTACCGGCGATCGATTTCGACGAGCTTTCTTCCGAAGAGCGTCTCGGATTGATCGAGCGCCTCTGGGAAAGCTTGAGCCACCGAGCTGAGGCGATCCCCTTGACCGGTGCGCAGCGGCAAGACCTGGATGACCGGCTCGACGAGTTGGAACGTAATGGTCCCGACGGTCTTTCATGGGACGAAGTGGTGAAGGAAGCGCGGCGTGGCGCCTGAGCGCCGCAAGGTCACCTACCAGCGACGAGCGAGCGCGGACGTTAAAGCAGCCTACAGCTGGTACGAGGAACAAAGAGCGGGCTTGGGTGAAGAGTTCCTGGAGGGTCTCAGCCAGACCGAGGCGCTCGCAGCCGCCCTACCGCTGGCCTGTCCGCGAGTGCATAGAAACACCCGGCGGGCTCTGCTAAAGCGTTTCCCTTACGGCCTCTATTTCCGATTGGAAAATGACGAGTTGATCGTCGTCGCCTGCTACCACGCCAGCCGTGATCCGAAAGGTTGGCGCCGCAGGAGCTGAGGCAGGCGACCAGGGGACCGGTGTCGAGGATCCAGGCTCTCAAGGACGAAAGTTACTCTTCCGAAGGTGCTCGCGCCAGGGATCGGAATCTCGCTGGAGCAGAAATTGGCCCCGTAGATGCCCGTTTCGCTCCCCCAGCGGGCGCTCCTGCAAGGCTTCGCTGAGGATTTCCTGCATCAGATCCGGTACGGTCTCGCCTTGAAGCAACGCCCGCGCCTGAAGCGTGTCTTCTGCGCTCGTCCGAGCCGAGCGGCCCGACGAATCCCAACGGCGCTCTGGCCCGTGGTGCAACGGAAGCTGAAGTGGCTCGACGTTGCCTTTGTCCTTTCCGATCTCGCAAGCCCTCCGGGCAACCGGCTCGAAGCGTTGAAGGGGAATCAGCGCGGGCGCCATAGCATTCGAGTCAACGACCAATACCGTCTGACTTTTCGCTGGGGAGGGAACCATGCCTACGAAGTCTGCTGCGAAGATTATCACTCGTGATGCCACTTGGCTGGGTCCGGCGGTTCACCCGGGAGAAATGCTGCTCGAAGAGTTTCTCAAGCCGCTGGGCCTGACCCAATCCAGCGCGGCCCAACAGCTCGGCATTTCTCTCAATCGGCTCAACGAGCTGGTGCTGTGCAAGCGAGGGATCACGGCAGATACCGCCCTCCGCTTGGCCCGTCGCTTCGAGACCACGCCGCAGCTTTGGATGCACCTCCAAGCCGACTGGGACCTGCACGAGGCACTGAGCAGGGAAACCGCCGCCTGAAATCTCGCCTCGACAACGGTAGCACCGCGCGCTACGGTTCGATCATGGCTGAATCCATCACCCAGCGAGAACTTCGCAATGAGAGCGGCGAGATCATGCGGCGACTCGATCAGGGAGAGTCTTTCGTCGTCATGCGCAACGGTTATCGAGATCGGCATCAGCGCGATCACGATGGCCGAGTTCACTGCCGGGCCGTACGCCACAATCGATCCTGAAGAGAGAGCACGCCGCCAGGACCGGCTCCAGCGAGCGGAAGCCGCGTTCGATCCTCAGCCCTTCGACACTGAGGCGGCACGCGCATCTGGCAGGATCTATTCCGCCGTCGTGGCAGCGGGACGAAAGCCAAGAGGTGCTCGCGCCGTCGACCTCCTCCTCGCGGCAACCGCATGTGCTGCGGGCCTTCCGCTCTACACCCGAAACCCGGACGATTTCCGCGCGATCGGCCACCTGGTCGAAATCGTCGCCGTGTGAATCCGCTAGGCCTCCGATCGCCGGAACGCTGGTCACTTCCCCAGAGCGAGCCCTCTTTGAGCGTGAATCGGCTTTTCCGACTTCGAAGGACCGATCTGTTGCTCTGAAACCCTCGGTCTGGAGTCTCGTTCTCGGATCAGCAACTCGGCCAAGGACAGATTGATCATCCAGGCCAGCCACGAAGAGATCCGGTAGGCCTCCAGCTGACTGACGATCGGAAAAGCCACGGCCAGATAGCCGAGAAATCGGACGGTGATGGCGTTCAGCGTCAAGGCATAGCTTCGGGTCATATAGTTCTGATGCTGCTTGATGTTTCGCCTCACGGCATGATGATAGGCAAGAAACGTGAAGAGGAGCCAGAGGATCGCCAAACCCAGAAACCCGCCCTTCGACAGGGGGCCACCTAAGGCGTAAAGCGCCAGAATGAACCCCGTAGGACCGGCGATCAAAAGTACGATGGCGACATATGCTCTCCCCATCAGGACGTGCAGCCAACGGTAACGCCGTCGGAGGCCTTGAGAAAATTGGGTCAGACCGATGAAAATGACAAAGACGCTGCTAAAGACATGGATATAAAACGCGATTCGCCAATTCTGCAGGTGTACGACATCTTGCTTCACCGCCAGAAATCCCACATCCAGGCGAGGTGACAGGTACATGCGTACGGTATTGGCCAGCAAGGAACCGAAGATCAAGACGATGATCGACATGAAAACCTTGAACTTCGTAGTCATGAGTCTTTCCTCCTCTGGAATCGGTGCACACGACCGCACCTTCCCAGGGCGGAGTTTTTCCCTGGATCCCCGACACTGAACGGGCATCTCGGGACAGGTGCTATTCAACAACCGAAATAATGCAAGAGACCTGCCGAGCCGTGAAATACCTTCAGTGCCCAGAATCAGGCCGGGGCCTGCGGAACTCCCAAACGGTGTAGACAAGTTTTTGGTTTAGATTGCCGGATCGGTGCCATTCTTTGTCAAATTTGGCTCGTTGATCGACTGCCACTGGCGGACGAGCACGAGCGGCGGCTCGGCCGCCAAGGCTTTGGCGCCGCGCTTCAACGACTCGATGAAGCTGCACCGGGGGCGAAATTTCCGGAGGTGAGTGCCCCAGGTTCCCTCCTCCGCGATTCTGTGCTGCAATCCCCAGTCACATGTTGACCCGCGAACAGTACGAGGAGCACCGGCGGCGGATCGACGAGCAGCATCAGACGACGATCGCGATTTCCGAGGCGGCGCGGCTGGCGCAGATTCGGGCGCTGGATTTGGTGTGGCTGGCTTCCGGCGCGGGGGGTGTGCCGCTGCTGCCGCAGATCGAGGGTCTGGCGTTCGGGGGGCCGACTCGGTTTCTGGGGGACGGTTCCGCTACGGCGGGGAACGTGGCCGCGCCGGATTCGCCCGCAGAGCTTCCGGCCGGGCCTCCTCGGCGCGGCGCTTGGGGCGTGATCGAGGACATCGAACGGGTGTACGAAGATCTGCCCGAGGTCTTTGATCATGAGGATCTCAATCGCGCGCTCGGCCACCCGCTGGATCGCGGCGCCGCGCGGCGCAACCTCAAGCTGCTGATCGAGGACGGCGTCCTCGCTCCGGTGGATAGCGAAAGCGGTCGCTTCCGCCTCCGCTACCGAAAGCTCTGCGCGAAAATCCCCGAAGCCGCCGAATAAAGTCCCCAGGCCGCCGGGAAAAACGCCGAGCGGGTGTGCGTGAGGGTTTAAGCGACGCGAAAAATCGCTGGAGCCGACGAACCGAACGGTGAGGTCACCGAGAAGAACCTTCAAGCGACCGACCGGAGCGCCGAAGCCACTGAGAAATTCACTGAAGCCACACAGGAAATCATCGGAGCCACTGAGAAATTCGTTGAAGCCACCGAGAAAATCATTGACGCCACACAGATTGCGGCGAAGCCACACAGGAATTCGCTCATGTCACCCAGAAATTGGGTGAGGCCACCTACGAATTCCCTCAAGCCACCCAGTTGATCCGCTTCGTCG